>NZ_CAKJTI010000008.1 GCF_917563915.1 Bacillus rhizoplanae | reverse complement strand
AATGTGTCAAAATGCAAAAAATCTCTACAATACAACAAACTTCTATATTCGCCAAGTGTATACGGCCTTACGTACGGATCAACCATTACAGCCACTTCAGCAAGAAGTTCTCCATACATTGCAAGCACATATTGAAGCTATGAATGAAAATCAACTTCGTGCGTACCAAAAACGTGTGCAAAAGCAGAAAGAAAAGCTGGTAGAAGAACGGAAAAAAATCAAATGTAATCTGTTTGCATTCCCGACAAAAGAGAAATCGTTCTTATCGTATCACTTCCTAGATTGTTTGTTTAAAACAATGAAGCAACAAGACTATATGAGTTTGCCAGCGCAAACGAATCAAGCAGTTATGAAAAAGTTATATCAAAACTGGAAATCATTTTTTGCTTCTATGAAAGCATATCAGAAACATTCTTCCACTTTTATAGGCAGACCTCGCATTCCCAAATATATGAAATCATCTATGAAAGAAATTGTTTTCACGAATCAAGTGTGTAAACTCCAAGATAAGTACATTCGTTTTCCAAAAACAAGCATACAATTAAATATCGGTAAATTGTTCGGATATATCGAAAATCTGAAAGAGGTACGTGTTTCTCCTGCTTATGGGAAGTTTAAAGTGGAGATTGTGACAGAACAACCTGAGCCAGCACCTGAGCATGTCGACAATAATCGCTATATGAGTATTGACTTAGGAATCAATAACATTGCAACTATCACAACGAATATAGGGGCTACTCCTGTGTTAGTAAAGGGCAATGTGATTAAAAGTATTAATCAATACTACAACAAGAAAAAGGCTCATTTACTGGGTATTCTTCGTCATGGAAAAGAATCAAAAGAAGGACCACACACATCAAAACGTTTAGAGAGGCTTCATGAGAAACGGTTTCTTAAAATAAAAGATCTCTTTCATAAAATGAGTTATCACATTGTCCAGCTGGCAATACAACAGGAAGTTTCTATGATTGTGATTGGGAAAAATACATCTTGGAAACAAAACAGTGAAATGGGGAAACGACAGAATCAATCGTTCTGCCATATCCCGCATAATCTACTCATTGAAATGATCACCTATAAGGCAAAACGAAAAGGTATTACTGTACAAGTCGTGGAAGAATCGTATACAAGTAAGGCATCCTTTTTAGACAATGATGATATCCCCACTTACGGGGAGGAAGATATCCCTGTATTCAGTGGAAAACGTATCAAACGTGGCTTGTATCGTACGAAAGAGAACAAATTACTGAACGCAGATGTGAATGGTTCCTATAACATCTTAAAAAAGCAGTTCCAAAGGTGTTTGCCGATGGAATAGAGGGGTTGTGCCATCAGGCAGCTGTGTCAACTCCACTCGTGTTAAGCATCTCTTGAAGGTGATACACGAGAAACCCCCACTTCAAGATCCGAAGGAGATAAGTGGCGGGAGTTTTCATAGAGTGGTGGAAAAAAACAACAAAAAATATATTGAATGTGCTTCTGTTGAGAGACAAATTTGTTCAGAAAAAGATGTGTTAGATTTGTAGGCATATGTGTTGAAAATGACGTATACTTATTAATACTCTACGTTGATGCATTTTCGGAAGACTTCTTCAATCTGAAAACAGGTCTAGCAGGAATGATGTTGCAAAAATTCATAAACTATCATATAAGAGTTGCTGTTATTTTAGAACATTTAAGAATATTGCAGATGCTGGAACTTGGATTTCGAGTTTATGATACCAAGGAGAAATTAAAACTCCATAGAAAAAATGGAATTATGCATATGGTATTCATACAATGGTGAAAAATACATAAAAGAATATATAACAAAATGAGGTTAGTACATGAGTCCACAAAGTTTTAACAATTACGCATTGAGTAAGGAAATTATAAGAGCACTTGCTAGCTTACAATATGAAAAGCCAACAGAAGTGCAAGAGAAAGTCATCCCAATTGCATTAGAAAAGAAAGATCTTGTTGTAAAATCACAAACAGGAAGCGGTAAGACAGCTTCTTTTGGGATTCCGCTTTGTGAAATGGTTGAGTGGGAAGAAAATAAGCCGCAGGCGTTAATCCTTACACCAACAAGGGAACTTGCTGCGCAGGTAAAAGAAGATATTACGAATATAGGAAGATTTAAGCGTATTAAAGCAACTGCGGTTTACGGAAAATCTCCATTTGCGCGTCAAAAATTAGAACTAAAGCAAAAGACACATATTGTTGTCGGCACTCCTGGACGTGTATTAGATCATATTGAAAAAGGGACTTTCTCGTTAGAGTGTTTGAAGTATTTGGTGATTGATGAGGCAGATGAAATGTTAAATATGGGCTTTATCGATCAAGTAGAAGCAATTATTGACGAACTACCTACGAACCGAATGACGATGCTATTTTCTGCGACATTACCAGAAGATGTTGAAAATTTGTCTCGTACATATATGGAATCACCAATCAACATCGAGATTAAAGCATCTGGTATTACGACAGATAAAATTGAACATAGTCTTTTAGAAGTGAGGGAAGAAGAGAAGTTCTCTCTTTTGAAAGATATAACAATTATTGAAAATCCAGATAGTTGCATTATTTTCTGCCGTACGCAAGAAAATGTAGATGATGTATTTAGACAGTTAAAACGTTCTGGCTATCCTTGTGATAAAATTCATGGTGGTATGGTGCAAGAAGATCGGTTTGCAGTAATGAATGACTTTAAAAAAGGGAAATTCCGCTATTTAGTAGCGACAGATGTAGCAGCACGAGGAATTGATATTGAGAATATTACCCACGTCATCAATTACGATATTCCATTAGAAAAAGAAAGTTACGTACACCGTACAGGAAGAACAGGACGTGCTGGTAATAGCGGAAAAGCAATTACATTTGTAACTCCGTATGAAGAGAGATTTCTAGCAGAAATCGAAGAGTATATCGGTTTTGAAATTTTAAAAATAGATGCTCCTTTAAAAGAAGAAGTTACAAAAAGAAAGGCGGCATTTGAAGAAAAAATAAATGCTAAGCCAATTATTAAAAAAGATAAAAGTGCTAGTCTAAATAAGGGAATCATGAAGCTTTACTTTAATGGTGGGAAGAAAAAGAAAATCCGAGCAGTGGATTTTGTTGGTACAATTGCCAAAATTCCAGGTGTTACAGCGGATGATATAGGGATTATTACGATACAGGATAATGTTTCTTATGTTGATATATTAAACGGAAAAGGACCACTTGTTTTAAAAGTAATGAAAAATACAACGATAAAAGGTAAGCAGTTAAAAGTTCATGAGGCAATTAAATAAAAGGAGCTATCCACTTTAACGGGTGGGTAGTTTTTTTATCGAAATCATTATTGTATTTCTTGTGAAAGCGTAGTTGCTTGTTCGGTAAAGACATCGTAATCTTTCGGTTGACTACTACCATATTTGTATACTTATTAAGATTTAATTTAGCGATGCTAGCTCCTTTTTCAAATGCATTATTATTTTCATAGCACAATATTACTGTACAGTTATATAACTTCAAAGAGAAATCATTTTACTTCATATTTTTGATTAATGAACTAATTCTAGTCTAGTATATGGATTTTAAGTTTTTTACGACCGAATCTATTAAGAAACAAAATCTTCTATCTGTTATATCGATAAAAACGAACATTTTTCAAATTTTAGAAAAAAATGTTCATGTTTTTATTGCGTATTCACTAAAAGTTTGTTATATTACCAATGTAATAATCTTAAATATCATCACTCGTATATACTCGGTAATATGGTCCGAGCGTTTCTACCTAGTTCCCAATGAAAGAACTAGACTACGGGTTAAAGTATTCGGTCGTTCGGTGTATTGAGCCGCTACCGTTCTATAATTTAGCATTCGCCTCATTTTTTGCTTAATTAACTTTGACTACCGTAGTTCTAGAAAGTAGAGATTCTTCTACAATTTCTAGAACTTTTTTCTTTGGACCAAAACCTCGAGTGTATCAAACAACAAGAGAAAAAGGAGAGATTATTTATGAAGAACAACATGTTAAAAAAATATGCTTCTCTAGCAACTACTATCGCATTGTCATTCTCAATACTTGCAGGATGTAATGCTAGTTCAAAACAAGTAACTGAGGCAAAAAGCAATCAAAAACCTATCTTAATTCAAGGTCCAATGCCAATAGAAGCTGAAAAATTTGCAAAAAGGTTAAAAAATGTGAAAGAGGAAAAATCTGGAACTTTTGTATTTTATAAAGGAACTGTAGACAACTATCCTGTAATCGTTGAGAAAACAGGTAAAGGAATGGAAAATACAGCAGCTGCTACAGCGGTGGCTATTGAAAAATATAAGCCTATAGCGATTATTAACCAAGGAACATCAGGTGGACATGATCCTAATTTAAACGTATTTGATATTGTTTTAGGACAAAGAACTGTAAACCTAGGTTCATTAAAAACAGGAAATAAGGATGAAAGCCAAGGAATTGATCCAACTACGTGGAAACCTATGGACTTAATGGCTTCTGAAGGAAGTGCAGGCGAAGACCCTAATGCTGAAAAAATCCATTACTATGAGGGAGATAAAGACTTACTTGCAGCTGCTAATGCAGTAAAAGATAAATACACTAAGGGTAAGGTTGTTGAAGGTACTATAGGTTCTGCAGACGTTTGGAATAATGAAGTTGATAGAATTAAATGGTTCCATACAAAATACGGTACATCTGTAGAAGAAATGGAAGGTGCTGCCGCAGCGCAAATCGCAGAAGCTTATGATGTACCATTCTTAGGGATTCGAGTATTATCTAACAATAAAGTAAACGGCGGAAAATACAACCCCAATACCGCAGCGGCAAATCAAGAATATGTATATGAAGTAGTTAAAAAATATATAGATTCGATGCCAAATAAATAAAATCAGTTCTATTCTTAACATAAAAACGAAGGGATAAACCCCTTCGTTTTTTCACTTTATTTTGAGATTACAAGTTCCGGAAAGCTTGCTCTGCTCCATAACCATAAAGGAATATGAACATCAATTGGGGCCTACCATTTAGAGCCACTTCCCATGCTTCAGCCACAATCTGACGGTTATTAACTGTACCACTTAATAGCTCTGGTGAACATAAGTTTTTTTTGTTAAATGAACATATAATTTTTGGAAAATATGAAATATATTTGTGAAGTATTTAAGTGAGGAGGATGAATATGTTTCAAACACTAGATAATTTTTTAAAATTATGTGATAAATGTAAGTTTACATATTTTTGGGTATTCGTAATATAAATAATGTAGTAATAAACTTCAATTGTAAATTAAAGACCTAAAAGGCGGGATAGAATGAATGCATTTTTGACAGTTATACCAATTATACTTATAAGGTATGGCCTATTGAGTGCAATAAGTAAAGAGGGGCCTAAACGTGCAGGTTTCTTTGCTCCATTATTTGGAAAAGAAAAAGTGGCTCTCTGGATTTATCAAATTACGACCGCCCTTATGCTATTATTTTTATTACTACTCAAAATTAGAACAGACTCGGTTTGGTTTTATATCGGCCTGATAATCTATATTTCAGGAATTGTTTTATATGCGGTATCTATAGTAAATTATGCTAATCCTAAAATGAATGGGATAAATGTAAACGGGTTATATCGAATATCCCGCAACCCTATGTACATTGCATATTTCATTTACTTTTTGGGTTGTGTATTGCTTACACATTCATGGATATTGCTTGGGTTATTAATAGTTTTCCAAATATCAGCGCACTGGATTATTCTTTCAGAAGAAAGATGGTGTATCAAGAAATTTGGGGAAGAGTATATAAAATATATGAATAGAGTGGGACGTTATTTTTAGATAGGTGCGGTACAAATTTGATATTCAAGTGGTGATTCCCCATCTTCTTAAAATATTCATTAAGGAAGCACCTAACGGACTTCCTTTAAAACTTCAAAATAATGAACATTATTCTTAAACATAGCCTTTATTATAAAAACAAGATTGTGAAAGAATGTACTTAAGCTAACGGGTGCGTTAGTTCTATAAGAAGTATGGAAAATAATCAAACTTTTTTATAAAAGAATCATTCAATTGAATATATTAAGAGCGTGTTTTGGTCAATCTTTTTTCAAAACACGTTCTTTCTTTATAAGCTGTTTTTTCATGAAAAAACCTCCACATGTAGGATGTAAGAAGATTATCTCATGGGCTATTTACAACTTGTAGGTGGGGAATATTTGACGCTTACTTTCTTGTAGCAGGACAAGTAATAAGCAAAATAAAATTGCATTCTTCTAAACAGGGAAAATAGTAACAGTAGTTTCCTTGAATAAGTATGTTTTCATTTATGAAAAATTATGCTGTAATAGTGATAGAACAATATTTTATCCTGTTCTAAGTAGTCAAAGAAGTGAGGAATTGAGTTTGAAAAAGTTTAAGAAGTTTTACTTAGAGATTACAAGTGTATGTAATCTTGCATGCAGCTTTTGTCCGCCAACAGAACGGCAGAAGCAATTCATTTCTGTGGAGGATTTTTCTAAGAGATTAGACCAAATTAAACCTTACACAGACTATATTTATTTACATGTAAAAGGTGAGCCGCTGCTTCATCCTAAAATAGACCAATTGTTAGACTTATGTCATGAAAAAGGGTTTAAAGTTAATATTACAACCAATGGAACATTGATTAATAAAAAGAGGGACAGGTTATTAAATAAACCTGCACTTAGACAGATGAATTTTTCGCTTCATAGCTTTGATGGTCATGAGGGCTCTACAGATAAGGAAGGATATGTGAGGAGCATACTTTCTTTTATTAAAGAAGCGACGAGCCAATCGGAATTGATTGTTTCACTGAGATTATGGAATCTCACACAAGACAATAAGACGAATCTGGAAATACAACGAAACAGACAATTACTAGAAATCATTGAGAAAGAATTTGATTTACCGTACAAAATTGAAGAGAAGGTCACACCAGGAAGTGGCTTGAAGATTGCTGATCGCATTTTCATCAATCAAGATTACGAATTCCAGTGGCCTGCATTACATGAAGAAGAGGATGATGGAAAGGGCTTCTGTTATGGCCTTCGAAATCAAGCTGGTATTTTAGCGAACGGAACGGTTATCCCTTGTTGTTTAGATGGTGAGGGCATTATCAACCTTGGAAATATTAACGATGCCTCATTTTCTGATATTATCGAAGGGGAGCGAGCAACAAATCTTGTAGATGGATTTTCACGAAGAGAGGCAGTAGAGGAACTATGTAGAAAATGCGGGTATCGCAAAAGATTTGGAAAATAGATAGGTAAATGGCTAGGGATGAGTAGGTTAGACAGATTCATCCAAACCCATTATCTCTGCCCTTTTAATTTAATTAAAAAAGAACCCTAAGCTTTTGGGCTTAGGGTTCTACTATGTTTTAAGGTTTTCTTACAAAGAAATTCTATATGACTAGTTAACTAATAGACAACTTGTCCAATAATCTATTTTGTCGCTTTTCGTCCTACTAATACCCAGTATAGAGATAAACTGAAAAGGGTAATGAGTACGAGAATGAATAGGATATTACTAAACATGGAAGCATCCAAATTGCTTGTAATCCCGAAGAAGCTTTGTCGCATTGCAGAATGGTCCATCATTGCTGCTGTATAGGCAATTCCGATTGACATAGCAACATTAAGTGTTAAATTATAAAATCCGATTGCTGTTCCTGTTTTTTCTTTTTCAATCGTACAAATGCAAGAATCAAGTAATGGTGCATACATGAATGCAAATGAACTAGAGAATAAAATCATGGATATCACGAATACAACAACAGAAGTGTTTATAAAGAATCCGCCTAATAGTAAGCTGACTATAATGCTAGACATAGCGATTGTAATACATTGTTTGCTTCCTAGAACCTTCGCAATTTTTCCAGAAAGAGCCCCAACTATAGCAGCTGCGATATAGCCTGGAATCAATAATAGTGAAATGGTATCTAGCTGCAAACCATAAATCTTTTCAAGCAAGAATGGAAATAAGAAAATATATGCTAACTGTACAGAATAAATTACAAATGCAACTCCAAGTAATGAGATAAACTGTTTATTTTTAAAGAATGATATTCCAATAAAAGCTTTTGAGTTCTTGCTGATATAAGCAAGGAACAAGGCAATTGCAACAATAAATAAGATAAGGTACATCCAGTTGAAATTGGTAATATATAATAGAAGGGATGCTGAAATAGTTCCAACTAGGAATAATCCTAATACATCTACATTACTGTTTTTCGTTTCTTCCTTAGGAAGATATTTTAAAATAAATGGAAGTGTGAAAAGTGTTACTAAAGAAAGTAAAAACAGAGTTGTCCAATGAAAATACGTAGAAATATAACCTCCAGTTAATGCACCTATAAGTTGTGAAAGAGCAAAACTGCTTGTACTTAATCCTAAAAATTTCTTTTGTTCATTTGCAGGTAAATGTTTTGTTACAAAGATAACATATAATGTTTCAGCTGATGCTAAACCTGCAGTTTGGATCATTCGTGAGATAACAACTAGTAAAAACGATTGTTGAAAAATATACCCCATGATTGAACCGACACATATTAAAATAATACCAACGCTAAAAAGTTTTCTGATACTAATGGAATCCGCTAAAGCTGCGTAAACCACTGCTCCAATTCCAATCACAAGGCCAGCTAGAGTTGCTTGCCAGCTAACTGTTGTTGCTGAAATGTGAAAATCTTTTGCCATATCAACAGAAATAATCTTAAACGAATTGTCAATTACCAAACATAATAGAAATAACAGTAAGGTAATAGGTACTGCTTTCTTAGCATTATATTCCTGAGTTTTTTTCATGCTCACATCTGCAGTTATTGTAGACATAGCTCTATTCCTCTCCTTTTGTTATTCAGGAAATTGTCTTCCTGAGTCATGATTGTCTCGCTTCTAACTACCAATTGATCCTTTGATAGAAGGATGGTTTCAGTAATTTCTACACCATTTGTTTCATATGCGGTTTTTTCTTGTGCGCAGTTGTACCCATTTTTGTTCTTTCCTTCTCATGATGTTTAAAAAGGGAACGTTTTCATAAATGACTAAAAACATCTTACTTTTGATTGCGCTTTCATGATCATGAATGATAACCCATTAAAATATACAATATCGTATGGTTGTCTAAATACTTGTATGAGTCTGGTCAATGAAAAGGACATCATATCCTTCTTTCTTATGATGTTTATAAGGAAGCATTTACATGAATAACTAAAACCATCTTTCCTTCTGATTGCGCTTTCATGGTAATGTATGATAACTCCTTGAAGTATACAATATTGTACAGTTGTCTAAAAACTTGTATATATCTTAACAATGAAAAGGATACCATACCTTTATTGTGCTCACAACCCATCTTTCTTTCGGAATTTGTCTTTTTTGTTACAAAAAAAAGCGATGTATTTCGTATGAAATACATCGCTTCCAAATTAAATATAGAACTTTATCCTGCATTAACGGGCAGTAAGACCCTGATTTGTTTAACTAACCATCAGTGAAGGAAGAAAAAAACTACTGACGGAAGTTTCTAAGGGAGATCGTTCATTCGATTATTTAGATGTTTTAATCCTAATTTGACTAAATTCTGTTGGTATATAGTATTTATTATAGACCACAGGGTATTTATCACTAATATATACACTTTCTAAAATTAAATCACATTCTTCCCCATGGAAAATTTGGTGTTTTAATGACGGTGTATTGACGGAATTAGAACGTTTAATTTCAATGGTAGAGGAATTAGCCAGTTCATATACTTTTTCCTCCAACATTTCCAATACTTGCTTCTCGTTTTGTAAGTCAAGATTTAACTTGGAAACAGCTTCTATTGGCATCATCGTAAAAGCAAAAGCTACTATCTTATCATTACTTTTATACCAGCGTTCCAACGCGACCACTGCCGTCATTTGTTGATTTAATACTTGCACTGCATAGTCCGTTACTAGATCAATTCGGAAATTTAGTTCGATATCATCTGTTTTTTCCGTATAGCATTTATATAAGGGATTCCCCAACTTCTCCAAGCCATCGCTACTCTCATTATGATGGAATTTTGTAATGAAATTTCCTTTTCCATGGATATTTTTAACCAATCCATCTTCCTGCAAAAGTGCCAAAGCATGTCTCAATGTCATTCTGCTCACACCAAATATTTTGGCCAATTCGGGTTCTGTTGGAAGCTTGCTGCCTTGAGGAAATGTTCCATCCATGATTAATTTATACAATTGGTCATACACAGTGACGAATAGCGGTTTTTTTTGTTTATTGAGTTCATGAAGTTTATTGTTCATTTTCTTATACCCCTATAGTTTATAAATTCCATTTCTTCTCGTTTTATCCCGCTCAAACGGTCGGTAATGTAGGTTATTTCAAGAAGAAAAACCGTCCGTAAGAGCCCGGTTGCTTCAACTAACCATCAGCAGAAAAAGCATCTGCTGATGGAAGTTTCACTTTATAGTAGATTCTTTTCTTTGTTCTATTGTAACTTACTTTTTTGTGGAATTTAATATGCTTTCAAAAAATCATTATAATTTGTACTAGATGTATTTGTCTGTAAAAGCCCGATTGATGAAAGTTAAATAAAAACCGCATTTAGATACGTTACGGTGAACGGTAACTATAATAACTAGTGGCAAAAAACTATAGAAGAATTTTGTACACAATTAAGAAATGCCACAGTATGAAATGGAAATTTTAAACATATAAACTTTAACTAAATTTTTAAGATAAGTAAAAATTGATTAAATTAATTAAAAAATCTATAAATACGTTTTAAATATTGCTATAATTCGATTCGAGAATTAAATTCGATAAAGGCAAAATTAGTGAAAGCTAATGACGCAAAGCTATAGGGACTAAGGTGCATGCCGCTATGTCAGCCAGTTGCCGAAAGGTTAGGAAACTGCCAAATTTCATTCATGTTGGCAGTTTAATTCCCCATACCTTTAGGTATGGGGAATTTTTATGTAAGGGAGGATGATGCAAGAGTAAACGGTTGAAAACAAAAAAAGGGGGGCTTATTTTGAAAAGAACTTTATCTTTAGTATTAACTATGTCACTTATTTCAGGGAGCTTTGTTACGATTCCTTATACGAAAGTTTCAGCTGAAACGGTGTCGTTGACTCAAGAAACATTGAAGCAAAAGACAGATCAGGCAATTGCAAATGGTAATTTTGAAGATCATTTGAGTTATCTTACAACATATTTAAATGAAAAGGTTGGGGAACTCACTGAAGCGAATTTGCAAAGTAAACTTACAGACCCAGTATTTGCAGCAGCTTTGGCTCAGTGGCAATTCATATCACAAACAGGTGCTTCAGCAATGGATACATTCGCTAAAAAAGATGCTGACCATCAGAAATTTCTTAGCTGGGCGATGAAGAATACAGATGTGATGAATACTTATCTTGAAGGTGGCAGTCCAACTGGAAAAAATCCAGTCAATGCACTTGAGATATGGAATACAATATGGAATACGGATGCAGATTCTCATGAAGGATTGTATTTAAAATTAGCGATAGCTACATCGTTAGCTCATGCTGAACCTATAAAATATTGGACAAACAATCAACCTATTAATCCATTAACGAGGTACCAACATTATAAATCAGCAGATCAAAATAATGAGTTACTTCCTGTTTTTAGAACATATGATGTTTGGCATTTAAGATTAGTAGTGAATACTTGGTCACCAGAAGAAGATTTAACTTGGGCAAGAAACATGATTAATACGGAACATCCAGAACTTAAAAGTCAAGATAATATAGGAAAAAGTGCATATTTGATTAAATATGTAACATATAACAAAGATGGGATTAGCGTTCAAGCTGGAAATGATGCATTTTATGGTTTAGGTTGGAATCTTTCCTCAATTTACAGAGATGGTGCGGTATGCGGTGGTATTTCAAAGTTTGGTACGCAAGTAAGCCAAGCCTTTGGTGTGGCAGCTATGCCTGTTGGACAACCTGGGCATTGCGCACTCATATGGAATGACAAACCATCCTCTTGGAATTTAGGAAATGATATATTTGGATGGGGTGCATCGGAGCATCATGCTGCAACTGTTATTCCTTGGTCAGATAATAGCTTGAAAAATCAAGTGCCGTACATATTACTATTTGAAGATGCTGAACTTGATCAATCAAAACTAGATCAATCCGAGAGATTACGTTGGTTAGCTAAGGCAATGACTTCATCAGATAACAAAATTGCTATTTATAAGGCAGCCACTAATATTTTACCGATTAATGTTTTAGTATGGAAAGATTACGTTTCTCTCATGTTACAAAATCCAAGTGTAACGGATGAGCAGTGGCAAGAATTAAACAGCAGCATCATTTCTTCTTTTGCTAATGAGCCAAGACCGATGATGGATCTTCTTACTCAAATTAGAAGCCATGTTCTGAATACAGATGATAGAGCTAAGCTTCAGCAATATACTTTAAATATATTAAATGCATTCTCCACAATAACGAATGTAAATCAAAAGCAAGTAGCTAATAATATAACAGCCCAACTGCCAAGTTTGGGGTTGCGCCTTGCTACATTTAGTTTTGATGGAGTAAATGCAGGAAAATTAATGGGAATTAAAACTGATACGGAATATAGTATTGATGGAGGAAAAACGTATAAAGCTGCTACAAGCGATGATATGCTTCTTAGTAATGAAGAAATAGCAGCAATCAATTCAACTAACGGTATTTTAACAAGAGTGATTGGAACAGAGCAGCCTTTATTAATTCCAATTGGAAAAGCTGGTAAAGTTAATGTTTCTTCAAATGATGATGAGAATTTAGTTTTTGGTATAGACGGTACGATGGAATTCAGCATCGATCAAGGTTCGAATTGGACAAAATATAATCCTGCTTCTCCTAATTTACCGGATTTAACAGGAAATGTTACGTTAACAGTTAGAAAGTTTGCTGTTGGTTCAAATCCAGCAAGTGATGCAGTTAACTTAAAGTTTACTGATACGGCTGTAGTAGGATTAATACCGCACAAAAACTTATCAGTTGCAGGTTTCTCAAGTCAGCAAGATTCAGGTGGTAATGCTGCTGCAAATGCAGTTGACGGAAACGGGGCAACAATGTGGCATACGTTTTGGAATGGCAGTGATAAGGCTCCATACATTACGATAAAGCTTAATGAAGTTACTAGTATATCACAATTAGCTTATGTTCCAAGACAAGATAGTAATTCTAATGGTAACATAACTAGTTATAATATATACACAAGTCTAGATGGAGTTAACTTTACAAAGGTTGCTACTGGAACTTGGGCAGATGATAAACTTACAAAGAATGCAAGTTTCAGTAAAGTAGATGCTCAGTATGTAAAGCTTGAAGTGGTATCAGGGCATAGTGGATTTGCTTCAGCTTCAGAAATAAAATTATATAATAACTAGTTGAAAGATTAAGGAGTTATTTATTTAATACGCAAAACAAAAAAGCCCGGCATATGCCGAGCTTTTTTGTTATTTGCTAGGTTCGCTAGGTGCGCCAGATGTACTTGCTTTCGGAGCTTCGAAGATATCTTTTAAATCTTTATCGTTAATCTTCACATCTGCTTTTTTCATTTCTTTTGTAACAAGATCGTTCATGAATTGTGGATCTTGGATTTTCTTATCAACAAGTTCTCCTTTAATACGATCTTTTTCTTGGTCGAATGGTTTCAATTCTTTAATGTCAGTTACTTTGATGATATGGTAGCCAAATTGTGATTTTACAGGTTGACTGACTTCATCTTTTTTCAATTTATATGCAGCATCTTCAAATTCTTTTACCATTTTACCTGGTCCGAAGTATCCTAAGTCGCCGCCTTTATCTTTTGAACCTGTATCTTCAGAGTATTGTTTTGCTAAGTCTTCAAAAGATTTTCCTTGTGCTAGTTCAGCTTCTACTTTTTTCGCAGTTTCTTCATCTTTTACAAGAATGTGGCTTGCTTTGATTTCAGGTTTGTAATTTTCTTTTGCTTCTTTATCCGTGATACTTGCCTTCACAGCTTCTCTCATTGAAAGCTCAGCGCGAACGGAATCCTTTAATTGTTTCTCAGTCATACCGCTTTGTTTTAATAAAGCATCAAATTGATCACCGTATTGCTTTTTATATTCGTCATATTTTTTATTAACGGCATCGTCTTTTACTGGGTAATTTTTAGTGAATACTTTTTCCATTGTCATGTTACGTAAGACGTTTTGACCGCCTTGTTTCTTCATTGCATCATAGAACTCATCTTTTGTTATATCGCCAGCTTTTGACGTTACAACTTTGTCAGAAGTGCCACATGCTGATAATGTGAACACACTTGTTACAGCTAGGGCAAGTATTGCTTTCTTCATGAAATAAACACTCCTACTATTATGTATTTTTTATAGTATAAGCAATATGTACTAAATTTAATATAACATATTTCAACTTGTTTTCCTATTGATAAAGGAAAATTAACCATTTGTTGGCGAGGATTGTCAGATTAGGCCATATCACCATTTTAGGTTTATAGGCATACAAAAGAAGGTGAGGAGGTTGAATTTATGATAAATCAACAATTAATTTTGTTGCTTGTGTTATTTATTTTATTAGTAATAGTAGGTATAATTTGTTTATAGAGGAAAAAAGTGAGGAAGGGGTTCCCTTCCTCACTTTGCATGAAATATAATTTCTATATAACTAGAAATTAATAAAATAGTAATACATACATTAATGAACCGAAAGACACCCGTTTTGCGTCGATCAGACATTTGTTTTTGTTGACACAGTGTGTGCGTCATGAAATTCGTATAAACTAGAACAATAAGTGCAAAAACGATAAATATAATTGTCACGAGGAGAGTCCTCCCTTGGCGAAAATACATATAATTGAATCTATTGTATCATACGATATTTTGTTCGTGTTATAAAATTCTGAAATAGAGAAACTTGTATTAGAAAGAGAGGGAAGAAAATGGACGTTGTCAAACGCTTAGAACAAGCAGAATATTATGTATCGCTTCTTTTTAATATGATAGATGAACAAAAGTGTCCATTTTACTCTTTAATTATAAAGAAGAAAGTGATGAGACGTGATGTAGATCGTTTGTTAGTTCTTTGTGAAGAAATGAACGAGCAATACATAATCGAAAAGCAAGAAGGTTTACTTTTATTTGATGAATTGTTGACTAAATTTGAAAAAGCGCTTCCACGAAGCCTCGAAGGAAAAGAGACTGCAGAAGCGCTTGAGCGTCAAGGTTTATTTCAACCATTAATGCGAGAATTTATACGTATGATGGCATTAAAAGAATGAATTTAAAATTTTTTAACAAGTTTTTCATCGAGCTCTGTAAAATTGTCCTCGATATTATCCAGGGATTTCTCGAAAATGTCGATAAAATCTTGCCCGTAAATATTTCGTAAAATGGCGATTAATTCGATATTTTCTGGGAATTTACCATAAAAATTACGAAGAGCTAAAGCGCCATTAAAGACAGAATTACTTTCAGGATCATATTCCTCCATTAATTGCAGCAGCAATTCTTCCCCTTTATCTGTAATCTCAATGTACGTGTTTCGTTTATCATCTTCTTTTTTTGAAAATATAAGTAAACCGCGCTCTTCTAGTTTTTTAGAGAAGTTAAAAGCTGTGGATACGTGCATTACGCCGAACTTTGCAATTTCTGAAATAGAAGCCCCTTTTAAATGATACGCAATCCATAAAATGTGATGCTCATTAATGTTTAAATCGTATGGTTTAATCCATTGCTGCCAATCTTTTTCTACACATTTCCATAATGCTTTTGATAATTGAGCGATGCGTTGACTGAAAATCATCGCTTCTTTTATCGAATAACTTTTTTCCCCGCTTTTCATTCGTTCACCCACTTTATACAATTCTTATTCATTAGTATCTATTATGCCAGTAAAATAAAAATTAATAAAGTCTTTTTGTTAGAATTGTGAAAATTTTTCGTAAAAGTGACAAAACTATACAAATTCCGAGTGAATTTGGAAGCGTTTCATTGTGGAATAGATTAAAGATTAACGTAATTTTATTCTCATTTGCATGAAAAAAGGAAACAGTGTAATTGTATAAAAAATACGGCACATGTATGTCATGTGCCGTGTAAGAGAAGAGCGGAATCAAAAATATTTGTTATATACGAAAAATTACGCTTTATCCGGAACTGCTTGTTGTAATTTTTCAATTGATTTTTGAATGTCTTCAATTTCTTGTTCAATATGGCGCTTGTTTTGAGAAATATCTTGTCTCCATGTAGAGAATGTTTCGTGCATATCATTTTTTAATTCTTGAATTACTTCTTTTCCTTCAGAAGCTGTTTCAACAATTTGTCGTTTTAATAATTTAGTATCTGTTGTAATATCAGATAATGTTTTCTTTATATCATTTCTTTTTTCTTTTAACTTACTTCGCATATCTTTTCCAGATGAAGGAGTGGAAAAGAGCACAGCAAGTCCAGCAACAGCTCCGCCACAAATGACGCCAGTTAGAAAGAATTTAGATTTTGACATAAAAAGGACCTCCTTAATTGATTCAACCAACCATCAGCGGGAAAAGCATCCGCTGATGGAAGTTTTACTTTATCGTTATACTCATGATGTGTAAAAACGTGCATATGCATAAGACAAGGGGGGAGAAAAGTGAAATGGATTACAACAATTTGTTTTATTGTCAGTCTTTTCTTTCTTGTACGAGCAATGCAATTACTTTTTATTTTAAAACAGAAAAGATCGTATCCGCCAATACTTTTGGTGAAACAACAAGCTGTTAGGTTCGCTTTCATTGGCGGGATATGTATGGTATGTACAATTTTATTGTACATACTACAATAGGTTATCTATTCAGATGAAACGGTTAGCCTGTTTTAATATGTTATATAAGAAAGATTATCTGCAAAATCTGAACTTTTCAACTCATCAGTCCCGATGAAAGTGTTATACTACTTTACACTAGTTGCAATTGTGTTTGCAATGTTGTGTAACTCTTCCATTGTGTAATCACCTTGATGAGATTTCCACACAGCGCCAAATCCGTCTTTTCCGCCGTAGCGTGGAATTAAATGAAGATGGAAGTGAAAGACAGTTTGGCCTGCTTTTTCTCCGTTATTATTTAATAAGTTAAAGCCAACTGGATTGTACTCGGTTTTAATAGCGTTCGAAATTTTTGGAACGACAGAGAAAATGTGTGCAGCAATTTCTGATGTTAACGCAAATACATCTTGTTTATGTGCTTTTGGAATTACGAGTGTATGTCCTTTTGTAACTTGGCTAATATCTAGAAAAGCGAGTACATGCTCATCTTCATATACTTTTGCGCAAGGAATTTGCCCTTCAATAATTTTACAAAAAATACAATTATCTGCTGTATGATTCATATTCCTCATCCTTTCAGTGGTCTTAGCCGTATTTTACCATAATTACATAGTAGAAAAAACACGAAAAGCAGGAAGCTAATTAAGCTTCCTGCCTTCTGAAGAAGGGTTGAAAAAGCGTTTTCGTTTAATCTACCTTTAACAGACACCTCATTTATTAGGAAATGCGTGGTAATTCGACATCTACTCTGCCGTCGACACCCCATTTACAATGAAATGATGTTGCAATCCTTCTGAAATGACTTGTTTATTTTATAAAACAGCATCTACTCTCCTCGAGACACCCCGTTTCTAAAATTAAACAATTATCTGCTCCGTGTAAACTCACTCACTTTGTCCATTATAGACACCCCATTTCATGATGATTTCGCTATGCTGTGTTCATCACTTTTATGGTTGCTTTTTCAATGTGTTCCTTCCTCACTAATTATGATGTCCGCTTTTGTAAAAGTTATGTAAAGGAAATTTTTTCTTTTTATAAAAGTTCCGTACTATGTAGGAGCTTTAATTTTTTGGTAAGATGATTACACATACATAAAGAAGAAAGTGGTGTCATATGGAACAATTATTGCGAGTGGAAAATGTCACAGGTGGATATACAAAACGGCCTGTATTGCAAAATATTTCATTCTCCGTTAAGAAAGGAGAACTTGTCGGTTTAATTGGTTTAAATGGTGCAGGCAAGAGTACAACAATTAAGCACATTATCGGATTGATGGAGCCGAAACAAGGTCACATTATGATTAACGGTAAGACATTAAAAGAGGATATGACAGCATATCGCTCTAGCTTCTCATTTATTCCAGAAACACCTGTGTTATATGAAGAGTTAACATTAGAAGAGCATTTAAAGTTAACGGCAATGGCATATGGCGTTGAGGAAAAAGAATATGAAGAACGTGTAGGAAAACTGTTAAAAGAGTTTCGCATGAAAAATCGTTTAAAGTGGTTTCCATCCCATTTTTCAAAAGGGATGAAACAAAAAGTAATGATTATGAGCGCTTTTTTAGTACAACCTTCTCTCTATATTGTGGATGAACCGTTTATTGGATTAGACCCGTTAGCCATTCAATCGCTTTTGCAAATGATGGATCAAATGAAGAAAAGCGGTGCTGGCATTTTAATGAGTACACACATTTTAGCAACAGCAGAGCGTTATTGTGATTCGTTCATTATTTTGCATCAAGGTGAAATTCGTGCACAGGGCACACTTGAAGAGCTGCAACAGCAGTTTAACATGCCGGGTGCAACGCTTGATGATATTTACATTGCACTAACGAAGGAAGAAGATGCTGATGAATAGTAAAAAGTTATGGAGAGAACGATTTCGTCATTTTTTAAAAGAGATTCGTACATATAGTAAATATGTATTTAATGATCATTTAAAATTTATTTTTGTATTTATCATCGGTGCGGGTGCATATTATTATCAGCAATGGTTACAAACATTAACACCTTCATTTCCAGCAGCATTTGTTATAGCAGTTCTATTAGGCCTTGTATTAACAGCAGGATCGATTCAAACGTTATTAAAAGAAGCGGATCTTGTATATTTACTGCCGGTAGAAGAAAAATTAAAAGCATATTTCACAAAAGCATTTCAATTTACGTTTCTCATCCAGCTGTATATAGTAGCGATGGCAAGTGCGGCGATTGCCCCGCTCTATTTCCAGCAGATGAAACAATCCGGAACAACATACATAGTAATTGTGTTCGCTATTGTGTTAAGTAAAGCTTGGAATTTATTTGTCACTTGGGAAAAGTCTTATATGACGGATAACCGTATTCATCTCATTGACTGGTTGGTCCGTTTTGTGCTTAACTTTTTCTTTGTGTATTTCCTTGTAGCGCGCGCTTCGGCCATTTATATGGGAGCAATCGTTTTTGCAATGGTGGTTTATCTTGTATTTTTGCAGCGAAAAGTAAAAGGAAAACCGCTGAACTGGGAATACTTAATTGCTGAAGAAGGAAAGAAAATGTTATTGCTATACCGCATTGCCAATATGTTTGTCGATGTGCCAGCGTTAAAGGAACGTGTATCTCGCCGGAAATGGCTTGATTTTATTCTCAATACCGTACCAGAAAAACGACCATATTTATTCTTATTTGTTCGTACGTTTTTACGTTCAGGAAATTATCTTGGGCTGTATGTTCGTCTACTTATAATTGGCAGCTTGATTTTATACTTTGTTCCATTTCTATATGCACGTCTTATTGTCAGTGTCGTGTTTTTATATTTAATTGGCTATCAGTTGTTAAGCTTATGGAAGCATCATCGTTTGAAGGTATGGCTTGATTTATATCCTGTCCCAGAGGAAGCGAAGATGAAGGATTTTCTCGCATTATTATGTGCTATCCTTTGCGTAGGTGGTGTCATTTTCACCGTGCTATTTGCGGTTGCAACGAAGGATATGATGATGACAGGAATTGTATTTCTTGAAAATATGTTATTTAGCGTTGGATTTGTATATCAATACGGAGCAAAGCGTTTACAGCGCCTATCCCGCATTAACGGGCAGTAAAACCCCTACTTATGGAAGTTTCATTTTATCCCGCACTTAAAATATAGGTGAAAAAATCTGATGAATGGAAGTTTCACCGTATATTGAAAGGAAGAAAAGTATGACTGAATATGAACAAAAGGTCATCTTAGAATTGCAGCAGTGGAAAAGAAAGATTGTGAAAAACTCTTCCGCAATGACACGTTTTTCCAAAGCAATGCAAACGAAAGTGCAGCAATTCATTCCAACAAAAGTGCAAAACATACTAACAGAGACGATTAAAACGATGGTGCAAGGAATTAGCATTGGTTCAAATTTCATCAAACCGAAGTTAAAAGAAACGGATTGGTCACTGCAAAGAAGAGATGAAGAAGTGCTAAAGAAAATGGAGGAGTATAAGAGGGTTGCAGCAGCGGAAGGAGCTGGGACAGGAGCAGGAGGTTTCTTGCTCGGTCTTGCTGACTTTCCGCTTTTGCTTAGCATTAAAATTAAATTTTTATTTGATGCGGCAACGCTGTACGGCTATGATACGAGTAAAAAAGAAGAACGGTTATTCATTCTTCACGTATTCCAGCTCGCTTTCTCAAGTGATGATCATCGGAAAGAAATATGGAAGGCTATTGAAACGTGGGATACGAATATAGAAAATCATATTGATTGGGAGAAATTTCAGCAAGAATACCGGGATTATATTGATTTAGCCAAGATGTTGCAGCTTGTACCAATCATCGGTGCGCCGGTAGGGGCGTACGCGAACTATCAACTTTTACAGCGGCTCGGTGAAGTGACAATGAACTGTTATCGGTTGCGCTTCTTGCAGCAAAAAGGGATGATATAACATGGAAACTTTCGTATCTATATGAATACTCCCCCACTTAGCAAAGCTTGAAGTGGGGGTTTCTAACGTTTCGACCTAACGGACGATTAACGTCAGTGGAGTTAACACACTAGCGAGCTGTTTCACGCCTAACCCCTCTATCCCGTTTGTCCATGCATTCGGGACTACTTTTCGTAAAATATTAGCCGCAGCATTTACGTCTGCGTTGATTTCGATTCCTTTTGCAGAACGATACATACCACGCTTCATTCGTTTTCCTGAAAACGTTGCATTTTGGTCATTTGTTCCATACGTTGGAATAAAGTCATGATCTAGAAAACTTGCTTTTGATGTGTAAGATTCCTCGGTTACAATAACTTGAATGCCTACTGCATTTGCTTTGTATGTAATCATTTGAATCAATACACTATGCGAGATATGGCAAAACGTTTGGTTATTTTTCTTTCCCATATTCGTTTCTTGCTTCCAACTTTTGTTTTGACCAATAACGATTTTGCAAACTTCCTCTTCTTGAGCTAGTTTTACAATATGGTGACTAGCTTTATGGAAGATGTCCTTTATTTTCAGGTAACGCTTTTGATGAAGTTTTTCTATTCTTTTAGAAGTAAAAGGTCCTTCCTTTGTTTGTTTACCTTTCCTGAGAACACTTGTAAAATGGCTCTTCATTTTATTGTAATATTGATTTATGCTTTTGACATGTTTGCCCTTAACAAGTACAGGTTTCATACCTGTGTTTGTTACAATGGTTGCAAGATTATCAATACCTAAATCAATACTCATATAACGCCCATTCTCTTCAACGGATTGTTGTTCTAAAGGAACATCTACCACCAATTCCACTACATACTCATTGTATTTTGGAATGACACGAACTTGCTTCAATTTACCTTCAGTAAACCCTAATTTCCCAATGTTTAATTGCAATTTTGTCTTTGGAAACTTTAAAAACTTATCATTTTTAATGACACAATCTTGATTTGTATACAGAATCTCTTTTTCAGAAGAACGAATATATTTTGGAATTCTAGGTCTTCCAGTATATTTATTTGGATTCTTTTTATAATCTTTTAAACTAGCAAAAAAAGACTTCCAATTTTGGAATACATTTTTCATGATTGATTGACTAGATTGCGTAGGCAAAGCACGATAATCATTTTGAACGATAACCTTAAACAACGCATCCAGAAAATTACAATCTACATAAGGATTTTCTGTAGTTGGTTCTGAAAATAAGTTGCATTTTACTTCTTTTTGTTTTTCTTTTGGCTTCAATTTTTCTTTTTCTAATTTCTTTTGATAGGCAAGAAGTTGCATATCATTCATCTTCCCAATGTTTTTATCAATTGTATCCAAAACTTCTCTTTGTAAAGGTTGCAACTCCTTATCTTGTGTCAGACCTGTATACACTTGTCGTATATAAAAGTTTGTCGTGTTGTACATATTCTTAGCATTTTGACATGATTCTTGAAAATAAGAATACATACGATGCCCTTTTTTAATCCAAATCTGAAGAGCTTTATAATTTGTTTGATTTTCCATTGTCATTTTTCACCTCCTTGTTAAGGGTATTATAACAAAATAAGAACGTATGTTTCTGTTATTTTTTGAACATAAAATATTTTTTTCGATTCATCTCATCACCTTCACATATGTTTAGAGGTGGGAGTCCTCTCGAAAGGTATGATAGATGCGAAAGTTTTTTTGTAGCCATTTAAAGGAAAACATTCCCTTTAAATGGCTTGTTTTCCAATTATGTTTTTAATATGATTAATACAGCTTGCTAACTTATATATTCATAGAAAAAGATGTGCTAGATTATAAAATAGAGGTGAAACGATGCAACCATTAGAAAATCAAATTCATTCCAGCATGGTACGGGTATGGCAAATTAGCTCGCTCATTACATCTGGAGTCGGTCTTATTATTACAATTGCTTATTTTATATTTATGATTAAATTTGATTGGACAGGCTGGATATTTGGTGCGCTTGTAATCGCGCTTCTTGGGTATGCGCCGCTCGGTTATATGTATCTCCCAAGTTTACGTCAACGCTATTATAGTTATGAGTTAAATGAAGAGGAAATAGAAATTCAAAAAGGGATGTTTACAGTAGAGCGAGTGCTTGTACCGATGATTCGTATTCAGCACATAACGATTGAACAAGGTCCAATTATGCGTAAGTATGGCTTAACAGAATTAAAAGTATCTACAGCTGCAATGACGCATGGTATTCCTGGTTTAACGATGAGAGAAGCAGAACAATTAAAACGCCAAATTTCTGAACTGGCGAAGGTAAGTGATGAAGATGTATAAGAGACAACATCCAATTACCATTTTATTCGAATTAAAGATTAAAGATCTTCTGCCAACATTTCTACTTCTTTTTAGTACGAAAGGTAAATTTCCATTTTGGTATTTGATTCCATTTGGGATTTTCGCGTTTACCATCCTTTCTACTATGATTGAATGGTATTACAAAGTGTATTGGATTGAAAATAATACTCTACATATTAAACATGGATTATTTGTGAAAAAAGAAAGCTACTTAAATAAAGAGCGTGTGCAAACAATCACTACAAGCTCCAATGTTGTCTATCAATTGTTAGGTTTAACGAAATTAAAGATTGAAACGGCTGGTGGAGGTCATGAACCAGAGGTAAGCTTAGCAGGGATTACAAATGACGAGGCAAAGCATTTAATTTCTCTTCTAAATGAAGAAGCGAAAATAGAAAATCAGTTAGAAGAAGAACAGCATGCACAAACGAATGAAACAAATACAGCTGTTTATAAACTAACAGTAAAAGAAATTCTCCTTGCATCTGTTACATCCGGTCAGTTTGGCTTGTTATTTTCATTTCTTTTCATATTTGCGCAAGAGCTAAAAGATTATCTTCCGCAGTATCTTATCCATACAGTCGAAAAGTATGTGGAAGATAGTGATATATATGGCTGGATGTATATGGCGGCTATTTTACTTGTATTTTCATGGGTTATTTCAACACTTTCATATGCATTTAAACATGCGAATTTTACTGTTTATCGAAGAGGAGATGAAATTCGCATTTCGCAAGGGTTATTTGAGAAAAAGGAACTTGTGTTAAAGTTACACCGGATCCAAGCCATTACGATTAAAGAAGCACTGCTTCGACAACCGTTTGGTTATTGCTCGGTGCACGTAGAAGTGATTCAAAGCGTTGGAAAAAATGAAATGAATGTCACGCTGCATCCCCTTATGAGAAAAAAGGACGTGCAACAATTATTTGAGCACTTGCAATTACCATACAAAATAGAGGAGCATGTAACACATTTACCAAAGGCTGCACTGCGTCGCTATCTCATTAATAGTTGGATTATTTGTATGATATTTGCAATACCAATTGCTGGAGTCAGTATATATTTTAAACAATATATGGGATTATTTGTGCTAATTCCATTGTTTATTCTTTTTACAGCTCTTGGATATGGAAAATTTACAACAGGCGGATACGCGCTGCAACCTAATCAGCTCACAATTGTATATCGCGGCATTGCTAAATATACAGGACTAGTGAGAAAAAGACATATTCAATCGATGAAGAAAAGTCAGTCTTACTTCCAGCGTAAAGATCAATTGTGTACGTATATGTTTGCGGTTGCGTCATCAGGTGCAGGACGGCATTATGAATTAAAACATACCAGATTAGAAGATGCAGAGAAGATGCATAGTTGGTATAAGAAGAAGGCAGAAATTTGATAGAGTTAGAAAGAGATGTAAGCCGAAGGAGAGGCTTGCATCTTTTTTTTATTTTTTATCAAACCAATCAAACTTTTCTATCGTTACCTTAAATATAAATAAAAAATTAAAGGAGGAGTCAGTATGAAAGCATGGCAATGTGTTGTATCCATATTAGCGAGCATTTTTTTATTAACAGCGTGTAATAGCGATAAGGAAGAAGGGGCTCAAAGTAAGAAAACGAGTGGAGAAAACGTGAGTGAAGTTTCTAGTAATAAAGAGGAATCTCCTAGTTTACAATTATTAGAGAACGATAAGGTTGGAAAATACTTAGCAGATTCAAACGGAAAGACACTCTATTATTTTGCAAAAGACACAGCTAAGGTAAGTAATTGTAGTGGTGACTGTGTAAAACTTTGGCCGCCATTTGCTGTAAAAGATTTTGAAGTGCCAAAAGGATTTGATAAAAAAGACTTTGCTACGATAACAAGAGAAGATACGAAAGAACAACAAGTAACGTATAAAGGATATCCCCTTTACTATTTTGCCAACGATAAATCAAAAGGAGATATAAATGGACAAGGGGTTAAAGATATATGGTTTGTGCTGAATAGTGAAACTACATTTAAACAGTGATAAAGTAAAACTTCCATCAGTGGGGGTCTTACTGCCCGCGAATAGCGGGATAAGTGTTCTGTTAAAAGGAGCGACCAACGTTGTTGGTGGTTCCTATTTTTCTTCCTGAATTATATAATTAAATAAATTACAAATTATCAGAAATGAATGAAAAAACAGGGAGTGCAGGTGGGAATGAAAGAAAAAAATGATTATGAGTTAATGCAATTAGTAAAAAGGAACTATCGTCCCGCATTAGAAGAACTATATGAACGATATATTAAGCTGACATATAGTTTCACTTTTAAATTTTTTCAGGGAAATGAAGACAAAACAAAAGAAGTTGTTCAATTAGTGTTCTTAAAACTTTGGACAACTAAAAGTATGTATAATCCTTCAAAAGGTGATTTCGTAAATTGGATACTTACGATTACGAGGAATATATGTATTGATTATGTCCGAAAAGAAAATAAAGAACTTATGTATAGGAAGTTTGATGATGCTGAAAAACCTATACATATAGCAGATTCAAAGAATGAAATCGAGAAAAGGCTGCACAGTGTTGAAATTCAAAAGGCAAAGCAGAATTTGTCTACGTCTCAAAAAAGATTAATTGACTTGCTATATTGGAAAGGTTATTCCCTTAGTGAGATTGCTAAAATGGAAGATGAGCCATTGGGAACCATTAAAAGTCGTCTTCATCAATCTTTAAAGCAATTAAAAAAATATCTAGAATAGAGGGGATAGTATGGAGAGAGAATGTGAGCATTTATTATCTTACGTTACGAATACATTTGATGATAGAGAACAAAAAAAGTTTAAAGAACATTTAAAGACATGCCCGAAATGTCAAGCTGAGTATCAATCAATGCAGCCAGCTTGGGAAGCGCTGCATTTCGATTTTGAGGAGAAAGAAGTACCGGCAACATTAAAAGCGGAAGTGTTTGATTTTATATTTGCACAAGAACAAACGAATGGAGATAACATAGTAACAGCGAAATTGAAAGAATGGACGGCTTTATTAAAAAAACAATTTACACCGTTGGCAACAGGATTACTAGTAACAATGTTAGTGATTACAGTAGCATTAACAATCGAAAATTCACAATTAAAAATACAACCTTTAGCTAAACATGAATTAAACAATGATCCAATTGAAGTAATTTCTACTCGTCCATTAGTATCAACCGATCAAAATCATGAAAATACAAAGGGGTATATGTTTGTTATACAACAAGGAAATAAGAAAAAATTAGTTGTACAAGCTGATCATTTGCCACAAGTAAAAAATTCAGAAGTGTATCAAGTTTGGTTATTAAAAGATGGAGAAAGAAAAAACGCTGGAATATTTAAACCTGATGAAACTGGTTCAGGACTTCTGACATATGAAATTTCACAAACACAGTCCTTTGATAATATCGGTATTACACTTGAACCAGATTCGAATAGTACGAAACCTCTTGGCAAAAAGGTACTCGGAACATAAAACATATGTTACAGTGAATTCGATTTTCTTATAAAGTGAAATTTTCATCAGTGGGGCATGAAGAAAACCCCCACTGATGGAAGTTTCACTTTATTTTTTTCACTATACCAAGACTTTTAAAAACCTTCGAAGATGATACATAAAGGGCATGTTTTTTCAAATAATAAACGTACCATCATTTGGAAAGAAGGGTGAGGCGTGAAGAATACAAAGATGTTTCTCATTGGCTTTGTTTCAATTTTTATATTTGCAATTGTTCTATATAAACTGATTATATTTGCTGGTGGTTATATGATGGATGAAAAGCGTCTTGTATTTCACTCTTCATCACGTATCGTTGATCAGAAAGGTAAAGAAATCACGAAACTTTACGTGGAAAATCGCGAATTGGTACATATTGAAGATATCCCAACATTTGTTCAACAATCGTTTTTAGCTGTTGAAGATTCACGTTTTTATAAACATCATGGTGTTGATTTTTCTTCTATTATACGAGCGCTTTATAGAGATATTTTAGCTGGAGAGAAAGTAGAAGGCGGGAGTACGATTACACAGCAGCTTGTGAAAAATGTCTTTTTATCACATGAAAAAACGTTATTTCGCAAAATGAAGGAAGTCGCAATTGCGTTTCACTTGGAGCAGAAATATACGAAGCAGCAGCTTCTAGAAATGTATTTAAATCATATTTATTTTGGGCACGGGGCATATGGCATTCAAGCAGCTGCAAAATTTTATTTTAATAAAGACGCACAGCAGTTAACGGTCGAAGAAGGTGCGATGCTCGCGGCTCTTCCGAAGGCACCGAATAGCTATTCTCCGTTTTTGCATCCTGAAAAAAGTAAGGAACGCCGGGATTTAATTTTATCGTTAATGCATAAGCAAGGATATTTATCGGCAGAAGAAACAGTTCGTTATCAAGGAAAAACGATTGCTCTTCATACAAATCGAAATGAACAGGAGCTTGCTTATATGCCATATATCGATATGGTAGTCGATGAAGCAGCTCGTACGTATGGATTATCTCATCAAGAAGTATTACGCGGAGGATATACATTTGTTGTTGCGATGGATGACAAGATGCAAAAGGTAGCGTATGAACAATTGCAAAATATCCGTAATTTTCCAATGCAAGACGATGAGATACAAGGTGCTGTTCTCTTAATGGATAGTAAAACAGGTGGGATAAGAGCCGCAGTTGGAGGAAGGCATTACATAGCACGCGGGTTAAATCGAATTTACACAAAGCGGCAGCCGGGATCTGTATTAAAGCCGCTTCTCGTATATGCACCAGCACTTGAAACGAAAAAATATACACCGTATTCTTTATTAACAAATGAACAAAGTTCGTTTGATGGCTATGAACCGCGCAATTACAACAATCAATATTCGAAGGAAGTAACGATGTATGATGCGCTATTAGAATCGGCAAATGTCCCAGCTGTATCTCTTCTGCATGAAATTGGAGTGGAAGAAGGAATGCGATACTTAGAAAAAGGAGATATCTATATTCCTGAACACGGTCTTAGTACTGCGCTTGGCGGTTTAAAAGAAGGAGTTTCCCCATTTGAACTTGTGAAAATGTATCGTGCATTTGTAGAGGGTGGAAAAATCGTTGAACCGCATGTAATTGAGAAGGTGTTGAATCGACACGGAGAAATCATTGGACAAGCAACAGGCAAAGAAATAAAAATTTTTTCTAAGCAAACTGCTTGGTATATGACAAAAATGCTTGAAGGTGTTGTGAAAGAAGGAACTGCACAAGATGGTGTATATAAAGGAGCACTTGCCGGGAAAACAGGAACAACCTCTTTGCCAAATCAAGAAAATGGAGCAAGAGATGTTTGGTTTGTTGGTTATACACCAGATTTAGTTGGGACTGTTTGGATGGGGTATGACCGCACCGATGACAAACATTATGTGCGTGGCAGCAGTGCCTATCCAACAAACCTATTTAAAACCATTTTAGCGAAAGTAAATGTACAAGGTGAAAAGAAATTTGCACAGCCGCGCGGTGTTGAAACAATTGGAATGCCGATTCGCTTAAGTAAAGTGGATGGTTTAGAAGCTAAGTTAACGTTTACCCCGCTTGGTTTGTTTACGGCAAAACTAACATGGAATCAACTTTCTGATAAGAGAGTTCAATATCGAATTTATAAAATAGACAATGGGAAAGCAACTCATATAGATACAGTAACTGGAAAAGGCGAATATGAAGTAAAGTTTATGAACGTTTTTAAAACACCGCGTTTTTATGTTGTACCATTTAATCCGCAAACGAATCGAGAAGGAGAAAAAACAAAAGAGGTTAAGCCGTAAATTCAGCTTGTGCTATAATGAAAATGTTCCGAAAAAAGAAGGGATTTAGACATATGTTTGTGTCAATTTCATGAACATCGTACATAATGTTGTACATTTTGTTTTTACAGATTGTATATTAAGGAAAGAAAAAAAAGATAGGGTTCGTTAGCTGCATTAGAAAAGAAGGGGGAACAGGGTTTTGGTACGACAAATTAATGAAACATTTTTACAAGCATGCAGAGGAGAGCGTACTGATTATGTACCAGCATGGTATATGCGCCAAGCGGGTCGTTCTCAGCCGGAATACAGAAAGATTAAAGAAAAGTATTCTTTGTTTGAAATTACACATCAGCCAGAGCTTTGTGCTTACGTAACGAAGCTGCCTGTTGATCAATATAACGTTGACGCTGCTATTTTATATAAAGATATTATGTCACCGCTTCCAGCGATTGGTGTGGATGTAGAGATTAAATCTGGAATTGGGCCTGTTATTGATAATCCTATTCAATCGCTGCAAGATGTAGAAAAATTAGGAGAAATTCATCCTGAAGATGATGTTCCATATGTATTGGATACGATTCGTTTATTAACAACGGAAATGCTTGATGTTCCACTAATCGGATTTTCAGGAGCACCGTTTACGCTAGCAAGTTATATGATTGAAGGCGGGCCGTCTCGGAATTATCATAAAACGAAAGCGTTTATGTATGCAGAGCCGAAAGCATGGTTTGCGCTAATGGATAAGCTTGCAGATATGACGATTACGTATTTAAAAGCGCAAATTAATGCTGGTGCAAAAGCAATCCAAATTTTCGATTCTTGGGTTGGTACAGTAAATGTTGCGGATTACCGCTTATATATTAAACCGGCAATGGAGCGTATTTTCACAGAGCTTCGTCCTATGAATGTACCGCTTATTATGCACGGTGTTGGAGCGAGTCATTTAGCAAATGAATGGCATGACCTGCCGCTTGATGTTGTTGGTCTGGACTGGCGTCTGCCAATTGAAGAAGCGCGTGCTCGCGGTATTCAAAAGGCTGTGCAAGGAAATCTAGATCCATCTATTTTACTGGCACCGTGGGATGTTATTGAGGCGCATGTAAAAGCGATTTTAGACCAAGGGATGAAACAGCCGGGATACGTATTTAACTTAGGGCATGGTGTATTCCCAGAGGTGAATCCAGAGACGTTAAAACGTATGACTGCATTCATACACGACTATTCAAGAGAACAGTTGGCGAAGTAAAGGAGAAGCCCGCATGAAAAAGAAAATCGGTTTACTTGTGATGGCATATGGAACGCCATATAAAGAAGAAGATATTGAACGTTACTATACACATATTCGCAGAGGAAGAAAGCCAAGTACTGAAAGTTTACAAGAACTAACAGAACGCTACCGAGCAATCGGTGGCATTTCTCCTCTAGCGAAGATTACGCTTGAGCAAGCAACAAAATTAGAAACGTATTTAAATGAAATACAAGATGAAGTAGAGTTTAAAATGTATCTCGGTTTAAAACATATTGAGCCGTTTATTGAAGATGCTGTGAAGAATATGCACGAAGATGGAATTGAAGATGCAATTGCCCTTGTTCTTGCACCGCATTATTCTACATTCAGCGTAAAGTCCTATGTAGGAAGAGCGCAAGAAGAAGCAGAAAAGCTGGGTGGCTTGCAAATTCACGGTATTGACAGTTGGTATAAAGAACCGAAATTTATCGATTACTGGGTTAACCAAGTAAAAGCAACATATGAAACAATGACAGCGGATGAGCGTGAAAAAGCTGTTCTTATCGTATCAGCGCATAGTTTGCCGGAGAAAATCATTGCGCTTGGCGATCCGTATCCAGAACAATTAAGTGAAACGGCTGATTATATTGCGCGCGGAGCTGAAGTGGAAAATTATGCAGTGGGCTGGCAAAGTGCCGGTAATACACCAGATCCATGGATTGGACCAGATGTACAGGACTTAACACGTGAATTGCATGAGAAATATGGATACACTTCATTTGTATATGCACCTGTTGGATTTGTTGCAGATCATTTAGAAGTATTATATGACAATGATATTGAATGTAAAATTGTAACAGCAGAAATAAATGCAAATTATTATCGTCCAGAAATGCCAAATGCAAGTGCTGCATTTATTGCTTGTTTAGCAGATGTTGTTATGAAAAAGTGGAGTGCAATTTCATAAAGCGAGGAAGGAGGAAGCAGACTTGAAAAAGAAGGTAGTGATTATAGGTGGCGGGATTTCCGGCTTAACAACAGCATATTACTTACAAAAAGAAATTCGTGAACAAGGGCTGCCGATTGATACGATGCTTATTGAAGCGTCAGGTAGGCTCGGAGGGAAAATTCAAACACTCAGAAAAGACGGATTTACAATTGAACGTGGTCCAGATTCGTTCCTAGAGCGAAAAGAGAGTGCAGCACGGTTAGCACGGGAATTAAATCTTGGCGATGAACTTGTCAACAATGCAACAGGAAAATCGTTTGTCCTTGTAAATAATCGTTTGCATGGCATTCCAAGCGGTTCGATGATGGGGATTCCAACGCAAATTAAACCATTTGTATTTTCTGGGTTGTTTTCTCCTATCGGCAAGGTGCGAGCAAGCTTTGATTTTGTGATTCCTCGTTCTAAGCCAATATCGGATCAGTCACTCGGTCAATTTTTCCGTCGGCGTTTAGGAAATGAAGTGGTTGAAAATTTAATTGAGCCGTTGTTATCAGGTATTTATGCTGGGGATATTGATCAGATGAGTTTAATGGCGACATTCCCGCAATTCTATCAAGTAGAACAAAAATATCGTAGTATTTCGCTCGGTATGCGTACATTAGCACCGAAAAAGCCAAAGGACGCGAAGGCAAAAGGAATCTTTTTAACGTTGAAAACAGGATTACAATCCATTGTAGATGCAATTGAAGAGCGGTTAGAAGATGAAACGGTTATGAGAGGAACGCGTGTTGAAAAAATCACAAAAATTGCTGATGGTTATAGCATTATGCTTAGCAACGGCAAAGAAATAGAAGCAGATGCTGTTGTTATGGCTGCATCTCATAAATTGCTGCCAGCGATGTTTTCTCAATATAAACAGTTCCGCTCTTTCCGCAACATTCCATCTACGTCAGTTGCGAATGTTGCGTTAGCGTTCCCGAAAGAAGCGATTCAGCGCGATATTGAAGGAACAGGATTTCTTGTCTCTCGTAATAGTGATTTTACGATTACAGCATGTACATGGACGCATAAAAAATGGCCGCATACGACGCCGGAAGGAAAAGTGCTCTTGCGCTGTTATGTTGGGCGCCCTGGTGATGAAGCAATTGTGGAGCAGACAGATGAAGAAATGGTTCGTGTCGTGTTAGAAGATTTGCAAAAGACAATGGATATAACAGCTGAGCCAGAGTTTGCTGTTGTCAGCCGCTGGAAAGATGCGATGCCTCAATATACCGTTGGTCATAAAGAGCGTATGGAAACTTTAAAACAGTTCATGAATGAAGAATTACCTGGCATTTATTTAGCGGGAAGCTCTTATGCTGGCGCTGGATTGCCAGATTGTATTGATCAAGGCGAAGCAGCGGTGAAATATGTATTATCTTATTTAGAACAAACGAATCAAAAAGAGTTAATGGCACAATAGTAGGAGGGGCTGACCCAAAAGGCACGTAGGTGCCTTTTAGGGGTCAGCCCCTTTTTTACGTGTCCGCCGATATATCGGTGTTATTTATGATATATCGTCGCTTCGACAGAATATAAAGTGAAACTTCCTTTTGGGAACGTTTTTTCCCAGAAGGTTAGTTGAACCAATCGGGCTTTTACGGGCAGTGATTCCCCACCTATTTTCTTCGCTTTTCTCTGAATCTTAAGGTGGGGGTCTTACTGCCCGTTAATGCGGGATAAAGACCTTTTGACAATGTTCAACATGCGGGTAGTCGAGCCACTGGAACTGGATCATATCGAAAAAGGTCTGCTCCTTTCTTATTTGTGTACGAAATTAATTTTTTGTAAATTCTCACAAATGCAATATTCTTTATAAAGAATCCCTGCTATGATAGAACATGCTAGGGTATAGGAAAAATATTTAGGGGGAGGATTTCTTTGAAAAAGCTAGCAATCATCTTTTTTTCACTCGTGTTCGTTGTGTTAGTAACAGATATTGTAGCGAAGGCTGAACAGGAACAAGTATTAACTGTTGATGAAGCAATTCAATTGTTTCAGCAGCAAGGAAAGAAACAAGCGGTTGTAGAGGGGTATATTGTTGGGTACACGCAAAATCCAGGTAAATATACGAAAGACCCAGCGAAATTTGGAGATACAAATGTTGCAATTGCTGCTTCTCCGGATGAAATAAACGCGGATAAAATTATGCCGGTTCAGCTTCCAATAGGTGAAGTTCGTAAAGCAGTGAATGTAAAAGATCACCCAGAAAATATAGGGAAAAAAGTGCGTTTAACAGGTACGTTAGATAGTTATTTCAGCAGTCCAGGGTTAAAATCTGTTACAGCTTATGCGTTTCAAGATAATGAGAATCATAAGGTGAGCGATGTAATCGCTAATCCAAATGGGGGCGAAGTAGAAAAAGGAACAGCTGTAACATTAACAACAGCAACAGAAGGTGCTGCTATCTATTACACATTAGATGGATCCAATCCAACGGCTCAGAGTATCCTTTATAATGAACAAATTGTACTTAATGAAAATAGTGTCATTAAAGCGATTGCAGTGAAAGAGGGATTTGAAGATTCTCGCATTGCGACATTCTCGTTTACGATTGTGAAAAATGACCCTATTCGCATTCATGATATTCAAGGGAAATCGCACGTTTCTGCTTATGATGGAAAAGATGTAAAAGTCGTTACAGGTATTGTTACACAAGTAGATAAATATGGGTTTTATATGCAGGATCCGCAGCCTGATGAAGATCCAGCTACTTCAGAAGGAATTTATGTTTATAAAAAAGATGGAGGCGTGAAAGTAGGCGATCTCATTTCTGTAGATGGACAGGTAGCAGAATTTATCGGACCAGGATATGCAGAACGTTTTGATACAGATTTATCGATTACAGAAATTAAAGCAAAGAGCGTTACAATTAAAGCGAGTAATCAAAAATTGCCAGAAGCAGTAGTATTGGGAGAAAACGGTGTAAAAATACCAGACACAGTTATTGATAATGATGGATTCGGTATGTTTGATCCGGCAGAAGATGCAATTGATTTTTATGAAAGTTTAGAAGGAATGCTTGTAACACTGCCACAACCAAAAGTGATTGCACCGCAAAAAAACGGTAATTTATATGTAACGATTGCTAATAGCAGTCAGAAAGTAACGACAAAATTCGGGACGCCGCTGCTGCAAGCTGACAATTTAAATCCGGAGCGCCTTTCCGTTAAGGTCGCACGTAATTATGTAGCAAAAGCAGGAGATCAACTTCTTGGAGATGTAACAGGTATAGTTGGTTACGACTACGGAAATTATCGTATTGCTCCAATAGGGGAGCTTCCAGCGCTGCAAGATGGTGAATTTAAACAACTTGGTGCAAATATTCAACCGCGCCTTGATAAACTCACAATTGCGACATATAACATTGAGAACTTCTCAGCAAATATAAAAGAAACGTCCGATGAAAAAGTAAGACGTCTTGCTTACGCAATTAAATACAATTTAAAGATGCCAGATATTATTGGTGTTCAAGAAATGCAAGATAACAATGGAACAATTAATGACGGTACAACAGATGCATCACTTAGTGCAAAACGTTTAATTGATGCGATTCAGGAAATTCGCGGACCAAAGTATGAGTATATAGAGATTGCACCAGAAAATAATAAAGATGGCGGTGCCCCAGGAGCAAATATTCGTGTTGGTTTCTTCTATAATCCATCTCGTGTGAAATTAGCACAAAAGCCGGTTTTACTTGAGAAAAATGTTGTACGAATTGGAGAAAACAATCCATTATTTGACGATACACGTAAACCGTTAGCTGCTGAGTTTACGTTCCAAGGCCAAAACATCGTTGTTATTTCCAATCATTTAAACTCTAAATTAGGAGATGCATCGCCGTTTGGAAAAATCCAGCCGCTTGTACTAAAAAGTGAAGCAAAACGCGTGCAACTTGCTGAGGAAGTCAATGGTTTCGTAAAAGGTATTCAGGGGCGACATGCAAATGCACCAGTTGTTGTAGTCGGTGATATGAATGACTTTGAATTTTCAAAACCAATGCAAGTATTAAAAGGCGACATCATGAAAGAAATGCTTGAAACAGTTCCACAAGAAAATCGCTATACGTATATTCATGAAGGAAATGCACAAGTGTTAGATCATATTTTCGTAACGAATAACATTGCACCGCACACCATTGTTGATCCAGTTCATTTAAATGCAAATGTCATGGAAGAGGATGGACGCATGAGCGATCATGATCCGGTACTTGCACAGGTGGATTTAAAGAAAGCTTCGTAAGGGAAAGATAAAGTGAAACTTCCATCAGTGGGGGTTTTACTGCCCGTTAATGCGGGATAAAACACACTCGTCTGTCGTACAGATGAGTGTGTTTGTTTACTTTTGTTATTTTTTGATACAATGAGAGACAATGAATTATATTTTTTAAGGAGTAATGCTGAATTTCCGTTAAAAATAAAACTTGAAAACATTGGTAAGCTATGGTAATATCATAGTCGTACTAATTGACTGGAATATTCATTCGGTCATTATTGGAGGTGACAACATGGCAATTGATCGAAAACGAGCAATTATTGAAGCTGCAACAAAATCTTTTTCCGCTTTTGGTTATAAAGCAACAACAATGGATCAAGTTGCAAAACTTGCAAATGTTGGAAAAGGGACGATTTATACGTTTTTTAAAAATAAAGAAGAGCTGTTTGGTGAAATCATTTCAAATTTAATTACCGAAATGAAGCAAGTCGCAGACACGGCAATTGATTCAAATGTATCATTTTTTGAAAATGTACATCGTGCCTTATATAGCATTTTAGAATTCCGTAAAGACCATCAACTTATGATTAAGCTTATTCAAGAAGAGCGAGATATGGGCACAAAAGAAGTGCAAGATGTTATGCGGCAATTGGATTCTGAAATTATTACATTTATTAAATCTCGTCTTGAAGTTGCAATTGCAAAAGGTGAAATTATAGCATGTGATCCAGAAATTACCGCATTTATCATGCTTCATCTGTATGTATCTCTTATTTCTGATTGGGAAAAGTATCACGAACCGTTAGAAAAAGAGCATATCGCTGAACTTTTTGAATTATATTTATTAAAGGGATTGTCAAAATAAGATAATCCTCTTATTATTATAAAATATGACCAAGTGAATGATTTGGTCATAAGTTAGTGGAGGGGAATTATAAGAAGATAGCAACGCATACGAGAAGATGAATTGGTCGTTATTTTCTTCTTTTTTTACAAAAAACTGACTAAATGAACAAAATGGTCAATAATTTAGAGGAGAGTGAAACAATGCGAGGATTTAAACTGCTTGGAAAAGAGTTTGCTACGATTCTTAAAAGCAAAAAAATCTTAGTTCCAATTATTGCAGTATTATTTATTCCAGTATTGTACGCTGGTATGTTCTTATGGGCGTTTTGGGATCCATATAGCCAATTAGATGATTTACCAGTTGCAGTCGTAAACCTTGATGAAGGTGCAGTATATAATGGAAAACCGATTGAAGCCGGTAAGGAACTTGTTGATAATTTGAAAGAAAATAAAAGCTTCAAATGGGAGTTTGTCAGCGACAAAAAAGCAAAGGAGGGAATGGACGATCGTAAATATTACATGACGATCCGCATTCCAAAAGATTTCTCTAAAAATACAACAACACTGTTGGATGAAAACCCTAAAAAATCAAAATTAGAGTACATTCCAAATGAAAGTTTAAACTTCTTATCTTCACAAATTGGTGGATCAGCCATTGAAAGTATCAAAAGTGAAGTAGCAAGTTCAGTAACGAAAACGTATGCTGAGACAATGTTTGATTCATTAAAAGATGTTTCTAAAGGTTTTGCTGATGCAAGTGAGGGAGCGGGTAAGCTTCATGATGGAACTGGTCAATTAAAAGATGGCTCACAGCAAATCACAAATGGCTTAGGTGACTTAACTAAGAAGGCAAATGATGGATTGAACCAATTAGCAACAGGTTCTAATCAAATTACGAATGGCTTAGGTGAGTTAAATAGTAAAGTAAGTGCTATGCCGAGTGGATTGAATCAGTTATTAAATGGTTCACAACAAATTACAGGTGGTTTAAATGAACTAACTAATCCTAAAGGGAAATTGCAATCAAATTTAGGTAAGTTATTGAATGGTTCGCAACAAATTACAGATGGATTAAATCAGTATACTGATCCACAAGGTGACTATCAATCTGGATTCAAAGCAGCTCAAAAAGGTGCACAAGAGATAAGCGCAGGAGCTTCTGGACTTTCACAAGGGGTATCTGAATGGAAGAAACAAGCAGATACACTAAGTGGTGTTGCGCAACAAACAGCAGGAGGAGCTCAACAGGTTTCAAAAAGCTTAGCTGATTTAAATGAACAAATTAAAAATTTACCAGAAGAATATAGAAAACAATTACAGCCTGCTGTTCAAGGAATAATGGAAGGTAGTCAACAAGTTTCCAAAGGTACAGCAGGAGTTGCACAAGGCGTACAAGGGCTAGCTGGAGAAAAAGGTGCTGGAAAAATTGAAGCTGGAGCAACACAACTCGCAAGTGGTGCTAGTGATTTAAATAAAGGAATCAATCAGCTGTCGGAAAAATCAATAGCTGGTTTAAATCAATTGGCAACTGGATCAGGGCAAGTAACAGGAGGACTAGGCCAGTTAGTAGATTCAAAAGGGGAATTCCAAACTGGCTTAAATCAATTAGCAACTGGATCAGGGCAAATAACAGGCGGTTTAAATGAATTAGCAAGTCAATCCGGCCAATTAATAAGTGGAGTAAGTGCTTTACTTGACGGTTCACAACAAATCTCAGGTGGTTTAGGTCAATTCGTAAATCCAAAAGGAGATTTCCAAAGTGGTTTAACTCAATTACAAGAAGGCTCAGGTCAAGTAACGAATGGATTGGGCGAAGCAAACGACGGTTCAAAAGAGCTTGCAACAAAACTTGGCGAGGGCGCTAAAGAAACAAGCGAAGTAAAAGGCGATGAGAAGAAATACGACATGTTCGCTGCTCCGGTGAAAGTGAAAACTGAGAAGGAAGCAGAAGTTCCAAACTACGGAACAGGCTTTACACCGTACTTCTTATCTCTTGGTTTATTCGTTGGAGCACTGTTATTATCTATCGTGTTCCCATTACGCGAAACCGTTGGTATACCAAAATCAGGATTTAGCTGGTTTATTAGTAAGTTTGGTGTACTTTTAGCTGTTGGTGTGATTCAAGCACTTATTGCGGATGCGATATTACTGTTCTGGTTAGGTGTTGAAGTACAAAGTGTTCCATACTTCGTATTATTTAGCATTATTACAAGTTTATCATTTATTGCGTTAGTTCAATTTTTAGTAACAGCTTTCAGCGATGCAGGACGTTTTGTTGCGATCTTGACATTGATTTTACAGTTAACAACAAGTGCTGGTACATTCCCGCTGGAGTTAATTCCAAAACCATTGCAAGTGTTTAACGCATGGTTCCCAATGACATATTCTGTATCAGGATTTAAAGCGGTTATTTCAAGTGGAGATTACAGCTTTATGTGGCACAATGCAGGTATTTTAATGATCTTTATCGTTCTGTTATCACTTGGAACAATCGGAACATTAACTTGGATGCATAAGCGTCAATTCGGAAAATTTGCGGAAGCAGAATAAATGAAAAAGAAGCCTAAAGGTTATGTTTTAACGAACCTTTAGGCTTTTTTATATTGTAGAGAAAGTCTTTGGTTTGTCTGAACCTTGAGGTGAGAATTTTACCCATTAACGTGTAATAGATCGAGTCTTTCTTTTTGACGAAGATGATGTTGGAAATGCATATAAATAAGTTGAAACCATTCCGCTGCGTTTAAATAGCCTAAACGCGGATGCTCTACTTTATAATCGCTTGAAATAGCTGATAATTTTGGTTCAATTTCTTTCGTTTTTTCGATAAGTTGTAACAGACCTTGTTTAATGTCTTCTTTATTCGTTGGGTTGTTCGGTGTATATTCAGGGTGAGCAGGTACTTTAATTTGGATAGGAGGAAATCCTCCCATTGCGTAAATTTTTTCTCCGGCTTCTGTTTTATCCCCGCCAACAGTTGCTGTTTTATTTTCACATTTTTCAATAGCTGCTATTTGCATATGGAAAGTTGATAAAATTAGATGATTGTACATTTGTCCAAGTGACCATTCTTCATCGGAAGGTTTTTTTATAAATAGTTCTAATGGGTATTTCTGCAGCTCTTTTATATAATACGTTGCTAACTCTTCAAACTTCTCCAAAACGACACTTGTTTCGATGTTACATACTCCCTTTCTTATTATAATTAAGTTCTTTTCTCTTATTATAAAGAAGTATTACTGACACCATTATGTCAGCAGTTGGAATAAAAATACATATTTTTTTGCTAAAGCGTTTGCTGTTACGATTCTTTTTTGTAGCAATTCCGGATAATGGAAAGTGAACAATCTGTTCGATTCATATATCATCCTTTCTAGGGTTATAAGCTTACCTTATACTACTAATTACAACACCAAAATAAATTCGAACTATAGAGCCATTTTTCCTGCAGTTTATAGCGTTAATTTACTAGTTTTTAAGTTTTACAATATTAATATAGTAATTTCACGTCAAGGTGTCTTGCGGTTTCCAATTATATACTATATAATTCTAAATAAGAAAACGTTTTCATTCAAAGGGGGAGAATTTCGTGTCGACGATCGAGGACGTAGCGAAATTAGCGGGGTTATCAAGAACAACGGTTTCTCGGGTAATTAATAACCATCCGTATGTATCGGAAGAGAAAAAAAAGAGAGTACAATTAGCGATGAAACACCTTGGATTTGTTCCTAATTCTGCGGCGAGAAGACTTCGTAAGCAAAAGACGGAAACGATTGCAGTTTTGGTTCCGCGCGTGACAGATCCTTTTTTCAGTAAATTTATTGAGGCAATTGAAATTGTAGCTTCAGATCATAAATATAAACTGATTATTTGTCAAACAAGATATTTACCAGAAAAAGAGATGGAGTATTTACAATTGTTATCTACGAAACAAGTAGATGGAATTATCTTATGTTCACTTGAAAATCAGTGGGAGGATGTTGAGCCTTATTTACAACATGGACCAATTGTTTTATGCAATGAATATATTGAAGAAGCAAACATTCCAACTGTAAACTTTGATCATGCACAAGGAGCTTACATAGCAGCGAAGCATGTGTTAGATCAAGGATATCGTCATCTTGTCTTTTGTCGGGGGAAAGAGACAAAGGTGATAAATCAACAGCGAAAAATGGGCTTTTTGCGTGCTGTAACAGAAAAAAGCAAACAAGTTGAGTCGATTGATTTCATTGAAAGCGCTTACTCTGTTGAGGATGGAAAAAACATGTTTTATGAGCTTTTACAAGACAAAAAAAATCCTACCGCTATTTTGGCAGGGGGAGATGAAGTCGCAGCAGGAATTATCACAGAAGCAAACAAACACGACTGGAGCATTCCTGACGATTTAGCTGTAGTTGGTTTTGATAATCAGTTCTTATCACAAATTATAGATTCAGGTATTACAACAATCGATCAGCCAATTGATGACATGGCGCGTAAAGTTATCGAACTGATGATGGATAAAATTCATACGAAAAATTATCGAAATAAAGAAGTGTACGAGTTTGAACTGGAGCTCTTGGTGAAAGGGTCAACGGTGAAAGGTACAATGATGCCAGCCTAGTAGATGATATCTGCTAGGTTTTTCTTATGTTTACAATCTATTATTCTTCGTGCGTACAATCGTCGCATTTGTTATGGTACGCTTCGTGCTGCTCATCAATCTCTCTTCCGCATTGGGAACAAGTTTTTGCCGGTAAATTTCTAAAAAAATCCATTGGTTGATCTATCATGTAAATCCCTCCATTTCCAATTGTTACTATTATTGTATTAGTACAAATGATTAAAGTCAACAACTGTTTTATAACAAATTTAGAAATAATGAAAATGTGTAGAAAATCCATTATAGTTAAGAATGTAGAATAGAAAGTGAAACAATAATTAATGGATTAGAAAGGGTGAATACATATGAAAATGACAGTTGTTGGCTTTTGGGGCGGTTTTCCAGAAGCGGGAGAAGCAACGTCTGGATATTTATTTGAACACGATGGCTTTCGTTTACTTATCGACTGTGGCAGCGGTGTACTAGCACAGATTCAAAAATACATAACGCCTTCTGATATAGATGCTGTTCTGTTATCACATTATCATCACGATCATGTTGCTGATATTGGGGTACTTCAGTATGCTCGCTTAATCACAAGTATGACAAATGGTGTATTACCAGAACTGCTGATTTATGGCCATACTTTTGATGCAAAAGGATTTGCATCGTTAACACATACACCGTATACAAAAGGGGTTCCTTACAACCCAGCGGATACATTACAAATTGGTCCATTTTCCATTTCCTTCTTACAAACAGTGCATCCTGCTATATGTTTTGCGATGCGTATTACAGCTGGTGAGAAAACTGTTGTATACACAGCAGATTCTAGTTACATGCCAAAGTTTGTTTCATTTGCACAAAATGCAGATGTATTTATTTGTGAATGTAACATGTATGCACATCAAGATGGATCAAAAGCTGGGCATATGAATAGTACAGAAGCAGGAGAAATTGCAAAACAAGCAAATGTAGGAGAGCTGCTTTTAACTCATTTGCCGCATACAGGCAATTTATCTGATTTAGTAGCGGAAGCAAAACAAATTTTTAACGGCCGCATTGTGCTTGCTCATAGCGGTTACGTTTGGGAATCTTGAGGTGAAACGATGTTATTTATTGATAATAAAGGAATTACAGATCCAACGATAAATTTAGCGATTGAAGAATATTGTGTGAAAAACTTAAATATTAACGAAACGTATTTACTGTTTTACATCAACGAGCCATCTATCATTATTGGAAAGAATCAAAACACAGTAGAAGAAATTAATGCTGATTATGTGCGTGAAAAGGGAATTCACGTTGTAAGACGTCTTTCTGGAGGCGGTGCTGTATATCATGATTTAGGAAACTTAAACTTTAGCTTTATTACGAAAGATGACGGAGATAGCTTTAACAATTTTAAAAAGTTTACAGAACCGGTGACAATAGCGCTTGGGAAATTAGGGATTAACGCAGAATTAAGCGGCCGTAACGATATTTTAGCGGAAGGAAGAAAAATTTCTGGTAACGCTCAGTTTGCGACAAAAGGCCGTATGTTTAGTCATGGTACGTTATTATTTGATTCCGAAATTGACCATGTTGTATCTGCATTAAATGTAAAAATGGATAAAATTCAATCAAAAGGAATTAAATCAATTCGCAGCCGCGTTGCAAATATTACGGAATTTTTAAATGAGAAAATTACAATTGAAGAATTTAAACAGCTGCTTTTAGAAAATATTTTTGAAGGCGAAAGTGAAATTCCAACATATGAATTAACGGAAGAAGATTGGAAAGAAATCTATAAAATCTCAGAAGAACGTTATCGGAATTGGGACTGGAACTACGGAAAATCCCCAAAATTTAACTTGCAACATTCACACCGTTTCCCGGTTGGACAAGTAGATGTTCGGTTAGAAGTACAAAAAGGTGTAGTCTCAGAATGTAAGATTTACGGGGATTTCTTCGGTGTTGAAGATGTACGCGACATTGAAGAACGTTTAAGTGGTAAGGTGTTTGATAAAGAGGCATTTGCTGAGGCGTTAGCTGATGTAGAAGTACCACGTTATTTTGGTAATATAACAAAAGAAGATTTCTTATCTTTATTCTTTTAAGGAGATAAAAAACAGCCATATCTTACGTATGGTTGTTTTTTTATATTTGTTTCATGAAATGTAACTTGCGGCCTTAATTTTCTTTTAATATAATGTATTTAGAATTTTTAAAATTTTATAAAAGGTGGGGGTTTTTGTGAATCTCGTTCAAACATTAGCCAAAACGGTGAACAAGGCAGGGAGCAAGCCGGCTTATATTTTTCAAGATCAGGCGGTCTCATATGACCAATTTAACGAATTAGTCATCAAGTTTTCTAGTAGTTTAGCAAAAATGGGCATTGGAAAAGGTGACAATGTTGCATTAATTGTTGGGAATTCACCGCACTTTTTAATCGGTTTATACGGGGCAATGCGTGCGGGAGCCACCGTTATTCCAGTCAATCCGATTTATACACCAGATGAACTATATTACATTTTACAAAATGGAGACGTTAAAGCAATCATCACACTAGACATCCTTCTACCAATTATACAATCACTTACATCAAGACTTCCTTCCATCGAGAACATCATCATTTGTGAAACCTCAGCAAATTCAACTCATGAAGAAACCGAAAAAATGAAAACGTTTACGAATTTAGTAGCCAGCGGAGATCTCGCTTTTCAAGGTCCAGATATACAAGAGGAAGATGTTGCTGTTATTTTATATACATCTGGAACGACAGGAAAGCCAAAAGGGGCGATGTTAACACACAAAAATTTATACAGTAATGCAAGCGATGTTGCTTCGTATTTACAGTATTCAGAGCATGACCGTATTATTGCAGCTCTTCCGATGTTCCATGTATTTTGTTTAACGGTTGCAGTCAATGCGCCAATTGTAAACGGTGCAACGATTTTAATGTTGCCAAAGTTTAGTCCGAAAGAAGTATTTCGTATTTGTCGTACATACGAAGCTACGATATTTGCAGGTGTGCCGACTATGTACAATTATTTATTTTTATATGAGGACGCCAGTGCAGAAGATGTTCATACGCTGCGTCTTTGTATTTCAGGCGGTGCGTCTATGCCTGTTGCCCTTCTTACAAACTTTGAAGAAAGGTTTGATGTTATTGTTTCGGAAGGATATGGATTATCAGAGGCATCACCTGTCACTTGTTTCAATCCGCTTGATCGTTCGCGTAAGCCAGGTTCAATCGGAACGAATGTTCAGAATGTGGAAAACAAGGTTGTAAATGAAATGGGTGAGGAAGTACCAGTTGGCGAAGTTGGAGAATTAATCGTCCGTGGCCCAAATGTAATGAAGGGCTATTACAAAGCGCCGGAAGATACAGCAGCAACAATTCGTGATGGCTGGCTGTATACAGGTGATTTAGCAAAAATGGATGAAGAAGGTTATTTTTACATTGTAGACCGGAAAAAAGATATCGTCCTTGTTGGCGGTTATAACGTCTACCCGCGCGAAGTAGAAGAAGTGTTATATATGCATGAAGCTGTTGCTGAAGTTGTTGTCATCGGTGTTCCAGATGAAAGTTTAGGTGAAGCAGTGAAAGCATATGTCGTACTAAAAACGGCAAATGTTACAGTAGAAGAACTTATGGCATACTGTTCGTTGCATCTTGCGAAATATAAAGTACCGAGCAGTATTGAATTTTTAGAGGAACTTCCGAAAAATACGACAGGAAAGATTTTGAGAAGGGCATTAAAAGAGAAGGCGATACAAGTATAGGTGAGAAGCTGTCAATAGGACAGCTTTTTCTTTTTTCGTACAGAAAAAATAGTATAATGAAACTATTACATCTAGAAAGAGGGTATTTCTATGGGGAAAATTCACATTATTCATGAAAATAAAGAGTGGACAACTCATCTTATAAAAAGGTTGGAAGAACTTGGACTTCCATATGAAGAATGGCATTTAGACGAAGGTATTGTTGATCTTTCTTCTGTTCCGCCAGAAGGCGTATTTTATAACCGAATGAGCGCTTCTTCTCATACGAGAAATCACCGCTTTGCACCGGAGCTTACTGCTGCTGTACTTGCTTGGTTAGAACAACATAACCGAAAGGTGTTCAATGGAAGCAGAGCATTGCAACTTGAAGTAAGTAAAGTTGCACAATATATGGCACTAAACGCTCAAGGAATTCGTACACCAAAGACAATCGCAGCTGTTGGTAAGGATCATATTATAGAAGCGGCAGCTCAATTTGAAGGACGTCCATTCATTACGAAACATAACCGCGCTGGAAAAGGATTAGGGGTTCAATTGTTCCAGTCTGTTGCTTCTTTAAAAGATTATGTAGAAAGCGCAGCGTTTGAAGAACCGGTAGATGGTATTACGTTGATTCAAGAATATATACAAGCTCCTGAACCTTATATTACGCGTTGTGAATTTGTTGGCGGAAAGTTTGTGTATGCAGTTCAGGTCGATACATCGAAAGGGTTCGAATTATGCCCTGCTGATGCTTGTCAAATTGGAGATTTGTTCTGTCCTGTTGGCGAAAAAGCACCGGAAAAACCGAAGTTTCAAATTGTAGAAGGATTTAACGACCCAATTATTCAAAAATATGAGGCTGTTTTGGCCGCTAACAATATAGCGATCGCTGGCATTGAGTTCATTCGAAATGCTGATGGTGAAATTTTCACTTATGATATTAATACGAACACAAACTACAATGCTGACGCTGAAGCAGTTGTTGGGAAATACGGAATGTTAGAGATTGCGAAGTTTCTTGGCAGTGAATTAGAGAAATTATAATAGAGTGGGAAGAAAGCTGCTGATGGGTAGCTTTCTTTTTATTAAAAGGTTAAAAGTTTTATATAATAAAAGCAAAAAACATCAAGAAGAAAATTCCAGTCCCCTTTATGATAATACATATAAGGCAGGTGAACAGAGATGGAAAGTTATGAAATACAAATTCAAAAGGTAATAGATTATATTGAAGAAGATGTAATGGAAAAGCAAACGTTAGCGAACCTTGCTCGCATTGCAGGATTTTCGGAGTTTCATTTCCACCGTGTGTTTCAAGCGCTGGTAGGAGACTCTGTGATGGAGTATGTACGAAAGAGAAGGCTAGCCCGGGCAGCTTATCAGCTTTCTCACACAGAGGAGAAAATTCTCGATGTTGCACTAGAGCACGGCTTTCAATCTCATGAAACGTTCACGCGCGCCTTTAAAAAGCTGTTTCATATGACGCCGAGTGCATATCGAAAGCAAAAGATTCCAACGCCGTTATATTCCAAAGTGAATGTGATGCAGCGGAAATTTAATCCGTATTTAGGAGGAATCCAAATGGAATTTCGTATAGAAACAAAGCCAGCTTTTCAAGTGATTGGGTATGAAATGAAGACAACAAGTAAAGAAGGACAAAATCTAAAAGATATCCCAGCGATGTGGGAAAATTATTTGCAAAATAACCTTGCAGACAACATTCCAAACCGTAAGTATACGAACGAATGTGTAGAATTAGGAATGTGTACAGATTTTAATTTAGAAACAGGGGAAATTACGTATATTATCGGAATGGAAGCAACAAGCTTTGATGGTGTATCAAGCGAGATGACGTGCCGTACATTTCCAGAAGCAACGTATGCTGTATTTACAACGCCAAAAGTTCCGCACGAAGAAATGGTAGCATCGATTCAGCAAACGTGGAATGCCATCTTTACAGAGTGGTTTCCGCATTCTGGCTACGAACACTCTGGTGTTGTAGAGTTTGAATTATATGATGAGCGGTGTCATGCAGATAAGCACGAGCTTGCACAACTAGAGATCTGGTTGCCAGTGCAAAAGAAAAAGTAAAAAGAAACTGCTCCCCAAAGGCACTTACTTGCCTTTGGGGAGCAGTTTCTTACTGTGTACGTATGTCGAATATTGCTGAAGCGCCGATATGTTGTGTCGAATGGTCGATATATCTTAAAAAGCGCCGATATATGAAGTGATTCCGCCGATATATTTAGAAAAGCGCTGATATCGTATTATTTGTCTGTTGCAATAGGAACAATATATATGGTAAGTTGCGATATTTTTCAGCATATAAATCACTGCTATGCAGCACAAAAAATGACCTGCACTCGCTTCCTCGCTTTGTTTTAACCATTGCATGTGGCAGGAAAAGGCCCTGAACGCTTCTATGCATGGCCAGATGCTCTTGCCCACCTAAAAAAAGGTTTTGTCGGTTTTTCAATTTGTATTTATTTACATTTCCTCTTTAATTTTCTCTAACACTTGTTTACTATCAAATCCGCGTTCCCCCATGCCAAATACTTCGATTAAACGATTGTTTTCATCTAGTAGATAAGAATTTGAAGTATGAATGTAAAGACCGCTTCCAGGATCGCGATAGCGGAAGTTAAAAGATTCGGCTAGTTGTTTCGTTTCTTCCTCATCACCGCGCAGCAGGTGCCAACCTTTCGTTTGTTTCATGTCAAACGTTTTGGAGTAATTTTCTAGCACTTCTTTCGTATCGTATTTCGGATCAATGGTAATTGTAATAAATTCGATTTTTGTTCCGAAAACTTTCTCTTTCACAAGCTCATCTCGTAAATATTTCATTTTATATGTTGTAACAGGACAAATATCTGGACATTTTGTATACATAAATTCTACTAATTTTAATTTTTTCGGTAATTTATCAAATGATACAGGTGCGCCGTTTACATCTTCCATAACAATCCCCTTTGGTATTTCCGCTGATGCTTTTCGGTAACCGGTAAAATAAAAAATACCAACCCCAATTGCGATAATAAGTCCTAATGTAAAAGTAATATACAGTTTTTTCATTCCAACCCCTCCCAACTTTATTTTATAAGAAAAATCTGAAAAATAAGGAGGGAGTGAGTGAATATTACATGACAATTCATCGTATTGGCTTGTTCTATTTTTCGAGGAACGAACTACAATAATAATAGACAGGCAGCGATGAGGAGGAGAAAACATGCGAAAAGTTATGAGGTGGACACTTTTTTTGTATGCCCTATTTGCTTTATTTATATATTGGTACTTGTTTGGATGGAATCATGAGATGATACCGGAAGCGTATAAAGGAACAAGTGCAGATCCGGCAACATTTATGAATGCGAAGGAGCTGATGCTTAGTCAAGATTACTCTCGGGTGAAAAATTTATTATTTTTCTTAGCGACGCCGCTGCAATGGATTGTTTTATTATTCGCACTTGTTCTTGGAGTATCAAAGCGGTTTGAAAAATGGGCGAAAGAGACAACAAAAGTACGGGCACTGCAAATTGCGATTTATTTGTTTTATTTATCACTTGTGACAACAGCGCTAGCATTGCCGCTGCAATGGATTGGTCATCAAGTGTCTATTGATTACGGCATTTCTACGCAATCAACGGCAAATTGGATAAAGGAACATGTGCTTGATTTTTGGGTCAACTTTTTCCTTATGTTTCTCACGGTGTCTGTGCTATTATGGCTCATTAAAAAATATCCAAAACGTTGGTGGCTATATGGCTGGGCGCTCTCGGTTCCATTCACCATCTTTTTAACGTTCATCCAGCCGGTAGTTATTGATCCGCTATATAATGATTTTTCTACGCTTCATAATGAGAAGCTTGAGAAAAAGATTTTAGCATTAGCTGATAAAGCGAATATTCCAGCAGAGCATGTGTATGAAGTGAATATGTCAGAGAAAACAAATGCGTTAAATGCATATGTAACGGGGATTGGCTCGAATTCTCGCATTGTTTTATGGAATACAACACTTGAGCAGTTAAAAGATAAAGAAATATTATTTATTATGGCACATGAAATGGGTCATTACGTGATGAAGCATATATATTGGGGCGTTGGAAGTTATATTATCTTAACTTTCGTTGGCATGTACCTCATTAACCGCATTATTCAAGCGTGTATTCGTAAGTGGGGAGATACACTGCATATTCCTAAGATAGCTAGTTTCTCAGTTTTACCACTATTTTTTCTCGTATCTTCTATGCTTTCCTTTGCGGTAAGTCCTGCAACAAATTACGTATCGCGCATTGAAGAGAGAGCGGCTGATCAATATGCATTAGATATGACGAAGGATAGTCAGTCGGGGGTCAAAACATTTCAATATTTATCGAAGACGAGTTTAAGTCAAGTGAACCCGCCGGCTTTGGTGAAATTTTTCTTGTATACGCATCCGCCAATTTTTGAGAGAATTCATACGTTTGAGGAGTATAAGAGGAAATAATGATTAAGTTAAGTGTTTATTAAGGACAAAAATTAAAAAGAACAAGTAGATTTCTATTATAAAGGCTAGAATCTACTTGTTCTTTTCTTGTTATATAAATCCTTTTTCATTTTTCAATGTATAAGTCGTTGTTACGCAGAACAAAACATTACCTGAACTCGCTTTCTCCTTTTGTTTTAACCCTTGCATGTGGCAGGAAAAGGCCGTGACCGCTTCTATGCATGGCCAGACGCTCTCGCGACCTAAAAAGAAAGATTGTTTTTTATAGTTCACATCCCTAATTTACAGTGTAAATTGTGTTTTTTGATCACTTAGATCATTATCAAATACATTTGCGGTACTAACCCCATTAAAAATTTTTAGTGTTTTTGCTGCATTTGATGATCCAGAGCCATGATGTTCTTTATTTCGGAATTCAGGAGTTACATTGTATTGGTCACCTAAATTTACATTCCCATTACATTGTGAAATGATAATGCTGTCAACAATTGCAGGCATGCTCTCCACCTCTTTTTTATTTTTATCCCGCTATTCGCGGGTTTTCCATCAGTGGGGGATGAAAAAACCTCCACTGATGGAAGTTTCACTTTATTGTATGCTATTTATTTTGAAAAAAAGTTTGTTTATAAAAATAAGTATATTGGTAGGGTATTCTTTTTTTGTATGTGGAAAATATAGTGAAATGAAAATGTGAAGGCAAGGGGGGAGAGAGATGAAAAAGATTGTGCCAAGAACAAATCTTGAAAGATGGTTGGATGGCTTGTCACTTTTTGGAATTGCTGTGATGCTTGTATATATTGGTTTTATTTGGCCGTCTTTACCGCATACGATTCCAACTCATTTTGGATTTAATGGGGAAGCGGATGGATTTGGTGGAAAAGGGAATATTTTTATTCATCCAATTGTTGGTTTAGGATTATATATTTTATTTCATCTTTTAAGTCGCTTTCCTCAGTTGTTTAACTATCCTCCCCATGTTACAGAAGAACAGAAACAACAATTATATATTCTCTCGCGCACATTATTAGGATGGTTACAGTTTGAAATTATTATATTTGGGGTATATAGTACTTGGGAAAATGCGCAAATTGCAATGCAAAGAGAATTTGGATTTTCTACTATTTCGTTTGTTACATTTCTCATTGTATTATTTAGTACAATGATATTTTATATAGTTAGAAGTTTACGGGAATCAAAAAAAATTACCCTTTAAATCTGAAGCTGAAATTTCATTAGATGAACAGAGTTGTTTAGCTAATGAAATTGTAGATTTAAAATAAAGTTGCACTGTTTACAAAAAAGTCATACCGTTTTGTTTCTTTTTGATTAAAGAATTCTAAATGAGTCTTAATCAAACTTTTTTATAAAATCGCTATACCAATTAGTAAGTAAGGAATTCATTTTGATTAATCTTTTTTCGAAATGGATTCTTTTTATTTGCTCTAAAATGAGGGTTTATTAAGGATTTTTGATCAAACTTTATTACAAAGCAACATCAAGTAATATTATGAATCTATGAAAAAGTTGTTTTTTATTTTTAAAAAAAATATTTCTTTGACCCCTATAAAATTTTCATTCCCTCCGAATATGTATAGTGAAGAAAGCAAATGGAGGAATAAATAATATGAAAAAGGTACTATTAAAAGGAACTATGGTAACTATGATGGCATGCAGTCCGTTTCTAATGGGAACAGCAGCGTATGCTAGCGAAAACACAGACGCGGTAAAAACAACGGAAACAGAAAAACCATCTCTAGTACAAGGCGATTTCTTTTATTTCGTGAAAACGATGGTGGAAGATATTAAAATGGCTCTTGCGACAAACGATTTAGAGAAGGCGAAGCTATTGTCCGAGCAAGCGGCGGAACGAATTGCTGAAGCGGGCGTACTAAACGATAAGGGAAAAGACGATTTTACACAAGATACATTAGAAAAAGCGGCGAAGGACTTAGAAAAAGCAGATAAGCTTTCAGGAGACGAGAAAACAGAAACAGAAAAGTCTGATGGCGAAGAGAAAACAGAAATAGAAAAGCCTGCTGGTGAAGAGAAAACAGAAACAGAAAAGTCTGATGGCGAAGAGAAAACAGAAACAGAAAAGCCTGCTGGCGAAGAGAAAACAGAAACAGAAAAGCCTGCTGGCGAAGAGAAAACAGAAACAGAAAAGCCTGCTGGTGAAGAGAAAACAGAAACAGAAAAGCCTGCTGGTGAAGAGAAAACAAAGACAGAAAAGCCCGTTAGTAAAGAAGAAAAAGAAGCAGCGAAAGTAAAAGTACACATCGGAAACAACATCGAAGCATTAGCAAAAGTACTTGATAAAGTTCAAAATCCGAAAGCAAAAGCTGCAATTACCAAAAATATAGAGAAGAGTTTTTCAAAGATTGCAGCTAAAATAGAGAAAGAGCAAGAAAAACAAGCCGCTGCTATTGCAAAAGAAAGCAAGAAAGCAGAGAAAAATACAGAAGTAACTCCAGAACAACCGGCACAACCAGTACAACCAGAACAAGTAACGCAACCGGCACAACCAGCGCAACCGGCACAACCGGCACAACCGGCACAACCGGCACAACCGGCACAACCAGCGCAACCGGCACAACCAGCGCAGCCAGCAAAACCGGCACAACCAGCGCAGCCAGCAAAACCGGCACAACCAGCGCAACCAGCAAAACCGGCTGTTTCTCATGAGAAGCATGAGCAATCAAACCAAAAGGGTCAAACAGAAAACGATGATCATCAAGGAAACAATGATCATCAAGGAAACGATGATCATCAAGACAACGGTAAAAAAGTTGGTCACGACAAGCAAGAAGAAAAGCACAAAGAAAAGCAGTAAGAAATTGTGGTATAATGGTCACTTCTTTAGTGACCATTTTGCTATTTGAAGCAAAAGGGGGGAGGGGGATTACTAGTGTTGAGTTTAATGATGAAAATCATAAAAAAACCGGCCATAGAAGATATCGTATTTAACATACAAAACAACGAAGGAGATAAGGAAGCTTTTATCGCACAGTATCGGCCTTTTATTCGAAAATCAATCTCGTCTGTTTGTCGCCGGTATATTACGGAGCAGGATGATGAATATAGCATTGGATTGTTTGCGTTTAATCAAGCAATTGAACAATATTCATATAAAAAAGGAAAATCTTTTCTGGCGTTTGCTGAGCTTCTTATAAAAAGAGATGTAATTGACTATATACGCAAGGAGTCTAGGCATAATCTCGTCTTTTTAAAAGAAGACCAGCAAGAGGAAATGGTAGAAATGCAGGCATCGCTTACGGAGTATATGAAAGAGATGGAAAACAGTAACCGTAAGGAGGAAATTCTTCATTTTCAAAGTGTACTAGACGAATTTAAAATCACATTTGCAGAGCTTGCGAAGGAATCTCCAAAGCATCGTGATACGCGTGAGCACTTAATAGAAATTGCAAAGATTGTTATAAAAGAAGAGAAAATGATAGAAGAGCTGTTCCGAAAGAAAAAATTACCGCTTAAACAAATTGAACCGCGTGTTAGGGCGAGTCGGAAAACGTTGGAGCGGCACAGAAAATACATTATTGCAATGTGTATTATCTTTGTAAACAACTATACATATATTCTTGATTATATAAGAGGGAGGAAGAATGATGAATAAAGGGATTGTGATGGATATTAAAAAACATCACGTAGTTGTTTTAACGCCAGACGGAGAGTTTATCACGTTTAAAAGAAAATCGCACTCTTATATGATTGGAGAGGAAGTCTCGTTTAACGAACAAGAACAAAGAGTACCGCGTTTTTCAATCCCTTCTTTCTTAAAGCCTGCATCGTTAATTGTTGCTTGTTTTCTATGTGTTTTTCTGTTTTTCTACAACCAACCGGAAGAAAAAGCACTCGCTTATGTCTCTGTTGATATTAATCCAAGTTTAGAGGCGAGTGTAACAAAGGATCTTCGTGTTATAGAATTGCGAGCTTGTAATGATGATGGAAAGCGCATTTTAAAAGAAATGAAACAATGGAAAAATCAATCTTTGCAGGACGTAGTACATACCATTGTAAAGCAAAGTCAAGAGGATGGATACTTAACGAATGACAAGCAAGTTATGTTAACATCTGTTACAGAGGAAAAGTCGCTAGAACCGCAGTTGCAAAAGGCTATGCAAGGGTTAAAGAAAGAGTATGAGACAAAACATGTTGCAGTCGTATATCAAGACAGTACTATGCAAGTGCGCGAGAATGCCCAAAAAGCAGGAGTCGGCACAGGTGTTTATATAAAGCAAGAGAATGAGAAGAAGAAATCGCTTGTTCCGCCGCCGTCGTCTAATCAGGAGCAACAGCCTCCAGAGGTACAATCGCAACCAGAGTCGCCACCGGATGCATCATCAAATTCGTCATCGAATTCGTCTTCTGTAAAGGAAGAAAGACATGAGGAGCAAGAGCAAAAAGAACAAAAGCAATCCCAAGAACAGCAGCCCCAGCAACCAAAAAGAAATAATGGGCATCAAGAAGGAAACAACGATAAAGAGTATAAAAGAGAACAGAAACAAGAAGATAAAGAGCAGAAACAAGAAAATAAAGAGTATAAAAAAGAACAGAAACAAGAAGATAAAGAGTATAAAAAAGAACAGAAACAAGAAGACAAAGAGCATAAAAAAGAAGACAAATAAGTCCCTGCTCCAAAACATGAGGGGAAAGAAAAATCTATAGAGTATTTAAAAAGCATAGGGTGTTGTACACCTTATGCTTTTTTTATCCCGTATTAACGGGCAGTAAGAACCCCACTGATGGAAGTTTCGCTTTATGTAAAAATTGGAAATGAAACTTCATCTTCAAAACGTACGGGGCGTAGCCTATTTTAAGGTGGGAGTTTTCATCTACAGCTACTTTTGCGTAATTTAGGCCTGAATATGCCTCAACTTAACTCGGTTGTTGTGATTGTAATACCTATATATTTTGTTTTTTTAAAAAATTGATGTGATAAGTATGGATAAACCAATTTTTGAATGTTGTTAAAATATTCAAAAAAAATATTCCTTTTCTGATTTTTTGTTATATAATATAAACATAAAATCAAATCTGTTATAAAACAGTTTGAAGAGAAGGAGATGCTAATATGTCGACACAAACTTCACGGGTCACACTCGTTGGAGAAGTATTACCGGCGTATTTGGAGATTTTGACACCAGAAGCACTCTCGTTTTTAAAAGAGCTGCATAAGAATTTTAACGAGCGCCGTAAAGAATTACTACAGAAACGAATAGAAAAACGAAAGAGAATTGATACAGGAGAGTTGCTGTATTTTTTAGAGGAAACTGCACATGTTCGAGTGGATGATTGGACCATTGCGCCGCTTCCGGATGATTTACAAGACCGCCGCGTAGAAATTACAGGTCCGGTTGATCGCAAGATGGTTATAAATGCTCTGAATTCAGGAGCACGTATATTTATGGCAGATTTTGAAGATTCTAATGCACCGACATGGCAAAATTCAATTGAAGGACAAATAAACTTACGAGATGCAGTTAAGGGAACGATTTCATATGACAATTCAAATGGTAAAGAGTATTGTCTCAATGAACGAACAGCTGTATTAATGGTACGTCCACGTGGATGGCATTTACAAGAAAAGCATGTGTTAATAGATGGTGAAGAAATATCAGGCAGTTTATTAGATTTTGGACTGTTCTTTTTTCATAATGCAAAAGCGTTAATAAAAAAAGGGAGCGGTCCATACTTTTACTTACCTAAAATGGAGAGTTACTTAGAAGCGAGACTATGGAATGATGTGTTCGTATTTGCACAAAAATATATTGATATTCCAAATGGAACGATTAAAGCAACCGCACTTTTAGAAACGATTCACGCTTCATTTGAGATGGATGAAATTTTATATGAGCTTCGCGATCATTCAGCAGGGTTAAATTGCGGACGTTGGGATTATATTTTTAGCTTCTTAAAAACTTTCCGCAATCATAAACAGTTTCTACTTCCGGACCGGGCACAGGTGACGATGAGTGTTCCGTTTATGCGCGCTTATTGTTTGCGTGTGATTCAAACGTGCCATCGCCGCAATGCACCGGCAATGGGAGGGATGGCAGCACAAATTCCAATTAAGAACGATTCGGTAGCGAATGAAGCTGCATTTGAGAAAGTACGTGCCGATAAAGAGCGTGAGGCGTGTGATGGACATGATGGGACTTGGGTTGCCCACCCGGGACTTGTACCTGTAGCGATGGAAGTATTTGATCGCATTATGAAAACACCAAATCAAATATATCGAAAACGAGAAGAAATTAGTATAACAGAACAAGATTTATTAGAAGTTCCTGTGGGAACGATTACAGAAGCCGGCCTTCGTACAAATATTAGCGTTGGGATTCAATATATTGCATCGTGGTTAAGCGGCAGAGGCGCAGCACCGATTTGTAATTTAATGGAAGATGCGGCAACCGCAGAAATTTCACGTGCACAAGTGTGGCAATGGATTCGTCACGAGGAAGGAAAGTTAGAGGATGGAAGAAAGATTACGTTTGCGCTGGTAGAACAGTTCAAAACAGAAGAGTTAGCAAAAATAGAACAAGAGATTGGTAGGGATCGTTTTGAAAAAGGACGATTTATAGAAGCTACGAAATTATTTACTACTCTTGTTATGAATGATGAATTTGAGTCGTTTTTAACGTTACCAGGGTATGAAATTTTATAAAGTGAAGTCTCCATCAGTGGAGTCTTACTGCCCGTAAATAGCGGGATAAATGAAGAAAAGGGGATGGAAGAAATGGTAAATGAAAGAGTACAACAGTTACAAGAGAGTTGGGAGCTTAAACGCTGGAAAGGGGTTACACGTCCATATTCTGCAGAAGATGTCATTCGTTTGCGCGGATCGATTGATATTGAATATACGTTAGCACGCCGCGGCGCGGAAAAGCTTTGGAATTCTCTTCATAGTGAAGATTACATTCATGCATTAGGAGCATTAACTGGGAATCAAGCAATGCAGCAAGTAAAGGCAGGTTTGCAAGCAATTTATTTAAGCGGCTGGCAAGTAGCAGCAGATGCAAACTTGGCAGGACAAATGTACCCAGACCAAAGCTTGTACCCAGCAAATAGTGTGCCGGCAGTTGTAAAGCGTATTAATCAAACACTACAGCGTGCTGATCAAATTCAGCATATGGAAGGCAGTGGTGATATTGATTACTTTGTACCAATTGTTGCCGATGCAGAAGCTGGCTTTGGCGGACAGCTTAATGTATTTGAACTCATGAAAGGAATGATTGAAGCAGGAGCGGCTGGTGTTCACTTTGAAGATCAGCTTTCTTCGGAAAAGAAATGTGGTCATTTAGGCGGAAAAGTATTACTACCTACACAAACGGCAGTGCGCAATTTAGTATCAGCACGTCTTGCGGCTGATGTAATGGGAGTACCAACGCTCATTATCGCAAGAACGGATGCAGATGCAGCTGATCTAATTACAAGTGATATTGATCCTGTTGATAAGTCGTTTATTACAGGAGAAAGAACACCGGAAGGATTCTTCCGTACGAAAGCTGGACTTGACCAAGCGATTGCGCGCGGCTTAGCATATGCACCGTATGCAGATCTTGTATGGTGTGAAACATCTGAACCGAATTTAGAAGATGCGAAACGTTTTGCAGAAGCAATTCATGAAAAATTCCCTGGTAAACTATTAGCTTACAACTGTTCGCCGTCCTTTAACTGGAAGAAAAAATTAGATGATGAAACAATTGCAAACTTCCAAAAAGAAATTGCATCTTACGGATATAAATTCCAATTTGTAACGCTTGCTGGTTTCCATGCTTTAAACTACGGCATGTTTGAATTAGCGCGCGGTTACAAAGAACGAGGTATGGCTGCCTACTCAGAACTGCAGCAAGCTGAATTTGCAGCAGAGCAATACGGCTATTCTGCAACGCGTCATCAACGCGAAGTAGGTACAGGATACTTTGATGAAGTAGCACAAGTGGTTACGGGCGGAACTTCGTCGACAACAGCATTGAAAGGATCTACAGAGGAAGAGCAGTTTACGCGATGATAATAGAGAGAGTCAGCTTTCGAGCTGGCTTTTTCTTTTGTTACAAATATTTCGAAAGGTTAGAGTATAAAGTTTCATATAAGGAAATGTTATTTTATACAGGAAGAATACGCTATTTAAATTTAGTATTTATAAAGATATATAAAAGGAAACTTTAATCTAATAATAAGAAATTGTAAAAAAAATGAAAATGACGAGTATTCCTAAATTGAAATGGTACAATTATCCATGTAGATAATTACATAAAAATTATCTAAAAATGAAAAAGGAGAGAAAAAAGATGACTAGTGAAGCTGAAAAATACACGCCACAGTACATTATTAATTCAAAAACGATTGCTCTACTTCCAATTGTTTTGAAAGATAAACGAATTGTGACGCGCGTGATTGAAGAAAGTGATGAGTTTTTTGTGTACCAAAAACCACTTGAGATTGTGGAGCAAAGCTGTCGTCAATATGGAGCTAGCTTTGGCGGGCGGAAAGACGGCACGAAAGAATACACAGGTTTTACGCATAAAGCACCGATTGCAATCAGTCCTACAGATCATATTTATTTTTTCCCCACATTTTCTTACTCTCGCAAAGAATGTGCCTGGTTATCTCATTTTCATATTGAAAGTGTGACAAAACTTCCGCATGGAAATATTCTCATTGAATTCATAAATGGTCAGACAATTAAACTAGAAGTATCTAAAAACAGCTTTGAAAATCAAAGAAATCGAACTGCACAGCTGCGTGCAGAATTTGAAGATAGAAAAAGAAAACAAACAGAGCCCAAGTTTTTAATGGTTAATCAAAATGAAATTTTAGAGCTAAAACCAGCATATGAGAAGATGTATCTTTTAAAGAAAGAAGATTGATGATATGGAACAAGAAAAAGGAAGGTAGATTCCTCCTTTTTCTCGTTCATACATAGAAAACTTGTTAATCAAAATAAGAGTTTTAATTCCGTATTAACAGTGCGGCTATTATCGAGACAATATTCATTAGTATTTAGCGTATGGAGTAATCTTTACAGGGTCAGAAATAAATGTTGTATTAGTCGTTGAGTTAATCATTTTAACTCTGTAAGATTGCGGCATTGATAATGATGGTTTTGAAATTCCTAATGACATCGCACAACCTACAAAATATTGCGGGTTTCTTGTAAGTGGATACACAACATTTTCTCATGTTCCATCTGGTTGTTGTACTTGCCAAACTACTTTACCAGATCCAAAACTTGAGTCGACAGGTATTTTTAGATAAATAGAACTTGTGTTTATATTTTCATATACTGTTGGTGTTTTGTGAACATAATTTTCAGTTTCTGCAGCAAAAGTAACAGTTGAACCTGCCCCTATTACTAAACTTAATGCTAAAAAAGTTGATTTAATCAACTTTTTTATAATATCACCTTTTTTCTGATATATTAAGTTTTATAGATATAAGTATATCATACTTAAAGGGAATGTTAACTAATGGTTTTTCCGTTATCAACAGAATTTTTTTTAGCTGTTTTGAAAATCGAGTATGTGAGATGATTTTCATGTAGATGAGTTCCCACATCTTATTATGTGCGCATATAGTTAACCCTCTTTTTAGTCCCTAATATGTCTTGTCGGAGACTTTTTTCATAGAAAGAATTAGGTGCAGGTTCTATCTGTTTTTTTCTATATTTTCTTCTTCTCGCAAATTATGTTTTACATTTTTTCTTCAGTATGATATAGTTAATGTACAGTTGAATACTTAAATCAAGCAATCCATATGTTATCAAATGCCGTGAAACTAGCGAGGAAATTATGTATGTGTTCTGTTTCGCATTTGATAATGTGTGGATTCTTTTTTTATGTTGTGAAAACTACAAATTATATTTATTTTCTAGGAGGAAGTTATTATGAAAACAGGTCAAGTAAAATGGTTTAACAATGAAAAAGGTTTCGGTTTCATCGAAGTTCCAGGCGAAAACGATGTATTCGTACATTTCTCTGCTATCACAACTGAAGGTTTCAAATCTTTAGAAGAAGGCGAAAAAGTTAGCTTTGAAGTAGAAGATGGTAACCGTGGACCTCAAGCTAAAAACGTTGTAAAACTATAATCTTATAGATCATAGTGTGAAAAAGGATGGCAAATGCCATCCTTTTTTTGTTATTTGAAACAGGATTTTCTCTTAAAAATATGGAACACTAATAAATATATATCTAGTTGTCATATATGTTATTTCCCCTTATTGTCCAATAATGGTAAAGTAATAACGGGAAAAGATAAAAATGGAACTTCTATTGAGAAATGTTTTTCTCATTGATGGAAAGTTTGCACCAATCGGGCTCTTACACGAAATATCCTCCTCATTTAGAAAAAATGTTACTGCCCGTTAGAGCAAGGTAAAGGGGTACAGAGTAGAATGGATTTTCAAACAATCAAAGAATATTTCACAATAGAAAATTTGAAACATGTGTTAGAAAGCTACCAGGCGTTTGGCCCGTTAATTGGAATGGGTCTTCCGATGATCGAAGCGTTTATTCCAGCTTTGCCGCTCTTTTTATTTGTTATGGCAAATGCGGTTGCTTTTGGATTATGGCTTGGCTTTTTCTATTCATGGCTCGGATCATGTATAGGAGCATTGCTTGTATTCTTTATCATTCGTCGTTTTGGCAGAAGTCGTTTTTTCGCTTTTGTAAATAAGCATCCACAAGTACGCAGTGCGATGACATGGATTGAGCGAAAAGGATTTGCACCAATCTTTCTTTTACTTTGTTTTCCGTTTACACCATCAGCACTCATTAATGTTGTAGCAGGATTATCGCGTATTAGTAAACGGCAATTTGTTTTAGCTCTCTCTCTCGGTAAGCTTGTGATGGTTTTCGTGCTAAGTTACGTTGGGCATGATCTTGCTTCTTTTATGCATAACCCAGTAAAAACAGTTATTGTACTCGGTGTCATTTTTATTTTATGGTATGTCGGAAAGAAAGTTGAAGTAAAGCTTGAACTGAGTAGAGATTAGACTTCGTAAGTTAGTGCAGCCCTGTTATAGAAAAGGGAAAGGGAAGTGGCATGATGAAGCGAAAGTGGAAAAAAGAAAGCGTAGAGTGGATGAGAACCATTTTTATAGGTGTTTTATTAGCTGTATTTTTTCGCACTTTTTTCTTTGCAACGTATGTTGTGGAAGGAAAATCGATGATGCCTACACTTCAAGATGGTAACATGCTGATCGTGAACAAAGTTGGTTATCGACTTGATGAGTTAAACCGTTTTGATGTTGTTGTCTTTCATGCAAATAAACAGGAAGATTATGTGAAGCGAATTATCGGTCTGCCAGGGGACCAAATTTCATACAAACATGATAAACTATATATTAACGGAAAATTTATTGAAGAACCATATTTAGATGCATATAAAAAGCAAATTCATGGACGACAGCTAACAGGTGATTTTACTCTAGAAGAGTTAACGGGAGAAAAGGTTGTTCCGCAGGGATTTATCTTTGTAATAGGAGATAATCGTTTAGGAAGTTGGGATAGTCGTCACTTCGGATTTGTAAAAATAGAACAAGTTGTTGGAAAAGTTGATTTGCGCTATTGGCCAATCAATGAAGTACAAACAAATTTCTCTAAAGGGTAATTCGAAATTTCGAATTACCTTCTTTTTCTGATATATCCTGATTGATAGAGGTTTATTTATAGAAAGGCGGGTTTACATGTCACTTCGATTTATTATAGGACGAGCTGGAAGTGGAAAGAGTACATTGTGTTTGCAAGAAGTACAACAAGCACTGCAGCATCGCCCAAAAGGTGAAACAATTTTATATCTTGTGCCAGAGCAGATGACGTTCCAAACGCAGCAAGCATTAATTAATGGAAATGTGAGCGGCTCGATTCGTGCGCAAGTATTTAGTTTTTCTCGTTTAGCGTGGAAGGTGCTACAGGAAGTGGGCGGAGCAAGTCGCCTTCATATTGATGAATCTGGCGTGCACATGTTGCTTCGTAAAATTGTGGAGGCGCGTAAAGAAGAATTATATGTCTTCCAAAAAGCAGCGGAGCAAAACGGATTTTTTGAACAACTTGGCAGTATGATTGCTGAATTTAAACGCTACAATTTAACGCCGTCAAATGTGTATGCGATGTGGCAAGAGTTAGACGCTCATAGCAGTGGAAATGAACAGAAATTGCTGGCAAATAAAATGTATGACTTGCAGCTTCTGTATGATGATTTTGAACGAGCGTTAATTGGAAAATACTTAGATTCGGAAGATTACATGCAGCTTTTATTTGAAAAACTTCCACATTCAGAGTATGTGAAAGATAGCATTATTTATATTGATGGATTTCATACATTTTCACCACAAGAGTTAGAAATTGTAAGACAACTATTAAGATGCGGGGCAAAAATAACAATTGCATTAACGCTCGCTGAACAAACGCTATCAAGCAAGGCGAATGAGCTAGATTTATTTTACCAGACGCTTATAACATATGAAAAAGTAAAGGAAGTAGCAAGGGAAGAGAAAATCATTATTGAAGATACAATTATAATGAGAGAACAACCGCGCTTTATTTCAAGAGCACTTGCGCATTTAGAGGCGCATTATGATTCTCGTCCGTATGCAGAATTTCAAGGAGAATCACAGATTACACTATATTCTGCGGCTAATTTGCGGGCAGAGGTGGAAGGTGTTGCGCGCGAAATTCGTAGGTTAGTAGCAGAAGAAGGCTGTCGTTATCGTGATATAGCTGTTCTTCTTCGCAATGGTGAAAGCTATTACGATATGATCAAGACGTTGTTCGTTGATTATAATATACCATTATTTATTGATGAAAAACGTCCGATGCTTCATCATCCATTAATTGAGTTAATTCGCTCAGCCTTAGAAGTCATTAGTGGGAATTGGCGTTACGATGCGGTATTTCGCTGCGCGAAAACCGAACTGTTGTACCCGTTAGATGTGAATAAAGCGAGAATACGTGATGAAATGGATGAATTTGAAAATTACTGTTTAGCGTATGGGGTACAAGGGAAACGGTGGACTTCAGAAGAACCATGGACATATCGTCGTTACCGCTCATTAGATGGTGTACATGGCGGCCAAACAGATAACGAACGAGAAATGGAAGAAAAGATTAACCGCCTTCGTGAGATTGTTCGCACACCTATTATTCGCTTGCAAAAGCGATTAAAACGAGCAGCAACAACGATGAGCATGTGTGAAGCGGTCTATTTATTTTTAGAAGAGCTAGACGTTCCGAAAAAATTAGAAGAGTTACGCTTGCGAGCAGAAGAAGAAGGGAACTTCTTATTTGCGAATGATCATGACCAAGTGTGGGAACAAGTGATTACGCTTCTGGATACGTGCGTTGAAATGCTTGGAGAAGAGAAAATGTCTCTTTCTATGTTTGTAAATGTTATGACGACAGGATTAGAATCACTCCAGTTTGCTAATATTCCGCCGTCTTTAGATCAAGTTTTAATTGCAAATATTGACCGTTCTCGTCTTTCTAACATTCGGGCAGCATTTGTGATTGGAGCAAACGAAGGGATTATTCCAGCTGCGCCATCAGATGATGGTGTATTATCTGATGAAGAACGAGAAGTACTTGTTTCAGCGGGAATAGAACTTGCACCAACAGCGCGGCAAAAGTTATTAGATGAACAATTTGTCATTTATCAAGCGGTTACTAGGGCAGCTGAGAAGTTATATATTTCTTGCCCGCTCGCAGACGAAGAAGGGAAAACATTACTAGCATCTAGTTTCATAAAGAAGATGAAAAGAATGTTTCCTTCTGCAGCCGAAATATTTTTAACGAATGATGTAAATGATTTGTCATCTCGTGAGCAAATTTCATATGTTGCAACGCCAGAAGTGACACTTTCGTATTTAACGCAGCAACTGCAAAACTGGAAACGATACGGTTTTGAAGGGAATCTTTCTTTTTGGTGGGACGTATACAACTTTTATGTTACGTCGCCAGAATGGAAGCAGAAGAGTAGCCGTGTGTTATCAAGTTTATTTTATCGAAACCGGGCTCGTAAGTTGAGTAACACTGTAAGTCAGGAGTTATACGGTGACAAAATTAAAGGCAGCGTATCACGTATGGAACTCTTTAATCGCTGTGCGTATGCACATTTTGCGCAGCATGGATTATCTTTGAAAGAACGTGATATTTTTAAATTAGATGCACCAGATATCGGGGAACTGTTCCATGCAGCTTTGAAAAAGATTGCTGATAAGCTGTTGAAAGAAAAGCGTACTTGGGCTGATTTAACAGTAAAAGAGTGTGAATATCTTTCTGTCACAGTCATTGAGGAATTAGCACCGCTTTTACAGCGTCAAATTTTATTAAGTTCGAATCGTCATCATTATTTAAAACATAAATTGCAGCAAATTATTTTCCGTACTTCACTTGTTTTAAGAGAGCATGCAAAGTCGAGCGGATTTGTACCTGTTGATTTAGAAGTAGGATTCGGTATGGGTGGAACAAATTCATTGCCAGCTATGCAATTTGAACTACCAAGTGGTGTGAAAATGGAAGTAGTCGGCCGAATTGACCGTGTTGATAAAGCAGAAGATGAAACGGGAACGTTTTTACGTATTATTGATTATAAATCGAGCGCTAAAAAACTAGATTTAACGGAAGTATATTACGGCTTAGCGCTGCAGATGCTGACGTATTTAGACGTTGTTACGACAAACGCAAGCAAATGGATGAAACAAGGCGGAACTGCAAATCCTGCAGGAGTCCTTTATTTCCATATTCATAATCCAATTGTTGAAATGAAAGGTGACGTATCAGAGATTGAAATTGAACAAGAGATTTTAAAGAAATTTAAAATGAAAGGGCTTGTCCTTGGAGATGCTGATGTTGTTCGGTTAATGGATAACACATTAACGACAGGAAGCTCTAATATTATTTCAGCGGGCCTCAAAAAAGATGGCAGCTTTAGCGCACGTTCTGATATTGCAAGTGAACAAGAATTTGATGTACTGCAAAAATACGTACATCGTACATTTGAAAACATTGGGACAGATATTACAGAAGGTGTAATTGATATTGCACCGTATAAAATGGGGAACAAAACGGCATGTACGTTTTGTAATTTCCGCTCTGTTTGTCAATTTGATGAGTCTCTAGAAGATAACAAATATAGAGCGTTACAAGATATGAAAGATAGTGAAGCGTTAGAGAAAATGAGAGAGGGGACCCAGTCATGACGATACAAACTTGGCCAGCAAAACCAGAAGGAAGTCAGTGGACCGATGATCAGTGGAAAGCGATCGTTGCTGATGGCCGTGATATTTTAGTTGCAGCTGCAGCTGGGTCCGGGAAAACAGCGGTACTTGTTGAACGCATTATCCGTAAAATGATTCGGGAGGACAATCCAGTTGATGTCGATCGTTTACTTGTTGTGACATTTACAAATGCAGCGGCGCAAGAGATGAAAAACCGAATTGGTGAGGCTTTAGAAAAAGTATTAATTGATGATCCAGCCTCACCGCACATTCGAAAACAGTTAAGTCTGCTTAACCGGGCATCTATTTCGACAATCCATTCTTTCTGTTTACAAGTGATTCGTACGTATTATTATATGCTCGATATTGATCCGCGTTTTCGCATTGCGAATGAGACGGAAAATGAACTATTAAAAGAAGAAGTACTGGATGACATATTAGAAGCAGAGTACGGCATGCAGCAGAATGAATTGTTTTTTGAACTTGTCGATCGTTATACGAGCGACCGTAGTGATGATGACCTGCAGCGCATGATTTTAGCACTCCATACAGAATCTAGAGCACATCCAGATCCAAACGGTTGGCTTGATAAATTGGTTGAAGCATATGACGTAGAGGGAAAAACAATTGAAAATCTTATATGTGCCTCGTATTTATTGGAAGATGTAAAGGTTCAGCTTCAAACGGCAAAACAATATGTAGAAAAAGCAATCGAACTTGCGATGTTACCAGATGGACCAGCACCGCGCGTTGAAACGTTGCAAGCTGATCTCCTGTTACTTCAGAACTTGTCCGGGGCAGCGAATGAATCTTGGACAAGCACATACGAAGCGATGCAAACGGCTTCTTGGCAAACGTTAAAGCGCATTAAAAAGAGTGATTATAATGAAGTGATTGTGGAACAGGTTGATTCTTTACGTAATAAAGCGAAGGATGTAGTAAAGAAATTGCACGAAGAATTATTTAGCCGCAGTCCAGAAAGCTTTTTACGTGATTTTCAAGATATGCATCCCGTACTGCAAAAGCTTGTTGATCTCGTGAAAATATTTACCGAACAGTTTCAAGTAATTAAGCGTGATAAAGGGATAGTTGATTTTACAGATTTAGAGCATTTTTGCTTGCAAATTTTAAGTGAACGTTCGAGCGAGGGAGACATTCGCCCATCACCAGTTGCGTGGCAATATCGTAATAAATTTACAGAAGTGCTTGTCGATGAATATCAAGATACAAACTTTGTACAAGAATCCATTATTAAACTAGTAACAAAAGACTCTGAGCAAGACGGCAATTTATTTATGGTGGGCGATGTAAAACAGTCCATATATCGTTTTCGTTTAGCAGAACCAGGATTGTTTTTAGGGAAGTATAGACGCTTTACATCTGAAGGTATAGATGGCGGCATGAAAATTGATTTAGCAAAAAACTTCCGCAGCCGTCATGAAGTACTAGCAGGGACAAATTTTATTTTTAAACAAATTATGGGCGAGGCTGTCGGGGAGATTGATTATGATGAAGACGCTGAGTTGAAACTTGGAGCAAGTTATCCAGACGGAGCGGATACATCAGCAGAGCTGTTATTTATTCATCAATCAGACAGCACAGCAGTGGATGAAGAGGAAGGCGTGGGATTAGAAAAAGCACAATTAGAAGCACGCCTCATTGCGCAAAGAATAAAGGAAATGGTCGATTCTGGTTATGAAGTGTATGACCGAAAAACAAATGGTATGCGCCCCGTTACTTACCGTGATTTTGTTATTTTACTGCGCTCTATGCCATGGGCGCCGCAAATTATGGAAGAATTAAAACAACAAGGAATTCCGGTTTATGCAGAGCTTTCGACTGGCTATTTTGAAGCGACAGAAGTGAATATTATGATGAATTTGTTTCGCGTAATTGATAATCCAGCGCAAGATATTCCGTTAGCAGCTGTTCTGCGTTCACCTATAGTTGGATTAACAGACGAAGACCTTGCAATGTTACGTACTCACGGGAAAAAGGGCTCCTTTTATGAAGTGATGCGCTCTTTCTTGCAAGGATCACCGTTAGAAGAAGAGAAAGAATTGCATGAGAAGGTGTTATGGTTTTACGAACATTTGCAAGTTTGGCGTGAATTTGCTCGTCAGCAGTCGCTCTCTGATTTAATTTGGAAAGTGTACCGGGAAACAGGCTATTATGACTTTGTGGGTGGTCTTCCTGCTGGTAAGCAGCGTCAAGCAAACCTCCGCGTGTTATATGATCGCGCTCGCCAATATGAAGCGACTTCATTTCGCGGTTTATTCCGCTTCTTACGTTTTATTGAACGTATTTTAGAACGCGGTGATGATATGGGTACAGCGCGTGCTCTTGGAGAACAAGAGGATGTTGTTCGTATTATGACCATTCATAAAAGTAAGGGATTAGAGTTTCCGGTTGTGTTTGTGGCAGGACTTGGAAGACGTTTTAACACACAAGATTTAATGAAGCGTTTCTTGCTGCATAAAGATTTTGGATTTGGCTCGCAGTTTATTGATCCGAAAAAGCGTATTAAATATACGACATTATCACAGCTAGCGATTAAGCGGAAAATGAAAATGGAGCTCATTGCAGAGGAAATGCGTGTGCTATATGTAGCTTTAACACGTGCGAAAGAAAAGCTCATTTTAATTGGGACAGTAAAAGATAAAGAAAAAGAAATACAAAAATGGCTCGATGCACGTGAGCATACCGACTGGTTATTGCCGGATTATGTACGTGCCGGAGCAACTTGTTATTTAGATTGGATTGCACCGTCATTATGCAGACATAGAGATAGTGATATGCTTTTTGAGATGGGACAAGGAAATATTCCAACTGATATATATGAGTATGATGCGAACTGGAAAGTAGAAGCAATTGACGGAGCGGGATTGCAAGCACCGGAGCCACTAAAAGAAGAAAAGCAAGAGCTATTAGAAGCGCTTCGAGAACAAAAGTCGGTTTCTGTGTGCAGTGAACAAAAAGACGAAGTGTATGAAAGATTAACATGGCAGTATGGATTCCAAGATGCAGCAACGCACCGAGCAAAGCAATCTGTTACGGAAATTAAACGAAACTATCAAGTGGAAGAAGGCAGTGATACAACGTTTATAAAACGAGTTCGTGCACCGATTGAAACACGCCCGCGTTTCATGGAGAAAAAAGGGCTGACGTATGCAGAGCGCGGGACGGCTGTTCATACTGTTATGCAGCATGTAAACTTAGCAAAAGCAATAACAATTGAAATCATTCAGGAACAAATTGCTGAAATGGTAAATAAAGAGCTCTTAACATTTGAACAAGCAGAAGAAATAGCGCCGGAAAAAATTGTTGCGTTTTTTGAAACAGAATTAGGTAAACGCGTATTAGCTGCAGAAAATGTAGAGCGCGAAGTGCCATTTACGATGATGTTATCAGCAGAGGAAGCATATCAAGATTGGAAAGATGAGCAAGATGAATCGATCCTCGTTCAAGGTGTTATTGATTGTATGATTGAAGAAGAGGATGGCATCGTTTTAATTGATTTTAAAACAGATACAATTGAAGGTCGGTTCCCAGGTGGGTTTGAACAAGCGAAATCCACATTAGAAGAACGCTACAAAATACAGTTGGAACTTTATCGTAAAGCACTTGAGAAAAGTTTGCATCAACCAGTAAAAGAAACATATTTATACTTCTTTGATGGCAGCCACGTATTACAAGTAAAATAAGGTAAAATTCAATAAGTGTGTCGCAAGTAGATAAGCATGGACTTGATTAAAGTTTGATTGGACAAAGAACGAAAAAACGGAGGGGGATTTCCTCCGTTTTTTCGTTATCCCTGTAAAGTGACAATAAAGTTATTTAACAATGGATTATCAACGACTGTTACAACCTATGCAATCCTGCGAATAATCAGCGGGATTGCTCGTGATAGACCAAACATCTGGATCATGAAGCCCTCTAAGAGTATTATTTATGTGAAGAGCAACGCATCAAAATAGTGTTTGCTAGTCGTTCTGGAGCTTCGCTTTCAATTACTATTTTGTCAAACTCATATCCTTTCAAACTAAGAATGATTACTTTATTGGCGTCATGATAGGATAAGAAATATTTCTCTTCATCAATAATGAAAAGCCCAGCTTTATAACCAAATGTAGCAATGCCTGTTCTTCTAATAGCTGTCCAGGGAAACTTGAAATTTCCCACTTGTACTTCTTCGACTGAAGTGTAAGGAACTTTTATCATTTTTCTCAAAGTAGTAACCGCTGTCCATCCTGAAATATTCAATATTAAATCACTATCATCTAATACAATTTGAACACTCATCTTTTATCTACTCCTTTTTATAATGTCACGACTCATTTATCCCGCAGTAACGGACAGTAAGCCTCCCACTGATGGAAGTTTCACTTTACTATCTTTTAAGTTCTCTTCATACGTATGCTCCATCAAGGTTACTGTTATATATATTTAGTTACATAGAAGGCAACTCTTTTCGAGATAAATAGAATTTTGATAAAAACAGGAAAAATGCTATGAGTAATAACGTTACAGCTAATGTTGGTAATAAGTGAGGTAAAGCATTGCCGGTTATCATGATATTGACTGCATGATTCGTCAAATGCGCGGGATTTAAAACTTGAAATCCAGATCCAAATGCGGTTACGGCTTTCAAAAGAATCAGAACAAAGATTGATAACACAGCAACTGCCGAGGATCTAGATAGTAAAACGCCCATCATTAATGCTAGTGTTAACATAAACAGGCACCAAATGTAATAGACGCCAAGCCCTGCCGCGACTCTAGCTAATGGTACAGAGTTATACAAATAGAATGTGTAAAATATTGCCGTGATCATTCCGGTTGTAACTGCACCTGCGACAATAGCGGCCTGCCCAATCCACTTGCTCAGCAAATACGCGCCTAGTGTTGTGTTGCGTGTCAAAATAAACGTCAGCATTCCGCTGTTTTTATCCGATACAACGATGCCCATCATACCAATTACGAGAACAATTAAGCCCAATTGATCAAATTGACTGGTTAAGGTTGAAGCCAATACATCTTCTGCAGTAAACTTAGGTAATGTAATATTCATACCTTCAGGCAATCCACCAGCAACCTGCAAAATTTGAGGTAAATAATAGGATGAAAGAGGCTGAATGATTCCTAAAAGCATAAATACTATAGGAAACCACAATAACTTATAACTTCTTCGAGCTTCAAGCCATTCTTTGTTTAATAGAACAGATAAGTGGTTCATGTTTACTTCACCATCCTTAAAAAGATTTCTTCTAGACTTTCTTGTACTAGTTCGAACTTTTGAACTGGCAGTTGTAAACGATTAATATTGTCTAATAGCCAGATTCTTCCCTGTTCAATGTTTTTAACACGCACTTTTGCGGAACTACCTGTTTGTACAATGGATTCAACGATATCTTCGTTTTCAAGTTGTGGAGCCCACTCGCTAACTCGAGGCGCTTGAATAATAAAAACAGGTTGTTGATTTTGCTTGATTATTTGATTAATAGAGCTGTTAAAAAGCAATTTACCTTGGTTTAAGATAAGTATCTTATCGCAAAGCTCTTCCGCATCGTGCAGGATATGAGTGGAAAAAAGAATGGTCGATTTCTGTTTGATTACTTTAAGCAATTCCAACATATCTCTTCGTCCTAGTGGATCCAGCGCGGAAACTGGTTCATCCATAATCAGTAACTTAGGTTGATGGATGAGTGCCTGGGCGATGCCCAACCTTTGCTTCATTCCTCCAGAATAGGTTCCGATTTGCTTATCCTTCTCTTTACTCAGCCCCACTAAGTCTAGTAATTCGTGCATTCGTTGTTTTAAACTTTCCTTATCTATACCTGAAAGTCCACCCATGAATTCGAGCAATTCCTTTCCTGTCATCCACGGATAGAAAGTGGGATGTTGCGGCAAGTATCCAATAAACTGACGCATTTGGTCATGACGCTCCCCTTGGAATAGAATTTGACCACTTGTAGGTTTTGTTATATCTAAAAGCATTTTGATAATAGTTGTTTTACCAGCTCCGTTTGGACCAAGGAGAGCGACACATTCACCGTCACCGATTTGAAAATCAATGTCTTTAATGACTTCACGATTCCCGTAATTTTTTTGAAGATGGTTCACCTGGATTATGCCCATATTACCGTTCTCTCCTTCCTACGGTGAAATACAAAATCGGACCGAAAATACTAACAAAAACAATAATTGCGACCCAAAGCCATTTGTATTCATTGCTAGGATCCCTTTTTAACAAATCCCATAATGCTACAGAAATTAAAATTAATTGTAAAATTAGGAGGGGAAGAAGAAGTGGCAACCAATTCCAAAGTTCCTCTATCCCAATTTCATAACCATAATGCATTTGCGATTCCTCCTTATTCTTTTTGTGATTTTTGTGGAATAAACATGCCTGCAAAAATTCGAGTGGTTCGTTCAGGCGTCGACTTGTTATTTATCACTTTTTCAATAGACTTATTAATAGACTGGACGAGTTCCTGAAATTCTCCATCCGTCAGATGAATAGGTGTATACCAATAAGCGAATCCATCTTCTTTATACTGTTTTGGGGAAGTCTCTGTCAGATACGATGTCACTAACTGAAGCAAATTACCGTGGAATACTGAAAAATGGCGAATATGGTCTTCCTGTGAAGTCGTTTCAATTTCTTTTTCAGGAACCTGTAAGTTCTCTTTTTTGACCGCAAACACTCGTTCTTCCGTTCCTTTAACTTTTTTCGTATTAATGATCTCAATAAAATTTGCCGCAATTAAAAGATTAATATGACGATATAAAGTAGCTTGAGGAACATCGCCAAGTGCATCTAAAAGTTGTGCAATCGTTAGTGGTTTACCTAGCAGCAATTGTTGTATAATCCGCATTCGAATAGGGTGAAGAAGCAAATCAGCTTTTTTTGTCATTGTATTGTCCTCTCCAATTATTATCATTTTATAAAATGATAATAGCATTTATTTTTTAAAATTTCAAACAATTAAGAAGATATATTTCAAAGGTGTATTTGTGGATACCACTACACTCATTCTTTTTAGAACAATTATACTTATTGGGGAAATATGGACATTTTATAGAATAACAGAACGGGTATTTTTAAATAACTTTATTGTAAATGAAACGACTTTATTGCCAATCAACAATCCCGCTATTCGCGGGCAGTAAGACCCCCACCTCAAGATTCAGAGAGAAGCGAAGAAGGGAGGTGGGGGATAACTGCTGGCATGCGCCCGATTGGTACAACTAACCTTCAGTGGAAACCCCTCACTGAAGGAAATTTCACTTTATGCTGTTCCGATTTGATCTTGATCAGCTACATCTGAATCAAATGTATTTGTACCACTTACACCGTTAAATGTATTAAGGACAAAAGCAACATTTGATGAGCCAGATCCATTATAAGCTTTCGTATTTTCTTTTGGAGATACATTATAGAAGTCTCCTAAGTTGAAAGAGCCGTTACTATTTTGAACGACTAAGTTCCCGACAACAGACGGCATATTTTCACCTACTTCATTTTGCTTTTATGGTACTATATGATTTATTTGCTAAAAGGTTCTTCTGTAACAAAGTGGCGAATTTGTAAAATACGTGAGTTTGAAAATACGTAATCAATAGATCCGACATGAAGGCAAGCCGCGCTTAACATACTTTGAATGGTAATACAGCCTACTTCGATAAAGGGATTTTCATTAATGACATTCATGTTTACTTCGTTTATACGAGTTGGAATCGTGATTTCGTCATCAACAAATATTTCATATGCTTCCCAATTTCCTTCTTGAGACAAAAAGTAAGGAATTTCGCGTTGAACGACAATCGCTCTGCTTTTTAAGTCCACATGATTTGTATCGCCAATTTGAATAACGGCACCAAGCCCAAGCGAGACAACAGAAGGCTGGTGTACAACTGAAATATGTCGCATAACGATTTCTCCTTATCGAGGAGTAGTAGGTACAGCAGTTACGAGTGGTACAAACGGACCTCCTGTAACAGATTCAAATGGTGTGTCTAAAATAGAAGATGAAATAATAAGGTTTGCATCGCCAATTAAGAATAAAGCAGACGAAGATAACCCAAACATTCTAATGGTTCCTACTTTGATTTCATGATTAATAACAGTAAAATTCATATGCATTTACTCCTTTCGGAAGTTATGTGGTATATGCTGAATAAAGGAAAGGAACGCTTTATCAATATCTTGTTTCATTGCTTGGATAATGACTTCTTTCATATACTGTGGATTAGATGTAATTTCTGGATGTGGCTGTACTTGAGATAAATAGTATGGGAGACGGTGTTCCATTTGTTGCTTTATGTCATCGATCATCATTTGACGGTACATATCGTCAAGAGGTGTTCGTTCTTCCTGTTCAAAATGAAGAATACGACTATATGCTTCTTCTTCAAGATAGCGGTGCATTTCTTGAATGATGTCTTGATAAAAATCAGGATTCACTTGGGTTTCAGGGTTTACTTTTAATGTTTCAGTATCAACGTTAAAGTCTTCAATCATTTCCCCGTTGCTTGTAAAAGGATTTAAACCGATATTTAATGTACCATTTAAATTTTCGACTTTTAGCTGATCGAATTTATATTCTACTTTTCCAATCGAAGAGGATGGACGCTGTTTCAATTCTTCTACTTGTGTTGTTAGCTGCGCCAGTTGTGTTTCTAAAGCATGTATTCTTTCTTGTTGTTGTTGAATCACTTGTTGCATTTGTTGTAAATAAGTGTATAGATCTTGACTCACTGCTAGAAGCCTCCTTTTCAATCTGGAGGGTATATTGGTATATGTCTATGATATTAGCACTTTAAGAAGAACTAGGAGGATAAATAGAAATAATTTGCCCTTTTGCTGTTAGCGGCCGGGTTGGCTCTGTAAATCCACCTGTATTAGAAAATTTTGACAATGTTTTAATGCTGCCGGCACTTCCAATTTGAAAAACAGATGAAGTTGTAATACTACCTACTCTTAAATTGTTAATGATAATACTTTGATGTACACACAGTTGCAATTTCCATTCCCCTCCTTTAATAAGTAGCAGTTATTGGCTGATCGATAACATCATTATCATTTACATTTGTCGTACTTTCATAATTATATACTGATACATTTTCTCCAACATTAAAAGAACCCGCTCCTGCAAATGCACGGGAATAACTAATGGGACGAATGGCAAATACATCTCCAATATGCAATACACCACTTGATCCGATATTAACAATATTAATGTGTCCAACCATTGCAGGCATAGAAAACACCTTTCGTGTTAAAAATTTTTGTATTTGTCCCTTTTTAATTCGAATTTCTATGATGGGAGTTTTACTCTATTATTGTATGGGCGTTTGTGCAAATATGTGTCTGTTATTTTAAAAATAAAAGACGTACACTCAGTAGGAGTGCACGTCTGTATTTTGAGTTGACACATCATCTATTTGTATGAGTAATATAACATTTAAGAGCCTGTCCAGCTCTTGACTACAGCTAACGGTTTTTTGAGATGTCATTCCGTAACGTTTGGCTAAGTATTTCATTTTTTCTCGTTTTTTTTCAATTGCTTGCTCAAACATAGAATCGGCTCCGTCTCCTTATAGATTTTAAGAGTATCTTTAGTACATATTATACAAACTTTCCATAAAAAAGAAACACATTCGCTAAAAGAAGAAGGGATTCTACATATTTTGGCAAAAAAACATTTTAATTGCATAAAAAATAGAAAGAATATTGTAAATTTAAAAAATTTCCAGGAGGATTTTCATTAGTAGGTACGAATACAATTACAGTATGAGTTTGAAGATGGGGTGTGGAAATATGCGGTTTGTGACAGTAAAAGCAGATGAAAAAGTGTTTGTTGGTGTTGTAGATGAGACATCACAAACAGTGTTGCATGTAAGAGAAGCGCAGAGGAAAAAAGGAGAAAAAGTTACGATTCCCATTACAATGCTAGAGTGTATCGATCAGGGAGAATCCTTTATTACAAAAGTAATTGAGATTGTCGAATGGGCGAAAGAAAATTGCAAAGATGCTTATTATCCATTATCGGAAGTTAAGTTATTGGCTCCTATTCCAAGGCCAAGAAAAAATATTCTTTGTGTTGGGAAAAATTATCGTGAGCATGCAATCGAAATGGACGGAGCGGAAGCAGTTCCAGAAAATATCATTATTTTTACAAAGGCTCCAACAACCGTAATTGGTGATGGTGATAAAATTTATAGTCATCCGCATGCTACGAGTGAACTTGATTATGAAGGGGAGCTCGCCATTGTGATTGGAAAGCGTGGAAAGGAAATTTCGAAAGAAAAAGCTCTTAATCATGTGTTTGGTTATACGGTTATAAATGATGTTACAGCTCGGGATATCCAAAAGAAGCATAAGCAATTTTTTCTTGGGAAAAGCTTTGACACGTTTTGTCCAATGGGACCAGCTATTGTGCATCGCTCAATGATTGCTAATCCGAATGCGCTTCATATTGAAACGAAGGTGAACGGAGAAGTACGTCAATCTTCTACAACGGCAAACATGATGTTTTCAATTGAAGAAATTATATCAATTGTAAGTAAAGGAATGACGTTAGAGCCAGGGGATGTTATTGCGACTGGAACACCAGCAGGAGTTGGAAAGGGATTTAAACCACCTCGTTTTTTACATGCTGGTGATGAAGTTGTTATAACAGTTGAACATGTTGGAACGCTCCGTAATAATGTCAAATAATATACCGCGCTCTTCTTATTTCTGGATCATTCCTATTTTTTTCGCTTTGCATAATGCAGAAGAGTATTATTTTTTTCCAGAAATAAAGTATTTACAGCCCATTCAGATGGAAGGGAATGCATTACAACAGAAGCATTTTTTAATAGCATTACTTATATTAACTGTTTTTGTATGTTTGATTGTGTTTATACACAGTATGTTTTTGACGCAGATGACGTTATATGCTGTACTGTTCACACAGTCAATGATTTTTATGAATGGGATTATTCATCTTGTGGGGGCAATCTTGAAGAGAGGATATGTGCCTGGGCTTGGTACAGCTTTCTTTTTAATAATTCCTTTTTCATTGTTTTTGTTTTGGAGAGGAAAGATAATTGGTTGGTGGAAATGGAAGCATGTGTGGATATCATGTATCATCGGTATATTACTAATGTTTCCTGTTATAGCTGGTCTGTTGTATATAGTTAGGATCATTGCATAATAAAAGAAGGTTGTCTCCTAAGAGACAACCTTCTTCAGAGTGATGAAAAACCTAAATTTTTCAGAGAAAAAACAAAAAACATACAAAATATAGTTTTTGAACTCTTGTTTCGGATCTATATGCTGTAACAAAAAAGGGCTGTGGGGACTTTTCCCACAACCTTCTTTTTTATTAAGACAATACCGCTTTAATTTTTTCGAACGCCCATTGTAAATCGTCTTCAGAAATGACAAGAGGCGGAGCGATGCGGATTACATTTTCATGTGTTTCTTTACATAGTAAGCCAGATGCTTTTAATTTTTCACAGTAAGGACGTGCTGATTCATTTAATTCGATTCCGATAAACAATCCTCTTCCGCGTACGTCTGTGATCATTGGATTGTCAATTTCACGTAATTGATTTAACAGCTTTTCTCCTAATTGTAAAGAGCGCTCTGTTAAATTTTCTTCTAATAGTACGTCTAGAGAAGCAAGAGAAACCGCACAAGCTAGTGGGTTACCACCAAACGTAGAACCGTGAGAACCTGGCTCAAATACACCTAAAATTTCGCGGCTTGCAGCAACGCAAGAAATTGGGAACACACCGCCGCCTAATGCTTTTCCAAGGATATACATATCAGGAATAACATTGTCCCAATCGCATGCGAACAATTTTCCAGTACGGCCTAAGCCTGTCTGAATTTCATCTGCAACAAATAATACATTTTCTTCTTTACATACATTGTATGCTTCTTGTAAGTAACCTGCTGGTGGAATGTTAATACCAGCTTCGCCTTGGATTGGCTCTAAAATAAATGCAGCTGTATTTGGTGTGATAGCTCCTTTTAATGCTTCGATGTCGCCGTAAGGAATAACAACGATACCTGGAAGCATTGGCCCGAATCCGCGTTTATATTCTTCGTTGGACGACATAGATACTGCGCCCATTGTACGGCCATGGAAGTTATCAACACATACAATAATCTCTGCTTTGTTGTCTTCAACTTTTTTCACATCGTATGCCCAGCGTCTTGCTGTTTTGATAGCGGTTTCAACAGCTTCAGCACCTGTATTCATTGGTAGTACCATTTCTTTATTAGTTAATTTCGCTACTTTTTCATACCAAGGACCTAATTGATCACTGTGGAATGCACGTGATGTTAATGTTACGCGTTGTGCCTGGTCGATAAGCGCTTGAATAATTTTTGGATGACGATGACCTTGGTTTACAGCAGAATATGCACTAAGCATGTCCATATAACGGTTGCCTTCTGGGTCTTCTACCCAAACACCCTCTGCTTTCGCAATTACAATCGGTAGTGGATGATAGTTATTTGCTCCGTAAGTTTCTGTTAATTCGATAATGTCTTTTGTTTGAATCATGCTAGTTCCCCCTTTTGTTTTTACAAGAAGTTTGTAAATACTCTAAATATTATATCATTTAAACGTGAAAAAAGCTAAATGTTTCCTGAAAAGAAATAGACGTGGTATCATATAAAGTGAAAAAATGTGCAAAAGAGGAGGAGAGATTTATATGATACATATGCATATTACTGCATGGTCGCTCGGGATTATTTTGTTTTTTGTAACATATTCGATGTATAAGAGTGGAAAGCAAGCAAAAGCAATGCACATGGTGGTTCGTTTGCTGTATATTTTGATAATTGTATCAGGATTATTAATTTACAAAGACGTTCACTGGATGCCTATGTTATATGGGATCAAAATGCTCGGAGGTATTTGGGTAATTGCTGCGATGGAAATGATTCTTGTGAAAGCAAGCAAGCAGAAATTAACAAGAGCGTTTTGGATTCAATTTGTTATTGTGTTGTTAGTTGTGTTATATCTTGGTTTACGATTACCACTAGGGTTTTCACCATTTGCTTAATACAAAAATGAGGATGTTTTCAAAAGTAAGTATTTAATTACTTTTGAGACATCCTCGTTTTTATCCCGCATTAACGGGCAGTAAGACCCCTACCTCAAGATTGAGAGAAAAGCGAAGAAGACAGGTGGGGGATAACTGCCTGTAAAAGCCCGATTGGTTCAACTAACCTTCAGTGGAAACCCCTCACTGAAGGAAGTTTCACTTTATCCCGCATTAACGGATAGTAAGACCCCCACTGATGAAAGTTTCACTTTATTTTCAATTGTTAATATGCAATTCATCTCCATCTGCTTTTGTAATTTTAAATATATCCTTATTATGTGTAGAATAACGGACATAATGGTGATGAAGGGAACAAATCATTTCTTCATTATCCAATAAAAGAAAATTAACTCCTTCGCATGGCCGGTCTTTTGGTTGGAAGGATAGAGAATTATGAGAATATATACAGTCGTATAAAGAGTAGCCTAACGATTGTAATGTTTCGGTTACGAGTGAAAATGAGGAATCTGGAAGTTCTTCTATCCACTCATGATAGCTTGTCATTAACTTTTTTCGAATCCGAATTATTTCACCGTTTTGCAGCGGCTGATGTTCATCTGCTACTTGTAAAATATTACGCTCATAAAAACGAGCAGGTAACCAATTATTGTTATATAAAACTTCAAATCCATCTTCAATCATATCTTCAAGTAAAAAAGCTTCATCGCTTTCTTCATCGAAAAATATCCATTCCTCGTTTATATATTCAACATTTCCGATTGTATGAGCACGCGGTTGGTTATACAAAATATGTTTACGTTGTTTCATTCCTGTGCCCTCCTTTTTTATAGAAGTTTTTATTCTTGTTATAGACAGTTCGGTCTTTCTTTATAACTAAGGAACATAGAATTGAAATTGGGCATAAAATAAAAACAGACTGCGGATATGAGATGAGAAAGGGTGATTGCGATGTGTGGAATTACAGGGTGGGTTGATTATACAAAAGTATTATTGCAAGAAAAAGAAACAATAATGAGGATGGCAGAAACGCTCGCGAAGAGAGGCCCGGATGATACGAATGTTTGGCTTATGAATCATGTTGCTTTTGGGCATAAACGGTTAATTGTTGTTGACCCAGAAGGCGGAAAACAACCGATGACGCGGATGAAAAAAGAAGAACGCTATACAATTTCTTATAATGGAGAGTTATATAATACAGAAGATATTCGGAAAGAATTACGGAATAGAGGATACACGTTTCAAGGACATTCAGATACAGAAGTATTATTAACAGCCTATATAGAGTGGAAAGAGCAATGCGTTGAGCATTTAAATGGCATTTATGCATTTGCTGTATGGGATGAGGAAGAAGAAAAAATTTTTATTGCGCGCGATCGATTAGGAGTAAAACCATTATTTTACAAATGCGATGCAGGGAAATTGTTGTTTGGCTCAGAATTAAAAGCTATTTTAGCTCATCCAGATGTCAAGACGGAGGTTACGACAGAAGGGTTAGCGGAAGTACTTGGATTGGGGCCGTCCCGAACTCCTGGGCATGGTATATTTGCTGGAATTGAAGAATTGCGTCCGGGTCATGCACTTACGTTTTCAAAGGACGGTTTAAGAGTTTGGCGTTATTGGAATGTCGTGAGTGAAGAGCATACACATAGTTTTGAAGAAACGGTAGAACAAGTTCGTTTTCTATTGCAAGATGCGATTACAAGGCAGTTAGTATCAGATGTTCCGTTATGTACATTTTTATCAGGAGGCGTCGATTCTAGTGCGATTACTGCATTTGCAGCGATGGCGTATGAACGGGAAGAAAAAGGGAAGCTTCATACGTATTCGATTGATTATGAGGATAATGAAAAATATTTTAAATCGAATGCATTTCAGCCGAATTCAGACGCTCCGTTTATTACGTTAATGACAAATACATTTAATACCATTCATCATCGTTGTGTTATTTCTAACGAAAGTTTAGCGGAACATTTAACAGAAGCTGTTCTTGTCCGCGACTTGCCGGGAATGGCAGATATTGATTCCTCACTGCTTTGGTTTTGCCGGGAAATTAAACAAGATTTTGTCGTAAGTTTGTCAGGTGAATGTGCCGATGAAATTTTTGGAGGGTATCCGTGGTTTTACCGCGAAGATGACTTACAATCAAGTGCATTTCCATGGATGCGATCAACAGAAGCGCGTGAACAATTGTTAAAAAAAGAATGGCGTAAAAAACTAAAATTACAAGAGTATGTACAGTATCGTTATGAAGAATCAGTGCGCGAAACACCTGCGTTAGAAGGGGAGAGCGTACTTGATGTAAAAAGAAGACAATTATTTTATTTGAATATGATTTGGTTTATGACGACCCTTCTTGATCGAAAAGATCGGATGAGTATGGGCGCTAGCTTAGAAGTACGTGTGCCATTTGCTGATCATCGTCTTGTCGAATATGCGTGGAATATTCCGTGGGAAATGAAAATGTATAAAAACCGCGAAAAAGGTCTATTACGTAAGGCGCTAGAAGGTGTATTGCCAGATGACGTATTGTATAGAAAGAAAAGTCCATACCCGAAAACGCATAATCCGTATTATACGAAGGCAGTTACTTCATGGTTGCAAGAGTTATTAACGGATAAACAGTCCATTCTTCATGAATTATTTGATAACGAGCAGCTGCATGGGTTAATTGAATCAGGGGGCAGTGCATTTCAAACGCCATGGTTCGGGCAATTGATGACGGGGCCACAGCTGTTGGCGCATTTAGGGCAAATTCATGTTTGGTTTAAGGAGTACAACATAAATATTAAGGAATAAAACTGAGGGTCATAGCGTGTAAGCTATGACCCTCAGTTTTAATAAGTGTATATTGTAATCCGTTACTTCTGAATCGAATTACATGGAACAATATTCTTTTTATGCGCGATTAAAACGAATAGATTTCCAAACCCATTGGATGCACAGGCCGCAAAGTAAAAATAATACAAGAACAAGTGTAATAGTTGCCCCAGGCGGTGTCCCTAATTTATATGAAGAAGTGAGTCCTAAAAACATACTAATGACGCCTATTGCCATACTAAATAGAATAGCTACTTTAAATCCTTTTACCATACGCATCGCAATAGCTGCTGGTAATATCATAAGCGCTGATACAAGCAATGCACCTATAATAGGCATCATAACGGAAATGGTTAGACCTGTTAATACGCTAAAGGACAAGGATAGCCATTTTGTAGGTAGTCCGCTTGTAAAGGCTGTATCTTCATCGAACGTCAATACGTACAGAGGACGTTGAAACACTAGATAATAGATTCCCACCAAGATACAAACTACTACTAAGAAACGAAGCTGTTCTTTGCTAATCGTGATAATAGATCCAAACAGATATTGTTCTACACTAGTTGAAACACCGCCCTGATTTAAACTCATTAGGACGAGAGCAAAGGATAATCCCGCTGCCATAAGGATAGCTACGGATACTTCTGAATACGTACGATAGGTATTTCTCATATATTCAATTCCTAATGCACCAATAATAATAACGATAATCGTAACTAAATTAACATTGGAATGAAGTGTTAGACCAAGTGCTACCCCAGCTAACGAAATATGAGAAAGGGTATCAGCCATTAAAGACTGACGTCTTAAAATCAAAAACATTCCTAATATGGGAGCTATGAGGGCAATTAATCCGCCTGCCCAAAATGCTCGCTGCATGAACCCAAAGTGAAGCATCTCCATTGTGTGTTCTCCTTTCTTTCTAAATAAATGTTTCGATCTGCATACGGTTTTACATCATCCAAGTCATGTGTAACCATGATGACTGTTCGCCCATGTTCTGTGACATGATGTCTCATCAATTGATAAAAATGATTGCGGCTTTCAAAATCCATGCCGGTAGTGGGCTCATCTAAAACTAGAATGTCTGGTTCAGAAGCTAGGACACGAGCGATACAAATGCGTTGCTTTTGTCCTCCTGATAGCTCTCCAATCTTGCTATTACGAAATTTCCACATATCGACTCCAAGTAGTGCTTGCTTAACATGCTCGTGATCTTCTTTAGAAAGTGAACGAAACCATTTTCCACGAGGAAAACGACCAGATTGTACAAGCTCTAACACGGTACTTGGAAATCCTACATTAAAGGAAGAAACTTGTTGAGGGACGTAACCAATGATAAGTTTTTGTCCTTGTTCATTTTTTTTACTGATGTTTACGGTTCCTCTCCAGGGTTTTAATAAGCCTAACATAATTCGTAACAGAGTAGATTTTGCCGCTCCGTTCGGCCCAGTCAGTGTAACAAACTCACCGCTATTTATATCGAGAGAAATATCTTCTAAAATGGTTTCATTTCCATACTTAAATTGAACCTGATTCATAGATATGATTTTCATGAAATCCGCCTTTTCCTTTCTTTAGGTGTAAGTAGAAAAAGTGCGTTTTACATGATTGTAAAACGCACTACTATTGCTATTACATAATAGATTGTTTTAGTGCATCCAAGTTCTTTTTCATATAGCTAATATAGTCACTTCCCTTGGCTTGTTCTTCTTTTGTAATTCCTTCAATTGGACTTAATACAACTGTTTTTGCTCCCGTTTCATCCGCAAGGGTTTTTGCTATTTTTGGAGAAGTTACTTCCTCAAAATAAATGACCTTAATATTGTTGTCCTTTACATACTTTTGAAGTTCCGCTAATTTGGCTGGACTTGGTTCCTGATCAGGAGAAAGACCAGCAATTGGAATTTGAGTAAGACCATATTCTTTTGCTAAGTACCCAAATGCCGCATGTTGTGTCACGAATTCTTTATGTTTTGCATTACCAAGAGTTGTTCTAAATTGGTTATCTAAATCTTTTAGCTTTGCAGTAAATTGATCTGTGTTTTTTTCATAGTCTTGTTTATGAGTTGGATCTGCTTCTATAACTGCTTGCTTAATATTTTCTACTTCTTTTTGGGCTAACACCGGATCTAACCATACATGAGGATCCATCGGATGTCCTTGTTCCTTATTAGTATGCTTATCTTTTTCATCCTCAGCGGTTCCTTCCATAAGTGAAATACCCTTACTTGCATCTACCACTTTTATTTTTTTATTATCAAGGCTTTTTAATACTTTAGGTACCCATGTTTCCATGGAGTCACTGTTGTATACAAACACATCGGCATTTTCAATTTTAGCAATATCTTTTGGAGTGGGTTCAAAATCGTGTGGTTCTGTCCCGGCAGGAATTAACACATCTACTTTTCCATTGGATCCAACCACATTTTTTGTAAAGTCGTACATAGGGTAAAATGTTGTTACGACATTAAGAGACTTGTCTTGTTTTGTATTGCTTTTTGACTCATCTTGTTTAGAACAGCCCGCAATAGCGGCCGAAAGGGCCAAAGCAGTTACTAATGCACCATATTTCCATTTTTTCATGATGTATTCATTCTCCTTTTTACAAATACGAAACTTAATATAAATGATAGTAATTACGATTTACAAAAAGAATACTACCACTCCCGCAATTTTAGGGCAGTAAGACCCCCACCTCAAGCTTGAGAGAGAATCGAAGAAGATAGGTGGGGGCTCCTTTTTTCATCTTTTATCAATCCGAAAATTCACTTATTGTAAAGAAAACTGGGACATATAGGCATTTTGAATGTGAGTAATATCTCCATCTTTTAATGCCATATATCCTTTGCCTTTCACCATACCTGCTAGTAAAGATGTTAACCATTTTTTAAATTGTCCCCTAGATATTGGAGGAATATCCTGGATTGTAATAGTTTTAATTTCATTGTGATATATTACTTTTCATTTACTAAGCCTACTTTATTTAGTGCGACTACAGTGGCACCTGTAATTCGATTCTTAAGTACATTACGAACAGATTTAAATGAAAAAATACTCTGCTTGTATAAAACGAAATTGTTTCGATTTAGATTATAGCAAGTATATAGTCACAAGTACATACTATATACTGACGCTGTCTTATGAAAATATTGTACTAATTGTAAGGAAGAATTTTCGTATTGTAGGAAACAGCCTATCTGATGAGACAAGTAGGGCGAACCGACTAATGGATAAATGAAATATCTTTTGTGTCAGTTTTGATAGTGTATTAGACATATTGATTTTGATAATGAGATGTATAGGATATCCAGTTCATTTGTATAAAGAAAAAAGGAAAGCCGAAAGCCTTCCTTAGAGATAGTATATTGAACTAAACGGAATTGTCGAGAGATCAGTTGGATATATGACATGATGTATAACATGATGATATGCAACGTGATGGGGTATAACATGATGATGTACGACATGTGTAAAAAGAGGATCTGTTGCCATCGCTTGATGAATTGCATGAAGTGTCTGTTGTGCAGCGCCATATGTGACGGCGGCACCCACACCTGCGCCCACGCCTACTTGCCTTGCATTGTTAAAGAATGGATTTATCATAATAATTCATAGCGCTCCTTTATAGTAGTTGGATTCTTTTTACATGTTATGCCCTATATCTAGGGAAAGAGCGTATCTTTAAGCAAATTAGGTAGATTATCTATTAAGTAGTTTTATGAATCAACTTTAGATAATGAAGATTTTGTGAGTTGAAGAAGTATATAATGAAGAATTTAAAAAACATTGTTCAAAATCTAAATGGAGTAGGTCCCTTATAAATATAAAATACATTTATTTATTAATATTAAAAAATGTAAACTATTATATATTTTTTAATAATTTTAGAAAAAGGTGTATTAAAGGTTTATTTTTCATTCTAAGTCATATGAGTCAATTTTTTCTATCTAACTCTAATATAGAAGAAAGAGGATTTCGTTATATGAAATCCTCTTTTTATCCCGCATTAACGGGCAGTAAGCCCCCACCTCAAGCTTGAGAGAGAATCGAAGAAGATAGGTGGGGAATAACTGCCCGTAAAAGCCCTATTGGTTCAACTAACCATCCGTGGGGGACCACTGATGAAAGTTTCACTTTATAATTTCGTTTAAAGGCGACCTATTTAGGAGAATGGTTTAACTTTCCGTCTAAAATATCTCCAATAAGAGGAGTTTCGACTTGTTCATATGCTCTTTCTCCGTGAAGGGAAAGATCGAGCCCCATTTTCTCTTCATGTTCATGTGCGCGAACTGGCAGGAATAAACTAATCCCTTTAATAATTGCATACGTAGCTATGGCTGTGAATGCATAGGTTGCTCCAATTGCGAGCAGCTGTTTCCAAAGAAGTGCTGCATTTCCGTAAAATAATCCGTCTGCACCTGCACTGTTAACGGATTTTGTAGCGAATAGTCCTGTTGCAATGCCGCCCCAAGTTCCGCCAATACCGTGGCAACCGAAGGCATCAAGTGCATCGTCGTAACCGAGCTTATGTTTTAAGAAATAGACTGCCACAAAGCAAAGCGCACCGCCAATTGCACCTATAATAAGGGCTGATAATGGTGTCACAAAACCACAAGCTGGTGTGATTGCGACGAGACCAGAAATAGCTCCGCAAGCAGCACCTAGTACAGTTGGTTTTGTTTGGAAGAACCATTCCGCAAGCATCCATGTAAGCGCAGCAGCTGCAGCAGCTGTATTTGTATTAATAAAAGCTGTGAGTGCAACGTCATTTAATGTTAATGTGCTGCCGACGTTAAAGCCGAACCAACCAAACCATAATAATCCTGCTCCTAAGATTGTGAATGGTAAGTGATGGGGTGAAGAGTCGTGGGCATCTTTGCGTTTTCCGAGGAAAATGGCCAATACAAGACCTGCCACGCCGGATGTAATATGAACAACATTTCCTCCTGCAAAATCGAGTGCTCCGAGCTCTCGAAGCCATCCACCTAGCCCCCAAACCCAATGAGCAACGGGATCATATACAAGTGTCGTCCAAAGTAAGATGAAAATAAGAAAAGCGGAAAATCGCATTCTTTCTGCGAATGCACCAGAAATTAAAGCGGGAGTTAAAATTGCAAACATGAGTTGAAACATCATGAATAAGTTGTGTGGAATTGTAGCACTGTAGGCTTCATTTGGTGTGAAAGTAACATTTTGTAGGCCGAACCAATCGAAATTACCAATAAGTCCATTCCAATCCGGTCCGAATGCTAAAGAGTAACCGATAAAAATCCATTGAATGGACACGATGGCCATTGCACTATAACTGTGCATCGTTGTACTAAGTACGTTTTTACTGCGAACCATTCCTCCGTAAAACAAAGCAAGCCCAGGTGTCATAATCATCACCATCACAGTAGATAAAAAAAGAAATACTGTATCGTCCATATTCATCTTTTCCCCTCCTATAATGTTATAAAAATTAACATTGAAAGTTATATTTAGTATCATATTCAATAATTAAAAATAAATCAACAGATTTTTCAGGAAATTTAATTTGTTATGTAAGGAAATGTAACATGATAAATCTTTATCCCGCATTAATGGGCAGTAAGACCCCCGCCTCAATATTGAGAGAGAAGCGAAGAGGTTAGGTGGGGGATAACTGCTGGCATGCGCCCGATTGGTTCAACTAACCATCAGTGAGGGATGAAGAACCCCCCAATAATGGAAGTTTCACTTTAGGTAAGGAAAAATATTGATTTTGTGTAATCGAAATGCATGAGTATACGAGATAAAGATAAATTGTTATACTTTTCTTATAATTAGAAAAAAATTGGGGGAAGTAATGTGAAGAGGGATTTTGGAAAGTATTTTCTATGTTTCATGTGTTTATTATTTTTATTTCAATTACCGATTCATGTGTCAGCGAAGGAAACGAGGCAGTGGCAAGATGAAATTGTGTATTCTATTATGATCGATCGTTTTAATAATGGTGATTCTAAAAATGATAAAGGGATTGATACGAATAATTTAGAAGCATACCAAGGGGGGGATATACAAGGGATTATAAAACGACTTGATTATATAAAAGAGATGGGTTTTACTTCTATTTTGTTGTCACCGCCTACTGAAAGTAGTAGTTATGACGGTTATCATCCTACTGATTTAACAAAAATGAATGAACATTTTGGAACGATGAAGGACATGCAGCAACTTGTCCAAGAAGCACACAAGCGAGAGATGAAAGTTATGCTTGAATTTGTAGTGGATAATGAAGATGAAACGGGCACGATTGAAGGTGCTAAACAATGGATTAAGGAAACAGATATAGACGGTTACCATTTGATACATAATGAGAATGTCACGAGGTCATTTTTGGATGAAGTGATTGCAGCTGCGCAGAGTGTGAAACAAAATTTCTTTGTAATAGAGGATACGCAAAGTGGAGGAGGATTTAATCAGACTTATCAGCAGCGGATTACGGAGGTATTTGCAAAGCCGAATATTTCTGTAAAGTCATTGTATGATGTGACGAAAATGGACGGCGATCGTATGGAAGGGACGTTTGTAGATAATAGTCAAACGGAGCGTTTTGTTAGAATCGCAAAAGAAAATAAATATTATCCACCGGCCCGTTTGAAATTAGCACTTGCCTATTTATATACATCACCGGGTGTTCCGTTTATATACTACGGTACTGAAATTGCGCTAGATGGAGGGAAGACACCGGATAATCGTCGTTTAATGGATTTTAAAACGGATGAGAAGTTTGTGCAGTATATAGAGAGATTAGGAGAACTTCGAAAAACATTACCATCTCTTCGGTACGGAACGTTTGAACTATTGTATGATAAAGATGGCATGAGTATTATAAAACGCATGTATAAAGATGAAACAACGTTTATTGCTATTAATAATACAACAGAAACGCAAAAGGTAACGCTTGCTGCAAGTGAAGTTGGAGAAAATCGTGAGCTGCGTGGATTGTTAGAAGATGATATGGTACGAGAAGAGAACGGGGAATATTATCTTGTGATGAAAAGAGAAACGGCTAACGTATATGCGCTTGCAGAAAAAACGGGATGGAACTGGTCGTTTATTTTGGCGCTAGGTTGCGTTTATTTGTTGTTCATGATTTTTATTGTATTAGTGAAGAAACGAAAAAAATCCTCTTAATTATAGAGGATTTTTTCATGTACGGTTATCGATAGTTGATAAATTGAACATCGATTGATAAATCAGCACCGCGCACAGCTGTGATAACTGCTTGTAAGTCATCTCGGCTTTTACCTGTTACGCGAACTTGATCGTCTTGCACTTGTGTTTTTACTTTTAATTTTAAGTCTTTAATAATGTTATTGATTTTTTTAGCATTTTCTTTGTCAATGCCTTGTTGTAACTTTGCACGTTGACGAACTGTACCGCCAGAAGCACTTTCGACTTTTCCGTAATCTAAGTTTTTAATAGGAACTTCACGCTTAATTAATTTTGAAATAAGAACGTCTTTTACTTGATCAAGTTTATACTCATCATCAGAAGTTAAAACGATTTCTTCTTTTTCTAATTTAATATCACTTTTGCTTCCTTTAAAGTCATAACGATTTTGAATTTCTTTTAACGCGATGTTAATAGCGTTTGTTACTTCTGGAAATTCTACTTTTGAAACGATATCAAAAGAACTATCTTTTGCCATAGTAAGCACCTCCAAATTAAACTCCAACTCTTATTATAGTTAATTTTGGCGAGTTGGACAAATAAAGGAAAGAACGTGTATAATGAAACTTTGTTTGGAATGATAAAAAATAAAATGAAACGACTACCAGTGTGGGTGTTTTTTTCACTGATAGTCAGCCTTGTTAATTTAGTTTTTATGAACGGTTTTTACATCAAGAAACAATAAAGATATCACCCGTTAGAATGAAATAAATTTTATATATAGAAGGGAATTAAAAATATGAAGCTACAACCAGGAGCGATTGAGCAGGTAACGGTTTTACGTGAAACAGAAATTGGGTATATGGTCGGTTACGAAGAAGATGAAGTATTTTTACATAAAAATGAGGTAGCTGGAGAGATTGAAGAAGGCGACACGATTGATGTGTTTTTATATCATGATCACCAAGAACGAATTGCTGCAACAATGAAGACGCCGGTTATTACAACAAATGATTGGAACTGGGTTAAAGTTGTGGAAGTAAAACCTCGTCTAGGTGTGTTTGTTGATATTGGTGTTTCAAAAGATATATTAATTCCAGCTGATGAGTTTCCGATTTATACGCCGGTTTGGCCGGAAGAGGGCGATGAATTATACTGCACATTAAAATTAACGAATCGTGGTCGTCTTATTGCTCTTCCGGCAAGGGATTCAGATATGCAAGAAATCATCGTTGATGCAACGCCATCTATGCGCAATAAAAATGTAAACGGTCGTGTGTACCGTTCTTTGCAAGTAGGATCGTTTGTATTAACGGATGAACATTTCCGTGCCTTTTTGCACCACTCTGAGCGCAAAGAACAAGTGCGTATTGGAGAGCACGTAACAGGCCGTATTATTGAAGTGAAAGAAGATGGAACGATTAACATTTCTCTTCTTCCTCGTAAACAAGAAGGAATGGAAGATGATGCAGCGGTTATTTATGAGTATATGGAAAGTCGCGGCGGTGCAATGCCATTTTGGGATAAGAGTTATCCGGAAGATATTCAAGAGCGCTTTAATATGAGTAAAGCAGCCTTCAAACGTGCCCTTGGTAAATTGATGAAAGAAGAAAAGATTTATCAAGAAGAAGGTTGGACATATTTAAAAAAATAAAGTGAAACTTCCATCAGTGGAGGGGCTTCATCCCCACTGATGGAAAGCTCTCACCAATCGGGCTTTTACGGGCAGTTATCCCCCACTTATCTTCTTCGTTCTTCTTTGAATCTTGAGGTGGGGGTTTTACTGCCCGTTAATGCGGGATAATAAGGAAACAGCCGAACAAATGTAATTTGTTCGGCTGTTTTCATGATTGTAAAGCATGTGTAAATGTATCTTTTAATTCACTATCTTTTACTTTAATATTTGCTTTCTTTAATTCGTCTGTTAATACTTTTTGGCGCCACGTATTATCTTGAATACGTTCTTCTTCAATCGTTTTACGAATGGAATCTTTTACTTCATCGTATGGCTTTAATTCTTTTTTATCTGTTAATTTAATAATATGATAGCCCTTTGGTGATTTTACAGGTTCACTTATTTCACCGACATTTAATTTATAAGCAGCTTCTTCAAATTCGGGTACCATTTTTCCAGGGCCGAAGTAACCTAAATCTCCGCCGTTGTTTTTTGAAACCGTATCTTCGGAATATTTTTTTGCTAATTCCTCAAATGATGCTCCGCTGTTCAGTTGTCTTTTTATATTATTGGCCGTTTCTTCATCATTTACTAAAATCTGGCTAGCTCTAATGTCTGGTTTATACCGTGCTTTTATATCTTTTTCTGTCACTGTTTGTCTGACTGCTTTGTCGATGGCTAAGCTAGAACGAATTTGTTTTTTTAAGTCTTCTTCGTCTTTCATCCGATTACTTTCAAGAAATGTTTTGAAATTATCACCTGCTTGATCTTTCACTTTGTTAAATTCTTTATCAACTTCTTCATCGGATACTTTGTATTTTTTAATCATAATATCTTGTGCCATCATTTCATAGAGCATATCTTTTCCGAAACGTTCTTTTAATGCTTGATCAAATTCTCCTTTTGTTACCGTACCGGCAGTTGAAGTTGCAATTGGATCAGAACTATCTTTCGGTTCGCATGCAGATAACATTAATGTGCCGAGCGTCGCTGCAGCGATAAATAATTGTCTTCGTTTCATGTAAACACCTCATCAAAAAATCGTTATTACTATTGTAGAAAACGGAAGTGAACATGATGTGAATTTGAGGTGGTTTTTTGCATAAAAAAGTACATCAACGAAAATGTTGATGTACGAGGAGGAATTATCTAAATGAAACAGAGGGTTTAAGACTGAATTATAAGAACTAAATTAGTTCTGCTAACTGTCAGTAAGAAAATTGCCTACTGATGGAAGTTTCACTTTATTTCATAGATGATCAGTCTTTTTGGAGTAAGTACGTTTTCCTTGCTGTATATTTTTTTGCTGTTCTTCATTTTTTTGTGTGCGTTTGGCGTTGTTATCACGTGCTTTTTTGTCGTTGTCGCTTGTGTGAGGCATAGGATTCAACTCCCTTCATAACAGTTGTACGTTTATCATTTCCGTTTTCGTTAAGACTATGTATACAATGCAATTCATATAAAGGTGGGCTAGGAGATATGGACTTAAAGCTGAACTATAGTGAACTTGTGAAAAAGTTAGTCGTTGTTATCGTTGCTGGTTTGTTGAATGCAATTGGAATGAACTTATTTTTAACACCAGCGAAAGTGTATGCCAGCGGTTTCGCTGGATTGTCACAATTACTCTCGCAAGTGTTAGCGGATTTTATGTCAATTCATATTTCGACAGGATTTCTTTTTGCCTTATTCAATATTCCGGTTGTTATTTTGGCTTGGAAAAAAGTAGGGAAGTCATTTACTGTGTTTAGTTTTTTAAGCGTTGTATTTATGACGCTATTTTTAGAAATAGTGCCAGTAAAAGCAATCTCTAGCGATATCATTTTAAATGCTATTTTTGGAGGAATCATTTCTGCGTTGGGGGTAGGGATTGCTTTGAAGTGGGGAGCTTCAACTGGTGGTCTAGATATCATTGCGATGATTTTATCCAGAGTAAAAGATAAGCCGGTTGGAACGTATTTTTTCTTGTTTAATGCGCTCATTATTATAGCGGCCGGCTATTTATATGGCTGGGAAAAGGCGCTTTATACGTTAGTGACATTATATGTATCTTCACGTATTATTGATGCAATACATACGCGCCATGTGAAAATTACTGCATTTATTGTAACGAAAAATGGAGTGGAAGTGCGAAAGGCAATTCATGAACGATTGGTTCGAGGGATTACGACTGTTCCAGCGATAGGTGCGTTTACGAATGAAAATAAAGAAATGTTAATGATTGTTATTACTCGCTACGAGTTGTATGAGTTAGAAAGGGTTATAAAAAAAGTAGATCCAGGTGCATTCACAAACGTTATACAAACGGTTGGAGTGTTTGGATTGTTCCGTAAAGATGAATAAAAGAGGACCGTATGTGGTCCTCTTTTATTCATTCGTCTAGTCGGAGTGGCTTTGCTAAGCTTCATCCTGCTATTCGCGGGCAGTAAGATCCCCACTTATGGAAGTTTCACTTTACTCTGTTGCTGAAATGCTTTGAAGTTCATCTTGCATTTCGCGTAATTGTACTCTTTCGGCAGTAGAAGAATTGGTATAAGCGGACAGTAAAGCATTTTTCGCTTTATCAACAAGTGCTTGTTGTTCGCTATGGTTTGAACAAGATACAGCTTGTGCAACAGCATCTCGTGCTTGTTGGAACAGTAAGTTACCCATTAGAACCCTCCAAGAGAAGAGTTATTTCGTTCTTTTTCTGCTTCAGCTAGTGTACCACGGTATGGGAATCTTGCGTCATGCTGCATAACAGAATCTGCCCCTTGTTGTACGAAACGTTTTGACTTATTCTTTTTGCCCATTCGTAATTCCCCCTTTTAGCAGAAAAACATTGACACATTTACTGTGTCTCCTATAGTATGTGCGCTTGGTGTCATACTATAAGCAGGGAATTTTCGCCTTACAATCCAAGTACCTCCTCTAAATAAAGAGCAATTCCGTCTTCTTCGTTTGATAATGTCACGTGATTTGCTAATGATTTTAATTCTGGAATGGCGTTCCCCATTGCAATTCCGTGCCCGGCAAATTCAATCATTTCAAAATCGTTATCTTCATCACCAAATGCGATGATATGTTCTTTTGGGATATTGTAGTAACTTGAAATTCTTTGTAAGCCAATTGCTTTATTTAACCCGCTTTTTACAATTTCAATAATCGGCCAAGGAGCGCCCCATTTTCGGTGATCGATTACCTCTGCATGCATATCCGTTAAATGCTGGCGGATAGAATTTGATTTTGACTCGTGTGCATCGATTAATAAACAAGTTGGGTGTTCTTGTAAAATGTCGAGTAAATCACCTGTGAAAATTTTAGGTGAACCAAATTCGAAAATATGTTTTTTATCTGCATCAATTTGTTTTACATATACATCATCAATCACTTCCGCGTAAATATTTTCTACCCCAAAATCCATACATGCGCGAACGATTTCTTGCGCAGTAGCAAGTTCAAGCGGAGAGTGATGTGTTCCCCAATTTCTATCAAGTGGGTGATGGACGTATGCGCCGTTGAAATTGACGATTGGTGTGTTTAAGCTAAGTTCTTTATAATATGCATGACTCGCACGAAATGGACGACCGGTTGAAATAACAACGATATGACCTTGTTCTTTTGCTTTTGCGATAGTTTGTTTTGTACGCGCTGAAATCATTTTTTGATCTGTAAGTAAAGTACCATCTAAATCTAATGCAATTAAATGTTGTTTTTTCATGCGTCTCTCACCTTTTATAAAAAGTTTTGTGTATTATATTCATCTTAATTCCTACATTCTTGTGCTGTCCACTATTTGTCACTGGTAAACGGAAAAGTCAAGTTGTTTTCTGAAAGTTAGAATAATGTTTCTTTCATTTTGTACAATTTGTGAAAAGGGTTACAATGAACAGATTATCGTGTTTATAATGAGAGTGTAATCTTCTCGTAATAAGTTGTTTGACTCTCCTTTGATACTGGTCGTTATGGCCAGTTTTTTTTGTTTCTACATATACTGATTTATTTCCTGCTAAAAATATGTAATTTCATTATATGAGCATGGTTTCCTAAACATAACAGAAAAGGTTTTCTAAAATGGGACATACTAAAGATGTAATGATGGAATGGAAGGAGAATGGATATGGGACAAAGTCATCGATTCCGAGCAGGTCAAAAAGCACCAAACGACGGCATATATGTTGAAATTGGTGAGACAGGGAGCATGGTTAAGGATCCGAAAATGGTAAAGCTCTCTGCTGGAGATAAATTTCCAGGAGTTACAAACCAAAACAGACAATGGACATATAAAAGAAGACCATAATAAATCCCGCAGTTATCAGCTGCGGGATTTGTTATGGCAAAATGGATTTAAAAAATAAGATTGTCATAAGGTCATCTTCATTGAATACAATAGGTAATTTGTCGTATAATCAAATCAAAGGTCAAAAAAAGTCAAAGTTAAAGGAGCTGTGGCTGTAATGGACTTAAATCGAATGACGACAAAAACTCAAGAAGCGATTATGAGTGCACAATCAATTGCTACTAAGCATCATCATCAAGAAATTGATACTGTACATCTTTTAGTTGCGCTTCTTCAACAGCAAGATGGATTAGCAATCCGTATTTTTCAAAAGATGGATGTAAATATAGATCAGCTTATGCAAGAAGCAGAGCGCTTGTTAAAGCGAAAGCCTTCTGTTACAGGGGGCGGCGTTGAAGCAGGGAAAGTATATGTTACCAGTGCACTTCAGCAACTGCTTGTAAGAGCTGAAGAAGAAGCGAAGCATCTGCAAGATGATTATATTTCAGTAGAACATATTCTTCTTGCGTTTTGTGATGAAAAGAAAACGAATGATATACGTGAGTTGTTTACATCGCTTCGTATTACGAAAGAAGCGTTATTACAAGCATTAACAGAAGTTCGGGGGAATCAAAGAGTGACAAGTCAAAATCCAGAAGTAACATATGAAGCTTTGCAAAAATATGGCCGTGATTTAGTAGCTGAAGTACGGCAAGGAAAAATTGATCCGGTTATTGGACGTGATAGTGAAATTCGGCGCGTTATTCGCATTTTATCGCGTAAAACGAAAAATAATCCTGTATTAATTGGTGAACCTGGTGTTGGGAAAACAGCAATTGTTGAAGGATTGGCACAGCGTATTGTCCGTAAAGATGTACCGGAAGGATTAAAGGATAAAACTATTTTTGCGCTTGATATGAGTGCGCTTGTTGCGGGTGCAAAATTCCGCGGTGAATTTGAAGAGCGTTTGCAGGCAGTCTTAAATGAAATTAAAAAAAGTGAAGGAAAGATTTTATTATTTATCGACGAGCTTCATACCATTGTGGGAGCTGGGAAAACAGAGGGAGCAATGGATGCCGGGAATATGTTAAAACCAATGTTAGCGCGTGGGGAACTGCATTGCATCGGAGCGACGACACTTGATGAATATCGGAAATATATTGAGAAAGATCCGGCATTAGAACGTCGTTTCCAACAAGTATTAGCAGAAGAGCCAACGGTTGAAGATACGATTTCTATTTTGCGCGGTTTAAAAGAACGTTTTGAAATTTATCACAGTGTTAATATTCATGATCGTGCTCTTGTAGCCGCAGCGATGTTATCAGATCGTTATATTTCCGATCGCTTTTTGCCAGATAAAGCGATTGATTTAGTTGATGAAGCATGTGCAACAATTCGTACAGAAATTGATTCGTTGCCAACAGAATTGGATGAAATAACACGTCGTATTATGCAGTTAGAAATTGAGGAAGCTGCGCTTAGTAAAGAAAAGGATCGCGGGAGTCAGGAGCGTTTGCAAACATTGCAACGTGAGTTATCTGATTTACAAGAAAAAGCGAGCGGAATGCGAGCGCAATGGCAAAAGGAGAAAGAAGAAATTCATAAAGTGCGGGATTTACGCGAAAGCCTGGAGCGTTCGCGCCGTGAGTTAGAAGAAGCGGAAGGGAATTACGATTTAAATAAGGCAGCAGAGCTTCGTCACGGCAAAATTCCAGCTATAGAAAAAGAGCTAAAAGCAGCGGAAGAAGCAAATGCCAATAAGCAGGAAGATAACCGTCTTCTTCGTGAAGAAGTAAGCGAAGAAGAAATTGCAAATATTGTATCGCGTTGGACTGGTATTCCGGTTGTAAAACTCGTAGAAGGGGAACGTGAAAAGCTGCTTCGTTTAGAGCAAATTTTATCAGAGCGTGTTATCGGACAAGAAGAAGCGGTCGGTCTTGTGGCAGATGCGGTGTTGCGTGCCCGTGCTGGTATTAAAGATCCAAATCGTCCGATTGGTTCTTTCATTTTCTTAGGACCAACAGGTGTTGGGAAAACGGAACTTGCAAAAACATTGGCGCAGTCATTATTTGATAGCGAAGAACAAATCATTCGAATCGATATGTCTGAGTATATGGAAAAACATGCAGTATCACGTTTAATCGGAGCGCCTCCTGGATATGTCGGGTATGAAGAGGGCGGACAATTAACAGAAGCTGTGCGCCGTAAACCATATTCGGTTATTTTATTAGATGAAATTGAAAAAGCGCATCCGGAAGTGTTTAATATTTTACTGCAAATGTTAGATGATGGGCGTATTACAGACTCACAAGGACGTACAGTTGATTTTAAAAATACAGTAATTATTATGACGTCCAATATCGGATCGCAATATTTACTAGAAGGATTAGGGGAAGATGGTTCTATTCAAGATGAAGCAAGAAATCTTGTAATGAGCCAACTTCGAGGTCATTTCCGTCCGGAATTTTTAAATCGCGTGGACGAAATTATTTTATTTAAACCACTCACAACAAATGAGATAAAAGGTATTGTCGATAAAATTGTGAAAGAGCTGCAAAGCCGTTTAGCAGACCGTCATATTACGGTTGAATTAACAAATGCAGCAAAAGAGTTTGTTGTAGAATCGGGATTCGATCCAATGTACGGTGCACGTCCGTTAAAGCGCTACGTACAGCGTCAAATTGAAACGAAGTTAGCGCGTGAACTCATTGCAGGTACAATTACAGATCATAGTCATGTATTAATTGATGTATTAAATAACGAGTTAATTGTAGAAGTTGAATAAAAAAAGAGTCCGGATCATTCCCGGACTCTTTTTTATTAATGCTGCTGTGCAGGCTCGTTTGGGATTAATGCTCCCAGTGCGACTATAAGTACAGTAAGAATTACAGAAAAAATAGACGCTTGTTGGAAATCGTATGTAACGCCTGGCGTCATAGAGCTTAGTACGTAGCTCATCATTTGCACAAGCAGGAACGACCAGATAAAGGCCCAAATTACACGCATCTTTTCACACCTCTATTCGTTCAATTTGTCTTTATTGTAACATAACTCTAAAAAGAATATAAAAAAATATTTGCTGTTTTTGCAAAGCAAATTGTTATTACCATCATACATTATAAAAGAGTAAGTTTGATGTTGTCATATAAGGCGGGAGAGGTATGAGTATTACGGAACGTTTTTTCTTTTTAGAACAAGAGCCATGTGTGATTCACTTGCCGGAAAAGCCGAATGGATTCGGTATATTGCTACTAGGCGATTACAATTATTTTATTGAGAATGGTACAAGTTTATGGCTTCAGCATGCAGGTCGGGTACACTTGTTAAATGAATTGCGGAAGGAAGGTTATACGATTTTTTCTTCTAATTTATTTGGGAGACATTGGGGGAATGAACAGGCAGTTCGTTTGGCGAAGCGATTGTATCATGTTGTCATGAAGAAGGAGATTTTGAACGAAAAGATTCATATCATAGCAGAAGGGATGGGAGCGCTTGTTGCTCTGCAAATGATGAAACAATATCCAGAGTGTGTTCGATCTGTTCTCATGTTTAATCCATGTATTCATTTACCGGCACATGTTGAACTTGAAAAAGAGCACAAATTTTTTTATAAGCGGTTAATTCGTGAATTGATGCAAGCATATGATGCGACAGAATCAGAACTAGAACAGAAAATTGAAAAGAAAGCATTTCCGTATTTAGCATCATCTATTCCGGTAAAAATATTTGTCTCTATTCAAGAAAAAAAAGAACGAAAACAGTTACTTAGGGAATATGAAAAGAAACGTTTGCAAGAGAGTTGCCCGACTTTATTATCCTTTCATCTACAAGATATAAAATATAAAATAGCGCAAAATGCGTGTCAGTTTTTTAAGTGGTATGAAGATTTATAAAGCTCCTATACATAAGGAGCTTTTCATGCATTTGAGGAGGAAGAGAAAATGAAACGAGTAATTGTTGTTGGGGCGTTAACATTTATAGGCTATCATCTTGTGCAGAAGTTTCTTGAAGAAGAAGTTGAAGTATATGCATTTGATTTTGATAATATGAACAGTATGTCTAAGATGAATGAAGAAAAATTATGTTTAATTGGCCGTAATGCGTTATTTACGTATTTTTCGTTGCGGGGTGATGAAGGATGGGCAATGTTGGAGGAAGCGGATATTAATGCTGCGTATTTTTGCTTATGTGAGCCAAATCAGCAAAAGGATTTTCGAAACGAACGTACTATATTGCAATATGTAAAGCGATTTGAGAGTTTTTGCAGAAGAAAAGAAATAAAATTAATCGTTTTATCTTCTATAGAATCGAATCATGCTTGCAGCAATGATGAGAATAGTATGCATTTTTCAAAAATTGAGAGAGAAGTAAAAAAGGGTGATGCAGATTATTGCATACTACGTGTCCCGACAGTATATGGACCGTGGCAACCGTTGTTTATGACATACCAGCATTTAATTCTTTCGCAGATAAAGCAACAGACTATTTCTGTTCCCGTAGAAGAATGTGCATATGACCTATTGTATGTTGAAGATGTTGCTAGATGTTTATATGAATTTGGTCGAAAAGGGACGGGGATCAAAATATATTCTCTTTGCAGCGGGGAAGAAAATCAGTGGCAAAAGGGTATTGAACTATTACAGGAAACAGGTGAAATTCAAATACATCATAAAGAGTGCTCAAACGGTGAGGAAACAGAGAAGATTGTTATAAATCAGATGGCATTAGAAGACGGATTACAACGTCAAATTTCTCATATAAAACAATATAAGGAGTTATATGAGGACAGCAGCACATGGTAAACTAGAGAAGAAAGCTTTGATGTTGAAAGGATGAGAAAATATGAACGAAAAAAACATGCAGTTTTTACAAATCGCAATGAAACATTTGCCGGAAGCAAAGGCAATTTTAGATGATAACGGTATTGCATTGGATATGGCCAAAGCACAGCCTGTATTGGAATTATTAATGAAGGTTATGAGTGAAGCTTATGAACTTGGGAAAGAGGATGCAAGAGAGTAATATGTCTGCGAAATCCTTATAACTACTAGGTTAATGCTTTTTCTGTAAATGATGAAGCTTTAATAATGAGACCTTTCCATCGGTGAGGATTCACTGATGGAAAGTGTTGCTTTAAAATAAAGTTGAACAGTTTTGAAAAAAGTCGCACCGTTGATAAAAAAGATGAACCGAAATCTCCTATCTCAATAAAGAAGGGATTTCGGTTTTTTGTGGATTAAGAACCTGTTAAGTGATAATAGAGTTATTCCATTAAAGGGCCAGATTGTGGAGGAAACAGGAAGAATAAGAATACTGATAAAAAGATCATTATTTGTGAAGTGTTTCACTTAAACTAACGTGGCAAGGTTAGTTTAAGTTTTGTCACAATTTTTTTCTAGGTTTTTCTTAAAAATGAACGGTTCTTTTTTAATGTGAAATCGCTCTTTTAAAAAGCCCCTTAAATTTCTCCCTATCTTCTGATGTAAATGGTTTTGGCCCCTTTGTACGCTTTCCGCTTTTTCGAGCCATTGCACTCAAATAACGTGTTTGTAATAATTGGTCAATGTTTTCATTTGTATAGCTAGATCCATTATGGTGAAGTACTGCACACCCTTTTGCTAAACCTAGCGAAGCAAGACCATAATCTTGCGTAACGATTATATCTCCTTTTTCTGCTAACTTCATAATCCGATAATCCGCAGCATCTGCTCCAGAATCAACATAAATGGTTTCCACTCCTGATGGTTGTTCCGCATTAGAAAAATGAGAAAAACTAGTAACAAGGATAACAGGAATTTCAGCATTCGTACCTTCAGAGATAATGATATCTTTTACCGGACAAGCATCTGCATCAACATAAATTTTCATCTTAACCTCTCCCCGTAAATAAGTTTGAGTTGATGATAATGGCAAATTTAGCCTTTGTCAAACGATAAAGATGGTTTACCTAAAATCATTAAAAAACAGTTGTTCTATTAAAGGGCTTTTTAATATTGAAATTTCCTTAACGTTGTAAATCGGCATTTTCCTGACGATACTGTGGATTTAAAATAAAGTTGCGATGCTCTACCCCTTTGGATATGGTAATCTAAAGGGATGTTTTTATAGCGAAAAGGAAAAGAACATTTGATTTTGAGTGACAATAAGTTGTTTCGTTAAAGGGTCATATTGTTGAAGTTGAACTGGGAATAAAAATAAAAATACATAGTTAAGGAAGTGGATGGATGAATTTATTAACTGTTACTGAGGAATTTTTTAATTATGTAAGGGAGTTTTTACTTTTAAGATTTACACTATTTGCTTTGGTCCTCATGACTTTTTCCTTTGTCATAAACCGTATGATTGATTGGTTCTTTAGGAAGTCAAGCTTTTTTGATGAAGAAGTAGAACAGACGATTCAAAGTGTAATTCGATCAATTATTAGGTATGGAATTTTAATCAGTCTTGTTTTTTATCTAATTAGTCAATTTGTAGATATAAAAGGTATTCTTGCAGGTGCAGGGATTGCCGGAGTTGTCGTCGGTTTTGCTGCACAACAGATGCTAAAAGATGTTATATTAGGGTTCGCAAGATTAACGGACAAAGAGTTTCGTGTCGGCGATTTTGTTACTTTTAACGGAACAAGTTCAGGTACCATTGAGGAAATCGGTATTCGCTTTATGCAAATTCGTGAATGGTCGGGAAAACTTCTTACCATCCCACATGGAGAGATTAGAACGATACAAAATTTTAATAAAGGCTGGATGCGGGTTATTGAACGGATTACGGTAAGTTATCAGGAAGATCCTACAAGAATAAAGGAATTGTTAGAAAAAGTATGTGTTATCTGCAATGAAAAATTGGATCAAAGCCTATATAGGATAGAGGACGAGGCTGTTCAATCATTTCAATATATTGGTGTTACAGACTTAAATCCAAATCTTAAGTATGTTGGGTACGAATTTTGTATTGTAGGTTTGGTTAAACCTGAGGAGTATTTTGAAACTTCCAGGCAAGTAAGGTTTGAACTAATGTCTATATTCCATGAGAATCAAGTACAAATGCCAGCAGCGAATATGTTCGTTCATACTGAAAAATTACAGGAGATTCCTGGAGAGCGGCTTTCACCAAGCAGGTAAAGAAAACTAGCTGATGAACCTAGGTCAGTTCATGAGGTGTGATTGGAAATTATATTTAGAATTTGGGTTTGTAGACCGGCAGATTTCGATGAGCTTAAGGGGTTAAACAATTCCTCCTAAAAAAAGTAACTTCCGCACTCGGGCGCAATTCTGTAGCAAGAATTGTGCTCATTCTTTATGTATCGGGACATATTCTTGAATAACTAATTGTGGAAAAAATAGCAATTTGAGATGGTGCGTTAGTGGAATAAGGAACATTAAATTAATCAAACTTTTTTATAAAAATCTCATATATAGCTAAAAAGAGTAACTCCATTTTAATCAATCTTTTTTCAAAATAGAGCTTTTGTAGTTGATGTTAAATAAAGGTTTGTAACTTCATTTTTATCAAACTTTATTCCATCTTTTTCGATGGTTTCTCCTGGTGATTCTTCATGTCCGGCAAAAAGGGAGCCAATCATGACCATCGATGCACCGAAACGGATTGATTTGGCTATATCACCGTGTGTTCGTATTCCACCATCAGCAATATTGCTGCCTTTGCACACCAACGAAGTGCTGCCAACTGCCAGCCTCCAGTCCCGAATCCTGTTTTAATTTTTGTGATACATACTTTACCAGGACCAATCCCAACTTTTGTCGCATCAGCACTGGCATTCTCAAGTTCTCGCACAGCTTCAGGAGTACCAACATTACCAGAAATGACAAAGCTCTCGGGTAGGTATTTTTTAATATGCTGAATCATATTATGGAAAAAATTAAAGCATCAATCTGTTATTGGTGAAGTAATCATTTACTGGTTTATTCTTATGTTTATGCCTGTGTTTTTTATAAAAATGGTAATGCCTGTTTTTGGTCAGAGCTATGCTACAGCCATTGAACTTAATTTGTATATACAATTGGGATTCACCTTGTTTGGAGGATCCCTTATCAATCAGGTTTTCATTGAAGAGTATAAAAATAAAACGATCTCACTTTCTTTTGGATACCCAATTAGCCGAAAAAAGTTGTTTACAGCAAAAGTGCTGTTTATCTCACTTTTTGTTTTTCTTGCTACGATTGTTTCCTTTTTATTGGCAGGTTTGACAACCTTTTTGCTTGATCAGGTTTTTCCTATTATTAACGGACAGCCAACTCATTCGGATATTATCACTTATTTTAGCAGTATGATTACCCGTTCGCTTATTGTTACCCTGATTAGTTTCATTCCGCTTATTAAAAGCAAGAGATCAAAAAAAAGATTACCTAATCGACCGGTCAAAACAGAAATCAGTTCTTGACTAAGTAGCGGCCCTTTATTGATAAAATAAGTTATGCTTAATCGGACCCCGCTCAGTTGCCGGAGTCATTAGCAAATAGCGATCCAATCATGGGGTCTAGTAACCCGTTGTGTCCCAGATGGTCACTAGATCTCCTGACTTTCACTTCATTGCATGGATTATAGGTGTTTTTATCAAGCACTTAAATTGAACTTGAAATGGGTGTAGTGCATAGTACGCCAATAATATGAAGTAGCTTATTCATGAAAAGGACGCGTTTATTTAGGAACGCGTCTCTTTTCGTGTATTGGGCGCTTTAATGGAGTAAGGATCTCAGAAATAATCAAATTTTTTTATAAAATAATTATTCAATTGAATAGAAAAAAGCGTGTATTGATCATTCTTTTTTCAAAACACGCTTTTTCCTTTTTTATTAAGGTTTACAGAGTTAATTTAATCAAACTTTATTTCAGGGCTACAGAAAGGTCTCGCTTTTTTTATTCAGCCACTTTATTTTTTTGTTTCAACTTGCTTAATACTTCATATACAATCGGTACAATTAATAATGTTAATAGCGTAGAACTTGTTAATCCGCCGATTACTGTTACGCCAAGACCTTTGGAAATAAGGCCGCTTCCTTCAAAGCCTAATGCAAGTGGAAGTAAGGCACCAATCGTTGCGATAGCGGTCATTAAGATTGGGCGTAATCTTGTTGCACCAGCTTCTAGTAATGCTTCGCGTGTTGTAAACCCTTCGCGTTCTTTATGAATGACACGATCAATGAATACGATGGCGTTTGTGACGACGATCCCGATTAACATGAGGGCACCAATCATTGCAGAGATGCTTAATGTTTCACCGGAAATTAATAAGGCAACAACGGCACCGATTATTGTAAATGGAAGCGAGAATAAAATCGCTAATGGTGCAAGTGCTCCGCCGAATGTTATAACGAGAACGAAGTATACAATCGCAATTGCAGCTAACATCGCTAAGCCAAGTTGTGTAAAGGATTCTTGAATATCTTTAGATACGCCGCCCATCGAAACATCAATGCCAGATGGTAAGTCCATCTTATTTACTTCTTCTTGAATGTTTCTAGAAGCTTTTGCTACATCATCTGTTGTTGGTTTTGCAGTTACTTCCGCATATACGCGGCCATCACGTCTTGTTATTGTATTAGACGTTTCTCCTTCTTTTACAGTCATAACATCTTTTACAGCCACTTCTGTGCCAAGCGGTGTTTGTATTTTTCGATTTGTTAAATCATCGATGTTTTCGTAATTTTGTTTGTTAACTTCAACATACACGTTCATCTCTTTGTTATCTTCTTTTACTGTTGTTAAGACAGGGCGTTCGTGAGAGTCAGAAAGTCCCATGCCTACCTGTGCAGCAGTTAGCCCAAGCTTACTTAATTTCTCTTGATCTGCGACTAATGTGTATTCATCGTATGTTTTTGCAAGGCTGGAGTCGATATCTTTTAACGTTTTATCTTTTTTCATGATATTTTTAATGTCTTTTACGACAGGTTCAATCTCTTGTAAGGTGTCGCCGTATACATATAACTTAATTTCATTACTGCTTCCGCTAGATGAGAAGTCTTGGTTTTTCCATTCTCCTTTGTCTGTCATCTTTTGCAGGTCTTTAACAACGTTTTCTTTTTCCTTCTCAAAGTTCTTTGTATCGTTTTTATATTGAACAAAGAATAATGCTTGGTTTGAGTTACCTGGACTCATCGGGTTTTCTCCGCCAAGTGAGAATTGAATCGTTTTTACATCTTTCTTTTTCTTAAAGTAATCTTCTGCTTTTGTTGCAACGCTTTCGACATCTTGTAATGTTTGTCCAGGTGCTGGATTATAAGATGCAATTACTGTTTTCTCTTCTTCAGATGGTAAGAAACTTACGCCTACAATTGGGATAAGAGCAATGCTTCCTACTAATAATAAAACCGCGATGCTAGATGTAATAATTTTATGGTTTAATACCCATTCTAGAAGGCGTTTATATCCATTAGCAAGTTTACTTGGCTGCTCTTCGTGAGTATGCTGCTGTTTTTCTTTCGTACTTTCTTTTTTAAATAAAGAATGCGCCATCATCGGAACGATTGTAATAGCTACAAGAAGCGAAGCTAATAAGGCGAAAACAATTGTCAAAGCAAACGGTAAGAATAGTTCACCGATCATTCCTTTAACAAGACCAAGTGGTAAGAAGACCGCGATGGTTACGATTGTAGATGACATAATCGGAACGAACATTTCTTTCGTTGCCTCGCGAATTAAGTCTTTTCCTTTTAATTTTTCGTTGGATAAAGCCATGCGCCGGTAAATGTTTTCAATAACAACGATTGAGTCATCGACAACGCGGCCGATAGCGACGGTCATTGCCCCAAGCGTCATAACATTTAATGTAATATCCATTTCTTTTAACAGTAAAATTGCAATTAATAAAGAAAGTGGAATTGAAACAACGGAAATAAGCGTTGTTCGAATGTTACGTAAGAACAACATGATGATAATAACAGCGAAAATAGCACCAAAAATAGCTTTACTTAACATTGTGCTTACTGATTTTTCAATTGGTGCACCTTGGTCAAATGTTGAAATGATTTCGATGTCATCAAATTTCTTTTCGAAGTCATGTGCTTTATCTTTTACGGCATTTACAACGTCAACGGTATTTGCATCAGCAGCTTTGACAATTTGAAGGCTGATTGCATCTTTTCCGTTTGTACGCGAGATGGACTCTGCTTTCCCAACTTGTTTAATGTCGGCAATATCTTGCAATTCTACAGTTGGAATTGCTAATCCTTGTCCCATTGCAGCGGAATTCATATTAGGCTGCTGCGCCTGAGTTGGCCCCTGTGAACTTCCTTGGTTTGTAGAAGGAATCAGCGGGATTTTCATTTCTTTTAAAGCGCTTAATGTTGTAATGTTGCCATCTACAACAACTGATTTTTCTTTATCTTTAAATGTATACAGTCCTAGCGGCATAGAAACATTAGAGCCTTTAATCATGTTCTTAACTGTATCTTCGCTTAGCCCTAATTCTTTCATTTTCTCTTCGTTGAAGACAAGCTGTACTTCTTCAACTTGTTGACCTGAAATTTGAACAGATGCAACGCCGTCTAGTCCTTCTAAGCCTGGAACAATATCTTTTTCCACTCGTTTTGTCAGCTGTGCAAGAGACTCATTCTTACTTGTCACACTTAATGACATAACAGGAAAAGCGTTGATGCTAAGGCGAGAAACTTTCGGTTCTTTTACGCCTTCTGGTAAAGGTAAGTCAGCGAGTGCCTCTTTAACTTCTGTTTCTGCTTTTTCCATATTTTTATCAAAATCATATTCTACTTGAATAGAAGATGCGTTTTGAAAAGAAGAGGAACTTACAACGTTTACCCCATTTAAGTTTTGCAGTCGTTGTTCGATTGGTTTCGAAATCTTTTCTGCTACTTCAGCTGGAGTAGCACCAGGATAAACAGTTGTTACTGTTACAAGTGGTGTGGTAATATCCGGGATTGTTTCTAGCTTCATGCGAAGACCAGAATAGATTCCTGCAATCGTAATAATAATCGTTAATAACCAGACTGCGAACTTGTTATTTAACGAAAAGTTAATAATCTTCTTCATCTGTACACTCCTTTTTATTGCAACTGACTAATCGGTCATAACGAACAAAGTATAACTGACTGATTGGTCAACAGTCAACTGAAATGACTGTTGACCAATCAGTGGAGGTTTTTTTCATCCCCCACCTGGGGTCTTACTGCCCGCGAATAGCGGGATAAAATGTTGAGAAATACTTGCAATTTTTGACTGATGAGTCATAATGCGAATAAGAGTGTTTTTTTAGGAGAGAAAAAGATGAAGGAAAAAGAACGGTTAGTTATTGAAACAGCAATTAAATTATTTGCAATGAAGGGTGTTAGTGCGACGTCTATTCAAGAAATTGCAACAGAATGCGGCATTTCCAAAGGCGCATTTTATTTGTATTTTAAATCGAAAGACACTTTAGTATTGGCAACGTTGGAGTATTACTACGATCGGATTCAAAATAAAATGATGGATATTGAAAAAGAATCATTACCTCCGCGTGAGAAATTCGAAAAACAATTATATTGTCAGTTTTACGAATTACAACAAAAAAAAGAATTCATTATTATGTGTATGAGGGAAAATGCGATTCCTTTTAATGAAGAAGTAGAAACATTTATGACGAGAATGAAATTAGAATCACATGCTTTTCACCGAAATGGTTTACTTTCTATTTACGGGGAAGAGATTGCTCCTTATCTTATTGATGTAATTATTATGCTAGAAGGAATATCGCATAAATATTTGGAGTCGGTTATCTTTAATGTCGTAAATGTAGATATACCATATATAGTAAGATTTATATTAAAAAGAATGGATGATATCGTAGCGGGATTACAACGTTCAAATGACGAACCAGTGATCGGAGAACGAGAACTCAATTATTTTTTGTGCGATGCGAATGTAATCAAGGGGCATAAGGAAGAATTATTTGTAAATGAAATTATTACGTTAAAACGTACGTTAGTAGACCAATTCGGAAATGATGAATTACTAGTTACACTAGATGTGCTAGAGTCAGAAATTAAAATGAAGCATCCGCGAGTTCCAGTTATTCAAGGCATGTTGTCCAACTTAAAGTCGTATCCAGAATTGCGTGATTTCCGGGAAAGGCTTGCAGCGTATTATAAAATAACAAATTAATATTATATAGACAAAAGGGAGTTTATCATTTAAAATTAGTACCAAGTCATAAGAATTGATATAAAATGGAGGGTTGTAATGTGAATGTAGGCATTTTAGGGATCGGGAGATATGTGCCGGAAAAAGTTGTAACAAATCACGACTTAGAGAAAATGATGGATACATCTGATGAGTGGATTCGTACAAGAACAGGAATTGAAGAAAGACGAATTGCTGATGATACAATAGATACTTCATATATGGCTGTGGAAGCTGCAAAAAAAGCACTTGAAGATGCAGGGATTAGCGGGGAAGAAATTGATCTTATTTTAGTTGCAACAGTAACACCAGATCGTTCGTTTCCGGCGGTTGCTTGCGTAGTTCAAGAACAAATTGGAGCAAAGCATGCAGCAGCTATGGATTTAGGTGCAGCTTGTGCTGGTTTTATGTACGGAATGGTTACAGCACAACAATTTATTCAAACTGGAACTTATAAAAATATATTAGTAATTGGTAGCGATAAATTATCTAAAATTGTAGATTGGAATGACCGAAATACGGCGGTTTTATTTGGCGACGGAGCAGGTGCTGTCGTTATGGGTGCTGTTCCAGAAGGAAAAGGTATTCTTTCGTTTGAATTAGGAGCGGATGGAAGCGGTGGTAAGCACCTTTATCAAGATGAATATGTTATGATGAATGGCAGAGAAGTCTTTAAATTTGCTGTTCGTCAACTTGGTGATTCTTGTCTTCGTGTTTTAGAAAAGGCAGACCTTACGAAAGAAGATGTGAACTTTTTAGTGCCTCACCAAGCAAATATTCGTATTATGGAATCAGCGAGAGAGCGATTAAATTTACCTCAGGAGAAGATGAGTACGACAATTTCTAAATTTGGAAATACGTCAGCTTCTTCGATTCCAATTGCTATGGTAGAAGAATTACAAAATGGACGCATTCAAGATGGTGATCTTATCATATTAGTTGGCTTTGGCGGCGGATTAACCTGGGGAGCGGTTGCTCTTCGTTGGGGTAAATAAGGACTGAGAGAAAAGGAGTGTATTTTGTATGGAAAAAAAGCGTGTTGTAATTACAGGATTAGGAGCAGTTACTCCTGTAGGGAATGATGTAGAAACTGCATGGAACAACATTAAGCAAGGTGTATCTGGAATTGGACGTATTACACGCTTAGATGCAGAGCAATTTCCGGCAAAAGTAGCAGCGGAAGTTAACGACTTTGAAGTCGAGAAATATATCGATAAGAAAGAAGCGCGTCGTATGGACCGCTTTACACAATATGCTGTTGCAGCTGCAAAAATGGCTGTAGAAGATGCGAAATTAGAGATTACAGAAGAGAATGCTCCGCGTATTGGAGTGTGGGTTGGATCTGGTATTGGCGGTATGGAAACATATGAAGAACAATTTAAAGTATATATGGAAAAGGGTGCACGCCGCGTGAGTCCATTTTTCGTACCGATGATGATTCCAGATATGGCAGCTGGTCAAGTATCGATTGCCACAGGTGCTAAAGGAATCAATACTTGTTCAGTAACAGCTTGTGCATCAGGAGCAAATTCAATCGGTGATGCATTTAAAGTAATTCAGCGCGGTGACGCGGATGCAATGATTACAGGCGGAGCAGAAGCACCGTTAACAAATATAGCATTTGCAGGGTTTAGTTCTGCTAAAGCATTAACATTTAATGAAGATCCGGCAACGGCTTGTCGTCCGTTTGATAAAAATCGCAGCGGTTTTGTTATGGGCGAAGGTGCTGGTATCCTTATATTAGAAGAGTTAGAGCATGCACTAGCACGCGGTGCTCATATTTACGCAGAAATTGCTGGTTATGGTGCAACAGGTGATGCATTCCATATTACACTTCCAGCTCCTGGCGGTGAAGGCGGTGTTCGTGCAATGCGTCAGGCATTAGCTGACGCTGGATTGCAGCCGGAAGACATCGATTATATTAATGCGCACGGTACAAGTACAGAAGCAAATGAAAAGTATGAAACGATGGCAATTAAAGAAGTGTTTGGTGAGCATGCATATAAAGTAGCAGTAAGCTCAACAAAATCAATGACAGGACATTTACTAGGTGCAGCTGGTGCAGTAGAAGCGATTATATCTGTTAAAACAATTACAGATGGTATTGTTCCGCCAACAATTAACTATGAAACACCAGATCCAGAGTGTGACTTAGATTGTGTGCCAAATAAAGCAAGACAACAAGAGGTACGTGCTGTATTAAGTAACTCATTAGGTTTCGGTGGCCATAACGCAGCATTAGTATTTAAAGCATATAAATAATAAAAAAAGAAAAAAGTGCAGATGAAAATCTGCACTTTTTTTTGCTTTCTTTCGCATAGATGCATATGTATGAAACAAAGGGGGGAGAGAGATGGGAGTGATTAAAACGGCAGAATGGATGCGCGAGTATTACTGGCAACCAGCAAAAATTTGTGAGAAGTTTACAAAATATATTCCGCTCCAAAAAGAATCTTTGTATCGCTTTCTTGTTTCAAAAGGAATGTTTCGCCCGGTAGTAGATGGAGAGGAAGAAATTGACATATTACAAAAAGAACGAGTATGGGAGCAATTAGCGGTAGAATATAAAGAATTGCAGCAATGGTTGAAAGGACCTAATATACCGGTATTTATTTTGTTATCAGATCCGTATAATCGCACTGTTCAGCGAGAATATAACGGAAAAGCAGGATTAGCAATGCGAAATGCTTTGTTTTTGTTTGTGAGTTCACAAAATTCGATTGCCGAGTTAAAGGCATTGCTTACCCATGAATATCACCACATATGTCGTATACATGAAAGTAAGGCGATAGAAGAACAGTATACTATTTTGGATACGATGGTTATGGAAGGATTAGCAGAGCAAGCTGTGTATGAAAGGCATGGGGATCGTTACTATGCTCCTTGGGTTTCTTATTATAGTAAAGAAGAAGCGATTAGATTTTGGAATCGGTTTATACAAGATAAGTGTGATGTGAAACGTGGGATGCGGGAGCACGATGTATTGTTACATGGATGGAGATTATATCCAAAGATGCTTGGGTACGCTGTCGGGTTTCATATTGTAAAAGATTGTGTAGAACATACGAAATGTAATTCAAATGCTTTACTAGAAATGGATGCTAAAACGATCTTAAAAGAAGCAGTTTCTTTTGAATCATAAGAATGATGTATGGACTTAGCTGTGGCTAAGTTTTTTTATTTTGTCTCGCTATTCGCGGACCCACCTCAAGATTCAAAGAGAAACGAGGAAGATAGGTGGGATGGTATTAATGTTTTTACTAATTATTAGTGGGAGAGATATTTACCGATGAAAGTTTTACCTTATGAGAATGAAAGATGAGAGACAATGAAGAAATTAATAATAAGAATATATTTCCTCCATTGGAATAAATTTTACGAAAGATGACCATAATGAGAGCTACAAACAGTTGTGAAGTGAGGGGTAAGCAATGTTATATCTGCATGATGTATGGGTAAATTGGTTTGAAGGTGAAGAAAACGGGTATAACGTCTGTCATTTCTATGAATGGCGGAAGGATGATACGATCGAATTGTTAGATCAAGTACCATTATTAAAAGTAGATTCCGCATTATATCATTACATCGAGAACGAATTGCTAGAGCTTCCGCCAAAACTATTGGAAGACGTACATCATAAGGCGTATATTCGAAAAAACCATGAACGACTGCAGCAAGAGTATTGTTTTGTTGTATCAGATGGAAAAGGAATTATTGCAATTGATACAATTGGATACAATATTCCAATACGCAAAAGCCGACTGATTCCAAGACAAGAGCAAATGGTGTATGAAATGGTAGAAAACGTACAGGCAGAAACATATGATTTTGAAGTGGAGGCATCACAAAAGGAACATCATATTTTATCACCTTCCCCGCATATGATGAATGGGCTAACACGGAAAGAAAGACAATTAAAACAACTGCTCTTTATGACGCTAGATCAACTACATACAACGAAGAACCCAGCGGAGATTCGCTATTGGTATACAGAATGGGATCCAGCAGCATATCCATCTGTGCAACACCTGACATTTGAAGAAGTATGGAACCGTTTATATGAAGAAGCAAAGTATGGCTGGTCAGATAAACATGAACAGCTTTGTGAACGACTTGTGAGAGGACAACCGTTCTTTGAAAAGCTGTGGGAAATGGAAAATGAGCAAAAGGTAAATTAAAGGGAATGATCCAAAAGGCACGTAAGGTGCCTTTTCGGATCATTCCCTTTTTTGTGTGTTCACAAAGATATCGGCGTTATTCGCGATATATCGGCGAAAGTGACACATTTATCGGTGTTATTTGTGATATATCGGCGCTTCGACAGAATATAAAGACCTCTCGACAATTTTTCTAGATGTCTAGCTCCAGCGGCTAGAATCTCCGGTCGTTTCGCCCCCTCGGTCGAAGTAAAGAACACTTCTTGGTCGGGGGCTCCAACGTCCTGCGATTCTGAACAAGCCGCCTCCGCATTTCTTCTTTATCTTCGTTTTCTGCTTAATCCCATTGCATTTTCGATTTTACGAAGCTGTTTCATTGCGACGCGGTTTGCTTTTTCAGCACCTTGATCAAGGATTTCATCTAATTCAGGAGAGTTAATAAGTTCATTATATTTGTCTTGAATTGGACGGATTGCTTCTACAACAACTTGTGCTAAGTCGCCTTTGAAGTCGCCGTATCCTTTTCCTTCGTACTCTGCTTCTAACTCTTCCACTGTTTTATCTGAGAAAGAAGAATAGATAGTTAATAAGTTTGAAATACCTGGTTTATTTTCTTTATCGAATTTTACGATGCCGTCTGAATCTGTTACAGCACTTTTAATTTTCTTTTCAATTGTTTTTGGATCGTCAAGTAAGCTAATCATAGATTTTGGATTTGGATCTGATTTGCTCATTTTTTTCGTAGGTTCTGTTAATGACATAACGCGTGCGCCTACTTTTGGAATGCGAATTTCTGGAATTGTAAACACTTCGCGATAACGATTGTTAAAACGCTCTGCTAAATCGCGTGTTAACTCAATATGTTGTTTTTGGTCATCTCCAACTGGAACAATTTCTGTATTGTATAGTAAAATGTCTGCTGCCATTAATGGTGGGTATGTTAATAAAGCAGCCGGAACAGATTCTCTTCCTTGTGACTTATCTTTATATTGTGTCATACGTTCTAATTCACCTACGTACGCAGTACATTGCATAATCCATCCGAGCTGACCGTGTGCCGGAACTTCTGATTGTACAAATAATGTAGATTTCTCTGGATCGATGCCGCATGCTAAGTATAATGCTGCTAGACTGCGAATATTTTTGCGAAGCTGTACTGGGTCTTGCGGTACAGTAATTGCATGTTGGTTTACAATGCAGAAATAGCAATCATGTTCATTTTGCAGTTCTGTAAACTGCTTCATTGCTCCTAAATAGTTACCAAGTGTAATTGTTCCGCTTGGCTGAATGCCTGAAAAAATAACTGACATATGTATGTCCTCCTTAAAAAGTTGTATGGTTTTCATCTTTCAATATTTCGGCCTACAGTTCCAATGCCTTGTAATTTTGAACGAGCCGCTTCCGCTTTTCTCGATGTCTAGCTCCAGCGGCTAGAATGGTCGGTGGCTTCGCGCCTTCGCTTTTCTCACACAAAAAAGCCCATTCATCCCTAAAAATAGGGACGAATGGACCGCGGTACCACCCTAATTATTTTGCTAACGCAAAATCTCTTTATCCATTGTAACGTTGGATGTAACGCCAAAGCCTACTCCTAAAGCGTTTCGGTTTGGTGCTCAAAAGCCCATTCCATACTGTACAATTACTTGTTTTCACCGACCACAAGCTCTCTGAAATTGCTTCAATATGTACTCTTCTTTCTCATCGCATGCATATAAATTTGTAAGCAAATATTTTTGCACTATTATAACACACAATGAGTAGTTTGCAAACTATATAAGAACAGTGAAGCTAATGATTGTTGACAGTGCTCCTAATATGATACCGGTAATAACGATAGGATATGTCCATGCAAAAGAATATGTGCGGTACAATACTTCTTTCGGATCGCGCTTTTCTTCGCCTTCAATTAAAGATTCAATTTTTTTATTTGATCGACCTAATTTTTTAAAAGCATACATTGTTACATTGAAAAAACCACGTTGAAATAGAAATAAAAATCCTCCGATAATAATAAAGATTAAAGCGATATAAAACATAATATTGACAAAATTCAACAAAAAGGAAGTAGAAGGAATAAAAGCACATGCACAAGAAATCGTGATTGTGATGCCTGTTAGTATACTAATGCGTGAAAAAAGCGTATTCAAATGCTGCACCTCCACAAAAAAATTACTAGAATTATTATACTATAAAAGTTATAATGAGTACTATAAAGAATTTTTAGAAAAATATACATAATTGCGTATTTTGTTGCAATTAGATAACTACAATGTTAAGTTCTGTCTTTACAAAAGATACAAAAAAAACATTTTAGTTTAAAAATTTTAACAAAAAAATAAAAAACTATATTCACAATCGCCTTATTATATGTATAATGAAAATTGTAGAAACTTGGAGATTATTCTCTCAATTCTGTATTTTTACATAGTGAGGGTTTACATAGTGAGGGCATAGGGGGTGCACTTAGGGGAGGCAATACAACATGATGAAGAAGCTGCTATTATTACTTGCATCGACATTAATAGTTAGCATGCTAGGCGCTTGCGGACAAAAAGAGAATAAGCAAGCGAAGGGAAAGCAACAAGTAATAACAATGGGAAGCAAGAGCTGAGTTTAACAGAAGTATCTGAAATTCCGACAATGGATGTGTTTTCGATATAATATTCTGAATCTTCCAACGTATTAGACGATACGATGGAAGAGCTATACCGAGTTGGAATGAACTTGAGAAAGTTTTAATTCAAGAGGATGCAGTTATTGCTCCTGTGTTCCAAAAGGGAACATCATATATGCAAAAAGGCGCTGTAAAAGATGTTGTCAAACATAATTATGGCGACAAGTTTTTTTACAAGTGGGCTTCTGTCCAACAATAATATACTTTATTCCATCGGTTACAACGGGTATATGCCTATGATGGGCATATGCTCTTATTTTAAATAAATAATAGTAAGAATATTTCAAACTATCTTATTGCTTTTGAGAAAATGGGGAGGTGCTAGTTATGGGACGTTATACATTGCAACGTTTCGCGTACATGGTTATTACATTATTTTTAATCACAACATTAACATTCTTTTTAATGAAATTATTGCCGGGTTCTCCGCTTAAAAACCAAGAGAAATTATCGCCAGCACAAAGGGAAATCATTTTAGAAAAGTATGGTTTAAATGATCCTCTACCAGTGCAATATGCACGTTACATGGAGAATTTAGTTAAAGGAGATTTAGGGGTATCATTCCAGTACGATAACCGTCCAGTAACAGATATGATTGTTGGTCGTATTGGTCCATCAGCACAATTAGGTTTTCAAGCGATTGTGTTAGGAACTCTTGTTGGATTATTACTGGGCATTGTTGCAGCTCTTCGTACGAATACGTGGGCTGATTACGGGGCAACATTCATTTCGGTACTCGGAATGTCTGTACCAGGATTCGTTTTTGCCGCATTATTACAATATTATGTAGCAGTACAAGCGGAATGGCTGCCGGTAGCATTTTGGAAAGGATTTGAATACACAATTCTACCGACGATTGCGTTATCTGTAGGTGTAACAGCTACAATTGCTCGTTTTGCACGTACAGAATTAATTGAGGTTATGCAGGCTGATTATATTTTAACAGCAAAAGCAAAAGGGCTTAGTAAAGGTGTAATCATTGTAAAACATGCGTTACGAAATGCTCTTATTCCGATTATTACAATTTTAGGTCCAATGGTTGCTAACTTGATGACAGGAACACTTGTTATTGAGCAAGTATTTGCTATACCAGGTTTAGGGGAACAGTTCGTTAAGTCTATTCAATTGAACGACTACACAGTTATTATGGGTACAACCCTTTTCTATAGTGCAATTTTCATTTTTGTTATATTTATTGTCGATATACTATATGGTGTAGTTGATCCTCGTATTCGTTTAACGGGAGGGAAAAAATAATGAAAGATATCCAAAAAATATCGCCAGATTTATTTCAGCCAGCAAATCGCAGCAATACTGATAATGAAGTCATTGCCCGACCGAGTATAAAATTTTGGGAAGATGTAAGAAGACGTCTATTTCAACATAAAGGTGCAGTTTTGGGGATAGTTATTCTAGTTCTAATTACTCTATTAGCGATTTTTGGTCCGATGATGAGTAAATATTCTTATAAAGATCAAGATTTAAACCGTGCGAAAATGCCACCGAGAATACCGGTGTTAGAGAATATTCATTGGCTGCCGTTTGATGGTGTGGATCAATACGGTGTAAACCAATATGAAAAACGAGATATTAAAGAATATTTCTGGTTTGGTACAGATGATCTTGGCCGCGACATTTGGACAAGAACGTGGGAAGGAACACGAGTATCTTTATATATCGCATTATTAGCAGCGGCAATTGATTTAGTCATCGGGGTTGCATATGGCGGTATTTCCGCATTCTACGGGGGCCGCGTTGATAACTTAATGCAACGTTTTGTTGAAATATTAAATGGTATTCCGTACTTAATTATCGTAATTTTAATGGTAATTATAATGGATCCTGGTATTTTATCGATTACATTTGCAATGGCTCTTACAGGATGGATCGGAATGTCACGTATTGTGCGTGGACAAGTATTAAAAATGAAAAATCAAGAGTATGTATTAGCATCACGTACACTTGGAGCAACAAATACACAATTAATTGTAAAACATTTAGTGCCAAACTTAATGGGTTCTATTATTATTATGACAATGTTCACAATTCCAAGCGCAGTGTTTGGGGAAGCTTTCTTAAGTTTCATCGGTCTTGGAATTCAACCGCCGTTAGCGTCATTAGGTTCTCTAGTAAGTGATGGGTATAAGTCAATTCAAACATATCCACATATGATGTTTATTCCAGCGGCTGTAATTAGTTTGTTAATTTTAGCATTTAACTTAGTAGCAGACGGTTTACGTGACGCGTTAGATCCGAAAATGCGTAAATAAGGAAGAAAGGAGACAGGATGATGAAAACATTGTTAGAAGTAAAAGATCTACACGTTTCTTTCGATACGCATGCTGGTGAAGTACAAGCGGTGCGCGGAGTTACTTTTGACTTAAAAAAAGGAGAGACGTTAGCGATTGTAGGGGAGTCTGGTTCTGGTAAATCCGTTACATCTAAAGCGTTGATGGACTTAATTCCAAAGCCGCCAGGGCGTATTAAAAACGGAGAAATTATTTTTGACGGTCGTGATTTAACGAAGTTAACAGAAAAAGAAATGCAGCAAATTCGCGGAAAAGAAATTGCAATGATTTTCCAAGATCCAATGACATCATTGAATCCAACGATGACAATCGGGAACCAAATTATGGAAGGTCTTATTAAGCATCAAGGAATGAGTAAAGCAGACGCTCGCAAAGTGGCGGTAGAGCTCCTTGATCTTGTTGGAATCCCAAATCCGGAAGCGCGCTTAAAACAGTATCCGCATCAATTTTCAGGCGGTATGAGACAACGTGTTGTTATTGCAATGGCGCTTGCTTGTAACCCGAAATTATTAATCGCCGATGAGCCGACGACTGCACTTGATGTAACAATTCAAGCGCAAATTTTAGAATTAATGAAAGACATTCAGCAAAAAACAGAAGCAGCTATCATCTTTATTACGCATGACTTGGGCGTTGTTGCGAATGTGGCGGATCGCGTGGCTGTTATGTATGCGGGGAAAGTTGTAGAAATTGGAACAGTTGATGAGATTTTCTATAATCCAAAACATCCGTATACATGGGGATTATTAGCTTCTATGCCAAGTTTAGACGGCGGAGAAGAGGAATTGTATGCAATTCCAGGAACGCCGCCAGACTTATTAAAGCCGCCAAAAGGCGATGCATTTGCAGCGCGTAATCCAAAGGCGTTAAAGATTGATTTTGAAATGGAACCACCTTTATTCAAAGTAAGTGATACGCATTATGCAGCGACGTGGCTACTTCATGAACAAGCTCCGAATGTGGAGCCGCCTGAAATTGTCCAAAGACGTATTCGACAAATGAAAGCGGGTGAACAGCATGACTAATAATCGTGAAAAATTGATTGAAGTAAAAAATGTAAAGCAATATTTTAATGTGAGCGGTGGAGTTGTAAAAGCAGTTGATGATGTTACGTTTGATATTTACCGCGGAGAAACATTCGGACTTGTAGGAGAGTCTGGTTCTGGTAAATCGACAACAGGAAGAACGATTATTCGTTTGTATGATGCAACAGGAGGAGAAGTATTATTTAATGGTGAAAATGTGCACGGTAAAAAATCACGTGCTGAATTGAAGAAATTTAACCGTAAAATGCAAATGATTTTCCAAGATCCGTATGCATCATTAAACCCGCGTATGAGCGTTGGGGACATTATTGCAGAAGGTATTGATATTCATGGTCTTGCAAAGGACAAAGAAGATCGTATGAAGCGTGTGTACGAATTACTTGAAACAGTTGGCCTAAACCGTGAGCATGCAAGTCGTTTCCCTCATGAATTCTCTGGCGGACAACGTCAACGTATTGGAATTGCGAGAGCGCTAGCAGTAGAGCCAGATTTTATTATCGCGGATGAGCCAATTTCAGCACTCGACGTGTCGATTCAAGCGCAAGTGGTTAACTTATTAAAAACATTGCAAAAAGAAAAAGGGCTAACATTTTTATTCATTGCGCACGATTTATCAATGGTAAAATATATTAGTGATCGCATCGGTGTAATGTATCATGGGAAAATTGTGGAGCTTGCAACGAGTGAAGAGTTATATCAGCATCCAATTCATTCGTATACAAAATCACTATTATCAGCAATTCCACTTCCAGATCCAGATTATGAGCGCAATCGTAAACGTATCGTGTATGATCCATCTCAGCATCAATATGGTAATGAAGAGCCAAAGATGCGAGAAATTCGCCCGGGGCATTTCGTTCTTTGCTCAGAAGCTGAATATAAGAAATATAAAGAAATTTATCAATAAGAGAAAACGAGCACATGAAAAATGTGCTCGTTTTTTCATTCCTTTAGTACCTTTTAACAAAATATATTATAAAAATCCTATAATTATATTCAGATAATTTAAATGAGTAGAAAAATAAGCATGAATATTGATACATAAATACGAGTGTGGTATAAAATATTAACTGAAAATTTTAATAAGATAGAAAAATAAGTATACAAAAAATCTATTTGTATGTATAATATGAATTGTTAGAACTTATTCACTTTTCGTACTTTTTGATGAAAGGGCTAACATTTTGGGGGAGGGTATAATACATGAAGAAAAAGGTGCCGATGCTACTTGCATCAACAGTAACAGTAAGTATGATTCTAGGAGCTTGCGGATATACAAAAGAAGACTCGCAAGCGAAAGCAAAAGGGGACACAAGCAGTGCAAAACAGGTAATTAACCTTGTTGAAACAGCTGAGATTCCAACGATGGATACAACATTAACAACAGATGCAGCATCTTCAAACGTAATGAACAATACAATGGAAGGGTTATATCGTCTTGGAAAAGATAATAAATTAGTTCCAGGTGTTGCCGAGTCGTATGAAAAAACAGCAGATGGAAAAAAATATACGTTTAAATTACGTAAAGATGCAAAATGGTCAAATGGTGACCCAGTAACTGCAAAAGATTTTGTGTATTCTTGGCAGCGAGCAGTAAATCCAGATACAGCTGCAAAATCTGCTTACATAATGTTTGATGTGAAGAATGCAGAGAAGATCAATATGAAACAATTGCCGCCAGAACAATTAGGTGTAAAAGCGGTTGATGATTATACATTAGAAGTAGAGTTAGATAATCCAGTTCCATATTTTGTAGATTTAACAGTGTATCCATTGTTCTATCCTCTTAATGAAAAATATGTGAAAGAACAAGGTGCGAAGTATGGATTAGAAGCAAATACAACATTGTATAATGGTCCATTTGTATTAAATGAATGGAAACATGAGCAAAGCTTCCAATTAAAGAAAAATCCATCTTATTGGGATAACAAAACAGTAAAATTAGAGGAAGTAAACTTTAATATCGTAAAGGATACAGCAACAGCGGTAAATTTATATGAAACAAAAGCAATTGACCGCGTTTATTTATCAGCAGAATTTGTAGATAAATATAAAGGAGGAAAAGATTTTAAAACGACAAGCGATCCAACAGTATATTTCTTGCGTTTAAATGAAAAAAATCCTGTTTTAGCAAACAAAAATATTCGTAAAGCAATTTCCATGGGCTTTGAGCGCGAAGCAATGGTAAATACGCTGTTGAATAATGGTTCAAAAGGAGCATATGGTTTAGTTCCAGCTGATTTTACTAAGGGGCCGGACGGAAAGGATTTCCGTAAAGAGAATGGAAAGCTTGTAAAAACTGATGTGAAAGAAGCGAAAAAGTATTGGGAAGCTGGTAAAAAAGAACTTGGAAAAGATACAATTGAACTTGAATTGTTAAATACTGATACAGAATTAGCAAAGAAAACGAGTGAGTATCTAAAAGGTGAGCTCGAAAAGAACCTGCCAGGCTTAAAAGTGAATATTAAAACACAACCTTTTGCACAAATGCTTAAATTAGAAAATAGCAGTCAGTTTGATATGTCATTTAGCGGTTGGGGACCAGACTTCCCAGATCCAATGACATTCCTTGATATGTTTGTGACAAACGGTACACAAAATAAAATGGGTTACTCAAACCCTAAGTATGATGAAATCATTACAAAAGGTAAAAAAGATGGATCAGATTTACAAGCTCGTTGGAATAATTTATTGAGTGCAGAGAAAATGCTATTTGACGATGCAGTCATTGCACCGATATACCAACGTGGAAGAGCGTATTTACAGCGTGAAACAGTACAGGATATTTACATCAATAAATATGGTCCGGAGTTAAGCTTTAAATGGGCTTCTGTAAGTGAGTAAAATGAATTTTTGATCCTAGAGGGTGCTTCGTCATTCCTTACGGATTATTAGTTGAATCAACGGGAACTTTAATACTTGTTAGTTTAGAATAAAATGATGAGCATAAAAATGAAGCAGGATTCCAATCCTGCTTCATTTTTTAATACGTATGTTTTTTATAAATTCCTTTACCACCAACTTGATTCCAACCGGCTTGCACTTCAGAGGATTTATCTACGAATTTCATTTTGTCTTTACCGCCAAACAATTTTTCTCCAATCCCATTTGTGATAATTCCGACTGTTGCGGTAATCCCAATGACTAATGCTGCAACGATTGCGAAATCAAGAAAAAATGCCCCCATATATAAGCCTCCTTTGTATATGTATATATGTATTGTATGTGAAAAAAGATAGAAAAGAAAGAATTGTCTGAAAAGATATGTATGTTTTTATAAATTAGTACGTTGTTTGCTTTTTTGTTAGTATTGTTCCTTTTAGTTACTTCAAAAAGAAGTTTAAATTTCTTTTATACTTTTTACTCGTAAAGTGGATGAGAAAAATGTTGTGAAATTGGATGGACCTTTTGAAAAAAATATCCCTTATTATAGAAGGGAAAGGTAGTATTCTTTAAGTATATTGGTTATGTTCTTAAGCATAGAATGTGTCTTTTATCCCGCATTAACGGGCAGTAAGACCCCCACCTCAAGATTGAGAGAGAAACGAGGAAGATAGGTGGGGGATAACTGCCCGTAAAAGCCCGATTGGTTCAACTAACCATCAGTGGGGGATGAAAAAAACCCCCACTGATGGAAGTTTCACTTTATATTTATATTCCATATAGTTACTAGGGAATGATCCCTTAGTATAGACAAATGTCCTCATCTAGAAAATGTAAAATTTTTCGGAAATCTATTTATTAAGTTTTCTGTTCAAATAGACTGATTTTAGAGAGGTGAAAACCAATGAAATTTGCATTTTTATTAGTCATTATTATTATAATTGTATCACTCCTGGGTACGGTATTAGTTGCAAGAAATACGGAGGAGAATTATGGTAACTCTACGAAGCAGAATGTGACTAATTTGTCTGTTATTTATATTGTACTTCTTTTAAGTCTTCTCATAGGAGTTACATGGTATGCGATTGTCATCTTGTAGTCTTACTGCTCGCGAATAGCGGGATAAAGGTTAGCGAATTCCTTTATCCCGCATTAACGGGCAGTAAGACCCACCTCAAGATTCAGAGGAAATCGAAGAAGATAGGTGGGGGATAACTGCCCGTAAAAGCCCGATTGGTTCAACTAACCATCAGTGGGGGATGAAAAAACCCCTCACTGATGGAAGTTTCACTTTATATTTTGGCGGTGGTTTCGCAGGTAATCTTAATTATTAAATACAATCTCAGATTAGCCGTTGTCGAAGATATGATTCAAGAGTGGAATCAATAGAAGAATCGAAATCAAAAAATATTATTTTAGAACGTAACGGAGATGATAAAATATGACGACCTGGTTTATACTTTCGTTGATTCTTATGTTTTCTATTAAATTAATAGTGACGAGTCTTCCAACCTCTGTTGTGGAATCGTTTGCCCAAAAATTTGAATTGCATCCAAAACTTAATGATGCGAATGTCACCGTAACGATCGACGGAAAATGCTTGGAAGGTGAAGACAAAATTCAAGTTATTAATCATTTTAACGAAGCGTTATTTTTAGAGAAATATTATTTTCCTCCAAATAGCAGTGGGACGCCATTAATCATTGATACTAAAAGAGGCAAAAACGATGTTAGGTTTTCTGTGTATAGTTACGACGATCACGTTGATGTAGTCAAACAGTACAAGAAGAAAGTAGTCGCGTATAGTCTGCGTTCCAATGGCCTTCAAAAACGTTCTATGTTAATAACAGGGAAAATGGATGAAATGACAGCTGAAGCACTATAAGCATTTGTAAAGCTCCCATCTAAAATAGAAAGAAAAGGATTCCTAAAATATAGGGAATCCTTTTTTGTTTTTGTTAATATGTGGATTTTTTAGGTAAGTGGATGATTAAAATATCATGGAAGTGGATGGTTATTTTTTTAAGATGTTTGTTTATTATAAGAAGGGTAGTACTGTTAAATTTATTTTAATTATTCATGTCATTAAAGTTATAAATAAAGAAATGATGATAAGGATGAAACGAAATGGAATGGAAACCTGATCGTGCGAATAAGAAGCCTGTCTACAAACAAATTGCAGACTATATTGAATATGGGATTTCTTCGGGAGAATTTTCACCAAATAGTATGTTACCTTCGGAACGTACTTTAGCAAAAGAGTTGCAAGTTAATCGCAGTACGATAGTATCTGCATATCAGGAGCTGCAGTCGCTCGGGGTAGTAGAGCGAAAAAAAGGAAGCGGAACGCGTGTAAGTACAGATATATGGGGAATATCACATAAACGCATCCCGAACTGGGGCCGATATGTAGAGGATGGTTCATTTCTTCCCAATTTGCCACTAGTTCAGCGAATTCGTACGGAAACTCAAAAGACGGATTTAATTAATTTAGCTGGTGGAGAATTGTCGTCGGATTTGTTTCCAACGGATCAATTTCGTACCATTCTCTCAGAGCAAACATTTACAGGACATTTAGGTTATGATCATCCACAAGGCAATGAGATATTGAGGGAAACAATTTCTTGGCATGTTGATAACTATAAAAATATAGATGCTGATCCTTCCTCTATTCTTATTACATCAGGTGCTCAACAAGCACTACATCTTATTGTTCAATGCTTGCTTAAGCCGGGGGATGCTGTTGCTATTGAAGATCCATCTTATTGTTTTTCCCTTCCAGTATTCCAATCTGCTGGGTTAAAAACATTTCATTTACCTATGGATCAACATGGCATTAATCCAGATGATATTATAGATTTACACAAAAAACATAGATTACGAATGATATTTTTAAATCCCGATCATCATAATCCTACAGGAAGTGTTCTTTCATTGGCACGTCGTAAAAAGATTCTAGAATTGTCGTCCGATTTTGGTATACCTATTGTAGAAGATGATCCTTATAGCTTAACTTCTTTCAATGGAAAAGTTAATCCAACCTTAAAATCCATGGATTACAATGGAAATGTTTTATATATTAGTTCATTATCGAAAATTGTAGCATCAGGATTACGAATTGGATGGGTTATTGGACCTTCGCAAGTCATTCAACGTCTGGCGGATGGGAAGCAGCAAGTGGATTTTGGACATAGTGTATTCCCTCAATGGGTGGCAAATCAATTTTTGAGATCGGAATATTTTAATGCGCATATTTGTATGCTTCGAAAACAACTCAAACAGAGAATGGATCAAATGACCTTAAGTCTTGATAAATTTTTAGGTAAACAAGTTGAATTTCTTGTTCCAGAAGGTGGAATCCATTTATGGTGTAAGATACCGAATTCAATTAATGAATATCATTTATTGGAAGAATCTATACGAAAGGGTATAGTCTTTGTTCCAGGGAGTATTTTTGGTTCGGAAAAAGGGTATGTGCGTTTCACTTTTGGAAGAGGAGACACAAACCTCATTCGTGAAGGTATTACAAGATTCGCGGAGGCTTTAAATAGCATTAAATAATCATGCATATTGAAAGTAAAAACGAAGGATTTATCTGAATCTTGAGGTGGAGAGGTTTACTACCCGCGAATAGCGGAATAGATAGAAATGATTCATGTGAAGTTCATGAATCATTTTTCTTTTCGATAAAAATTAAAAATGTTAACTGCTTTATGTAATGGACAACTAATCGATTGATTATAAGCTGCTGATTCTCCATCCGAGTCTCTAAAATGGATAGGGAATCAAAGAAAAATTAGATAAATAAAGAGGTGGATGCTAAAAATGTGTTCTCAATTTAATACGCCATTGTTTACTGCACTTGTAGAACATGCAGAAAAAGAACCGATTCAATTCCATATTCCAGGTCATAAAAAAGGAAAAGGTATGGATCCTGAATTTAGAGAGTTTATTGGTGAAAATGCACTTGCGATAGATTTAATCAACATCGCTCCCTTAGATGATTTACATCAGCCAAAAGGAATCATCAAACAAGCGCAAGATCTGGCAGCTACAGCATTTGGCGCTGATCATACCTTCTTTTCTGTTCAAGGGACGAGCGGTGTGATTATGACAATGGTGATGAGTGTTTGCGGACCTGGTGATAAAATTCTTGTACCGCGTAATGTACACAAATCCATTATGAGCGGGATTATCTTCTCAGGTGCAATACCTATTTTCATCCATCCGGAGGTTGATCCGAATCTCGGTATTTCACACGGCATTACACCTGAATCCGTAGAAAAAGCGTTAGTACAGTATCCAGATGCCAAAGCAGTGCTTGTGATTAACCCTACCTATTTTGGGATCTCTGGCGACTTGAAAAAAATTGTGGACATCGCTCATGAACGTAATATTCCGGTTTTAGTAGACGAAGCACATGGGGCTCACATTCATTTTCACGATGAGCTGCCTCTTTCTGCTATGCAGGCAGGTGCTGATATGGCAGCAACAAGTGTGCATAAACTAGGGAGTTCACTGACACAAAGTTCCATTTTAAATGTGCAAGGAAGTCGTGTTTCACCGAAGCATGTACAAACGATTTTAAGTATGTTAACGACGACATCCACTTCTTATATCTTGCTTGCTTCTTTGGATGTGGCAAGAAAACGATTAGCGATTGAGGGACAAGCTTTATTGGAACGTACGATTCGTTTAGCAGAACAAACCCGTGCCGAAATCAATGAGATTGACTATTTGTATTGCGCTGGTCGTGAAATTTTAGGAACGAACGCTGCGGTTGCTATGGATCCAACAAAACTTTTGATTTCGGTAAAAGAGCTTGGCATTACTGGATATGATGTAGAAAAATGGCTCCGTGAAAAATTTAATATTGAAGTCGAGCTTTCGGACCTATACAACATTCTTTGTATCATTACACCTGGTGATACCGAAGAAGACCTAGCAATACTTGTACATGCATTGAAAGAACTGTCGGCTACATTTCAAGATCAGGCTGATCTCAAGATAAATGCTTCTGTGTTATTGCCGGACATCCCGGTGCTAGCGTTAACACCGCGCGATGCCTTTTATGCCGAAACGGAAATGATCCCATTTGAAGAATCGGTTGGAAGAATCATCGCTGAATTTGTCATGGTGTATCCACCAGGCATTCCTATTTTCATTCCTGGCGAGATTATTACGGAAGAAAACCTCATATATACAAGAAAGAATAAAGAAGCAGGTCTTCCTGTACAAGGTGCCGGGGATTATGAGATGAAATCGTTACGTGTCATAAAAGAACATCGTCCTATAAAATAAGTGTGAGCGGCATTGTCCTATCTATAATAATTACACAAGGGGATTTTTAATGAAGTCAATGCAGGTTGGAGACGTCCTAGTAAAGTACTAAGACGTCTTTTTGTTTCTTAGAATGTGAAATTCAAGTATAGTGCCTATGTAAATATGTATGTAGACAGAAGGAATGTAGTTTGATAAAATAAAAAAGAACAAATGTTCCTGTCAGCTGAATACGCATATTTTTCTTACAAAATACACATCTTATACATAACTTTTATGTATATTATGAAGAAAATTTACTGTATATTTCTTTCTTGTTCTATTGTATAATGATTATAGAAGTTACTTATTTAAAGTAATTGTTTTTTTAGAAAGGTTTGCTTACAAGTTTTGAAGTTCTTTATTTTTAGACAAGTAGTCATGAGCGATACAAAATTTGTTTGAACATAATTATGAAAATGTGAAATAGTACAGAATTTGTACTCTTTTAAGGAGAGTGAGTAATGTATGGTAACACTATATAGTTCTCCAAGTTGTACGTCTTGTAGAAAAGCGAAATTATGGTTAGAGGAAAACCATATTCCTTATACAGAACGTAATATTTTCTCTGATCCATTATCGATTGAGGAAATTAAAGAGATTTTACGTATGACAGAAAGTGGAACAGATGAAATTATTTCAACTCGTTCTAAAGTTTTTCAGGAATTGAATATTAATTTAGAATCTTTACCTCTTCAAGATTTATATAAGCTTATTCGTGATTACCCAGGTATTCTTCGTCGTCCTATTATGATTGATGAAAAACGCCTACAAGTTGGTTATAACGAAGATGAAATTCGCCGCTTTTTACCGCGTACAGTGAGAACATTTCAATTACGCGAAGCGCAGCGTCTTGTAAATTAATATAATATGAAAAGGAGCTGATTCCCAATTCTGCTTTAGCGGAATGTGGGCCATTAGCTTCTTTTTTTGTACGAATAAAACATGTCATATTTTGCTAAAAGGAGATAACATTTACATAATTCTTGTTATCGGAAGCTATGCTTCCAGTCTTTTTTCTAAAAAATGTTGGCGGAATCCTTTTGGGTGATCCTCAATGAGACCAAATTCTTTATAGCCGTGTTTTTTGTAAAATTCAGGAGCTTGGAAACTGAAAGTATCAAGTATAATAAGTCTACATTTCTTCTCTTTTGCAACCTCTTCCATTTTATGTAGTAACTTAGTTCCGCATCCTTTATGGCGTAATTGATTATCTACCCATAGATAATCAATATGCATGTGACGCCAAAAGATGGTTCCTGTTATACCACCTATTATGTTTCCTTCTTCGTCTCTTACCACAAGGCTTACATTCTCAGAAGGAGATTTTACTTCATCTGGTAGTTGAGAAGTATTATATTCTATAACCCTCTGTCTAATGTAATTACTATCTTCTTGGTTCCATTGTTGGATTATTTGCATGAAAATTCCCCTTTTTCTGATTTTTATTTCAAACGTCATATCATGCTAAATTAGCTTGGTTGTCCAATTATATAGATTCGCATAGAGAAGTCTTATTTCCTATGTATATTCTATTCATGTGAAATTTATCGGCAAATTGGCAAGAAAACCCCACCTTCAAAACGTATAGGACATAGCCCAGTTTAAGGTAGGGATGAATTGCCGTCGCATCCGTAAAAATATTTTCACACCAATACGAATGTATGTTCCTTTTTGGTGTTTTGTAGTATCATGAAAGAAAGAAGGAGGTGAAAATTATGACGAAAGAAAAAGAATATGCAGCCTATCAAATTTGGATCAAGAAAGGTCATAAGTTATACTCTTACTTCCTAGAAATGTGTCAAAACGCAAAAAATCTCTACAATACAACAAACTTCTACATTCGCCAAGTGTATACGGCCTTACGTACTGATCAACCATTACAGCCGCTTCAACAAGAAGTTCTCCATACATTACAAGAACATATTGAAGTCATGAATGAAAATCAACTTCATGCGTATCAAAAGCGCGTGCAAAAACAGAAAGAAAAGCCGGCAGAAGAACGGAAAGAAATCAAGTGTAATCTGTTTACGTTACCGACAAAAGAGAAATCATTCCTATCCTATAACTTTCTAGATTGTTTGTTTAAAACAATGAAGCAACAAGACTATATAAACCTACCATCACAAGTGAATCAAGCAGTTATGAGAAAGCTTTACCAAAACTGGGATTCATTTTTTGATTCCATGAAAAAATACAAAAAACACCCTTTCACTTTTACTGGCAGACCTCGCATTCCCAACTATATCAAATCATCTATGAGAGAAGTTGTATTCACGAATCAAGTATGTAAACTCCAAGATAAGTATATTCGTTTTCCAAAAACAAGCATAAAATTAAATATTGGTAAATTGTTTGGACGGATTGGCAATCTCAAAGAGGTACGTGTTTCTCCTGCTTATGGGAAGTTTAAGGTGGAAATTGTGACAGAACAATCTGAGCCAGCACCTGATCATGTAGACAATAATCGCTACATGAGTATTGATTTAGGGATCAATAACATTGCAACTATCACAACGAATACAGGGGCCACTCCTGTGTTAGCAAAGGGCAATGTCATCAAAAGTATTAATCAATACTACAACAAGAAAAAGGCTTATTTACTGGGTATTCTTCGTCATGGAAAAGAACCAAAAGAAGGACCACACACATCCAAACGTTTAGAGAGGCTTCATGAAAAACGGTTTCTGAAAATAAAGGATCTCTTTCACAAAATGAGTTATCATATTGTCAATTTTGCAGTTCAACATGAGATTTCTATGATTGTGATTGGAAAAAATACATCATGGAAACAAAACAGTGAGATGGGGAAACAACAGAATCAATCCTTTTGCCATATCCCGCATAATATACTCATTGAAATGATCACCTATAAGGCAAAACGAAAAGGTATTACTGTACAAGTCGTGGAAGAATCGTATACAAGCAAGACATCCTTTCTAGACAATGACGCAATTCCCACTTACGGTGAGGAAGATATTCCTGAGTTCAGTGGGAAACGTATCAAACGTGACTTGTATCGCACGAAAGAGAACAAACTACTGAACGCAGATGTGAATGGTTCCTATAACATCTTAAAAAAAGCAGTTCCAAAGGTATTTGCCGATGGAATAGAAGGGTTGTGCCATCAGGCAGCTGTGTCAACTCCACTCGTGTTAAGCATCCCTTGAAGGTGATACACGAGAAACCCCCACTTCAAGATCCGAAGGAGATAAGTGGCGGGAGTTTTCATAACAGGACACCAGGTGTCTGAGTAGTTGAACTTCATGTATTTCGCAGCTTTACTTGGTTTACAAAAATTCCAACGAGTAACACTGTAATCGTGAAGAGAACGGGAATACTTGCTGTGAAAAATGGATTCTTCTCGAAAAATGATGTGAAAAATTTTTCATGTGTTACCATATTACCCGCTGTATAAGCTAAGATAGCAGCACCAATATAAACGAGAAGAGGAAATCTTTCCATGCATAATAAAATGAGTTTACTTCCCCAAATGATAATAGGAATGGAAATGAGTAATCCGATAATAACTAATGTAATATTTCCATGTGCAGCCCCGGCGATTGCAAGTACATTATCAAACCCCATAACAAGGTCTGCGAAAACGATTGTTCGTACGGCTTGAAATAAGGTCGTCTTTGCCTTAATACTAGAAAGATCATGATTGTTATCTGTGAGCAGATTGATTGCGATGAGAGTAAGTAAAATCCCGCCAGTTAATTGTAAAAAAGGAATGTCAAGCAAATAAACGGCAAGTACTGTGAGGAAGATACGTAGTATGATGGCTAAACCAGTTCCTAAAATAATCGCTTTATTTCGCTCTGTTTCTGGTAAATTGCGACTTGCGAGTGCGATGACAATCGCGTTGTCACCGCCTAGTACAATGTCGATACCAACGATTATAAGGATGGATGAGAGAAAGTCTAAATCCATTCAGTTTGCCTCCGTTTGTTTTGTCCTAATAGACAGAAACACTGTCTATTAGGATCGGATTTGTTTTAGTTAGAATCACTATGTAAGAAAAGGATTGTAATTAATATGAACGGTAAATGTATTGTAAATTAGAGAAGAAGGAATGTCTTTTTTAGTTTGTTTCGTTTACATCATATGCAGGAAAAAAGAATATAGGACAATCATTTACATGAATAACATGTCCAATATCTTTCTTGAAATATGGAGGAGTCATTATTTCGTTAAGGAGAGTACTTTATCAAATAAAAAATTAGGTAAATAACTGTTTTTTTTTAAAATATGGTGATTTTATTTCCATTCTGGAGCATCTTATCATAAAATGAGAGTACAAGATTCTAACTTTTTTTGTAATATGATTGGGGAATCCCTTCATAACCATTCCAAATAGGAAGGGAGAGGTGTATTTTGGATATTGAAAGAGTTAATGATCATACGATGAAATTTTATATCTCGTACATTGATATAGAAGACCGCGGATTTAACCGTGAAGAGATTTGGTATAACCGCGACAAAAGTGAACAACTATTTTGGGAAATGATGGATGAAGTCCGTGACCATGACGACTTTTTTATTGATGGACCGCTTTGGATTCAAGTTCAAGCACTTGAAAAAGGAATTGAAGTACTTGTGACGAAAGCGCAGCTTTCGAAAGACGGGCAAAAATTAGAATTACCAATTGGCCTCGATAAAATTATCGATATTCCCCTTGATGAGCGAATTGAATCGTTATTTGAACAGGAAATAGAAGAAGAAACCGGAGCAATTTTTAATGAAGATGGTATATTCGGTTTTTTAATTAAATTCGACGATTTTGAGCATGTTATTTCATTAAGTCATCGACTTATATTTGAAGAGATAAAAGATGAATTATATTCATTTGAAGACCGCTATTATGTATATGTCGAATTTGATGAGGTAGTGCACGATGAAGAGGAGATTGACCGTATTTTAAGTGTGATATTAGAATATGGAGAAGAATCCGCTTTAACGATTCATCGCGTTCGTGAATACGGAAAGCCAATTGTTTCTGAAAATGCACTTGAAACAATCCGTAATCATTTTTCTCCTGGAATGTAGGCCGATTTCTTTACACTGAAATCGGCTTTTTAAATGTGGATATACTAAAAGGGATTGTATGTAAGGGGGGCGGATATGAAAAATATATTGAAGCTATTTTTCTTTTTGATTGGTTTATTCGTTGTGTTTATTTCGTTACGTCTATTTATTGATGTAACATTTTATTCAGATGTGATTGGGATTAAAGATATTTCATTTTTGGGAATTTTAAGTACATTATTTACGATATCAGCATTTCTAATTGGATCTGTGATTTTTTTAGAAAATCGTAATCCCTCGAAAACATTAACTTGGTTAATTGTGCTTGGGATTTTTCCGGTAATAGGTTTTTTTGCATATCTTTTATTTGGACAAAATTTTCGGAGAAAACGAATGTTTCAAAAGAAGGCGCTTTTAGACGAGCAGGCGTTTTTGCAGTATAAAGGGCATGAGTATTATCATGACCGTATATTGAAAAAACATGAACATCAAGAATTATTGTTTCGACTAGCAGATCGTCTTGGGGCATTAAATATTTCTTTTCATACGGAAACGAAAGTATTAACAAATGGGGAAGAGACATTTCAAGCAATTTTAGATGGGTTGAAAAAGGCCAAGCATCATATTCATATGGAATATTACATTGTGCGTGATGATAAAATTGGTACAAAAATTAAAGACATTCTCATCCAAAAAGCAAAAGAAGGCGTGGCAGTTCGATTTTTATACGATGCAGTAGGGAGTTTTAAACTGTCAAAAACATATATTGAGGAATTAAATAATGCAGGTGTTGAGATGGTACCGTTTTTTCCTGTCCGCGTTCCCATTTTAAATGACAAAATTAACTATCGAAATCACCGGAAAATTATTGTCATTGATGGAAATGAAGGCTTCGTTGGCGGTTTAAACATTGGAGATGAATATTTAGGAGAAAATAAATATTTTGGATTTTGGCGAGATACTCATCTATATTTACGAGGCGAAGCAGTGCAAAGTTTGCAACTTATCTTTTTACAAGATTGGTTTTATATGACAGGCGAAGCGGTATTAACATCAGACTATTTACAGGTCGATATCGTAGAGGGAGATGGACAGGGGGGCGTGCAGCTCGTTGCGGGCGGACCTGATAGTAAATGGGAAACGATTAAGCATTTATATTTTGCGATGATTGCTTCAGCAAGGAAATCAATTTGGATTGCAACGCCATATTTTATTCCAGATGATGATATTTTATCAGCATTAAAAGTAGCGGCCTTAGCAGGTATTGACGTTCGCTTGTTAATGCCGAGCAAACCGGATAAGAAGACTGTATTTTATGCGTCTCGTTCTTATTTTCCAGAATTATTAGAGGCAGGCGTAAAAATATATGAATATGAAAAAGGTTTTTTACACAGCAAGGTTGTGATTGTTGATTCTGATTTGGCATCAATTGGAACAGCAAATATGGATATGAGAAGTTTTCATTTGAATTTTGAGGTGAATGCCTTTTTATATGATACAAGCAGTATTCGCAAGCTTGTGGCAGATTTTGAAGAAGATTTGCAGGTATCAAATGAAATTTATGTTGATCGCTTTAAGAACCGCCGCCTTGTGATGCGGATTGTGGAATCGACATATCGGTTATTGTCTCCTTTACTCTAAAGACTCATGGAAATGAGTCTTTTTTCATTACAGCAGGAATTCGCTCGTCATTGTAGAATAGTCCATACGGAAGAAAGGGAGTGATTTGATGTTTGTTGCAAAGAGAGAAAATGGGGAAGAAATTCATCTTCTTCATGGATGGAAGGAAAAACAGCTCACTATGCTACGGAAGAATGAGCGCTTTTTCTGTCCCATTTGTCACTTAGAAGTACAGCTGAAATTGGGAAAACAAAAACAGTGGCATTTCGCTCATAAAAAATCACATAGCTGTAAAATCGAGCTTGAAAATGAATCGGCGTACCACTTACGGGGGAAAGAGCAGTTATATAGATGGCTGCAGTCACAAGTTTGTTCTATCAAAATCGAGCATTATTTGGCCACAATTCAGCAGCGACCGGACTTGTTTGTAACAATTGGTAATCGACAAATCGCTATTGAATATCAATGTTCAACTTTATCAGCAGAGCAGCTGTTAAAACGAACGAAAGGGTATTGGAAAGAAGGAATTCAAATATTATGGATTTTGGGAGGGAATCAGTTAAAACGTCATGCAACATATTGGATGTCGCTTTCTTCTTTTCACTCCTGCTGTGTGCAATATCATTCAAGCCCTTATCTCCTTTATTTTTGTCCTGATGCAAAAGCTTTTTTTAAATGCAATCTTCTTTTACCTTTTTCCTCGTCTATCGTTTTTTCACATGCAATTTATTTTCCGCTTCATACGACTACATTAACAACTCTTCTTACAACATCACCTATATCAATCCAATGTTTAGAAAAAGAGTGGATGAATAAAAAACAGCGCCTCCGGGCAAATGGTATTCATATGTGGAATCGGAGTGAGCGCTCCTTTTTAGAGCTTCTTTATCATCATCATATATCCCCATCTTGTTTTCCTGCTGAAATTGGTGTTCCTTTACCATCGCTTCTGGCATTTCGTACTCATTCTTTCATATGGCAAGCTTACATTTTAATTGAGCTATTAGGCAAATTTACGGTAGGAGAATATTTTTCATTGCATACCATTTTTCAGTATGTTGAGAGGCACAGAGCGATTCATAGACGGTTACTACCGTATTTTCCACAAGCATTTTGGCAACAAGCAGTGAGAGAATATATGCGGTTTTTATGTCTAATTGGGAATATTGAGGAAGTTGACGTTTACAAATATCGAAAAGTACGATGTTTTTTTGTGCCAAAAACAGAAAAAGAGATACAGAAGTTTGATCGCTTATTTTTAACAGAAGCTCTTATGCTTGTGGAAGCAAAGTATAACATGAGTAAAGAGAAAACGGATATAATAAAAAAGTACCCGGAAGGAATTACATAAGAAGAATCGAATTGTACTAGGAGATATGAATAAGGAGGGTTTACACATGGCTGAACAAAAAACAGTAAGAGCACTGCCAGCACGTAGTGAAGTTGAAGTAGAAAACACATGGCGCTTAGAAGATATTTTCCAAACGGATGCAGAGTGGGAGACGGAATTTCAAGCGGTGAAAGAGTTACTACCAAAACTTACGGAATTTAAAGGAAAGCTTGGAGAATCGGCAAATGCGTTGTTAGAAACGCTGCAGTATGAAGATGAAGTATCGATGCGCCTTGGTAAATTGTATACATACGCACATATGCGCTACGACCAAGATACAACAAATTCATCTTATCAAGCGTTAAATGACCGTGCAACAAGTTTATATTCACAAGTATCAAGTAGTATGGCGTACATTGTTCCGGAAATTTTAACGATTTCAGAAGAGACATTGCGATCATTTTTACAAGAAAATAAAGAGTTAAAAGTGTATGAGCATGCATTAGAGGAAATTACACGTCAGCGTTCTCACGTATTATCAGAAGCGGAAGAAGCGTTATTAGCTCAGGCTTCTGAAGTTATGGGTGCATCTAGTAATACATTTGGTATATTAAATAACGCCGATTTAAAGTTTCCATCTATTCAAGATGAAAATGGGGAAGAGGTAGAAGTGACTCATGGCCGCTACATTCAATTTTTAGAAAGTGATGATCGTCGCGTTCGCCATGATGCTTTTCATGCTGTATATGAAACGTATGGGAAGTATAAGAATACATTTGCAAGTACATTAAATGGTGCAATTAAACGAAATAATTTTTATGGGAATGTTCGTAAGTATGATTCTGCTCGCCAATCTGCACTGAGCAATAATAATATTCCTGAGTCTGTTTATGATCAGCTTGTGGAAACAGTAAATGAAAACTTACATTTATTACATCGTTACATCGATATCCGTAAACGAGCACTTGGATTAGAAGAATTGCACATGTATGATTTATATACACCGCTCGTACCAGAAGTGAAAATGAACGTAACATATAAAGAAGCGCAAGATATATTATTACAATCATTAAATGTACTTGGGGAAGAGTATGTTGATATTTTAAAAGAAGCTTACGAAAATCGCTGGGTAGATGTATATGAAAATAAAGGGAAGCGAAGCGGTGCTTATTCATCTGGTGCTTATGGAACAAATCCATACGTTTTAATGAACTGGCATGATAATGTAAATAATTTATTTACGCTTGCTCACGAATTTGGTCATTCTGTGCATAGTTACTATACAAGAAAAACGCAGCCTTATGTGTACGGGGATTATTCAATTTTCGTTGCAGAGGTAGCGTCTACATGTAATGAAGCACTTCTAAATGATTATTTATTAAAAACGACAGATGATAAGAAGAAGCGTCTATACTTATTAAATCATTATTTAGAAGGTTTCCGCGGTACAGTATTCCGTCAAACAATGTTTGCTGAGTTTGAACACGTTATTCATCAAAAAGTGCAAGAAGGTCATGCAGTAACACCAGATATGTTAACGGAAATTTACTATGAGCTAAATAAAAAGTATTTCGGTGATAGTTTAGCCATCGATAAAGAAATTGGTTTAGAGTGGTCTCGTATTCCGCATTTCTACTACAATTATTATGTATATCAATATGCAACAGGCTTTAGTGCAGCAACTGCCTTATCAAAACAAATTTTAGAAGAAGGTAAGCCAGCAGTAGAACGTTACATTAATGAGTTCTTGAAAGCAGGAAGCTCTGACTATCCGATTGAAGTATTGAAAAAAGCTGGTGTTGATATGACGTCATCAGAGCCTGTAAAAGAAGCAATGCAAGTATTTGAAGAGAAATTAAATGAATTAGAAGCACTTCTATTTGAAGAGAAGTAGAAAAAACGAGAGTCGTATGACTCTCGTTTTTGTTTAAAATCCTTTAAATCGCTTTTGGTTATTGAAGTATGATACAGCCAATACGATTGCTCCAAATAAAAGGGGAAGTGATAAAATTAGTGGGAATACTTGTAACAATGATAGGACGTATAAACAAAAGAAGAGGAAGACGATACAAATAAATAATAAAAGATGGGATTTTTTCAATGGAAACCCTCCTATAAAGTGAAACTTCCATCAGTGGGGGTCTTACTGCCCGCGAATAGCGGGACAAATACTCTTTATATACTATATTCCGAAATGAAAACGTTTAGAATGTGACAGAAATGTGAAATTCGACAAAAAGGGTTGTCATCTGACGTCGAATCTTGTAATATAATAAACGTGAACGAATTCACATACAAACATATACCCCTTTGTTTGAACGTGAAATTTCTCCCATCCCCTTTAATATTTTTATAAGCCGTAAAGAAAACGACCTGGTGTTTTACACCAGGTCGTTTTCTTTTGTAATCCATTTCCAATAACGCTCTCGTTTTGTATCAACCATGCGTACTTTTCTTTTCAGTAGCAATTTTTTCATTTCTCGTTCTATTTCATTTTGAGAGTAATTATAAATAAAGGCAATTTCTTTTGTTGACATAAATTGAACTTGCTCTAGTAATACTTCTAGAGAAGGAAGTGGTTGTGGTTCAATTTCTTCTTTCACAATTTCTTTTAATACTTGTACATATACATCGTAAGAATAAATACCAGCAATTTTAATTCCTTCTTCATTTGAATTAGCATGAAAGAAAACGAGAGAAGGGATTTCTGTAATGTGCATTTCATTTGTAAATTTCAAATCACATTGAAATGCTTTTGCGGCACTGACAGAATGTAAATCTTGTTTAAATTCTTCAATATCAATTCCGCTTTGTTTCGCACATATAAGCAGCATATCCATATCTGGCTTTGATATATTTTCAAGTAAAATGGATTCTTGAAGTTTTCGTAAAAATTTCGAACCTGCTTTTCGACCTTGTAATTCTGCCGCCTTAATGGCAAGCGAAGTTATATACGGAGTTGATGAAGCCCCGTGCGTATATACTTTTCCGTCGCAAGAAAATCCGTGTAAACTTGTTGTTTTTTCCCACACAAATCGAATATTAGCAGGTTTATTCCATTTGTGTGATGGGGAGATGGCCCCTTCTACCTTACCGGTAACAATGTGACGGAGTGAAAAATATTTTCCATATTCGAGCCATAGTTTAATCATCAATGGCTCGATATCCCAACAATCTTTGCAAAGTGGATCAATAAATAAATATGCTTCTACAGACTTAGGCTCACATTTGGAAGGCGAGATTGATGCAATATGTTTTGCTTCCTGTTTTTCCATTAAGCTTCACCTGTTTCGGGAGTATTGACCATGTGCTGCGCCGTTAACGTCAAACGTTCAAATACAAAATCACGAATCGGTCCGTGTACATCGGTATCATCCATCGCTTGTTCCATACACGAGAGCCAAGCTTTTGCGCGTTTCGGTGTAATTTCGAACGGCAAATGACGAGCACGTAACATTGGGTGACCATGCTCTTCTGTATAAAGGCTTGGTCCTCCTAAATATTGTGTTAAAAATTGTTTTTGCTTCCTAGCAGTTTCTGTTAAATCGTCTGGGAAGATGGGAGATAAGTCAGGGTGTTTACTGACATAGGAATAAAATGTATCGACTAATTTTGCAATGCCTTGTTCACCGCCAATTGCTTCAAATGGTGTCGTTGGTTGCTTGTTCATCCTTGTAACTCCTTTTTCCATCAAATGTATATCTATCCCGCTACTTGTAGGCAGTAAGGTCTCCACCTTAATTTCATGAGAAATCATTCAAAGGAGATAGGGGCTAACTGCGAACTGTGCCCGATTGGTTCAATTAACCATCAGTGGGACAAAGCGTCCACTGATGGAAGTTTGACTTTATCCCGCTCTAATGGGCAGTATCTTTAGGTGTTCCATGATGCAAAACTGCCCATAAGAACCCGATTGGTTCAACTAACCTTCTAGAGAAAAGCATCCTAGAAGGAAGTTTCACTTTATTGTAGCAACGGATTGTCACGAAGAGCAAATAAATAGCTCTTAATCAATCCTTTGCTAGTTTATTGTTCTTTTTGGCCTTTGGCAAGAAAAAAGCGTTGCACTTTGTTTTTTGTATGTCTGGTAGGAATATTATGTTCTTTTAATAAAGAAGCAAATGCTGCTTGTCCAGCCTGTTCATCGCTTACTTCGTATTCAAGTTCATAATCATCATGTTCGTAATAAAAACTATGATCGAATACGAGGGTACCGCCTTCAAATGTTGTTTCTGCTCGCTCTGTTGTTAAGCTTCCCATGTATTGTAATGAAGAAACAGGAATTTGTAGGGTTTCTAATTGCTTGGAAACAGCTCCCTTGATTAACCTATTTGTTTCAATCATTATTTTAGCTTCTTCTTCTGTTAAAGTTTGATGCGTCTCTAACAATCCAATCTCTGCCGGTTGTTTTAGTGTTAGTGTATAAGTATTATTTTTACAACGAATACGAAGTGCAGAGCCAGCATTTTTTAATGAAAATGTAGGCGTTTCGAAATAGTGATTTACTTGTTTTGCGAATGTTGTAATAGAAAATGCCTGACATAAAGAATGGAATTCCTCTTTTGTGACCATGTTTTTAAATTCGATTTCAATTTCTTGCTGCATATGCGCTCTCCTTTTGTGAAATATCTGGTACTCATTATCGCTTTTTCCTAAATTTCATTCAATGTTTTATTTGTTTCGTTGTATGTTATGTTACAATAAAAGTGTTGATTATGACAGGAAGTATGATATGGAGGAGTTAAAGCATGCAAAATAAAATTCAAGTTAAGAGCGTAGAAAAAAGAGAAGATGCTCTTATTTTTTGTGCGGAAAATACAGAGCTACGTGTAGACGGTTTAAAGGCACGTAGTCACGTACTTGTAGATTCAGACAATTTATCATTTTTATATATTTTAGAGAATGAAACCTCTTTTATTTACGTGAGTATCCCGCATACGTGCTGGGAAGATTTAAAAAATGCGATGAAGAACGATGAAACAATGTTTGTTCGTATTCATGACGTTGAAATCGAGTTAGAACAAATGAAAGAAGAATTGGAATATTTAATTGAAAATATCGAAGGAAATGCGAATTACGGTGAGGAACTCGTAAGTGCAGTAGAAAAAGTGTTTCTGTAAAGTGAAACTTCCATCAGTGGACGTTTCATCCCACTGATGGTTAGTTGAACCAATCGGGCTCTTAAGGGCTGAAACACTTAAAGATACTGCCCATTAGAGCGGGATAGAAGAAACTGATTTGTTTTGGTGGTGGTTACATTGGATCGAAATTGGGAAGAATTTTTAGCTCCCTATCATCAAGCTGTAGGAGAGTTGAAAGTAAAATTAAAAGGAATGCGTTCTCAGTTTGAAATGTTGGCTGAACATTCGCCCATTGAGTTTGTAACAGGTAGAGTCAAATCTGTTGCAAGTATTATTGATAAAGCAGCAAAACGCAATATTCCACTCGATCGTTTGCAGGAAGAAATGCAAGATATTGCTGGGCTTCGTATGATGTGTCAATTTGTTGATGATATTAAGCCAGTTGTAGAGTTTTTACGAAAACGTAACGATTTTGAACTTGTGGAAGAACGCGATTATGTGACACAAAAGAAGGAAAGTGGATATCGTTCCTATCACGTTGTCATTAGTTATCCTGTGCAAACGATTCGTGGGGAGAAAAAAGTGTTAGTTGAAATTCAAATTCGAACGTTAGCAATGAATTTTTGGGCAACAATTGAGCATTCTTTAAATTATAAATATCGTGGGCGCTTTCCAGAAGATATTAAAGTGCGTTTGCAGCGCGCAGCTGAAGCAGCTTATCTATTAGACGAAGAAATGTCTTCGATTCGTCTTGAAATCAAAGAAGCACAAAAGATCTTTTTGCGCAAGCAAGAGGCGAAAGAAACAGAATAATAATCTAAAGGGTGTTGGGCGATGAAATTTGCAATTATGTCAAAGGGAGATCAATCATCAAATGCGCTTACAAGTACGATGACAGAGTACTTACGTGATTTTGAATTTACCATGGATGAAGAAGAGCCAGATATTGTAATTTCTGTTGGAGGAGATGGAACATTGCTGCATGCGTTTCATTGCTATCAGAATCGGTTAGACAAAACAGCATTTGTCGGTGTACATACTGGGCATCTAGGATTTTATGCAGATTGGTTACCAACAGAAGTTGAGAAGCTTGTCATTGCGATTGCGAAAACGCCTTTTCAAGTTGTTGAATATCCATTATTAGAGGTCATTATTCGTTACATGAATGGAAGTAAAGAATCACAATATTTAGCGCTAAATGAAGCGACGGTAAAAAGCAACGAAGGAACGCTTGTTATGGATGTAGAAATTCGCGGTGAATACTTTGAAACATTTCGCGGTGACGGTCTTTGTATTTCAACACCTTCTGGGAGTACCGCGTATAATAAAGCACTGGGCGGAGCGATTATTCATCCATCCTTGGAAGCCATTCAAATTACAGAAATGGCGTCTATTAACAATCGAGTTTTTCGTACAGTTGGATCTCCGCTCGTATTACCGAAGCATCATACGTGTGTGTTAAAACCAGCTACTGGAATGAACTTGCAAATTACAATTGATCATTTGACGATGGATCAACAAGATGTTAAATCGATTCAATACCGAGTGGCAAATCAAAGGGTTCGATTTGTGCGGTTTCGTCCATTTCCATTTTGGAAACGAGTGCGTGATTCCTTTGTGGCAGATCAGTAAAGTGAAACTTCTAGTAGCGGGCGTTTTTCCCGCTGCTAGCTAGTTGAACCAATCGGGCTCATACGGGCGGTTTTGCATCGTGAAATACATAAAGGTACCGCCCGTTAGAGCGGGGTAAAGTGAAACTTCTAGTAGCGGGCGTTTTTCCCGCTGCTAGCTAGTTGAACCAATCGGGCTCATACGGGCGGTTTTGCATCGTGAAATACATAAAGGTACCGCCCGTTAGAGCGGGGTAAAGCGAAACCTCTAGCAGCGGACATTTTTCCCGCTGCTAGTTAGTTGAATCCGGGATCAGAGGAATACATTGGGAACACGTAAAGAACACTGGTAGAGAGGAATAGAATAGAGTTATGCAGTTGAGAAGGTTTACTTTAACTTGGTGTATAACAGAAACAGATGATGGAATGCTTATTCGAGAGTTTTTGAAAGCGAAGGGTATTTCTAAAGCAGCGTTAACAGATATAAAGTTTCATGGCGGAGCGATTGAAGTGAACGGACATTCTGTAAATGTACGTCATGCTTTGCAAGAGGGAGAAAAGTTAGCAGTATGCTTCCCACCTGAGCAAAGAAGTGAAGGGATGCTAAGCGAGAACATTCCACTTTCGGTTGTGTATGAAGACGATTCTGTTCTTGTTATTAATAAGCGGCCGTATATGTCAACAATTCCATCAAGAGAGCATCCAAGCGGGAGTGTAGCTAATGCTCTTTTGCATTATTATGATCAGCAAAACCTTGCAAGTACAGTACATATTGTAACAAGGCTCGACCGAGATACATCTGGTTTAATGTTAATTGCAAAAAATCGTTTTATTCACCATTTGCTATCAAAGCAACATCAGCAAAAACAAGTAAAAAGAACATATGAAGCTATCGTTCATGGAACGATAGCAGAGGACAGCGGAACAATTGATGCTCCCATTGCACGAAAAGATGATAGTATTATTGAGCGCATGGTCCGTGAAGATGGGCAGCGAGCAGTTACCCACTTTCATGTGCAAAAGAGATTGAAAGGTAAGACGCATGTGACACTTCAATTAGAAACAGGGCGGACGCATCAAATTAGAGTACATATGGCGCATCTTGGCCATGCGTTACTTGGTGATGATTTGTATGGTGGGAAAAAGGATGAAATAAAGAGACAAGCATTGCATAGTACAAATTTAACATTTTATCATCCTGTATTAGAAAAGCAGCTTACATTTCATGCGGAGTTGCCGGAAGATATGAGAAAGCTGATGGAATCATGATTCCATCAGCTTTTTTTAGTCAATAGAACGAAATTTCTCCGGTACAAACGGCATTGAAGAAGGAACGGACACCGTTTCCATTTCCGGATAACGAAGTCCTGTTAATTTTCCGCCAAATACTGATCCAGTATCGATATTCACAGTATGATTGACGAATCGAGGTTCTTGTACCGGTGTATGTCCGTATACAATCCAAGCATCTCCAGTATAATGTTTCGCCCAGTCACGACGGACAGGAGAACCGTCAGGGTGCCTTTCGCCTGTAATATCACCGTACAAGACGAAAGTTTGGACTTTTTTATCACTTCTCCCGATATAATCTTGGCGAATACCAGCGTGACAAACAACGAGTTTTCCGTTATCTAGTACGTGATAGAGAGGCGCCTGTTCGTAAAGATCAATAAACTTTTTCTGCACGATTTTTTGCTCACGTGTGTTTAATGCTTCGTATTCTGCAACGGTTGTTTCTAAGCCATGTGCCACTTGCACTTTGCGCCCAAGGAAGTAACGATATAATTTGTTACAATGGTTACCCGGGGCATAATATGCTTCTTTTTTATGTATGACAAGTTCCCACACAATTTCAATCATTCGAAGAGAATGAGGACCACGGTCTGTAATATCACCGACGAAAGCAAGCTGCCGTTTTTGTGGATGAACAGGTAACCCGCTATCCCATTGATATCCAAGCTGCTTTGTTAATGATTGAAACTCTTCTAAACAGCCATGAATATCTCCGATAACATCATACTTCATATTTGATCACCTACTCTTTTTTTGATTAGTATACCTCTACAAGGGTAAGAAAAAAACCATATCCACTAGGATATGGTTTAATCAAACATAAATTTCTTGGTTCGCGACTGTACATTCAGAATGAAGCCAATCGCAATCATATAGGTGACCAAGGAACTACCACCGTAACTTAAAAGCGGTAATGTAATACCGGTAATAGGAAGTAGCCCGATTGTCATACCAATATTTTGGAACACTTGGAATGTAAACATCCCGACGGTTCCCGCGCATATATAGCTTCCGTATGGATCATTGCTTTCTAACGCAATATGAATCATACGATAAATGAGTAGGAAATAGAGCGAAATAACGACGCTTGCTCCTAAAAATCCGAATTTCTCAGCAATATTTGTAAAAATAAAATCGGTATGAGGTTCAGGGAAGTATACTTCTCCACCGTCCCAACCTTTTCCGTATAACTCGCCTGATCCGGTAGCTAAAAGGGCTTGAGTTAATTGATAACCCTGTGTTGGGTATTCATAAGGTGCTAACCAGCCGTAGAAACGATCTAGCTGATACTCTTTTAAAATATGTGCTTTAAAAAATGCTGTGTGTGCAAAGTAAATATAAACGAGTAGTGCAGCAACTGCAGCGACAATGCCAGCTAAACCGAAAATAAAGCGCCAACGTATACCTGATACTAAAATCATGGCTGCAAGCATTGCTGAAATTACCATTGTATTCCCTAAATCTGGTTCTTTTGCGATTAACAGTAATGGTGGTAAACTCGCTGCAAATATTTTTCCAAGTAAGAGTAGATCTTCTCGTGGCGTTCGAATCGTATATTTTTCATTATGGTCTACGATAATACGTCCAACTACAAGAATTAAAAAGAGTTTCATGATTTCTGAGGGTTGGAAATTACCAAGCCCTGCTGGTAATGCATACCAAGCGGTTGCCCCTTTAATCGTTTGAGAACCAGGAATATGAAACTCAAGTCCAAGAAGAAGAACCATTGCGAATCCGTATAAATACCAACAAATTTGCTTGTAACGATCAAAATCGATGACCATAACAGCAGCAATTGCAATCACACCAATTACATACCATTGAATTTGTTTAGCCACGAAGTTAACCTTTTGTAAATTTGGTGGCAAGGATGGCTGTGCACTGGCGATGGCAAAGCAACTTACTATAGCGATTGCAAGTACAATCATTATCAAGACGTAATCTATTTGATATCGAGAATTTTTATCTTTCACCGTACTGTATTCCTTTCTATGACTCATTGTTATTAAAAAAGACACTATTACCATCTTAGCGGATTTTTTGTTGTTTGCAAATATGTTGTTTAGATTTAAGTTGGGAATGTCAGATGTGTAGACTGTTATAACATTAAAGTTTTTATGCGTTTCATCTATATGCATATATAAACAGGGATAACATATTAATTGATAATCATAAAATAAACTTGAAAAACATAAGATTTCTTTAGGTTTATTTTATAAAACTCGGATTATAATTTTGGGGCAATGTGTTCCATATAAATGCTATCTTTGAAGGGGAAAATTTGCTTCCATTTTAATAATGTTATAGGGATATGATAAAAGAGAATTGTCGCTTAATTTTTAATTCATTTATCCCGCATTAACGGACAGTAAGACCCCCGCCTCAAGATGCAGAGAAAAGCGAAGAAGAAAGGTGGGGGATAACTGTCCGTAAAAGCCCGATTGGTTCAACTAACCATCAGTGGGGGGGATCCCCCACTGATGGAAGTTTCACTTTATGGTTTGGAAAGAAGGAAGCCTCCACTACTGGAAATTGTACGATATTTGAGGGGGAGGAGCGTTTTATGTTAACAAGTATTGTTATTTTAACTCACAACCAACTCCATTACACGAAACAATGTATTGATAGTATAAGGAACTATACAGAAAAAGAAAGCTACGAGTTAATTGTTATTGATAATGCATCAACGGATGGAACGGTAGAGTGGTTACAATTGCAGTCAGATATACTTCTTGTGAAGAATGCAGCTAACGTTGGGTTTCCACGAGGGTGCAACCAAGGAATTGAAAAAGCGAAAGGTGACAACATTTTATTATTAAACAATGATGTAGTTGTAACAGAAAATTGGTTAAAGAACTTACTAAATTGTTTATATGAACAGCCTGATACAGCAGCTGTAGGACCGGTAACGAACAGTGCTTCCTATTACAGTACAATTCCTGTTTCTTATACAAATTTAGAAGAGATGCAAGAGTTTGCTGCTGCATATAATCAAAGTGATGCAACGAAATGGGAAGAAAGAATAAAATTAATCGGCTTTTGTATGCTTATAAAGAGAGAGGTTTTAAATGAGATTGGTTTACTAGATGAACGATTTACACCAGGCAATTATGAGGATGATGATATATCACTTCGGATGCGCCAAAAGGGATATAAATTATATTTATGCCGTGATACATTTGTTCATCATTATGGAAGTGTATCTTGGAAAGAAAATATTCCTCAATTTTATAATTTGTTGCATGCAAATGGATTGAAATTTCAACAGAAATGGGGATTCCCTTCTAGTGATTTATTCATTCGCTTCGATTTATTACAATTGTCGGATATGTATTACAAAGAAGGGATGAATATTCTTCATATTGGTGCAGGGTGCGGTGCAACATTGCTTGAAATGAAGCGTCGTTATCAAAATGGGAATTTTTTGGGCGTTGAAGAGAAAAAGGAAGCGGTGAGAATTGCTGAGTATGCAGCACCGACACTGCATGCGAAACTAAATGAATTAGAGGGGAATTTTTTAAATGATAAGTTTTCTATAATTCTACTTTCATGTCCTGTGTACCGTGAACATATGTTAGCTGTCATAAGAGGAATCTCCCGTTTATTACATCAAGATGGTGTTCTGATTATGTCATTTCCTAATTCTAATTACTACACACGAATTGAACAACGATTTCAAGTTCAAGGTAAGAATGAGGAAGATGAGCAGAGTTACAGTCTAGAAGAAATCATGATTTTATTAGAAAAAGAGCGATTAAAAGTGATGAATATTCAAGAACTGGCAGGTGATTTAGGAAGATGGAATGAACAATATGCGTCCTATTGCACTTCACTTATTGGTAAAATGGATGCACATTTAGCGGGGTATAATGTTATTGTTTCACATGCATAACATCATTATGGTACTTTAAGTTGAATGTATAGGAGGGGAATAGGATGGGAACAGAAGACTCCTCTTTATATCGAGAAAAGCGTGATGATTATTATGAAGGTGCAAATCCTTATTTATTAAAGCATATAAAAAAAGAGTGGAAAGAAGTTCTGGATATTGGTTGTTCACGAGGTGGGTTAGGAGCTGCTATAAAAGAAAAGGGGATACGTGTTTCAGGTATTGAAGCTTTTGAAGAAGCAGCACAAATTGCAAAAACAAAACTGGATCATGTGATCAGAGATAATATAGAAACAATGGACTTACCGTATGAGAAAGAACAGTTTGATTGTATTATTTTTGGAGATGTATTAGAGCATTTGTTTGATCCGTGGGCTGTTTTAGAGAAAGTAAAACCGTATGTAAAACAAGGCGGTGTTATTTTAACAAGTATACCGAACGTTGCGCATATTTCAGTATTGATTCCCCTTCTGAATGGAGATTGGACGTATGAAAAAGCTGGATTGATGGATAAAACACATATTCGCTTTTTTACGTTTAAAGAGATGTTACGTCTGTTTGTGAATGCAGGCTTTTCGATTAATCAAGTGGAACGTGTATATGTTAATTACGATACGTATACACCGATCATACAAGACTTATATGAAGTTTGTAAGAAATATAATATTGGAAGTAACTTTATGACGGAGACAAGTGTATATCAATATGTAATTGAAGCAATGAAAGTGTGAATGAAGCGGAGAAATGACTGTTATCCCGCTATTCGCAGGTCACTGATGTAATCCCTTATTTGTTGTATCTATAAGGGATTACATTCACAAACAGAAAAGAAAGGATTACCATGATGAAAGAAAAGACAATTTTGGTAGTCGTTTGTGTCAATAGCGAAGAGCTTTTTACACAATGTGAGAGGCAAATTAAAAATGTGTTTGTTCCACATGAATATCAAGTTCAAATACTTCCAATCTATAATGCAACGAGTATGACAAGTGCATATAATCAAGCAATTTCATATCCAGCAAAGTATAAAGTGTATTTGCATCAAGATACATTTCTTATCGATCGGAATATTTTTATTAATCTTATCTCTATTTTTACATCTAATGAAAACCTCGGGCTAATTGGAGTAGCAGGCTGTCAGCATATGCCGGAAAATGGTATATGGTGGGAAGGGGGAAAATTAGCTGGGCAAGTTATTGAGTACAGAAGACAGAATTATCAATTATTAAGTTTTGAAACAGGCTTTTATGAACCGAATCTTTTTACTCCTGTTCAAGCAATAGACGGTTTGTTTATGGCTACGCAATATGATTTGCCATGGAGGGAAGATTTATTTGATGGGTTTCATTTTTATGATGTTTCCCAGTCATTTGAATTCCGTAAAGCAGGTTATTTAGTAGGTGTTTCTAACCAAATGCGGCCATGGTGTCTTCATTATAATGGGGATGAATTTGATGCATTGGCCTATGAAAAATATCGGCAAATCTTTTTGCGTAGCTATATGAATACTTCATTTCCAACATAAGGGAGTGATTGAGATGAAGGGGATTATTTTAGCAGGAGGAACGGGATCAAGGCTATATCCGATTACGAAAGTAACAAATAAGCATCTCCTTCCAGTCGGACGATATCCGATGATTTATCATTCAGTATACAAATTAAAACAATGTGAAATTACAGATATTATGGTAGTTACCGGGAGAGAGCACATGGGGGCTGTCGTGGATTTCTTAGGGAGCGGGGAAGAATTTGGTGTATCGTTTACTTATCGGGTGCAAGACCGTGCGGGAGGGATTGCAGAGGCTTTAGGATTATGTGAACATTTCGTTAATAAGGACCGAATGCTCGTTATACTAGGAGACAATATTTTTTCAGATGACCTTCGTCCATATGTAGAAGAATATATGAAACAAGAACAAGGTGCAAAAGTATTACTAAAAGCAGTAGAAAATTCTACAAGATTTGGCGTACCTTTTATTAAAGATGGAAAAATTATCGAAATTGAAGAAAAACCGAAAGAACCAAAAAGTTCATATGCGGTTACAGGCATTTATATGTATGACGCACAAGTCTTTTCATATATAAAGCAGCTAAAGCCATCAGCACGAGGTGAGCTAGAGGTTACAGATTTGAACAATTGGTATTTACAGAGAGGAATTCTTACTTACAATATGTTAAATGGCTGGTGGACGGATGCAGGAACTCATACTTCTCTTCAGAGAGCAAATACGTTGGCGCGAAATATAGACTTTGGAAAGCAGTTCAATGGGGAGTAGGTGAGTATATGAAAGTGATTGACACATCTTTTCGAGATGTAAAACTGTTAGAACCACATTTGTTTGAAGACGAACGAGGTTTTTTTATGGAGAATTATAACAAAGAAACGTTGGAGAAGATTGGTATTACATATTCGTTTGTACAAGATAATCTATCTTCTTCTGCGAAAGCAGGTACGATTCGCGGTTTGCATTTTCAAAAGGAACCGAAAGCCCAAACAAAACTAGTTCAAGTTTTACAAGGTGCTATTTATGATGTCATTGTTGATTTACGTAAAGAATCCCCTACGTATGAACAGTGGCAAGCATATATTTTAAGTGAAGAGAATCGCCGGCAATTGCTTGTTCCAAAAGGTTTTGCTCATGGATTTTGTACGCTTGTTCCGCATACAGTTGTTATGTATAAAGTTGATGAGTATTATAGTGCCCCGCACGATAGCGGTGTGTATTGGCGGGATAAAGATTTGAACATTCCATGGCCGGTAAAAGAGCCCACTTTGTCAAAAAAAGATCGGCTGCTGCCATCGCTTATTGAGTGCAAAGATTGTTTTTAAGTAGGAGAGTTGTCTATGAATATATTAGTAACAGGCGGAGCTGGATTTATTGGTAGTAATTTTGTTCATTATATATTGAAAGTATACAAAAATTACCATGTTATTAATTATGATGCGTTAACATATAGCGGCAATCTTGAAAATTTACGTTCTGTTGAGCAAGATCCTCGCTATGTTTTTCTAAAAGGCACGATTCAAAATCGTGAGCTTTTAGAATATGCTATTCAGGAATATAAGGTAGATGCCATTGTTAACTTTGCAGCGGAATCACATGTTGATCGCAGCATTGAAAATCCTATTCCTTTCTATGATACGAATATAATTGGAACGGTAACGTTATTAGAGTTAGTCAAAAAATATCCTCATATAAAAATGGTGCAAGTCTCAACAGATGAGGTGTATGGCTCATTAGGGGAAGCAGGGAAATTTACAGAACAAACACCGTTAGATCCGAGCAGTCCGTATTCTTCTAGTAAGGCGAGTGCAGATATGATTGCTTTATCCTATTACAAAACGTATCAATTGCCTATTATTGTTACCCGTTGTTCCAATAACTATGGACCATATCAATATCCAGAGAAATTAATTCCACTTATAATTACAAATGCACTTGAGGGGAAGAAATTGCCGTTATACGGAGATGGATTGAATATAAGAGATTGGCTTCATGTGAATGACCATTGTAGTGCAATTGATGTTGTACTGCATAAAGGGAAAATTGGGGAAGTGTATAACATTGGCGGAGATAATGAAAAACCGAATGTAGAAGTTGTTGAGCAGATTTTGGCGTTATTGAAAAGAGGAAAAGATGATATCTATCATGTTACAGACCGCTTAGGACACGACCGCCGCTATGCAATTGATGCGAAAAAAATAAAGCAAGAATTAGGATGGAAGCCGGTGTATACGTTTAAGCAAGGGATCGAAGAAACCGTTCGTTGGTATAAACAAAACGTGCAATGGTGGCGACCATTAAAAGAAAAGTAAGGGGCTCGCAGATGAAAGAACGGGTTATGATAACGGGAGCAAATGGTCAATTAGGGAAACAAATAGTAGAAGATTTGGATTCAAAATTGTATGAAATATATCCATTTGATAAAAAGTCGTTAAATATTACTGACATGTCACAAGTAGAGCGTGTAATAAAGACGATAAAGCCTCATATCATTATACATTGTGCCGCTTATACAAAAGTAGATCAAGCAGAGGAAGAACAAGATTTAGCATATTTAACAAACGCAATTGGAACAAGAAATATAGCGGTTATTGCGCAAAATGTAGGAGCAAAGCTTATTTATATTAGTACAGATTATGTATTTTCTGGTGTTAGAATAGAGGGCTATCATGAATTCCATATACCAAAACCAGTAAATGTATATGGTCTTTCAAAATATGCAGGGGAGCAATTTGTGGAAAAATTTCATAATCAATACTTTATTATTCGCACGTCTTGGCTTTACGGGAAATATGGAAACAACTTTGTTAAAACAATGTTAAGGGTTAGTGAAGAGAAAGAGAGTGTATCGATTGTTTCTGATCAAGTAGGATCTCCTACTTCTGTAAAAGACTTAGTTTCCGTTATAAAGAAACTCATACGTACATCATTATATGGTACATACCATGTATCAAATAGCGGAGCGTGTTCTTGGTACGAGTTTGCTAAGAAAATTTTTTCGTATGCAAACAAGAAGGTACACGTCTTACCTATCTCAACAGAAGAATTTGGCGCAAAAGCACCGAGGCCCCAATACTCAATCTTACAGCATAAAATGTTAAAATTAAATGGTTTTTCACAAATGCCATCTTGGGAAGAAGGATTAGAACGCTTCTTTAGCGAAACAAAGAATCACTAGTGAATTTGGACTAGTGATTTTTGTTTGCCTTTAGAGTATTTTATGTTAATATAAAAATAGTACCAGGTTCTAATAACAACTATAATTTATAAATATAGGAGGATAAATATATGAATCTTCTCAATGTAAAAGGAAAAAATATTGTCGTGATGGGCGTTGCGAACCAACGAAGCATCGCTTGGGGTATTGCTCGTTCATTACATAACGCAGGCGCAAACTTAATTTTCACATATGCTGGGGAACGATTAGAAAAGAATGTACGTGATTTAGCAGAATCATTAGAAGGACAAAAATCACTTGTATTGCCATGTGATGTAACAAGTGATGAAGATATCGCAAGCTGCTTCCAAGCAATTAAGGAAGAGGTTGGCGTTATTCATGGATTGGCTCATTGCATTGCATTCGCAGAACGTGATGATTTAAAAGGTGAGTTCGTTGATACATCTCGTAATGGTTTCTTATTAGCACAAAATATTAGTTCATTCTCTTTAACAGCTGTAGCAAGAGCAGCGAAAGAAGTGATGACAGAAGGTGGAAGTATCGTAACGCTAACATATCTAGGCGGCGAGCGTGTTGTATCGAACTACAACGTAATGGGTGTTGCAAAAGCATCATTAGAAGCGAGCGTAAAATATTTAGCGAACGACTTAGGAAAGCATAATATTCGCGTCAACGCAGTATCTGCAGGACCAATCCGCACATTATCAGCAAAAGGTGTTGGCGACTTCAACAGCATCTTAAAACAAATTGAAGAACGCGCACCGCTTCGCCGCAATGTAACACAAGAAGAAGTTGGAAATACAGCGTTATTCTTATTCAGTGACTTAGCAAGCGGAGTGACTGGCGAGAATATTCATGTTGATTCTGGATACCACATTTTAGGATAATATAGACAAATAAAAAGCCGTTTCTTTCCGAGTATTTCATAGGATGGAAACGGCTTTTTGTTGCTATCGAAAAAACGTATAATCAAATGTGCTATATTCTATTCAATTTTTAGCATAGGTTACGTGATGCGATGGACAGACCAAATAATACCATTACTATTGGTACCACCTAAATCAAGAGCAATTGTTAATCCATTACCTACATAGAATAAAGCAATTTGGTCTCCAGCAGTTAATTCTAAATCACCAGTTAATGTCACAGCTCCATCGCCGAGAACGGCTCTAAGGGTTAATAGTGTAACGCTCACATCTAATATTGGGAATAAGCCACTTATTAAATCATCTGTGGTTGGAGAGATTCTTCGGATAACAAATGCTGGATTAACAGTTGGACCGAGTGAAACAGAAAGTGAAGTAAGTGTTGAGTAGTTAATAGTCGCCTCAAATACATATCTTCCTGTTGCAGGGACTGTAAATACTCCAGTAGTAGCATCGAATGCAGCATTACCGTAATAAGGGGATGTTGTACTCCAGTTCGTGAGTGTAGCGCCGGTAGCCCCTGCAGGTATTGAGAAAGTTGAAATATTAGCAGAGAATCCGTTTGCTAGAACGTTAGGTCCCGTGTCGCCGGTAGGTCCCGTAGCGCCAGTGACGCCTTGAATACCCTGAGGTCCTTGAGGTCCCGTGTCGCCGGTAGGTCCTGTAGCGCCAGTGACGCCTTGAATACCTTGAGGTCCTTGAGGTCCCGTGTCGCCGGTAGGTCCAGTAGCGCCAGTGACGCCTTGAATACCCTGAGGTCCTTGAGGTCCCGTGTCGCCAGTAGGTCCAGTAGCGCCAGTAGGTCCAGTAGCGCCAGTAGGTCCACTATTTCCACCAGGTGGGACTGGCGGCAGAGTAGGACCTAATACAGCAGAAACAATATACTCTATTGAATGAAATTGATTAGCAGATTTTTCATTTTTCATGTATTCACCTCCAAAAGCTTTTCAATATATATTAAATGCAGAAGGGAATCGAAATGATATAGTTGTTTTAAATATTATAAAAACAATATATTGTAATATAATGCAGTCATGCCAGTAAATTTTTCTTTCATTTTTCATATACTACAAGGGGAAAGGAGGAGGGGTTTTGGTGAAGGAGAGCATTACAATTAGCTTATGTATGATTGTGAAAGATGAAGAACAGACAATTGCTAGATGTTTAGAATCAGTACAAGAGGTTATTGATGAAATCATTATTGTGGATACAGGTTCAACGGATCAAACAAAAGAGATTGTTAGAGAGTATACCCCTTATATTTATGACTTTGAATGGATAGATGATTTTGCAGCTGCTCGAAATTTTTCGTTTTCAAAAGCAACAAAGGACTATGTTTTGTGGTTAGATGCGGATGATATTTTAATGGAAACAGAAAAAGATAAGTTGTTACATCTGAAAGAAAATTTGGATTCTAATGTAGATGCAGTTTCTATGTCCTATTATCTTGCAGTTGATGAAAAGGGGAAGCCTACTTACAGTTCTGTTCGAAATCGTCTAGTAAAGCGGATAAAGAATTTCCAGTGGATTGGATTTGTTCATGAATATTTAGCTGTTTATGGAAATATAATGAAAAGTGATATAGCGATTATGCATAAAAAAGAAAAAGAACATAGCAATCGTAATCTTCGAATTTTCGAGAAGGCACTCCGAGAAGGAAGAACTTTTACACCGAGGGATATCGTTTATTATGCTAATGAATGCGTTGATCACAAAAAATATGAAAAAGCAATTGAATTATATAATCAGTTTTTAGATGGAAAAGAAGGTTGGGTGGAAGATTGTATACACGCATGTGGGAGATTAGCAGATTGCTATAAGCAACTGCAAAAGTCGGAAGAAGCACTGCAAGCATGTTTTCGTTCTTTTCAATATGACATTCCAAGAGGAGAAATTTGTTGTCGTGTAGGTCACATGTTTATGGAAAAAGGAGATTACAAACAAGCAACCTTTTGGTATGAGATGGCGATTCATGTTCCGTTTCAAGATTCAACTAGATTTATAGATTATGCATCTTATACATGGGTCCCTCATTTACAGTTATGTGTTTGCTATAGCCGGTTAGGGGATAATGAAAAAGCAAATTATCATAATGAACAAGCGGCAGTATATGTACCGGATCATGTTTCGGTGAAATATAATCGAGAATATTTTCGAAATCTATTCAAAGATAATACACAAGAATGAGTTGATTTGTAAGAAAGTTCATAATGAGAAATGTATAAAAAATGTGATAAATTGATTACCTTTTAAATGAAAAGCAGGGCCATCTCACAATATATGAGGTGGCCTTGTATTTAGGCAATTTGTGTCACTGTTAAAGTAGCAGCTCGAATATCTACAGTGTTTATTGCGTCTATTATATTTGTTGGGACAATTTGTATTAAGTCATTTTCGGTTAAGTTAATCAGAACTACGCTGCTTGTTACTACAGCTAGACCTGTGTCATTGAAGGTTGTACGTACAGCCGTTCCAGAACCAGGAATAGCATTAGAGACATTGGTACCATTTAATGTTAAGAAAAATGTAGCAGATTCGCGTCCACTACCATCAGGTGGAGCAGGCACATTATCTAAAGAAACTGTTAATGTATAGCTAAGCTGATATATTCCAGATCTTTTGACGACAAGTCCATGTCCAGTACTTACTACATCAAGAAGAACAGGGGTGGATACGTTTGGATTTGTATTATTACTTGGTAAAGGAATTGGTTGACCTATCGAAACAGGTGTATCACTTGCCGAAAAAGCAATCCCAAAGGCAGGGAATTCTTTCGCTGGAAAAGCAAAGAAATTATTGCAACAATCCATATTTTCACTCCTTTGTATATTCTCATTCTATTTAATGAAAAAAATAAGTAAAATGTTATAGACAGGTTACTAATTTCATTGAAAATAAGGAATATACCTAATAATAGAATTATATGGAAGTTTTATCTAAAATCTCGTTCGATTTCTTCCCATGTCATATGAGTACGTATAATATCATCTTCTACTAGCTTACTTCCCATTTGAACTTCAATAAATTCTAGGTCAGTAATAGCACGTGCTCCATGCATTGTTCCAACCGGAATGTAAATAACATCGCCAGGTTTTATCAGTTTGAATTTCTCGTCTATAATAAGTTCGCCTTCTCCTGCAATAATTGTCCAAATTTCTTCGCGCTTAAAATGCATTTGATAACTGAGATTTTTTCCCGCTAAAATTTTAAGCCTTTTGGTTAAAATTTCATTCCCATCTTTAAGTTTTTCATAATCTAGAACACGGTAGTTTCCCCAACGCTTTTCCTCATACATAGGTCTAGGATTCTCGTGATTAATAAGTTCTTTGATTTTTCCACTTTCCTGCTTATCAGCTATCAAAATACCTTCATGACTCGCTATTATAATGCTATTGCAAATATTTGCTACAACAAGAGGAAGATTTAGTTCATTAATGATATGAGTATTAAGGGTATTTTCACTTAAAATTCCATTTCCAATAATTTGTGTATCCATAATCTCTGTAAGGGTACTCCAAGTTCCTAAATCACGCCATGCTCCTTCATAGGGCATTACCACAATATCATCGCATCTTTCTACAACTTCATAGTCAAAGCTTTTTTGAGGAAGGGTGGAATATTGTTGGATAAGCTCTTCATACTGAACTGGTATTTTCATAGAAGTTAGGCATTGAATTAAAAAACCTAATTTAAATGTGAATACGCCACAATTCCAAAGCGCTTCTTGTTTAATAAGCTCTTTTGCCTTGCTTTGCATTGGTTTTTCAATAAACTGGTTAACTTTCATATATGGAGGTGTTTGTACTGATGAAGAGTGACTAGGGGTAGTTGTAATATAACCATATTGTTCAGAAGGATGTGAAGGTCGAACGCCCATAAGTGCAAGTGATGCATTTGAGTCTGTCAATACTTGGTCAAGTTTAAGTAAGGCTTCAAAGAAAGAATTCTCTACATAAGCATCAACAGGCATGATACAAATAGTCTCGTTTACATCAACATTTAGAACAGAATAGAGATAGACTGATGCTAAGGCAATAGCAGGGAAGGTATCTCGTCGATCTGGTTCGATGATAAGAGGAAGTTTATTGTTAAGTTGATTTTGAATAATATCTGTTTGAGATTTGCAAGTTGCTATATAAGTAGAGTTTGTTAGACCAATAGATTGAACTTGTCCCACAATTCTTTGAATCATGGATTCCTGAATACCATACTGGTTACGAAGTATTTTTAAAAATTGTTTAGATCTAGAGTTGTTTGATAATGGCCATAAGCGTTTTCCAGACCCTCCAGATAGTAAAATAAGTTTCATATTATCCCAACTTTCTAGTAGTATTAAACCTCGATGTTATGGTTAATAAAATAAGTACAGGGTTTTGTACCTGTGCGGCTTCTTTAAGAAGCATGCGTTTATAATCCAATAAAGGCTAGTATTTAGTAGCAACATAAGTCCATTTACAAGCATTTTTGTTCTTTATATTCTTTTTATTAAGTGAGTTGCTTTTGGAGTGCCTCGAGAAGTAATTTGTCATGAATGTTGTTATAACTATTGGCTCGTACTTTTTTATTCTCATAGTATGCTACATAAAACAAGTTGAGTAATACTGGTTCCTTTAATTAAAATCATGTAAAATAAGCTTCGCCAGCTGTTGATATGGAGATTATATAACTTCGTTAAAGTATGCTTATTCGGCTATTAGCATGTTAGTTTAAAATACATTCTATAAATTTAGTAATTTCTTATTTGAGGCATAATGATTGCTTTTGTCGATACCTCTATTGTATCAGTATGACAATTAACTACATGTAGGCGTACTTATATAAAAGCTTATAAATATAAAAACGGACTTAATAACTCGTTTAATAAAATTATATGTGGTTCATAGCGAATAGGTGATGATATATTCATAAAATGGATGTCTTATTCAAATATTGTTTATATAGAAGCTCGTGTTCGCTTATTAACGTAGAATCAATCTGCAATGTGAAACGTTATTTTTTTATCCTTATTGATAAGCAAAGAACTATAATTCGAAATGATATTGTCATGTAGAGGGTAGCTCAAAGAAGTTTTTGAGGAGAAAGGAGTGGGGGTTGCTGTTTATGGAATATATATATATTATATTTGTATTATATAAATATAAAAAACCACTTTCTCCTCTAGGATTATAAGAAAGTGGGTTCTTTACATAATAATTATTAAGATTCAATTTTTAAACATACTGTCTATTTATTCAATGGTGTTTATTATACTTTTAATTAATTATTTATGAAAATTTCCGTTAGTAGTGTATAGTATTCCTGTGCAACGTTGGCCCAAGTTCTCTTTAGGATATGCTCAATTGCTATTTGTTGTTGGGTTAAGAAAGTGTTATTGTGTTGCCAAAGGTGATGAATGGCAAGTATTATTTCATCTACAGAATATGGATTAAATGTGATGAATTTTTCGATATCCGTTATAATTTCTTCAACAACTTCAAGCTTACTAACTGCTACAGGAGTATCCATAATTAAAGATTCTAATAGTTGAAAAGGACAGCTTCCTTCAAAAAGTGTAGGAACGATGGTTCCTATTGCGTGTTTATATAGAAATGGAACATCACTTGTAGGTATTCTGCCTAAAAATACAACACTATTCCGTATATGCGGATCTTCGCAATCATTAAGCAATGTTGCAATTTCTTTCTTCTTTGGTCCATTTTGGAAATCATCAGTTAAAGCCAGACTAAGGTTAGAGGCAGTGTCTATATAGGTTTGCTTAAATTTCAAAAATGCTTCAATTAGCCGATCATGATTTTTATGCGGACGAATCACAGAAGGATACACAATATAGTCATTATTTAATTTGTATTTCTTTCTAAAGGTACTCTCATCTAATGAACCAACAGAGCTATATTCTTCGACTGGGGCAGCTAACCTAATTACATGCATTTTTTCCGAAGGCAGCTTCATAAACTTAAGTCCCTCATGGTCTCTTACAAAGTTCGAGTTAAATACGACTTTTGATGCTTTTGTGACTAATTTACTAACAATAACATGGAGTTTATCACAGAAATTCGGATACGCTTTATCATATAGTTCTTTAAAATGTAGATATACTAAGTCATGTAAACAAACAATAATTGGCTTCTCTAATTGTAACGCTAACTCCATGCCTACATAAGGAACAATCCAAACATCGACAGGAATGGTGGCATTGACCGATTTTACATTATCAAATCTTTTGGTTGAGAATCTATCAGGAAAGGATAATGAAACTTCCTTAAAGGACTTACTAATATCCACATAGTTTAGTCCATCAATTGCGACGGTTACGGTTGCATTCTTATCGTGATGCAGTAAGCTTTCTGCCAGTCGGATAGAAAATCGTCCAATGCCTTCGCCGCCAAAATGTTTGCCGACTCTTCCTAAATAGCCGATAAAAAGACCGATTTTTGGTGAAGGCTTCTGATTTGTTTGAATTTCGGGATGTAAAAGGGGAGTTTCTAAAAATTGTCGACACTCTTCAGATAATAAAAATTGCTCCATTAACTGTACTCTTGGAAATCCTGAAGCTAAAGCATTTAAGTGGTTTTGAAAGCCTATTGAATCTGGGGAGCGGTTTAATAATTGTTCGTATAATGAATGGAGAAACTGTTTATCATCGAAACAATAAAAGGACTGAATAAGATAGGAAATAGTTTTTGCTTGATTGGATCTGGCTTCGTTTATTTGAATTGCTTTTGTATATAGTGCTTGTGCTTCTTCCTTTACCATAATTTCTTGAATAATTGCTATTTTGGGTTTGTGCGTGAGTTTTTTCGAAAAATACTGCTCTTCTTCGTCTAAGGGTTTCCTGTGTAAAATTTGTATATATACCTCGTGAACAAATGCTTCGTTAGAGATCTGCATGATTTTTCTTATCATATCGATAATGGTAGGCTGATTTTGGTCGTGATGACTCATAATAGTACCCCCTTTATATCTTTAAATTCAAATGATAAATCAAAAATAATCTTCTATATTTTATAGGAATACTAACTATTGTTTTAAATTTGGTCAATGATGCTATTTGACGTTTTATTATATTTTTTCTTTATCTGATTCTATCACTATGCAACAGTGTTCAGTTTTAGCAGCAAAGTGGATAAGTCTCATGCTTAAAATTGTATACAGTTTATGTGTTACACGGTCTTTATAGTACAAAAGTGAGGTATAAAACATATATTAGGATAAGTGTTGCTTATTTTTTAAATCAAAAATAAATAATGCCCGTTAATTAATAGTATGTGCAAGCTATTAGAGATTCCTAAAAATTATATAAAATTATCTTCACATGAAAAACTGTTCTCTAATCGTAATGTAAAATTCGAATGAAGAAGATATATTGATTGTGTATAACTATTGAATATTTATCTCGCTATTTGTGGAAGTAAGATTTCTTTTAAGATACAGAGAGAGGTTTCACTTTATTTATTGTAATACTTGAGATATGCTTGGCGCATTACATGTATATATTTTTTGGCAATATCTTCCCATGATTCAGCAGGGTCATTTATACCTTGAAGAGCAGATGCTTTATACTCATCGTAATTTGCAGTTATTTCTTCAAGAGCTTGCACAATTGAATCGATCGATTCGGGGTTAAACCAAACGACTTTTGTGCTATGGCGCGCCAAGTGTTCACGCATAACAGGAATATCAGAGCAAAGAACCGGTACTCCTAATCTCAGCGCTTCTTCTACAGGATAGCTTCCTCCGCCTTCTGATAAACTAGGCATAATGAGTGCCTTAGCATTTTTAATAGTAGGTGTGACATCTTGATCATTTACAAATCCAATTGGATATATATCTTTACCTCTGCGTAGTCCCACTCGATTTATTAAGGAAACAAGCGTCGGAATAAATGGGATTTCCGGCCAAAATGGTGGTTCATTTCGAAGCAAGTCTATAAAAGATCCAAATAGAACTAACGGATATTCTTTTCGTTTTGTAAATTTGGAGTATGCAAGTATCAGATTGTAGTGATTTTTATGAGGAGATGTGTTAGCAGGGTACACAAAGTACTCAGCCGGCAAGTGAGCTGCTAAGTCCGAATCTGAAATTTGTTCAGAAGAATATCCTGTTGGCAAAATAGCATGAGGAATGACGACAGTGCTTTGTAAATAGCCCCCGAAGTGTGCGATGATGCGGCTTTTTACATGATGTGATGAAGCTACTACAGTGGTACAGTTTTCTAACCACTTTTTGGAATCTTCCCAGTATTTCTTTATTTGTGATCCGCTCGTAAACGGAGGAACAAAGTCAAGAATCGTAGCATCGTGAAATGTGCAAACACTAGGCCTGTTAACATCGACATATTCATGAAGATGAGGCCAAAAATAATAGACAACGTGACAGTCCTGAACAAATTTCTTCCCTTGTTGTGAATTGATATTTTCATCAAAATAAATAATTTCAATATTTGATAGATTCGCTACATCAATTCTTTCTTTAAATTTAGACTTAGGAGAGATGACTAATCGAACTAACTCGATATCGTCTTGCTTGGCTATAGCTGGCAGAAGATTAGCCAAAAGCCTAGCTCCTCCGCCAGGGGACACGTTTTGAGTCCAAATTAGAATTCTCATCGGTTTGTACCACCTTTATTTGAAGATCCACATGTTCCTATCTAATGTATGCAAGTTCAGACAATTTTGTGAGCGAGCAAAAAACTTGTTGGAGAAGAAAAAGACATTGCATTTTGGACGAATCCTCAGTTACAGAAAACAGTATGGATCATATACTGAAATATAAGCTATAACAGACGGAAAGGGGTACGAGTGTATGACGCAAAATCAATCCAATAGCAAACAAAAACCTTTGTTGATTTATATTCACATACCAAAAGCGGGAGGAACTACATTAACAGATGTAATTTATAGGCAATACCCTGATAATATTCTCTACGATGTTGATCAGTATGGGTTGAATCAGCAAAGTGTGTTGTTACTAAAAGAAAAGTTAACAACAGCTGATACTTTATGTGGTCACCTTTTGTTTGGCGTACATCACCATATTTCTAGACCGTGTACTTATATTACGATGTTAAGGAATCCAGTTGAGCAAGTCCTTTCATGGTTTTATTTTGCACATAAGAATCTAAATCAATATAAAGAATTATTTTTTGAAGGGACAATTGATGATTATATAAATAATCCAGATTTCGATTATTATACGATTAACTTCCAATCTCGTTTCATTACAGGTAGTGATGTTGCAGATTTACAAATAGCAAAAGAGAATATAGAAAATTATTTTTCTGTAGTAGGTATTACGGAGTTGTTTGATGAATCTTTATATATTATGAAAAGAGAATTTGGTTGGAAGAATGTTAAATATCAAAAATTAAATGTTAATGCACAAAGAGCTCAAAGGGAACAAATTCCGCAGACAGTTATTGATAAGATTGTAGAGAAAAATGAAATAGATTTTCAATTATATAATTATGCTAAAGAAATGTTAGAAAAAAAGATTGCTTCCTTAGATGCTGCCTCAATTAGAGAATTGCGCGCATTTCAAACTAATGATTAGTTATTGTTTTTTATTTGAATAATTGTAACAGATATATTTTAGGGGATATTTAAAAGACTGGAACAGGATTTATTTTGTTTCAGTCTTTTCTGTTGTTGATATGAAAATACAACATTTTGTATTCTGCATAGTAATGGCTTATGCGTTAAAATATCAAAATGGATATATAGAATATTATTTTTATATAAAGTCTATTTTTAAGCTTGTAATGCAACTTGTCCATATATAAAACATATTCTATAGAATAAAGGGGTGAATACAGAAATGAAGTTAGCAGATATTAAAAGAAATTATCATGCAATTTTTAGTTTGGGAGCAGATTGTTATGTAGGCTTTTGGTTAAATCAATTTAAGTTAAGACCGTTTTCTGGATTTTTAGATTGGGTGAGAAGCCCCTCTTTAAAAGATGTAAACCGATTATTAAACAATAGATTTATTAATTTTTTAGAATTACAAAACCTTACCTTTGTTTGTTACACGCCTGAAGGTGGGCATAATTTAATATTTAGAGATAATTTGTATAATATAGATTTTGTACATGATTTTTTAGCAACTGTTAATACTCCAACTTCATTCCCACAATATACGGAGATAAAAGAAAAATACAATCGCCGTATTCAACGTTTCTTAAACTGTACGGAAACAAGTGAATGGATTCTTTTTGTCCGCTCAGGTGGAACGTATGAAGAAGTTGCTGAGCTTGAAAAAACTTTATCAAGTATGGTTAAACATAACTTTCAGATTCTTCTTATTTTAGATGGAGATACAGAAGAAATAAAAGAACTTGACTGGGGTTTAGAGCATACTTGTGTTGTTCAATTTAAAATGTATCCAGTAAGGGATTACATTCACAATAAAGATGCATGCACAATGTTATTTAATGGGATTACTTTAACTTCTTAGATAGAATGATTTTATAGTGGTACCTCTATTCAAAACACAGTAATAATTTAAGGGTAGGGTTTTCATTGAGTAAGAGAAGTGGAAGATCTTAACTTGAATTGTACATGCTAGTTCCCTTTCTACAGTCTAAGTCTTCTTACTTTAATGCAAGGTGAACGAGCTATTTTAAATATCAATTCTCTTTAGGTACAATATCCATTTTCTTATAATTAAAGTGTTTATAGCTCTAAGGACACATCACAGTGAATTCGGTACAATGCATAGCAGAAGAGATGTGTCCATACATAATTAATACTTTCGATGTTTAATGATACTAGACTTTACTATCGCTACATATTTTTTGAGAGGAGTTGTGTTATAATCACCTCTCGGCCAAGCTTGTTTTATTGTCTAATACGGAGAATAAGGGTTGAAATGGGGAAGTTAATTATATTTGTAGTAAGGTGAATTTTGTTATTTTGCTGAAGCTAGTGAGTGGTGTTTCGTTCTTCAATTGGGAGATAAAAGCTTGATATCATTTCCTAAGTATTTATCTCGTTTAATGTTTCTGTTATTTTTAAGCTAATATATCGAATATCATCATCGGTCAAGCTTCCGTAACTTGGAACATTAATCCCCTGAGCAGAAATGCGGTTTATTATAGGGAATTCTAATGGGTCTTGTAAATTTTGGTAAGGAGGCAATGCATGCATAGGATAGAAAAAAGGTCTAGTTTCGATTCCTTTATCTTTTAAGCGATCCATTAACAAATTTCGTTCGTTTTCAGTAAAATCTTTACATACAATGCTGAACATCCAGTATACATTTTTAGCCCAATCTTTTTCGATTGGTAATATGAGACGATGATCATCTTTTAAATTTTGTATATATTGATTAGCGATTCTGATTCGTTGCTGAATATGCCAATTAATGTTCTCGAGTTGTGCGCAGCCGATTGCTGCCTGAATGTTGGTCATACGATAGTTATATCCGATAACTGGAAACCAATATTTGCGGTTTAGATCCATTCCTTGTGACTTTAGAATTCGAATCTTTTCAGCTATGTGGTCATCGTTAGTAGTAATCATTCCCCCTTCACCGGTTGTAATAATTTTATTGCCAAACAAACTAAAAGTAGCACAGTCACCAATTGCTCCTGTCATTTTTCCTTTGTATTGCGCTCCTACAGCCTGAGCAGCATCTTCTATAACAAATAAATTATATTTCCTTGCCAATTCTTTAATAGGGTCCATATCAGCTGGATGACCATAGATGTGAACGGGAATAATCCCTTTTGTATGCGGTGTGATTTTTTCTTCTATTTTCGCAGGATCAATATTCCATGTTGCTGAATCGGAATCAATAAATACAGGCGTTCCTCCACAATAGACGACTGCATTTGCTGTTGCAACGAATGTAAAAGTCGGAATAATCACTTCATCGCCTTCTTTAATCCCATATGCTAACAGAGTAAGATGTAAAGCGGTTGTTCCGTTATTACAAGAAATAGCATGTTTTACACCGCAGTACTGTGCAAATTGTTCTTCAAACTTTTGAATATATGAACCGTTTGAAGATATCCAATTTGAATCGAGGCAGTCTATGACATATTGTTTTTCATTTCCATTTAATATAGGACTAGCGATAGGATAAAATTTTGTCATCAAAATGTCCTCCCTGCATAAAAATAAAGTTAAAGTACAAGTCAAGAGGGATAGGTAATATAAAAAGGTTATAAAATCAAATTTCATAATCCTTTTCTTTGCTGTTGTTGTCGTTCTAAATCGCTATCGACCATCATTGTAATTAGTTCTTTAAAATTCACTTTTGGTTTCCAGCCTAATGCTTTTTTCGCTTTTGCTGGATTTCCTAATAGAAGATCTACTTCAGCGGGTCTCATAAACTTTGGATCTTGAATGACATGATCTTCCCAGTTTAATCCGACATAACTAAAGGCGATTTCAACTAATTCTTGAACTGTGTGAGTTTCACCAGTAGCAATAACATAGTCGTCTGGCTTTTCTTGCTGGAGCATAAGCCACATCGCTTTAACGTAATCTCCAGCATAGCCCCAATCCCGCTTCGCATCTAAGTTGCCTAAATGGAGTTTATCTTGCAGTCCCAATTTAATTTTAGCCACTCCATCTGTTACTTTTCTTGTAACGAATTCCAAACCACGGCGAGGAGATTCGTGATTAAATAAAATTCCTGAACATGCGAAACTATCATAGCTTTCTCGATAGTTCACAGTAATCCAATGTCCGTATACTTTAGCAACTCCATATGGGCTTCTTGGATAAAATGGAGTTGTTTCTTTCTGGGGAGTTTCTATTACTTTTCCGAACATTTCACTACTAGATGCTTGATAAAATCGAGCATCTGGTTTAGCAAGACGAATCGCTTCAAGCATATTTGTAACCCCAAGAGCGGTTGTTTCCCCTGTATAAATAGGTTGAAGCCAAGAGGTTGCGACAAAAGATTGGGCGGCCAAATTATATACTTCATCTGGATTGGAAACTTTAACAGCTTGAATCAAGGAAGCTAAATCACGTAAATCTCCTGAAAGAAATTCAATCTCGTTTTTTAGATGTTTAATGTTTTCGTCGTTTTCTGTTGCGGTTCGCCTCTTTAATCCGTAAACTTTATAGCCTTTATTTAACAATAATTCTGCTAAATAAGAACCGTCCTGGCCTGTAATTCCAGTAATGAATGCTTGTTTCATATTTTCACCCCATGCTGTATATAATCAAAACTTTTACCTCCTTTAATCATATGTTTCATATACCTTGACTGCTACTGAAATACCGTTTATTTTCACCATTACATGAATAGGATAGGGAGAATGGAAGAACTCAGTAAAATAGAGAGGCGAAACAATTTTACAATTATTGTTTCGTCTCTCTAGAATCATGAATAGATGATTTATACACTAAATAAATCCTAATTGTGTCAATCGTTTTTCAATCATGTTTCCAATCACATTTGGTGAAAAATCGGTCATTATGGTTTCTTGTCCTTTCATTGCGATAAGATTACACTGTGTTTGATTGGAGATAAGTTGGCGCATAAAATAAGCAGCATGCTCAATATCTGGCTCAGCCCATATTTGATAATGTTTGTAAGGACCGTAATTTCGTTTTATTGGGACAAGGGTATAATTGACAGGACAAGAATTATCTGCGTTCATAAAATCAGTATTACCAGACCAATTTGTACCAATTACTGGTTTTCCTAAATACATTGCTTCTGCTAGTACAAGTCCAAATCCTTCAGAACGGTGTAAAGAGACAACACAGTCAACCGATTGAATTAAGGCATTTACTTCTCCTCGATTTAATGATTGGTTAATGAGATAAATATTACGATTATCTCGAATTAGATGCTGAATCTGTTTCACTTCTGCAAGATTATAATTTGAATTATTGATTTTTAAAACAAGCCCAACGGAAGGATCATCCTTAGAAAACGCTTTTTGGAATGCTTGAATAGACGCAACTGGATTTTTGCGTTGTTGTATACTTCTAGGATCATACATGGAAAGAAATAAAAAGCGATCTGTCGGTAAATTAAAGTATTCACGACTTATACCTTCAGAGCATTCTACTTGGATGCAATGTGGAATACGGATTACAGGAAGGTTTGTTTTTTTTGATACAGCTTCTAGTACAAAAGATGAGGGAACCCATACTTCATCGATAAGTTTGAAGCTGGTATACCATTCCCTAGGAAGCTCCGGAAGCTCCCAATGCCAATAACCAATATTGTAGCGACCGTTAAAAAATTGATGTCCAAGCTGCTTATGAGCGGTTGGAAATACATCTGGATTCATATGAAAAATATTAATATCGTGGATAGGATCGGTTATTTCTTTATGTTTCCAAGAGAAATCTAATGATTTTACATGTGGAAGCGAATAATTAATAATGCCAAATGGAATATTTGTACTTTGAATGGACTTTGCTGCTAGGCGACAAGATTCTCCTAGTCCAAATTCGGCACGTGCATATCCTACTAAATTAATACCTTTTTTTAATGGCGTTGCTTCAGTCTTTTGCATTGCTTCGCTTCATTCCTTTCATCAACACCTCCGCCACTTCAGGACGAGTAAACTCAGACGGCAAAGTTTGTCCGCTGCGAAGTATTTCTCTAACTTGAGTACCACTTAAAATAACACGATCGGTATTAGAATGTGGGCATGTTTTGACAGAAGCCATGTTCATACACTTTTTACAATAAAAACTGTGTTCGAAAAATAGGGGGTGAATTCCAATTGCAATGGGATCAAAATTACGAAAGATTTTTTGGGCATCGTACGTTCCGTAATAATTTCCTACTCCTGCATGATCGCGACCGACAATGAAGTGTGTGCAACCGTAATTTTTTCGTACAAGCGCATGCATCACAGCTTCACGAGGACCTGCGTAACGCATAGCGGCAGGATAGATAACGAGGCGGGTGCGGTTAGCTGGATAATAGTTCTTTAGTAATATTTTATAGCTTTCCATTCGAATATCCGCAGGGATGTCATCTTCTTTTGTTTCTCCAACAAGTGGATTTAATAACAATCCGTCAACGATTTCAAGTGCTGTTTTTTGTAGGTATTCATGTGCACGATGCACAGGATTGCGGGTTTGAAATCCTACAATGGTTTTCCATCCTAAAGCAGTAAACATGTTTCTTGTTTCTTTTGGGGTCATGTAAAAGTCCTGAAAATCTTTGTGTGAAGGTTTATTTAATAGAGAGATAGATCCGGATATATATATATCGCCTTGTTCATCCAGTTTTTTCACACCTGGATGAGCAATATCTGTTGTACCAAATACGAGCTGCGCTTCTCTTTGTTTATCGTAATGAAACATATCGGTTATTTGCATAACTGCATAAGGAATCTTATCTTCTCCGTAAAGAATCACTTCAGTTCCAATACGTAAATCTTTTGCTTCCTCTTGTGTAATAGGTAAAGTGATAGGAATCGTCCATGGCAGTCCATTTTTTAAATGCATAGTCATTAAGACGCTTTCATAATCATTTCTATCCATAAAACCGATGAGCGGACTAAAGCCACCGTTTGCGATTAGTTCAATGTCAGAAATACTCCAAGCAGAGATAGTTAGAGAAGGAAGTTCGTTTACCTTTTTTAAATATTCTTCACGCTCCGCTTCTTGTAATTCACGGTTAATGAGTATACCTCCATGAGGTAAAATTTTGTCTGTTGGACAGTCCATCATAATCCTCCTTAAATTGATAAGTAGTGATGTTTTTTGAGAAAATCTATGACTTGTATAGCACATGCTTCAGCTGAACAATGATTAGAATCAAGAGTAATTTCTGGATTAAGTGGTTTTTCATAAGGGGAGGAAATTCCGGTAAATTCGATAATCTCTCCATTTCTAGCTTTTTTATATAAACCTTTTGGATCTCTGTTTTCGCAATTTTCTAGAGAGCAGTCGATATAAACTTCAATAAACTCGTCAGGGTGTACATTATTTCTAACGGCTTCACGATCGCTGCGGTACGGTGAAATGAATGTTGCCAACACAATAACTCCGCAGTCTACAAACAATTTTGACACCTCACCTACGCGGCGGATATTCTCTTTACGATCTGCTACTGAAAAACTAAGATCTTGATTTAATCCCTTTCGAAGATTATCTCCATCAAGAATATAAGTGGAGATCCCTAATTGATGTAGCTTGTTTTCAACAATATTAGCAATTGTGGATTTTCCAGATCCTGATAAACCTGTAAACCAAACAATGCAGCTTTTATGTTTATGCAAATTTTGTCGATCCTTTTTTGTAATTGAAAAGTGATGATAATATATATTTGTTTGTTTTTCCAAAAAAAATTTCTCCTTTCATATAAAGTAAAAAATGGCTTAGTAATCAAGAACGTCTTTTTCAATACAAGGTTAGTTTGTGTTTGCTTTATTTACGTATAAAATGGCCAAAAGTATGGGATAAGTAGGACAGAAATAATCATGAAAAGAAAACCAAGCGGAAGACCTATTTTAAGAAAATCTACAAATTTATAGCCACCTGCTTGATAAACGATTAAATTTGCTTGATATCCTGTAGGTGTTGCGAAACTAGCAGAGGCAGCAATCGTAATAGCTATAATAAAAGGTTCGGGATTTAAAGATAGTTGTGTAGCAATGGAATAAGCAATAGGGAAAATGAAGGCCGCCGCCGCCGTATTTGATAAAAATTCGGTACTAATCCATGTAAGTAAATAAATGATAGCAAGTAATGCTGTTGGACTAAATGTTGCGGTTTCCCCTGCGATTGTGTTAGCAAGGTAATCAGCGACTCCTGTTTTCTCCAAAGCGCTTGCCATTCCAAGAGATGATCCAATCATGATAAGTAAGCGTAAATCTAAATACTTTCTTGCTTCTTGTACTGAAATGGACTTTGTAATGAATAACAAGATAACACTTAAAAAAGAAGAAGTTAAAATCGGTAGAACCCCTATACTTGCACATAATATCATGAGAAGGAAGATAAGCAGAGGAATAAAGGAGGTCATCTTTTGTTTTCTAGAAGGATTTTTAAAGGAACCAGTTTCATGGGAAAGAAAGTAAAAATCATTAGAGTATTGGTTCTCTATGAAAAAATTATTTTCTGATAAAATATATAAAATATCTCCTGTTTTTAAGCGAATAGACCCTATTTTAGAGAGAATTCTTTTACCGTTCCGAAAAACAGCAATTACAACAGCGTTGTATTTTGAGCGAAACTGAATTTCTTTAGCAGTTCGGTTGGATAAACAAGATTGTTTGGATATTACTATTTCTGAAAGAGTGATGTCATTATTGGAGGAGTTTTCGAGACTTATTCTAGAACTGAGGTGTAATGTTAAACCCTCAATTTTTTCCAAGTTGGAAATAGTAGAAATGTCTCCTGTAAATAACAAGCAGTCATTTTTATTTAGTATATAATCGCTAGAAATTGGGAGTATTATGTCTTCGTTTCTCATAACTCCAATTAAATATAAGCCTGCAAGGTTACGTAAGTTCGCTTGTTTTATTGTTTTTCCTATAAGTGGGCAATTTGATTCAACTTGAACTTCTGCTAAAAATGCACTTTTATTCTCTTCATCTATTTCGCTTCCTTTTTTGTATTCAGGAAGGAGTTTGCTTCCTATAAATACCATGAATAGAATACCGATTATAGTACATGGGATACCGATGATTCCTAATTCGAACATAGAAAGTCCATGATTACCTTGTTTTTTTAGTAATGAGTTTACAACAATATTTGTAGATGTACCGAGCAACGTACACATCCCACCCATACTAGCTGCATATGCTAAGGGAATTAACAGTTTAGAAGGAGCCAGGCCGATTTTTTGCGCCCAATTTTTTATTATAGGTGTGAGAATTACTATGATCGGTGTATTGTTAATAAATGCGGAGAGACTAGCTACAGGCATCATTAGTTTAAGAATTGCTTTTTTATGACTTCTCTCATGACCGATTATAAACCTTGGAATTTGTTTGATGAAATTGTTACTGTTAACGGCAGAAGCTATAATTAATAAGGCTCCAATTGTTAATGTTCCTTCATTTGAGAACCCATCTAAAGCTTCAGAAGGAGCTAAAACTCCAAACATCATTAAAGAAACTAGTCCGCTGAACATAACGATATCAGCTGGAAATTTTTCGCACATCAAAACTATGAATGTAATAAAAATAATAAGGAGTGCAATTATACCGTGAATGGTCATATGATTCACCTATTTATAAGTTGTTTTCATTGAGGAACATTTAGCGTGTAAAAGATATAACAATAACAGTTTGGTTAAATCATCTAAAGGAGAGTAGCTTAGGGTAGTGCCTTACTACTTTATTGTACTCTTACTTTCGCTATAGAGTGCGTACATGAAAAATGCGTAACTATATCCCAATGTTTTATCAATTCCACTATATAAAACATTCATTACCTTTATATGTTATTTTTAGTGAATTGACACTGTTTTTGTGAACTTATACATTTGTAAGCTAGATTTGTAGAAAATAATTTCGTATTAAATGTCTTTTCGGATATTTTGATTGAGTGAATGCATTCATAAATTATGAGTAAAATGATTGACTGTAGAGGGGGGATGATTTTTGAATCCAAAAGTATCAATCATTCTTACTAGTTATAATAAACCTGCATTAGTGGGAAAAGCGATTGAAAGTGTGTTAAGGCAAACTTTAGATGAATGGGAACTGTTTATCATGGATGATCATTCGAATGAAGAAACAGTAAATGTTATTAAACAATATTTGGATGACCCAAGGATAACTTATATAAATAGCTTCATAGAGGATGAGGAACGTTATAAAAAGACGAGGTATGCTGTACTTATCAATAAAGCTATTCCGTTAACAAAAGGAACATACATTTCTTATTTAACAGACGACACTGTCTATGTTCCGAAGAGATTAGAAGAAATGGTATCTTTTTTTAACATAAATGCTAAGATAGATATTATTTATTCTTCTCAACAAGTGAAATTTGTAAATAGCCAATTGAAGCTGCTTTCCGAAAGAGTAAGTAGAGCTCAGCGTGTACTATATCAAGCAGCTAACGTTGTTGATCACTGTTCAGTTATGCATACGCGTGCAATTTTAGAGAAAGTTCGGGAGAAGTATGGGGAATATTGGGATGAAAGTCCTGCTCATTGGTATAATGGAGATGCGGCTTTCTGGGAGAGATTAAACACTTTTCAGCCATTCCATCCTATCGATATAGTGCTTGATATAACATACAAAACACCTTACTCTTTTCAAAACCTATATAATAATTTACCTATAAAAATTCCGAATGGGACTTTGGTAAAAGGGGGGAATCCACAGGTTTTTTTAATTGACCAGCAGCAAAGAAGGCTCATTACAAATGAGATGTTTACGTATTTTAAGTATAACTTAAAGAAGGTAGTTATGATACCTGATCCTTTTTTATATAGATACGTAGAAGGTCCTCCTATTGATGATCCAACTATTGTTCCCAACTTACGTATTGTTCAAAATGAACAAAATAAATTTTTCTACCTCGAAAATAATACAAAACGCCCAATAATGAATAATTTAGCTTTTCGTAAATTCAAATTTTCTTTTTATGAAGTAATTAAAATAAACTCAACTTTACTAGATCATATACCTCATGGATTACCAATCTATCCTATTTTATCGCATAATACTTGCTTGCCAGAAAATAAAGTATTTATATATAATGGTCAATGCTCAATTACGATGAATTGTAAGCTTCATCTTATTGATAAAAAAATATTGAAAAAGCTTAACCTTATAAATGATTGCATATACGTTTCAAGAGCTGAGATGGAGGGGTTTGAAAAGGGGGAACCAATTAGTTTCTATTTTAAAAGATTTCTTAAATAGCAACAGCAGTTTTTCTTTTTATAAAATTGTTAATTCCTTTCCTTACTCTCAATTTTGATGTCGCAGTTGTACAATATCTTTTTCTTCTTACAACCATCGGATTTTTATAGAAAATGAAAAATCATCGGTAATACAACCGATGATTTTTGTAATTTAGAAGCTAAATAAATTTATAATATGGGATATGAATAACTATATGCGTATAGAAGAAAGGGAAGCTATTAAACAGTTTTTGAAATGGTCTTAATCATTTTCTTAACTCGATGACCAAATGTATGTTGCTCTATCACTATTTTTCGAGCTTTTTGGGCGATAGTCTTCCTTTGCTCTTCGTCATCCATATAGATACCTAATTTGTGTAAGCAATCCTCGTAATCTAGGTAAGATATCATTTCCTCTTCGGTAAAGATGGAACGAAGATCGGGCTTTTCTTCTATTAGTTGAAAAGCCCCACAGGATGCAATATCAAATGTTCGGTTATTTATACTTTCGCTAATAACTCCATGTGTATTTTTGTTAAGCCAAAAATTGTGAGTTCGATGAGGATTTAACACGATTTTGGCTCCATTATAATAATAAGGGATCTTTTGCGGTTCAATCCAAATATCTTTAATTATAATTCTCCGATTGTTTCTCCATCTTTTTTGTAGTTTGTTATACCAACCTTTACCAATGAGCGTGATTTGATATTTAGTATTATCTAAAAGAAAATGAATAAAATTTACTCTTGTGGGATATGGATATCCTACAAGAAGTAAATCGCTTTTGTGTACATTTTCCGCAGGAAGGGGCTTAAAGATTGTTGCGTCTGTTCCTAACGGCAAATAGTAGACATTTGGATGAATAGATTGATAGTGCCTGAGAGCAACATTATCAATAGTAAAGATATAATCAAATCGATGAATCATTTGAATAGTTTTATCAATATAAAAAGGGTCTTCGGTCAGCCAACATGCCAGTTTGATACCATTTTCTCTTAAATATTGAATAGCTGATAAGGAGAGATGATCTCCTAATATTGTTAAAACTAGCTGTGGCTGAAAATTAGCAACAATCGCCTTTAACTTCTCTATACTCTCTAATGGATGAAAGTGAAGCCATTCATAATCACTATTACTTAGCTCAGCTTTTATACTTTGATCAAAATATTCGTAAATTCTTGGGTAGCCGGAAGAGATATATAATAATTTCACCATGCACCACCAATTAGAGTTTTACTTCATAACAATCCCTTGAGCACTTGTTATTGAAAAATTATATTAAAAACGATCTTCTTGTTCTCCAAAAGCTGAAACTGGTGTTGTTGGGCGATCCCCACCGCCTCCTGGAATTTCTGGACTGTACGAGACACTTTCAATATCGTTACAGCCGATTTGCAGAATAATAGTAGAAATAGGAGTCGTCATGTCTTCCTCTAGCAATGTAACTACACAACTTTGTGGATCTAAGAATTGAAACGTAGCAGGTCCATACATATGACCTGATTTACCTACAATTGTTACAACGGTTCCTGGGGGTAATGTAGAGAATATAAAGCATGCGCTTCCATCACATATTTGTGCCATAGGTAAATTTTTCCTCCTTTTAATTCATATAATGTTTTAGGGTTCATGATGAAAGGTGTACAATTCTATTAGCTGATAAGAAATTGTCTCTCTAAATAAGAAAACTCCTGGAAAGAGGACAGTTTCTATAAACTCTTTGAAACTATTGATGAAGCAATCTAGGCTTAAGAAGCCTAGACCGATGATATATTGAATTGTAGCAAACATAGCTGAACCCATTATATTTGGAACAGTACACGTAGTAGAAATTTAGAAGTTAATTTTTCTCTGCATAAGTAGTTAAACAACTTGTACTGCTCGTAGAGAAGCAAATTGAACCTGTGCAGAATCTAAATCTAGTTTGTCCCAGATAACGTCAACCCCAATGATAGTACCTGTGGTTGCTTTGAAAAGAACGGAGCCAGTTAATATACCAGCATATCGACCTGTAAATCCACCGCCACCAGTACCTGGAATCGCTTCTACAGTTGAATCTGCGACCCTAGAGAACGAACCAGGAATTTGAGCAGAACCAGTAGTAGAGGTTAATACTCCAGTGAAATCGACTAAGTCAGGGGGAATAACTGAAAAAGGAATATTGAAAGTTACAGTATAGTCAATTTGATATACCCCAGGTACGTTAATCAATAATCCATTAGTTGTATTTACTGTATTATTTAGTGGACCGCTTGAAGGGAAAGTTATAATATTTGTGCCATTAGCAAGTGTTTGCGTTACTTGAGTAAATATAAATCCGTATGCTGGAGGAGGCGGTGCGGGGAAGTCGACAGGAAATGCCGGAGGGCAATTGAAATTGTTACCCATTTTTTCACCTCTTTTAAGTTTCTTACTATATTTAATGAAATAGCAAGCTAAATTGTTATGGATAAGTCCCCATTTTTAAAAAAATAGGGACTTACCCGGCTATTCGTGGGCATTAAAACCCCCATCTTAAGATTGAGAGAAAAGTTAAGAAGATAGATGGGAGATAACGGCCCTTAAAAGTCCAGTTGGGGGGCTAACAGTGGGAGATGAAAAAACACTGATGGAAGTTTCACTTTATAAAAACATCCATAGCATCACAGATCGAAATAAAATCAATAATTGATTTAGTAGAATTTAAACATCTTTCTATAATTTTTAATTCACTTTTTACAATCATACAAAGGCATATTTCCTTTTTCGATTTTTTGTTGAAGTGTTTTTAATCTGTCTCTTGTCATTATCTTTTCTCCTCTCTACTGTGCCAATAAAAATTGTATTAGCACATGTAGATATGAGTGTAAATCATTCGAGGGGATAATAAAGGTACGTTAGATTTATCATATGCTGTAAATATTGCCTGTGTGAAGATACGGGAGTAATCAGCTCATTTCTATTGTTAAATGTTCATAATAAAGAAACTAAAATCATAAATAATTATTATAAGTAATTTTCTTGTATATAAATGTAAATTCAACTATGAAAAATGTTAATCGTCTTTAGTGATATACAAGGAAGTGAAGAGTGTGAAAAAAATTGTTGTTTTTGGTTCAGGAGGCCATGCCAAGGTTGTTATTGATGTAATTCGACGAGCTGGAGAATATGATATTTATGGAATAGTTGACGGCTTTCGTTCACAAAATGAAATGGTTTATGGTTACGAAGTAATAGGGGATGAATCTAGCCTATTATCTATTAAAGATAATATCCATGGGGGAATTGTAGCTGTAGGAGATAATTGGATAAGAAGAAAGATAGTGGAGAAAGTAAAGACTATTATTCCAGATTTTCTTTTTGTTTGTGCTATTCATCCATCTGCGATTATTAGCGAAGATGTAATCATTCGAGCAGGAACGGTAGTAGCGGGAGGAGCTGTGATTAATAGTAATGTGCGTATAGGAGAACACTGCATTGTTAATACAAAGTCCAGTGTTGATCATGATTGTGTAATTGATAATTATGCGACTATCGCACCAGGTGCTACTCTTGGAGGGAATGTTAAGATTGGGAATTATTCTGTCATCTCTTTAGGAGCAAATGTAATCCATTCTATTACGATAGGGGAGCATACCGTAATCGGTGCTGGTGCTACAGTTGTAAAAGATATCGGCTCCTACGTCATTGCGTTTGGCGTACCGGCAACAAAAATAAAATCTAGAGAAAAAGGAGATAAATATCTATAAGTTTATAAGAAAGGTAGATTATCTACTGGAATTCAAAATAGGAAGTCACCAATTTTATTTAGTAAATTGGTGATTTTCACCTTTTTAAGCATTTTTTAAGGGGCATGGTAAGTGACTATATATGAGTCATGAACTTGTTGTGGCAAAGTATATATAGTTTACATAAATTATAACAATATTATTTCTATTGGAAACGGTATTTAGGAGTTATCGGTTGTGTAATAAGAGGATCGCATAATTGCAATATGATTAACAATCGTGTAATTCAATATGGTTATACAATGAAGTGTTTGCATATAACACTTTATTACTAGCCCAAAGCTCAGATGAGATTTTAGATTTATGTTTAAAGCCAGGGGTACACTTTGTTGAAATAGATGAAAATAATTTTATGGAAAAGGCAAATTACTATTTAACAGATGATAAAGAACGAGAAGAAATTGGTAAGAATGGATTTGAACTTGTACAAGAAAAGCATTCAACTACTCAACAGGCTCAACAACTAAAAGAGATGATTCATGAAATATTAAAGGGAGGGTAACCATTTGAAGGCCTTAGTTACAGGTGGAGCGGGTTTCATAGGTTCACATATTGTTGAATCCTTATTAGAAAACAATATCGAGACAGTAGTTATTGATAATTTGGCTACTGGCCATAAGCGTCATATTCCATCGAGAGCTGCTTTTTATCATTTTGATATACGCGATCCCGATATTGATAAAATTTTTATGATAGAAAAACCAGATTTTGTAATACATCAAGCGGCGCAGGTGTCTGTTCAGGAATCTGTAAAACAGCCGCTTTACGATTGTAGTGAAAATATTATGGCTACCATAAATATTCTACAATCTTGTATAAAGTATAACGTGAAAAAAATTATCCATGCATCAACCGCTGCTGTATACGGGAATCCTAAATATTTACCTATTGATGAGAAGCATGACCTTAATCCTATATCATTTTATGGTTTATCGAAATTGACGAGTGAAGCCTATATTCAATTATTTGCAAAGCTTTCGGGTTTAAAGTATACAATTCTTAGATATTCTAATGTGTATGGCGCAAGACAGGATGCAAATGGGGAAGCTGGTGTTGTTTCTATTTTTTTGGACCGATTATTAAAGAATGATAGTCCGATTATATATGGTGACGGAAATCAAACAAGAGATTTTATTTTTGTTAAAGATGTAGCATATGCTAACTTTTTAGCTCTTAGGAATGCTGATAATCAAATATGTAATATTAGTTCGAATCAACAAACTTCAGTCAATGAATTGTTGGATATGATCTGTAGTGTAATGAAAATAGAAGATAAGAGAATATACAAAAAGAGAAGATCAGGAGATATTATTTCTAGCTCTCTATTAAATAAGAAAGCTAGAAGACACTTAAATTGGGAGCCGCAATTTTCATTGCTTCAAGGATTGAAAGAAACCGTTTCTTACTTTCGTAAAGTATAATTTCATATTTAAATGAATGGTAGTTTATTTAATTTGGTAGAAATAGGATGATTGAAAAGATGTTAATACTTATAATGTAAATAAGCAGGAAAAGAAAAATAAGCAATGAGGAGGCCGTAGAGCCTCCTCATTATTTAAATATCTTCCGTTTTGTTGAATAGACGTAACAAAGTTATTAAAACTTTACCATGGAAAATATTTTAACTAAACAATTTCAACTCCGGCACTTGCCAATCCTGTAAGAGTAGCAACAGCAGTAAGACCACCAGTACCGATTATAGAAAAGACCATGACTAGACGATCTCCAGCATTTACGGGTTGACTCACTGTAGTATTAGAACCAGCAAGATTTGCAGGGAATGCAAGTAAGGATGTAATGCTTGGACTTAAATTTACTACAGTACTTGTAAGTTCAGTAAAAGTGTTCGTTTTATTGTTAGCTACAGTATTAATATATAATGATGCTCGAACGGTAATGCTACCATCAAGAGGGAGAGTTACATTAATACCTGTAGCAGTAAAGTTTGCCCATACAGACTTAATTGTGCCATTACGAGGCATCGTAAATGCTTCTGTTGCTCCGCTAAGAGTAAAAGTGTTAGGAGACGTTCCTAATAAAGTGACAGTCGGAATAGCTGATCCAAATCCAATGAGACTTACAAGCCCAAGAGCAGGCGGAAGCGCAGTCGCTGGTGTAATAGGTGTTGTGCCAGATGAAAATGGAATTATAGTGCTAGAACTAGCTGGTACCGTCGGTTCTGGTACAGGAAATGCACAAGGGAAAGGAAAGCATCTTGGTTCATCTTGATTATTGCCCAAATTAAAATCCTCCTTATTTTCTATATAAAAATAGTGACTTCAATATATTTTATGAATGATGAAAAAAATGGTACCAGGTTGTCTCATGAAATGGCGCATTTTTTAAAAAAATCAAATTATCTTTAATTGTTTTTTTCTTGTGAAGATAACCTAATTTAATTGTTTCATAAGAATTACACATAAACTTTATGGGTATTCTTGATTTTCTATCAGTGGGGGATGAAGAAAATTCCCACTGATGGAAGTTTCACTTTATAAAAAATGAAGGGAATAGAGAAGTATTTGTAGCTTTGAAATAAAGTTTGATAATTTATAAAAAAGTTTGATCAAACTTTTTTATAAAACCGAAACTTAAATATGCTAGAGAAGAATCCATTTTGATCAATCTTTTTCAAAACGGATTCTTCTTATTTACCATAAAATACGAGTTTGTGAGGTGTTTTTTGATCAAACTTTATTCCAAACCAACAGTATTATAGACAAACTTCTAATTTTAAGGAAATAAGCAAAGTGCCTTGCGTAGATAGATAAAGAATCGATTTTTAACGAAACTTCTCCGCCCTATATGAATATAACTGTAATAACGCACGTTTTAGAAAAAAAGGAGGCTTGGAGATGACTGGTAAACAAATAAAGAAAGAAAAAAATCAACCGTTATTATATATTCAACATTTGGATTTATATACACTTCAACACCATATACAGCGGAGTGTGATTGTGAAAGAGACAGGACAAACGGCTAAAACACAGGAAAACGAAATAGATAATGTTGAAAATAGTGAACAGACTCACCATATTGCAGAGAAGATAGATGTCGTTGCTCAACAAACTATGCAAACGGATGTAGAGGAGATAGATGCCATTGATCAAGAAACCATGCAAACAGATGTAGAGGAGATAGATGTCATTGATCAAGAAACCATGCAAACAGATGTAGAGGAGATAGATGTCATTGATCAAGAAACCATGCAAACGGATGTAGAGGAGATAGATGTCGTTGGTCAAGAAACCATGCAAACAGATGTAGAGGAGATAGATGTCGTTGGTCAAGAAACCATGCAAACTGATGTAGAGGAGATAGATGTCTTTGATCAAGAAA
>NZ_CAKJTI010000007.1 GCF_917563915.1 Bacillus rhizoplanae | reverse complement strand
CTATAATCTTACAGGAATCGATAATTATTAACCTATATCTACATTTCTTACGGGTTGATACATAAACTTCATGTTAAATAAGCGGTAATAGTAGCACTTAGTTATAGTTAAAACAATGTTGTTTAATTCTCCATCCCTCTAAAAAAATAAGATTATGAATATAAATGACTTAAAACTAAATCTATAACTTCGTCATAGGTTTTAATCATAATGTTTCTATAATCATTTTCTAACCTTCTCCAATTTGGGGTATCTAACATCCATCTTCTTCCCATTACCAAAATTCTTTTCGGATAATAAACTTTTATTCTATGCTTTTCTTCTGCAAACTCTCTATTTTTAGGGTCTTCAAAATAATACTCATAGTCTCTTGTTTGACTAACATATGAATGAATCTCCGCACTGAAGGTTTCTCTATTCTCCCGCCCTACTATGCTATTTATATTTTTTAAATTAGGTAATTTAAATTCAACAATGTCCGAATAACCATTTGACCCTTCTATAAAAAAGTCTGGCCTAATCGCTTTACGTTCTTCTGATTGCCATTCTAATTCACATTCAGAAGATATCTTTTTACCCATAAAAGCCATTTTTAATATAAACTGATTTTCAGGTTCAGCTAGAAAAGCAGTTATTTGAGGTTCACTCGTATCCTTAGAACTAATCAACTCAACAAAGCGATTTAAACTATACCATTTTTCTTCCCTAAATCCAGAAGGGAGAGGATATTGAAAATGGACATCATGCATTATGACATCTGCAAGATTAGGCCACATATAAAATTTAAATGCATCTACTTCTACATCTGTATCATCTATTTGTAATGGAAACAAATCTAGCCACTTTACATTTCTGGTAACTAGGCCAGATTTGTTAGTTCCATAAAAGAAACCATTAACTATTCTATGACACATGCCTTCCTGTAATACAAATCCGCCTGTATTGATACCCATTATCATTGACTGACCACCTAAATTCCAACCATTCCCTATCATAATATCCATTGCCTCATTAGTAGGATAAACGAGATCTTCATTATACCCAAGTAATGGCATTACTGGACCTGTATGTTTACTATAATCAATGCCTAATATGTCTGTTAATAGGTTCTCTCCTTTTGAATAGTCTAAAATTTGAATATCAGCTGTATGTCTCGAACTAATTTCTTGAGAATTAACATCCCCTATATACTCTACACCCCAATGGGTTTTGCCTAAATATAATATTACCTTCTCTGGATTCAGTAAGAATTTTGTGAAATTCTTTTTTAAATCAGGATTTTTTTCTAGAAGACGCCATAATTTTCCCCAATAATTCTCCATTAGCATTTTTCCTAATGAAGTAGCAACATCCTCCATTGTTAATGTTTCTTTTTCCTCCATCTTATCATCTCCTTTTAAAATTAAACGAGATGCTGTATTCTTACTTTTCCGGAACATCAATACAACAAGTCATATTTATTATAAATAATATAACCAAAACTTAACAGTATTGACACCAAGAACACATTCCAGTATTATCAGGGTATCAATCGGTGTCATAACTTATATTCAAAAATAAAGGTGGAAAAACAATGATTTATGGATATGCTAGGGTAAGTACATACGGACAAGCTAAGGACGGTAATAGTTTAAAAGACCAGCTAAGAATATTAGAAGGCTATAATTGTAATGAGATAGTACAGGAAGCATTTACAGGGAAAACAACAGATCGTCCAATGTTCAAGGAATTAGTAGATAAGCTACAAAATGGTGACACATTAGTGGTAACTAAACTTGATCGTTTTGCTAGAACACTAATTGAAGGTGAAAAAATCATTACTGAATTGATTGATAGAGGAGTAAAAGTCATCATAGACAATATGGGAATGATTTTAGACAACACCTCAAGTAGTAAACTAATGAGACAAATATTTTTTGCTTTTGCTGAATATGAAAGAAACATGATTGTAGAACGTACTCAATCAGGTAAAGCCATTGCCAAACAACGTACAGACTTTAGAGAAGGGCGTCCTAATAAATATACCAAGAAACAGATAGAACACGCTTTAAAACTGTTAGAAACTCACTCGTATAAAGAAGTGGAGAACATGACAGGCATTTCTAAAAGTACCCTTATAAGGGCTAAGAAGAAACAACAGGCGATACTTTAAACGGTGATCGTCTTTTTTAATTGTGCATAGCCTTTTACAGAACACCTATTCGAACCTTGTTACACCTAGCTTTTGTGCAAAAAAATATTTTCTGATTGCACAAGTATGCACAGCAAAGAGGCGATATTTTGCCAATAAAAAAACATCCAAAATGGATGCCAAAAGTTTCCTGTCTATTTCTCAAATAATTTATTGGATAATCTTATATTAGATTCACCATCACCTTTTTTCATGAACAATGAAATATAATTGTTCTGCACTAGGTCTTTAAAAACTATTATAGCATCGGCATGAGTCAACAAACATTTTCTTTGAATCATAGATACAAAGTGTGATGACTTAAACTGGTCATTTTCTTGAAAGTGTTCTCGAAGGTACTTAATAAAGGAGTATGTAGAACCTACATCCTTAAAGGATTGTTCGACTAAATTTTTCTCTAACCATATGTCAAAATCTAAACTTTTAACACCTTCATTAGCCTTTTTATAAAGACCTTCTAAATCTTCTTTCTTTACATCATCCATTTGTTTAAGTCCTTGAATTTCTTTTACCAGCCCTGTTCTCCATTCCTCTGATTTATTTACTGCCTTAATCATTTGGTCCTTCATACCTTGTAATTCATCCATCTTTGCTGTTAGACTTTCAATTATTGAACTCGCAATTATGTTTGACTCCTGCAATTTCTCAGCAGTTTCTTTTAAATCTACCATAGATTCTCTTTGACCTGCTACGTCAATTAAAGATAATACAATTGCTATTACTGATAAAATCAATGATGAAACAGTTGAGGCAGTTCCCATCATTGTACCAGCGTTATCTGTCCCCCCAAAGGCTATAACAAGAAAGAACGAAAGAACAATTACAAAAATTATAATGATATAAACTAAGTGACTAACTCCTATTTGACCCCTTTTCATGAAACATCTCCCTTTCAATTACATTTTTTTGACAAAAAGGGACTATTTTCCTTCTAATCAAAATACATTTCTGAAATATAGTAATATCGATATAAAGAAAAAGTGATACTATTACTAGTACCACTTAAAACCCTCGTTCCTGTACTTTTTATCTGTTTAGTTAAACTAGTCAAATAGTGTCATAACTTTTTTAGGGTGTTTTTCCTTGTATTCTATGAAAACAAAATAACAATCTTTCCGACTTTTTCCATTTACAATATTTTTAATGGTTGTCCTAGATACAGGGAACCTTTTTTCTATCTCATAAGGCTGTAACCCCTTCACCTTATTTAGAAACAAAATTTCATAAACGTCTTTATCTGTTAATTTGACGTTGTTAAATCCAATACCGTCCATAAACACCTTTCCTTTCCAAATAATTTAGCCTTTTAATTCGCTTTTCTTATTCAATTATCATAATCTTCTTCATATGGATCCTCATCAATTGGTTCTAGGTCTATAATTAAACGCTTAACAATTCCTTTTTCATCTGTTTCACCAAGTACAGAAAACCAACCTCCATTACTTTCTGTCTCTATTTGTAGTCCTAAAATATCACAGTCCCCTAATCGAATAGTTTCTGTATCTGTAGCAAACTCTCCTAAATAAATAGTGCCATTCTTAACGTTTGTTTTCATTGTTAGTACCTCCAAGTAATTGTTTTTTAAGGGCTTGTTATTGCCCCTTACAATTAGGTACTTGCAATTTCATTTCATAATAGGACATCAAATTGAAAAAATTTTATAAGAACAACAAAAAGATTATATATTCCTTACACGAAAAAGCCAGACCTTGAAATAACCTTACTAATAAATCTTCTTTTATGATTCAAATCCTTAATGCTTTCCCAATGCTACTCTCGTGAGGAGATATAATGATAAAAAAATAAAAGGATCGGCTACTATGCCCATCCTCGTTTTTTCTTATATTCTTGGTCAACTTCTTCTATACACTCCTTTGAACAAACCATACGTCCCACCAAATCACCACTATACTCGTCACAGTAGCACCAAGTGTAAAAACCACCTTCAGGTTCTTTAGGAACGTGTATAACCGTGTTGCATTGCATACAGCGATAATACCAATGACCTTTGTATTTCTTTTTATATGGATTGAAAAAATATCGTTCTAGTTCCACACCATTTCCTCCTATTATTTATATCAAACAATGAAAATACTATTGATCTCATCATTCCTCTAATAACTATTTACTGTCTCACATCCAATCGAATCATATGACTCACTACATCACAATTATCTTTCATTCAATTACTCATTTCTCTATACTCCGCTACGCTACGTATGTGGTCGTTCCACTCCCACACTGTTTACGACTAATATAGAATATTATTTTTTTATTAACCGCACTAATCACATGGAGAGGGATAGTTTGTATCCCTCGGAGTGTGTATAGTGTATTTTTTCTTTCTTTAAGGAAATGTTTTTTAAGGCTTGATATATCAGCGTTTGTAGAGTTATTTGCTAGTTTTTTTATGCAAATTAAATCTCATTATTTAAGTACATTTCTAATAATGTCCGCATTCTTTCAGAAGGAATATAAACATCAATAGGTTCATCATTGCGAATAGCACTCCGAAATAACCACTGGAGTAATTCTGATAGTGCAAATAAATCCTCATTTACTTTAATATCATGTGAATGAAAGAATCGTTTAATCATCGGATTCATATATCTCCCTCTATTTCATGAGTTAATATACCAAATTTTATTAAAAAACACAAGAAAATCATTTACACCAATAATAAAAGTGTGTTATATTTAAATGTTTGTAACTTAATTCGAATTAAGGTAAGGTAACTTAATCTTATATTGTTGTCTAAAAAGGTACACCTGTATAGACGGTGGAAAAACAGCCAAAAACGACGTCTACTTAAATGGGGAATAAACCTTTATGTACGTATATTGAAAAAACAACCTTTATAGACGGTTGTTGTATATTAAATCTATCAACTAATAGAAACGGTGGTTTTAATAATGGGAATCAATTTTGGCTATATGCGTGTATCAACTAAAGAACAGAATTTAGATAGACAATATGAGGCATTAAAGGGTTATGTAACTGATGAGAAATACATATACAGCGATAAAGCAAGTGGCAAGGATATGGAACGTGAGGAATTTCAAAACATGCTTAAAGCAATGAGAAGTGGCGACACGCTTTACATAAAATCTATTGACCTTTTAGGACGTAATAAACAGCAAATCAAAGAGTACCTACAATACTTTAAAAACGAGGGTATCAGAGTTAAAGTAATTGATCTACCAACTACTATGATAGATATACAAGAAGGTCAAGAAGGCATTTTAGATATGGTAAATAACATTTTAATTGAGGTGTATACTACACTAGCCCAGCAGGAAAGGAAAACTATTAAACAGCGTCAAAAAGAAGGAATCGCTGTTGCTAAAGCAAAAGGAAAACATTTAGGACGTCCAGTGTTAGCACTTCCTAAAGAATGGAACAAGCTGTACAAGGAATGGAAAGCAGGAAAGATAACAGCGGTGGCATTTATGAAAGATGTGGAAATGAAGAAAGCAACCTTTTACAAGAAAGTGAAAGAATACGAGGCTACACTTTAATAGTGTGGTCTTTTACTGTGCGAAATAAAATATTTTGAGGCGACTGTATAAAGAGGACGTGGAAGCGGAAAAAGTGAAATTTTGCACAAGCTAAATATGACAAGAACCCTTATTTTATCTACAGTTGACAAAGAACATATATTGTGCATGGTTCAAATAATGAACGTTAATACCTTCTTTACTTTACTTCATTCTTTTAACAGTTTTCTTTTCTTCTTTTGATAGTATTCTTTTAAAAAGTATATTTAAGTTTGTATAATTAAATATGTGTAAGTAAGTTTGTATAACGTTCATAATTTGAACTATGACAAGTCCAGTTATTGAACTATGGAAGTCCATTTTTAAAACTACCAATTCTACTGATTATTAAAATTGTGCCTTTCAAAGCAAACAAATGCTGTCATATCACTGTTTTTCTCATGGGTTAATCACAATTCATTATTTAACCTTCAGGAACAATATTTCTAGCTTGAATCTGCTGTTCCTGTTGTTCCCTCATTTGTTTTTCTTGTAGGTGCTGTTGAAAACGTTCCTTGTCCTGATCTGATATTTTCAGTAACTTACTCTCAAATTCTTTAAACTGTTGAACCTTATCAGGAACACATTTATATAATTCTGTCTTGCTTAATGGCTTGTAGACCACATAAACATTATTCCCTCTATTTGTCTTGCTTTTCTGTATTAGCCCAACTTCACATAATCTTTTAAGGCTGTTATGAACAGTTGCTTTACCTCCAATACGAGTATCAATCATTAAATGTTCAATAGTTGGAAAAGCATAACCATAGTTTTCATTGTATCGTTGAAGTAATTTCACATAAATGACTAAATCAGTATGAGTAATCAATCCTAGTTGAATATAATCGAATAATTCCATTGGCACTTGTTCAAAGTTACCATTTACATTTCCTTTACAAATAACTTCTGTCCCTTTGATTGTGGATACAGTGTTTGTCATTTAAAAACCATTCCTTTTCTACAAATTTTAGTAGTTCAATCTTTGAACCTTACATTTACCTACTTGCAGAATGGGAATAAAAAAAGACATGTAAAATAATTTTTTATAATTTTGTGGTAAGGTAGATTCTTTCCCCTTACCCTCTAATGACTTTTGATAATCGCTAAGAAATTCTTTTATGTTTGCCTTTCCATTTGCGTTTCTTCTTATTTTCACTAGCAAATAAACGGATCTAACCAGTGATAATTGTGCAAAGTCTTTTTAGTACCTAACATTATTACAATTTATGACATTTCACAAAAGATTAACACTATTGAGGTTATGCAAAAAAGTTTTTAGGGCTAGTTTGTACAAAAGACAACCAAACATTATAAATTGCACAAAAAGCACAAATAATCATTGTATTTTTTCATTAGGTAATACAAATTTAAACTAAACTCTTACTATTTTCCTTCACCTAGATCTTCGTAAGCACATTCTATATCTTCGATTTTCATATCTTCATACTGCATTTCAGCCCAAAATTCTGCTTGTTGCCCCGCATATTCTTCAGTGGTAAGTTCAAAACGTGAGTCCTAAATATAATCATCTAAATCCTCAATATGAATTTCAAGAAATTCTATTGCTTGTTCATAACACACTTGTAAGTTTGTCACTAAGGGTTTCCGTTTCCTTGTCATCCAATTCCACTTCGTAATGCATGAAATTATTACGTATTTTATTAACATAAAGAATTGTGGCATAAAATTCTTCAATAATATCAATATCACAGAGATACTCAATTCTCTTTAACGCCTCTAAAAGACTAACAGTCCTTACATTTCCATCTATATCAAAGACCATCTTTTGACCACCTTTAAACTTTTTCAAGCCCTGTTTTGCTTTTAAGTAAGGTTCAATTTTTTCAAACATTAACGCTGGACTACGTTGTTGAAGAATGTATTTTAACAACAGTTCTACTCCATGATTAAGAAAAATAACTGCGTCTTTTAGTCTATGTCCTTCACCAACAATTATCTCTTTTAATTGTTCTAAGTTTTCATATGCAGACCTTAATGAATCTGCACCATTATCAAGTCAAGTAAATTTCACTAACATTCAACTCTTTCTTTTATTTCCTTCGATAAACCTTTTATTAAATTTAATGCCATGATTAACAGTAGTGGCTTAAATAAAGTGTTAATCACTTTTCTTTTTCATGTAAACAACATGGCTTGTTCTCTGCCGTCCCTCTAATAGCTTAATAGCTGTTAGGGGGGCTTATTTTTCCTAATTTACATAAAAAAACTGTCAGGGAATAGCCCTAACAGTCATAATTGTTTATATAATTCAGTTGATAGAATATCAAATAAAGTATCAAGGTGATCGTTGCTTTTAACACCAGCCACTCTAGTCCTTACATTTTCATCATTAAAGTTTAATCTCTTTAATCGTGTTCCATTTTTACGTATTAACTCAATTCGACCAAAACTGTTCCAGTGTTCACCAGCAAATTTAGCTAATCCTACCGCCTTTTTCCAGTTATCATCCAAATCATCTCTATGTGGTTCAAGTATGTCTACAATTAGATTGTCTCCTAACTTCCTAACAACTAGAAAATCAGGATACATTGGTTTAATTTTACCTGAATCTTCATATGGTATTGAAAACGACCATGTTTTTCTATCAAAATTTCGCAACCATCCAACCACATCTTCACGTAATATTTCTGCTTCTATCGTTGCTTTTTCCCAACCATTTAATTTCGCTGGGAAAACTCCCTTATCAGTAATATAAAGGTGTTTATCATATAGTTCATAGTCAGAACTTCTGATATCTCCATAGAATAAAATTTGAGTAGGTGCTATAAACTCAATTTTTTCAGGTATTTTTGATTGTCCCCTAATAATATTATATTTTTCTTGTTCTGATGTAGAAAGTGCTTTAATTGCCAGTTTGTGAGTTTCAAACAATTCGTTTAAACGCAACTTACATACATTTTCTAGTTCTTCATACACCTCTTTATGTTGCAAGGTAAGAAATAATTCTAATTTAGAAGTATTAGGGTTTTGTCTATCATAATAAGTTGACCAATAATCTAAATGAAGACCTTCCCCCAGTCTCTTTCCACACCTATTAAACAATTCAGCAATATTAGGCTCACTAAGTTTAACTCTTAGTGATTCTCCCGGGAGTTCCCTCCATATTCCTTGTTCAACTGTAATAGGATTTATTATCATCTCATCTGCTTCACTGATTTTTGTTGCAAAACTCTTATCCTTAGTTTTTAATTTTTCCTTTTCATTAAACAAGGTCTGGATTATTAGATTCTTCGAATTATCTAAAGCCTCAGAATCTATTTGGTGAAAGGATGTTAATAAACGAGATAATTTTATTAAACGCCTTACATTTGATGTTTTTCTGCTTTTTTCAAGTGGGTACGTAGGTATTTCTCCTAGTACTTTAAAAACATGATCAAAATCTTTATGACGATTAAGAATTACTTGGTTATTCCCATTTTCAATACTTGTTGGAGGTACGAAATCAGGGTCATTCTTTAAATGATCTATTACATTACGTAATCCTTCGGAGTCATAATGTGGTAGATATAACGATACAGAGTTTAATAATTCTTGGGCTTCTATTCTCCTAGCTAAAGGAGTTCTCACCATCCTACCTATCAACTGTGCGATTAAAGTATAATCTTTTGCCTTTCTAAATGACATCATAACCTCGGCACGAGGACAGTCCCAACCAGTTGTTAAACTCATTTTAAATAAAATAAATTTTATATTTTTTTGATCTTGAATTTTCGAAGCCTCAATTTTCCTTATTCGTTTATTTCCAGCAGATATATCTACATCCTCTTCAAAGCAATGTGCAATCTCTTCATCACTAATAGTTCCATATTCATCCTCAATTGTCCTAATGACTAATTCAAGATTCGTTTTAGTAATGCTGGTATCATTTCTATCCTCAACCTGAATAACCATGGCTGGATGCACTTCGTCATTTCCCTGAGACAAAGTGTACTTACTCCATTCCCTACGCATCATTACTAATTGACGTGTAGCAGCTGAGAGTAATGTCCAATCAGAATACTGTTCTTCTTCTGGATGAAACAAAACAATTTTATCTTTTAGTAGACCCGATGTTCTTACAACTTCAGGATCAATCTCTATTACACGAGGGATCCTTCTATTTACTTTTTGTTGCGTACCTTGTAATAATCTTAAAAATCTATCTGGAGTAGCTGAGATACCTATTACCATTCCTATAGGATTTATTCCTAATCCTGGGTCGCCAAGAACGAGTTTTTGTACTGTTGTTCTAGAGAATTTTTCATCATATGAGGTTCGATTCATTCCTCTATGTGCTTCGTCAATAATTAAATAGAATTTGTCTTTGTATAGATCTGAGGAGTTTTGGATAGTCTCCCATATTGTATAATTTCGATGGTCACCTTTTGTTGTTAAAAGTTTATCTCTACCTAACTTTTGTGCATTAACAAAATAAAGTTTACCACCATCAAATGTTTCTTGATCAAAATCAGGACCAATCATTACAATATCATTTTCGCGAAATCGGTCGGAACAATCTAAAATTTTCTTACGGGACTGTTCATTTAATTCAGGTTGATCTGAGAACCAAAGAAAAACAGCATCTCTTTCAGCGGGAATACCATCTGACCCTTCCAAAATTGATTCCATTAACGCTGCTGTAATAACTGTTTTACCTGAACCAGTAGGTGATGATAATACAACTGCCTGTAAACCATCTTCTTTTACTTCTCGCTTAGCTTTTGACAATTCCTTAATCAATTCTTCTACTGCGTCTTCTTGAAAATCCTTTAAGCCAATTTTCATTTTAAATTATTCCTTCCATTGTCGTTTTAATTCAAAATTCTTCAAATAGTTTTTATAAAGCATATTTACATTGGGAACATTTAACTCTGACTTCATATCAAAGTAAGCATCCTCTGAGTTGGTAATGATAAAGACGTGTGTTAAATCTTCTCTTACGCTTATTTTTTCAGAAAATTCACCAAAATATTGTTCCTTCATCAATATAGCGTATGTACTATTCTCAGGTATTAAATACCTTACAGAACCTTCGACAACAGGAATATCGCCTTTTGATCCCGCAATCATCCATAGAACTGGTAATATTGATTTAAATTGCATTCCTAAAGCAACTTCATCTGGATCTAAAAAGTCCAACTTATAATAATCTAGGTTTGCAGAAAATCCTTCAGAAAACAGACGTTTTTCTTCTTCTTTAACTATTAAATACCCCATGTTTTCTATAATTTGTTCTTTAAATCTCCTAAACTGACTTTGACGTGAGGTCATTATGTATATATCTGTGACATGTAGATTTTCTTCGAGGTTTTCTAAGTACTCTTCAAACTTAGTATCATCAAATAATATAGTTGCAGAACACTTTTCGTCTAAAAAGAAAGGCATATCACCTTTAATTTTTGATTGTGGTAGTCCATCTATTAAAGCAACTAATTGTTTTCTCATCGGTGTATTTAATGTTTTTCCATCCACAAATCCAATCTGTTTTATATTTCTTGGTTTCTCTTTATCAATAAGGCGACCTGTGGTATAGTCTCCTTCAATTGTTGAACCATCATCTCGTTTACCCAAAATTGTGAATTTGGAACGTGGAAATGTAACAGACCGACATACCCCATGTTTTTCCCAATTCGGTTGACCCGGATAATAACCTTGTTGTTCTAATTTTTCCGCTTCATCTCCAGAAACTTCATTATTTGTAACTAGTACGCATTGGTGTTGCTTGTTATAAGTTTGATTCAGCATTAACACTGAGTGTAAAGTTGTTCCACTTCCAGCAAAAAAATCTAATATCAAGGCATTCTCCCGATTACTAACTACTGCGTTTATACAATCTGCTACTGCATATACAGACTTAGGGAAATCAAAATTAGAAGATCTACCCATAATTTTAGAAAGGAGTTCGGTCCCATAGGTACTTGCATCTAATGTTGTCTTACTCCAAACAGTTTTGTATTTTTTAGACTGCTTTTCCCTTAAAGTGTAATAAACTTGAACACCATATGATTGTTCTCTAGCTTGTAACTTCCCTTGACTTACAGCATCTCTAGTTCTTTCAAGCCCATAATGCCAATTTTTCTCTATACCATTCTCATCAATTGGCCAGACAGTTATGATGTTTTCATCTGAACTATCTTCTCTCTGTTGACCAAGAGGTATAGGGTCTCCGACACTTACAATTTCGAGGGTATTTTTGTCTACATATATAGGGAAAAATTTTCTCCACCGTTGAGTTCTTAGTGAACCACTGCCTGTTCGTCTTAAATTTCTAGTTTCTCCACCAATCATTTCTTCAAGGATCTCTTCTTGAATTACTTCCTGCCCTTTTGGGACTAAGAAGATAGCAAATTCATTAGTCTTAGCAAAGTTCTTTCCTCTTCTTCCCCTTTTGTTATGTTCAATTGTCACTATGTAATCATCATAATCAGGAAATATTTCCTCTAGTAACGTACCGATATGATACAATTCGTAGTCGTCGATGGTAAGAATAAGTACTCCGTCATTTTTTAATAGTTGTTTAGCTAATACAAGGCGTTTCTGCATCATCGATAACCACTTACTATGCCTGTATGTATCATTAGAATCAATGTAATCGTTATTATATTTCCAATCCCTCGCACCAGTATTATATGGAGGATCAATATAGATACAATCAACTCTATTAGAGTACATATATTCTAATAATTGAAGTGCATGATAATTATCAGCTTCTATCAAAACATGGTGTGGAGAACTTTGATTACCATTTCTAACTTCATCTAATTTTACTAAGGCAGGATAGATAGGATCTCCAAATTGCTTAACAATAACTACACTTTCAGTTGGTACTTCTTCTATCGTTCCGTCTGAATTTTTAACTACTTCACTAGTTTCACCTAATATTTTTTTTACACGATAAGTTTCACTCAAATTTCCTTTCTTCTTCGCCACCGTTGATCGAATGGTAATGGGTGCACTAAAAAGAGGAACAACTTCAGGTATATGCTGTTCAAATACCACTCCGAATTGTTTTCTACCTTTAAGTTTTTTCACTTCACTTTTAATAATATTTCTAAGTTCTGGTTGGGTTATTTGATCGATTTTATCTTCTAAAAGTGCCATCTTTTTCTCTCCATTTAATAAAATGTATAATCTATTTCTATTATTATACATTTCTTCCACAATTATAGTCGGAATATGTCGATAAACAATAATATTTAGAATATTTTTGCGAAAATAACATTTTCTAATTTAGATAATATGAAAACATCTTGTTCAAGCAAATTCACTTGAAATACTTTTCCATTAAAAAAACACCCTCTTAATGGATGCTGGGTAAGCGAAGATATTTTATTTTAATTCCACTGCACTTTTAATATTCTCACCTGTCATTTTTAACGCAATATCTTTTAGTTCATTATCCCCCCCAAGAATCCTCTTTTACCTTTTTGCCAGAAGACATAGCAGGTTAAATTCCCAACTTTTCTTCTACATAATTTATACCGTCTCATGTCATCATCATTTCAGGGGATCTTTTTGATACTCATTATAAATTATAACAAGTAGATTTTGTTTATTATCAAATTCAACCAAAATCATCCCTTCTTAATAATAGCCCACAACAAAAACGATAATACTTCTTTCTCTGTTTAATTTCCCATTCACTTAAAAATAATATCAACATAACTTATCATATTGTGATTATCAGCCTGGATAACATTGATTTCATAGGGGGGAATCACAACCATGTTAGCAATCTAATGACATTCAAAGTGTGACTTATAAAAGTAATAACCTCCTCGCACTACATAACTAATAAATAACTAATATCTTTGATAGCTAATACTATTAAGCACGAATGAACGTAGTGAATGAGTGGCGTAAGCAATAATACTTTAATTAAATATTGTCACCAGTAATAGCTGGTGTTATAGATACTAAGTTAATATCCTTTAACAGTAATAACAGTGTATCTCTTTTTCCCTCTAATGGCTTAACCGCTGTTAGGGGGGTTTTCTTTTTGCCCAAAATAAAAAAGAATAATCAATAATGATTATCCTTACTTGTAAATTATATTTATAGTCGGTGATTCTGCACCTTTTTTAAAAGACCATAATATCCCACCAACAAAGCCATGTAATAAGCGATTTATCTTTTCATCAGAATAGCCTTCACTGTCTAATAAATGCCACTTACCTACTAAGTTTTCAACAGCCTCTAGTTGTTCCTTTAAGGTGTCTATTTTAACTGATTTATCTTCCTTCTCTATTGCCAATATTTCTTCTTCAATTAGCTTTATTTCTTCTTGTCGTATAGCTTTGCTTTCTCTATATTCAACAATATCTATTTCCTCTTCTTCAAAAAGATAATTGTTGTTTTTTAAAGCTTTTTTAGACTTGTTTAATCGGCTAAGTAGTATTTCTTTTCTACATTGAGTATTGTCTTCCTGCTGACCTTCTTCCAGCGTTTCCAGTGCCTTTAATATATGTTCTTTGTAGCCTAACACTTCTTCCTTAATCAAGGCTAACACAGGATTATAATAAAAGCCTCTGTTCCCACACAGACAATGCTTAATGTAGATTTTGTTAAGTTTTGGCTTTAGGTTACAACCTTGTATCCTGCCACAATTCGCACAATAAATAAGATTACTTGTAGGATAAATACGATTTTTACTTCTAGGTGCTTTAAACGAATATGTATTAACGATTTTATTTGCCGCTTCCCAAGTAGCTTCATCTACAATCGGTTGGTGTGCATTATGGACAATAATCCAATCTTCTTTAGGTCTAGGCTTATATTGACCAATAGTTTTGTTACTGGCTATTGTTCCTTTATAAGCGTCGTTATTTATAATACGCTGGATACTATTGTATTTAAAATCATACCCCTGTCTTGTTTTTATTCCCATGTTATTTAGCTGTTTAATAAGTTCAGGTATAGTTGTACCTTTAACAATTTCGGAGAAAATAAACTGAACATCTTTAGCACGTTCATTAGGGACAAGTTTTCTTGTTTTTGAATCTTTTGAGTAGCCTAATGGTGCTATTCCATCTGTCCATAGCCCTTGTTGTTGGGCGAATTTTTTGCCTCTTTGCATACGCCTTAGAATTTGCTTATATTCTCCACTAGCAATAAGGTTAGTTATCCCTAATAATAAACTGTCATCATCTTTTGTAAGATCATATAATCTATACGGTGTAACAATGAATGTTTCTGTTTGATAAAGTATCCTTTTAATATCACTAGCGTCATACTCATTTCTTGAAAGCCTATCTATATCCATAACTACAACAGCGTCAAAATAGTCCTGTTGCACTCGTTCCAAAAGCTTCATCATTTGTTTTCGATTTATTATAGTACTACTTGAAGCCACTTCTTCAAAAATCTCATATGACCATCTATTTTCATTACATAATGTAATTAGTGTTTGACGGTGGTTATCTAATATTTGTTCTATTCCTAGGTTTTCTTCGTCACGACTTAATCTTAAATATATTGCAACGTGCTTTATGTTATTGTTGTTGAATAGCATATAATCACCTTCCTAAAGGTAATTATACAAGGTTCTACCCACGTACTCAACAAGTTGGTCCTGTAAAAATAATTAATCCATGCGAATGATGTAAAAAAGAGAGAAGTGTTTTCGCGGAACTTGGGAATAATGAGAGATGCGAGAGGTTTGGCACCGCCGTTTGTAAGTGCATACGAATGACCAAACTTTCATGATGTATAGTTGGCAAAGTAGAAAGGCGTAAATATACTTCCTCCTCATTAACTTTCATCTGCAATGAACCATTTTGCGGCTTTCTCCTTTCACCAATATCCATAGCTGCTAAAAATTTAAAGTGCGATACAAGCCGTTCGCAAAACTCTTTTGAAATACAGTGCTTTGTCACCAAATCCTTTCCAATACGCAATTGCACAACAGCATCTTCATGACGTGGCACAATATGAAGATCTGATGCACGCAACCGGCATGCTTCTTTCATGATTGTGTCAGCAAACTGTTCGACAGCATTCACTGTTATCCCCTCCTCACTATTTATATATCATGGCCATCATGAAAAGAAAAATGAGGAATTTTCTATTTCTATCATGATATTTTTCAATTTTCTAAACAAAAATAACAAAAAGTATGTGAAATTATGAACAATTAATGAATCATTACCAAAACCCATTATTATACAACATTATCTATATTATAATGTTGTTATCTCAGATAAACCGATAAAGGTGGCGATCCTCATGGAACAAGCTTTAAAAATTACAAATGTACTATCTGATCCAACACGCTATTATATTTATCAATATATTTCTCAAAAACATAATGAAGTTACTGTACAAGAAATTGCTGATGAATTTGATATTCATCCAAATGTTGCGCGTTTACACCTCTCTAAGCTAGAAGATGTAAATATGTTAAAATCAGAAACAAAAAAAACAGGTAAAGGTGGCAGACCAAGCCGGTTATACGCACTATCAGACGATGTGATTCAACTGCAGTTTCCGTTTCGTGATTATCAATTGTTAGCACAAATTGCATGCAATACATTGCTTAGCTTAGGTGAAATCGGTGAAAAAGCACTATATGAAACAGGTAAGAAATTTGGTAAAGAATTAATGGAACAACATCTACATCGGCTAAGCATTAGCGAAAATGAATTAACAGTAGAACAAAAAATACAAATTGCGAAAGAAGCTTTAACAACAGCCGGATTATCTCCGACATTTGAATTAAGCATTGATGGAACAAAAATTTTCTATGATGTATACAATTGCCCATTTAAAGAAGTTGCCATTCACCATCCAAAAGAAATTTGCAACATGCACGTCGATATGATGACAGGCATCTTTGAAATTTTATTCCCGAACATGGAATTAACCCACAATGAGAATATGCTAGAAACAGGTTGTAAATCTTGTAATTATCATCTTCATATGTAAAATAAGAAGCCAGATTATACTGGCTTCTTATTATTTTGCAAATGTTTACAATAGTTAGAAAAGTGCATTATAATAAAAGGAGTATTAAGTTCATATAGAAGGAGGGGAATGGGATGGAGCGCATGTTTCGCGTTCTCGGCTTTTGGACTGGTATTTTTTCAGTCATGTTTTATCTAGGGGATATGTATGGGACAGCACTATTGTTTTTAGGACAAACAGGATTTTTTGTACTTTTAAGTTATTTAAAATTAACAGAGCGCATGTACATTTATGTATTCGGCGCATATTTAACAGTTTTCTTCATTGGATTTACATACTATACGACATTCCTTCTTACACCAGGAATAGGACATTAAGATGGCATATACGCCATCTTTTTTTTATATTTAACTCATTCCACAGTTGACTTATAGGTTTTATTGGAATATATTTGTATGTAACAGATTTGAAGGAGGAAAACAGTATGAATACATTGTTAGTTAGCATAAACGTTGTAATTATGCTCCTATTAGTCAGCGTGTTATATTATATGCAGCGTAAGCACGTTTCTTTTAATAAACGTGTATTTACCGCACTCGGACTCGGAATTATATTCGGACTTATTTTACAATTTTTTTATAAACCAACTTCTGAAGTCATTATCCAATCTAATAATTGGTTTAACTTAATTGGAAGCGGTTATGTTAAGTTATTACAAATGATCGTTATGCCGCTTATTTTAGTTTCTATTCTTTCAGCGTTTACAAAATTAAAACTAACAAATAATCTTGGTAAAATTAGCGGTTTTATTATCGGTATTTTACTTCTTACAACGGCAATTGCTGCTGCAGTCGGAATTGCTGCAAGCGCTGGTTTTGATGTGCAAGCAACTGGCTTGCAGCAAGGTGATGCAGAAACAGCTCGCTTAAAATTAGTGGAAGAAAAATCCACTTCCATTGAACAAACACCCATTCCGCAAAAATTATTAGAATTACTCCCTGCAAATCCATTTCTAGATTTAACAGGTGCTCGTCCAACATCAACAATTTCTGTTGTCATTTTTGCAGCGTTTATTGGGATTGCCTTCTTAGGAGTGAAAAAGAAATATCCAGAACAGGCAGAACAATTTAAGAAGATGCTCGATGCCGTATATGCGGTCGTAATGCGGATGGTAACATTAATTTTACGTCTTACTCCATATGGCGTACTTGCTCTTATGGCAAAAACAGTTTCAGGTAGTGACATCCAGGCCATTTTAAAACTTGGAAATTTTGTATTAGCGTCTTACGTAGCACTCATTGTTATGTTTATTATTCACTTATTACTTATCGCTCTTTCTGGTTTAAATCCAATCCAATATTTGAAAAAGGTATTCCCTGTTTTAACATTTGCGTTTACTTCACGCTCAAGCGCAGGTACACTGCCATTAAATATTGAAGCGCAAAAAGAAAAACTAGGCGTTTCAGAAGGAATTGCAAACTTTGCGGCATCCTTTGGTGTATCAATTGGTCAAAACGGATGTGCCGGTATTTATCCTGCAATGCTTGCGATGATGGTTGCACCAACTGTTGGTATCGATCCATTGCAGCCACAATTTATCTTAACGTTAATTGCCGTTGTTGCGATTAGTTCATTCGGCGTTGCCGGTGTCGGAGGCGGAGCAACATTTGCAGCACTCATCGTACTTTCTACAATGAACTTACCAATTGGAATTGTCGCTCTATTAATTTCTGTTGAACCATTAATTGATATGGGACGCACAGCTTTAAATGTGAGCGGTTCTATGACAGCTGGTTTGATTTCTAGCAAATGGCTCGGAGAATTAGATGTAAATACGTACAATGAAACAGTCAATAAAACTGAAGAAGTTGCACTATAAGAAAAACCCCCTGAACATTCAGGGGGTTTTCTTATTTGTATAATCTATTTTTTACAAATACCCATGTTCTTCACACCAATCATGAAATTGCCGAACATCTACATCAATTAAAACAATATCTTTTAATTCAATATCAATATTCATATCGTCAATTACAATCGCATATTTTGTAATGCTCTCCGTATCATTTCGTTTTACGATTCCAATTTGATTCCGATACGGTCCATCTTTTACATATGCTTTTTGTCCTGTAATATCAAAGTTCAACATCTTCACCTCTTTCATTTGCTCCATTTCTGTATGTATATGATGAAACAACGAAAGAGTCTCCTACTTTTTGCTTTATTACAATTATTTTTCATTTGTTTTAATTGTATAAAATATACATAAAAATTCATATTAGAAACACATTGATAGCGCTTTCTAAAATATACTCATGTTATACTAATACAGTGAAACTCCGATTAGTGGAGACTTCACTAATAATCAATTTCACACATCGTTTTTTTGTAGGCCTTTATTCTTCACTACCTTTTTGACTTTCTCACAGTCTTGAGGCGGAGGGCTTATTGTCCGCAAATAGCGAGATAAATTGAAACTTCCATCAGCGGGGGGCTTCATCCTACACTGATGGTTAGTTGAACCAATCGGGCTCTTACGGGCAGTAAAATCCCACCTATCTTCTTCGCTTTCTCTGAATCTTGAGATAGGGGTCTTACTGCCCAAAAGTAGCGAGATAAAATCGAATTTCTTAAAGAGGAAAAACAATGAATACAGTAATCATTACAAAAATCATCGAAACCTTAAAATCGTATGGATTTCAAAATGCAGCATATTGTGAAAAAACAAAACAATATTTGTTTCACAACGAGACAGATATTATGAGCGGCTATGCAGAAATAACATATAGTGCGCAATTTGAAAAATTCAGCGTACAAATCCATCCTATTGAAACACATCACCTTACAGAATTGCAAGAAGTCGAGAAGCATATACAATCTTGCATACGGAAGGTTGAGCATTTAAATACAATCATTGAAAAACAATATAAAAACGCAAAACATACAATCATTGTATAAAGTTCAACTAACTTTTCATGAACGCTTTTTTCATGAAAGGTTAGTTGAACCAATCGGGCGCATGCCAGCAGTTATCTTCACCTATCTTCTTTGATTTTCTCTAAATCTTAAGGTGGGGATTTTACTGCCCGCGAATATCGGGATAAAAAAAGAACGTGCCTAGCACGTTCTTTTTTTATACAGTCATATTTTCTTTAATCTGAAGATTCGATACACCCTCTAATAGCTCAACCACTTCTTCTAGTGTCATATCAAAAATCGTTTGCTCACCTTCCACATAAGGAAACTTATGAAAACGCTTCTCCATTTTTTTCACTGCATCAGATGAAAACATCGCGCTATCTACATGAAATTCTGATTCTAATAACACAATACAATCTAATAGATGAAATCCTAAACCATTTATAAAGGAAATGAACTTCTCTTTCGACTGCGATGATACAAAAACGTTACGCTCAAGTTCATAAAATAACTCTTCGCCTAAGATCTCTTCCAGTTCATCATCATGTTCACGATTTATAATCTCTTCATACCCATAATCATCAACGAGTTCTTCTACTTCTTCTCCATCTTCAAATAGTAATTGTGATAAAAGTGCACCTTTCTTATATTCACTTTGCTGTACAACTGTTAAAAAGTTTGCTTTCCATCCTTGTTCTAACTGCATATTTATATCTCCTTTTATATACTCTTTATTTTTAAATATATATTTTGTTGCAATTGCTTTTTCGCTTTCTCATTACATTGTTTAACAAATGAAGATATGACAGACGCTCTTTGCATCTTACCATTTCTATAAACAAACGGATCAATTAACCGTGCTTTTCCGCCCTTATAACAAATGTCGTATTCTGTCTTACTCTCTTCTAATATTACGTTTGGATGTAAGGAACTGAGCATCTTTTTAATTTCACAATCCTCATTACTTCGTAACATATGTAACACAGTTTCATCATCAGTTGAAAAATCAGATAGATGTAAAATATTCTTTTGCAACGCCTCTTTTAATACCTTTGTTAATATATAATAACCATAGGAATTCAGCGGATGTAAAAAGAAATCAATCGTTTCTTTATAATAAGCTTCTGTAAACCATTCTGCTGCCTGTATAGACTGTAAACATATTTGTCCGTTATGAACTGTTACGTCTTCTAAAAAAGAACACACTTCTTGTTTTGTAATCATTCCATAAGTAGATAAATCCCGTAGCGTATAATCTATACGATCCGCACATAAATTGGGAAGAGGTTTCTCTAACAACGTCCATTGTTCCCATTTCTCAATCATTCTATAATCATAACCATATGTATGCAAAATGGACGGAAGCTCTGAATGCTCAATAACATCCATAAAGATTTGTTCATGGTAATCTTCATCTTGCTCCTCTAATACGTGGTCAACAATGTGAGAAAATGCTGTATGAGATATATCGTGAAGCAAGGCTGCAATTTGTTCCTCTACACTACCACCTAACATTTTCACAAGAATCATAACACCAACAGAGTGTTCATAACGTGTTACATTCCACGTTGGATTCACAAGAAAGCTTGCGCCGCCTTGATGAATCTTCTTTAAGCGCTGCACTGCTTTTGATTGCAATAGTTCTTCAAGCACACCATCCATATGATGTTCACCATATATAGAATCATAAATTGTAATCAAACCCTTGCACCTTCTAATACTTGTTCAATAAATCTCTCTATACTACCTTCAATTATATTTACTTCCGATAAATGATAGAAAGTTGTATCTAAAGAACTGTTTTCACTATACAAATATACTTTTTTATCCGAAGCAAGCGCCATTCCGAATTCAGTGTGACTCCCTTTTCCTCCATCTAATAAAAGCAGAAAAACGTCAGCGTCTTGCACAGCTTGTTTTTCTGCTTGCCCAATATCTCTTAATTGTAATCTGTTTGTCGCTTTTTCATTTTTTGTCCAATCATATGTATGAATCCATCCTGCTTGTTTCAGTTTATCAGCCACAAAACGGACAAGAGGTTTATTTGTAAAGGTTGAAGCAATGTAAAATTTCATACTACTTCTCTCCTTATTATATATAAAATAGACGGGAAACCCTTCGTATGCATGAAAAAAGAGGACGCTTACAACTATAACTCTCTTTTTACTTTTTGATTGCTTTTATCATTTAACATATCTAATTCAGCTTTAATTTCTGATTTTTCTAGTTTTCGTTCTTGTGAAAAATTCCGTCCCATATAAACTATAATACTACCGATATACAATACTAAACAAACAACTAGAGCAATATTTTCATAGAGACTTAGCCCCAACGTAGTCACTCCTAATCTCATCCGTATTTTCACGCGTCAACAATTAGAATTCCCCTGTCAAATCTATGTTATTGTAACATAAAGTATGCTGTTATCTCTATTTAAAAAGCATGATCTCTATGAAATCATGCTTTCGTTACGTAATCAATAATCGTTTGCAACGCTTCTTGTCCGTTATACTGCTGCATAGATCTTTTATACTGCAAACGATGTTTATACAATTCTTCCACATATTCAACAAGTAACGTTTCCGTTAAATCTTCTTCAAATAACACACGTCCATATCCTTGTTTTTCAAACGACTGTGCATTTAAAATTTGATCGCCTCGGCTCGAAGATTTCGGAAGAGGAATTAATAACATCGGCTTTTGCAGTGTTAGAAATTCAAAAATCGCATTGGACCCTGCACGAGAAATGACAATATCTGTTGCTGCTAATATGTCTGGCAGTTCACCATGAACATATTCAAACTGCTTGTATCCTGGCATACTTTCAAGCTTTTCGTCAAGATTTCCTTTCCCGCACAGATGAACAACTTGATACGTTTGAAGAAGATTCGGCAATGCACCGCGCACTGCTTCATTAATGCGCCGTGCTCCTAAACTGCCTCCCATAACCGTAATAACTGGCTTTGAGGCAGTGAACCGTAAAAATTGCAATCCTTTATTACGGCTCCCTTGCAAAACCTCTTCTCGCACAGGTGAACCAGTATAGACTGTTTTTTCTTTTGGTAAATGTTTTTTCGCTTCTTCAAACGTAACAAATATTTTTGAAGCAAAGCGAAGAGCAATTTTATTTGCAAGCCCCGGTGTCATATCAGACTCATGTAAAAAAACAGGAACACGGTTTAACCATGCACCAATTACAACTGGTACAGATACGAAGCCACCTTTTGAAAAAATAACATCTGGTTTTAATTTCCGAATGCGTACATACGCATCCATAACCCCTTTCATCACAAGAAAGGGGTCTTTTATATTTTTTAAATCAAAATAACGGCGAAGCTTTCCGCTTGCTACACCATAATAAGGAATCCCTTCTTTTTCAATGATGGTCTTTTCGATTCCATTGTGCGAACCAATATAGCACACGTTCCACCCACTCTTTTGAAAATGCGGTATAAGCGCTAAATTAGGCGTAACATGACCAGCAGAACCTCCGCCTGTAAATATAATCGTCTTCACAGTAAGTCTCCTTTTATAGAAGTTTTACTTTAGATTATAACACACTGAAATAACGTGCTTCTGGATGAGCAAACACCATTGCTGTAACAGAAGCCTCTGGTTCCATCATAAACCCTTCAGTTAAGGAAATCTCAATTTCTTCTGGATAAATGAGACGGAATAATTTTTCTTGATCAGCAAGTTCCGGGCATGCAGGATAGCCAAAAGAAACGCGAATTCCTTGATATTTTGTACGGAAGCGCTCTTCCATCGTCATGTTTAGTGAATCTGGAAATCCCCAGCGATCACGTATGAGCATATGCGTTTTTTCAGCTAAGCCTTCTGCAAGTTCAAGGGCAAGCGATTGAATAGCATGGCTGCGTAAATAATCGCCTTGCTCTTTCCATTTTTCTGCTACGGCGCGCACGCCTTTCCCGACTGTTACAGCTAAAAAAGCAACATAATCCATTTCATCTCCAACCGGGCGTAAGTAATCACCTAACGTCCGGTGCGGTGCTTTCCCTTGTCTTGGGAATGTAAACCGCTCTAATACACGCGTTGGGTCTTCCGGGTCATAAATTAAGATATCTTGGTTTTTGCTTTGCGCCGGAAAGAATTGATATACAGCGCTCGGGCGTAACCACGATTCTCCTTCACGAAACAATTCATCAATTAAGTTATTGAGTTCATGGGCCCTTCTATCCCCTTCTTGCAGCAACTTTTTCACATTCCCTTTTAAGCCTAAGTGATGCCCAAGTAACATTTGTCGATTTAAAAACGGAGCAAGGTGTGCTACTGGAATATCCCGGAGAACGACACGTTTTGTAGAATCTGGTACGATTACTGGCACTGGCGGTAATTTTTCAATCTGAATCGGTACCTCTACTACTTTTTTCTCTTCTTTTGCAACAACATGTAAGTGACGCTTCGCTTTTTCCTCACGCATCTTTTCGCGTTCCTCTTCGTGTTGCAGACGATTGATAAGATCTAACCCTGTCATCGCATCGCTTGCGTATAATACGAGTCCTTGATAAGAAGGAGAAATGCGCGTTTCTGTGAATTTTCGTGTCAGCGCAGCTCCGCCTACAACGATGGGAACATCAATATTTGCTGCTTTTAAATCTTCTGCTGTTGTCACCATCTGCTGCGCAGATTTAACAAGTAATCCTGATAATCCAATAATATCGGGCTTTTGTTCTTTCACCTCTTGAATAATGCGGTCAGATCGCACATTAATACCGAGGTTCACAATATCATATCCATTATTCGATAAAATAATTTCCACTAAATTTTTACCGATATCATGTACATCCCCTTTTACTGTAGCAAGCAATACTTTCCCTTTCTTCGCACTATCATTTGTCTCCATATATGGCTCTAAATAAGCAACCGCTGCTTTCATGCTTTCCGCACTTTGCAACACTTCTGCAACTATCAACTCATTATTATTAAATAAACGTCCTACTTCATCCATTCCTGCCATAAGCGGCCCGTTAATAATATCAAGCGGCTTTCTTCCTTCATCAAGCGCAGCTTGCAAGTCATTATGCAATCCTTGCTTCGTTCCCTCGACGATATAATAAGACAAGCGCTCATCAAGCGTTAGCGTTTCAGCTGCTACGACTTCTTTCCGCTTCACATTTCGATAAAAATTTGTAAACTCCTCTAATGTTTCTTTCGTCGTTTCAAACAAAAGAGCATTTGCTAATGCTTTTTCTTCTTCAGAAATAGAGGCATAGCGCTCTAGTTTTTCAGTATTAACAATCGCGTAATCTAAGCCTGCCTTTGTGGCATGATATAAAAAGACTGAATTTAATACTTCGCGTCCTGCTGGTGGTAAACCAAACGAAATATTACTTACACCTAATATCGTTAAACACTCAGGCATCGCTTCTTTTATAAGCCGAATGCCTTCAATTGTTGCCGCCGCTGAACCGATATATTCTTCATCACCTGTTCCAACAGGGAATACAAGTGCATCAAAAATAATATCAGATGGACGTACTCCGTATTTTGTTGTTAATAGCTCATAACTTCTTTTGGCAATTTCAAGCTTCCGCTTGGCCGTTACTGCCATACCAATTTCATCAATTGTTCCAATAACAATAGCAGCTCCGTACTGTTTAATAAGTGGAATCACCTTTTCAAAACGCTCTTCTCCATTTTCTAAGTTAATGGAGTTAATCACTCCTTTTCCCTGTAAATAAGTAAGAGCTCTCGCCATAACTTGCTCATCTGTCGAATCGATCATAATTGGCACCTTTAATACTTTCGTCACAGCTTGCAGGAAATTCTCCATATCTTCTATTTCATCACGATCTGGATCTGCCATACAAATATCGATAATATGGGCATTTTTCTTTACTTGTGCCCTTGCTACTTCTGCTGCTTCTTCAAAATTCCCTTCTGCAACAAGACGTTTAAATTTCCGTGAACCAATTACATTCGTACGCTCCCCAACGAATAACGGGCGCATTGCATCTTCATATTGCAACGCTTCGAGCCCGCTAATTCCATGCCCTTTTCTTTCTTGCTTCACACGTGGCTGCAATGATAACAATGCCTCTTTCATCGCACGAATATGTGCTGGCGTCGTTCCGCAACACCCACCAACAATGTTGACCCAACCTTCTTCTGCAAACTGCTTCACTTTATATGCAAGCGAATGCGGCGATTCATGATAATGACCGTCTTCATCCGGAAGCCCAGCATTTGGATAACAAGAAATATAACACTCTGATAACTCTGCAAGTGAACGAATATGTTCTCTCATAAACTCTGGTCCTGTTGCGCAGTTTAGCCCTACTGATAATGGATTCATATGCTCTATCGATAAGTAAAATGCCTCAATTGTTTGCCCAGCTAACGTCGTTCCCATCGGCTCAATTGTTCCGGAAATCATAAGAGGAACTTTTTTCTTTGCCTCAATAAATGCCTTTTCAATTCCTAAACAGGCTGCTTTTACATTTCTCATATCTTGACTTGTTTCTACAAGTAACAAATCTACTCCACCACGCAGTAACCCGCGCGCCTGTCTTGTATATGCCTCAATAAGCCCTTCAAACGTCACCCCACCCGTAACACTAATCGCTTTTGTCGTTGGCCCCATCGCACCTGCTACATATACTTCTTTGCCGCTCTCTATTACAGCTTGTTTCGCTAATTGAGCTGCCTTTTCATTTAACTCCTCATCTAAGTGAGAGAGATTATAATCACTTAGTACAATGTTCGTTGCACCAAATGTATTCGTTTCAATAATATCTGCTCCTGCTTCGATATACTCTTTATGAATATGTATAATAACATCTGGGCGTGTTTTTACTAAATATTCATTACAGCCTTCATACTCTTCACCGCCAAAATCTGCAGGTAAAAGGTCTTCTTGTTGAATCATCGTTCCCATTGCACCGTCTAAAATTAAAATTTCTTGCTGCAATCTTTCCTCGATTGGTCTCATACATTTATTCCTTCTTTCTGCTCTTTCTTCGCTTGAATATACCTAACAAGTGCTTCTGTCACTTCGTACTTTAAAAATGGTGTAATTAAATAAATACCGTTAAATAATTCCATCGCAACATCAATTAACTCTTGAGATATAAGAATTCCTTCTGCCACTGCTTCTTCTGACGTTCTATGCCCGTCCATACGCCTTCTCACTTCTTCTGGAAGAGTAATACCTGGTACTTCAAAATGTAGAAAATCTGCATTTCGTTTACTTACAAGTGGCATAATGCCAATAAAAATCGGCTGCTCGATATGCTTCGTTGCTTCATATACGTTTCGAATGACTGCCGCATCATAAATGGGCTGCGTTAAAAAATACTCAGCGCCAGCTGCAATTTTTTTCTCCATGCGTTTTACAGCTGCTTCTATATGTCTTACATTCGGATTAAAGGCTCCGCCCACTGAAAAACGGGTAGCTGCTCCAATTGATTTCCCTAAAATAGAACGCCCATTGTTCATTTCTTTAATCATTTTAATAAGCTCTACAGAAGAAAGGTCATATACAGATGTTGCACCCGGAAAATCACCAACGCGTGCTGGATCCCCTGTTAATGCCAATACTTCCTCCATACCGAGCGCCGCTAATCCAAGTAAATGAGACTGCAGCCCGATCACATTATGATCACGACACGTTAAATGGGTCAATACAGGAATATCATGCTTTGTTAATAACGCACCCATTGCCATATTTGATACACGCGGTGATGCTAAGGAATTATCTGCTAACGTAATAGCATCTGCTCCCGCACGCTTCAACGCTTTTGCTCCTTCAAAAAAACGTTGCGTATCCAAAGTTTTTGGCGGATCAAGCTCAACAATCACTGTCGTTTCTTTCTTCGCTTTTTCTGCTAATGTAATTCGATCCACTGTATTTACATGCTTCGTTGCTACTACTTCTGCACGCTTTACAACTTCTTTAGCAGTTACAGGACGCTCATTTTCAAGTGCCCGCTTCATTGCTTCGATATGAGTAGGGGTTGTACCGCAACAACCACCAAGTAACCTAACTCCTTGCTTAATAAATTCTGGCGCCATCTCTTCAAAATAAGCAGGGCTTCCTTCATATACATAACGACCTTCTACATATTTAGGAAGACCGGCATTTGGATATGCAGATAAATAACCATATTCAGGAATTGCTATCGTTTTAAAAGATTCAATCATATGAAGCGGCCCTAATTGACAATTTAATCCGACTACGTTTGCACCATACTCTATAAGCCGCTTCAATACACCATCTACACTATTTCCGTTTTGAGTTGTACCAGCCTCGTGAAGAGCAAGCTGTGCAATAAGAGGAACGTTTGTTTGCTTTCGTAATACTTTCACTGCATGAAGCAATTCAAATTCATCGTAAAAGGTTTCTAATAATAGCCCATCAACATTTTCTTCTAGTAAGGCATTTGCTTGCTCTAAGAGCATAAATTCTCGTTCCATATCAGTCGTTGTAACTGCTCCAATGTGTTTCATACCACCGATTGTTCCAACAATTGCATTCTTTTCTGTCACAGCTGCTTTTGCATGTCTTACAGCGGCACGATTAATTTTTCTTACGCGATCCTCCAGTCCATACATGCGAAGTTTTCCTTCATTTGCTCCGTATGTATTTGTTTGAATAACATCTGCTCCGGCTGCAACATATTGTTTATGAATCGAAATAATCCGCTCCGGCTCAGATAAATTCAATTCTTCAAAGCAGCTTTGTAAACCACGAGAGTGTAACAATGTTCCCATTGCCCCGTCCCCAATAACAATTCCTCGTTGCAATAAATCTAGTAATTTCACATATCTCCCTCTCTTCTTTTCAATATAAAAACCCCCTCTTCTCAATGAAGAGGGGGACAACATTTCATCCTCCTCTTATCATTCAGAACAATTTGTTCTGCAGGTCTTAGCACCGTCTCAAACATGTTGTTTGAAGGTTGCTGGGTTTCACAGGGCCTTTCCCTCCACCACTCTTGATAAGAGTTTCATTCTATTGTGAATGCCAAAAGTAAACATCATCCGTTCACTCATTAACAATCTTTGTTAATTTTTTCATTAATTTAGCATGTTGAAGTTAGAAAGTCAACGAAAATAAAGAAAAATAAAATTATTCAAAATATAGTTGCGCTTCTTTCTAAATTTGTTGTAAAGTAAAAAACATAATAAAAAACTTCATATTTCGAATTCTTATCGAGAGAGGTCGAGGGACTGGCCCATTGACGCCTCAGCAACCATTAACAAGCTTTTATTTGTTAATAAGGTGCTAATTCCAGCAAATTGAGAAATGATTTGACAGATAAGAAGAAGACTATATTCGTCATATATAAGCCTTCTTCTTAGAAGGCTTTTTTATTTTGTATAAGGAGGAATTCTATTATGTCTACAATTGAAACGAAGCTTGCCCAAATTGGAAATCGCAGTGAAACAACAACAGGAACAGTCAATCCACCCGTTTACTTCTCCACTGCGTACCGCCACGAAGGAATTGGACAGTCAACAGGATTTGATTATTCCCGAACAGGAAACCCAACACGTCTTCTATTAGAGCGCGCAATCGCTGACTTAGAGCAAGGAGAGCAAGGCTATGCCTGTAGCTCAGGAATGGCTGCTGTTCTTCTTGTCCTTTCACTATTCCGGTCTGGTGACGAACTTATTGTATCTGAAGATTTATACGGCGGAACATATCGTTTATTTACAGAGCACGAACAAAAATGGGATGTTCGATGTAGATACGTAGATACGCAGCATATACAAGAAATTGAAAAAATAATTTCACCAAATACAAAAGCAATTTTCATAGAAACACCAACAAACCCGCTTATGCAAGTAACGGACATCGCAGCAGTTGCTACCGTTGCAAAACGTCATAACTTGTTACTTATTGTTGATAACACATTCTACACACCGTATTTACAACAACCATTAACAACCGGGGCTGACATTGTCCTGCATAGTGCTACAAAGTATTTAGGTGGTCATAACGATGTATTAAGCGGACTTGTCGTTGCTAAAGGTGCAAAGTTATGCGAGGAACTCGCTCACTATCATAATGCATCTGGAGCTGTGTTAAGTCCATTTGATTCTTGGCTTTTAATACGCGGTATGAAAACATTAGCGCTTCGTATGAGGCAGCATGAAGAAAACGCAAAAGCAATTGTTGCCTATTTACAAGGGGAAGAATCTATAACCGATGTGTTTTATCCGGGAAAAGGCGGTATGATCTCTTTTAAACTGAAGAAAGAAGCATGGATTGATCCGTTCTTACAATCTCTTTCTCTTATTACGTTTGCAGAAAGTCTTGGCGGCGTAGAAAGCTTCATTACATACCCAGCAACACAAACACATGCCGATATACCAGAAGATATTCGCACTGCCCGCGGCGTTTGTAATCGTCTGCTCCGTTTTTCCGTAGGAATTGAGAATCAAGATGATTTAATTCAAGACTTACAGCAAGCACTCAAACAAGTAAAAGAAGGAGTGAGAATATGAGTTATTCACTAGATACGCTTTTACTTCATAATCGTTTTAAGCATGACAAACAAACAGGAGCTGTCAATGTTCCTGTTTATAACACATCCACATTTCATCAATTTGATGTAGATACATTTGGAAAATATGATTATAGTCGCTCTGGAAATCCAACGCGCGAAGCTCTTGAGGAAATGATTGCTTTACTAGAAGGTGGAAGCAAAGGGTTTGCCTTCTCATCTGGCATGGCTGCTATTTCAACAACTTTTCTTCTTTTATCACAAGGAGATCATGTTCTTATTTCTGAAGACGTATATGGAGGTACATATCGAATTGTAACTGAAGTTCTCTCTCGTTACGGCGTTTCTCACACATTCGTTGACATGACGAATTTAGAAGAAGTAGAACGAAAGATTCAGCCGAATACAAAAGTTTTTTATGTTGAAACACCATCAAATCCATTATTAAAAGTGACAGATATTAAAGCCGTTTGTGAGCTTGCTAAATCTGTTGGGGCGCTCACTTTTGTTGATAATACATTTTTAACACCGCTATTTCAACAACCGTTAGAACTTGGGGCTGATATCGTTCTCCATAGCGCAACAAAATTTATTGCAGGCCATAGCGATGTTACCGCAGGGTTGGCAGTTGTAAAAGGTGAAGAACTTGCAAAAAAAGTTAGTTTTTTACAAAATGCTTTTGGTGCCATATTAGGACCGCAAGATTGTTCCCTCGTCCTACGCGGCTTAAAAACATTAAACGTTCGCTTAGAACACTCTTCACGAAGCACTGAAAAAATTGCATATCATTTGCAAAGGCATCCGAAAATTAAAGATATCTATTATCCTGGATTACCGTCTCACGCGGGATATAAAACGCAGCACGTTCAGGCAAAATCAGCAGGAGCAGTCCTTTCCTTTACACTAGAATCTGAAAATGCATTACGACAATTTTTAGCTCACATTCAACTCCCGGTATTCGCCGTTAGTTTAGGAGCTGTTGAATCAATTCTTTCATATCCAGCAAAAATGTCGCACGCTGCTATGTCACAAGAAGAACGCGAAAAACGAGGGATTTCAAATTCACTGCTGCGCTTATCTGTTGGATTAGAAAATGCGGATGATTTAATTACGGACTTTGAGCATGCGCTTACGTATGTAGAAGAAGTTGTTATTTCTTAATGAGGAACCTATATAAATATTAATAGTGATTATACAAAAGGCCTTCATGCTTCATAAAAAATGTTTTAAACTATAAAATCAAATATTGATCTGTGAAAAAATAGCTATAGACTAAAAAGTGTTTCATATGAGATTCTGGTAAAATTACCATATTGGATCGACAGGCACTGTATCTAAAAACCTCAAAAAGTTCCTTCAGAAGATTGAAGGAACTTTTTCACATATCTCTCGTTATCGGAAGTTACACTTCTAACCTTTTTTCTAAAAAGTGTTGGCTGAATCCTTTCGGGCGATCCTTAAGGAGACCGAATTCCTTATAGCCATGTCTCTTATAGAATTCAGGAGCTTGAAAACTAAAAGTATCAAGCATAATGAGTCTACATTTCTTTTCTTTTGCAATCTTCTCAATCTTATGTAGTAATTTAGTCCCATATCCTTGATGACGTAATTTGTCTTCTATCCAAAGGAAATCAATATGCATGTGATACCAAAATATTGTTCCTGTTATGCCGCCTACTATATTTCCCTCTTCATCTTTTACCATAAAGCTTACATTTTCAAGAGGAGTTTTTATTTCATCTGGCAGTTGTGAAGCATTGTATTCTATAACTTTTCGTCTAATATAATCATTATCTTCTTGATTCCATTGTTGGAATATTTGCATGAAAATTCCCTCTTTTTTGTTTTCCATCCCGAATATCATATCAATTTTAAAATGATTACACTTCAATTTGCATCATATCGTAAGCAAACGTAATATTCATGCCTTCTGCCCGCAATTCAGCTTCGATTTCTTTCAGTTCGTCATATCCAAGATTATCTACTTCTTCAATGTGCGTAATAATTGTATGCTTTGCTTGTAATTGCTTCGCTACTTCTAGCGTATCTTCAAACGTTGCCTCTCGTATGCGTTCAATCAAAGCACGGTCTCTTATTTGCTCTTTCGTATTCCAATCAAACTCGACGATTCCCATCGGCAAAATAGCTACATCTAAATTACCAATTAGGTGAGCGGGCGGTTCCCATTTATATAATTCATCCATTGCAATCAATACTCGCTTTTCTTTTTCTTCTAATAAAAACGCATACACATATTGTTCATGTAAACGAAACGGAGTAACTTTCACTTTATTTTTCACGAAAGATTGCTCATCTCGTAATACGATTAAATCAATCCATCCTTGTTGCTGCATAAATTGCAGATGATCCCACGATCCTAGAAATTTTTTCATATCCTCTGCTACTTGCTCTGGTACATACACAGTAGTAGCCCAAGCTTTGTTCGTTTCAAACGCAATCGTTTCCCAAATTCTCCGGCCCATCGTATGATCAGGATGCCAATGTGAGTAAATCCCGGCTTCTACTTTTGAAATGTGAGATCTCTCTAATTGCAATCGTATTTCTTCTGGTGTATCAATTACTAAATGAAGATCGTGAATAAAAACACTTGGCCCCATTCTACTATATGGTAAACCTTTTCCCCTCGCCTCTTTGCTTACTTTGCTATAACTCCCTGGTCTCGGAATCGGTGTGGCACCGCCTGTTCCTAAAAATTCTATCCTCATGACTATCCCTTCTTTCCATCCTTATTAATTTCTAGATTGATATATATAACTCCTTTTCTAATTATTCCAAAAATTTTCATTTTTATTATTGAAAGAAACATAAAATATGGTAAAATTGTGACATAAATGAAAACGTTTTTTATTAAGAACGAAAATACCTGTTATTTCAATCTACAAACCTTGATTTACCTCATTGGAAAAACGTCCAAAATTATCTAGTTTATTTACACCATGTTCTCTTTTCTTACAGTTTCTTTACTTTAGGGCATTTTTTTTGCAACAACTGTTTTCTTTGCTTTAAAATTTTGTTATGTATATTATGGTATAACAGCACGCATGGAGGTGGAAAAGAATATGTTAGAAACCTTTCAAAAGGAATTAGAATTGTATGAAAATAATGCAGAATTATTGAAAGTACTTGCTCATCCAGTTCGTTTATGTATTGTAAAAGGATTGATTGAACGAGGTCCAAGTAACGTTTCTACAATGTATACAGGTTTAAACATGCCCCAATCTACAATTTCCCAACATTTAGCAAAATTAAAAAGTGCTAAGATTGTTTCGAGCGAAAGAAAAGGGCTAGAAATTTACTACAAAGTAGAAAATGAAACGATTATTCAATTAGTTCGCGTATTACTAGGTTAGGGGTATTTAAATAAAAACAGGGTGTATTGTATATTTTTAATCTCATATCTTTAATATAAATATATATCATGAGAAAAAATATAAATACTACATAATCCTAAACAAAACGTCGTATTAACCTACAAAACAAGGCGCAGAGTTTTACTCTGCGCCTTGTTTTATAAAAAAATATGTAGATAATGCTCTAAGTTTAAACACGGAATCCCCTTTTGCTGAATCACAACATCAAAAGCATCACCCATACCACCTTGTAAAATCATAGAACGAATCGCACGATTTTTCTTTTGCTTATCAGAAAACGGATTACGATCTTCATGATTTACAAGCTGTTCTAAAATACCTGCAGCTAGCAAAAATTCTCTTTGCTTCGTATGCCATACTGTTTGTAAGCCTGTCTCTTCTCCAACTGTCTTCAATGTATCCCAATGAATATGAGTTGTTATATCCATCTCTCCTGGAAATTGAAGAGGATCAGGAATCATTTGATGCCTATAATAGCTTCGCATGCTTCCTTCACGATGAGCTGGATGCGCCCATTCTTCATTTGTATAACCATAATCTATCGTTATAAGCAATCCTTCTTGCAGCCAACTTGTCAGCTGTTTTACATAATCATTCATTTGTAACGGTACTTCAAATCGTTGTCCTTCATAAAGTGAAATTTGATGTCTTTGCAAATACTTTATAACAATTTCACTATCCAGTGGTCGCAATACTTCAACAAGTCTACCTTCACTGTTATACTTTACACGTACTTCATATAACATTCTTTCTCGTTTCTCTATCACTTCTACAGGAAACGCGTCAAACAACTCATTTGAAAAAACAATTCCTGTAAAGGAGGCTCCCAATTCCTCATAGGATGCATATTGCGAAACATTTGAAAAAGAAATAAGTTGTTGTTTCTGCAACTCTCTATGAAACGGACTCACCTCTATAATTGAGTATTGCATATTTCCAAACGTATCAGGAGATATCGTTTGCCACTCTTGTAACATGTCATATGCAAATCTTCCTGTTCCCCCACCAATTTCACATATATGCGGTGAAACAACTCCTGTTTTCACAAGCTGAATAAAAAAATGAGCAAATGTTTTTGCATAAACAGAAGACACATTACTGCTTGTAAAAAAATCTCCTTGCCTTCCGATTTTTTCACGTTCTTTCATATAATAGCCATTGTTTACGTCATATAATGCAAGGCTCATATATGTACTATAAGAAATAGACTGATCTATTTCTTTTTCCATTGCTTGTTTTAGAACGTGTTCCATCCTCGTACCCCTTATTGTAAAAATGGATTATTTTCTTTTTCAAAACCAATTGTTGTTTCTGGGCCATGTCCACATAACACTTTTGTATCATCCGGCAGTACAAATAACTTATCTTCAATACTCATGATTAATTCTTGGAAACTGCCTCCTGGTAAATCAGTACGGCCAATGCTCATTTGAAATAAAACATCACCGGAGAATACAGCATTTGCTTCTTTGCAATAGTACGAAATACTTCCTGGTGAATGACCTGGTGTTTCATACATATCAAATGAAAACGAACCAATTGTTAATACTCCTTCTTCCTCGATGATGTGGTCCGCAGGTTTTGCCGTAATACTACGATTCATCATAAAAATTTGCGAGCCATTACAAGTAGCATCTCCTAGCCAATCAGCCTCCTCTTGATGAACATAAACCGGAATTTGAAAAGCAGTACGTACTTCATCTACCGCACCAATGTGATCGAAATGTGCGTGTGTTAATAAAATAGCTAATGGCTTTAACTGTTCTTTCTTTACATAATTTACAAGTTTTTCTCCTTCACTACCTGGATCAAAAATAATACATTCTTTTTGATCATTACTTAAAATATACGCATTTGTTTGCAGTGGGCCTAACGGCATTTGAATCCAATTCACTCTTAATCTCCTCCAGTCGTTACACTCATTTTCATCATACAACATTTTCTTCTCATAAGAAAAGAAACGATACCTCGACAACAATATGGAAAACATGTACAATAAAATTGAAAAAATATTACAAAAACTCAAGCAAAAATGAGAGAGTAGAGGGGGATATGTATGGGTCTTGTTATTATTTTTGCGTTAGTCACTCTGTTAGGTGTATACTCTTCTCTTAAAACGTTGCGAGATAAGAACCTTCTTGCTGGAGGTTTTTCCGTTGCAACTGCACTTGTTTTCGGTTGGTTTACAGTCATGACCTTTATAAATAATGGCTATCCACCAACACATTAAGCAACTTGTCTAAACTCTCTACATACATCATGATTTCTAGCATATGCAAAAAGGAAGGGATCCCCCCTTCCTTTTTCTTATTATGCTCGCAAAAGATTATTCATTTTGTTAGCCTTCAACACATATAAAGATTTACTTTACTTTACTTTACTTTGCTTCATAAATATACTTTTTCACAAGCCAAGCACCGCCGATTACTCCAGCATCATTTCCAAGTGTCGCAATTGCTAGTTTTGTGCTTTTAACAGCACGTGAAAATGCATATCTTTCGAAATAGCGTTGAATTGGTTGCAGCAGTGCATCACCTGCTTTTGATACGCCACCACCAATAACAATTTTTTCTGGATTTAATGTACTAGAAATGTTTGCCACCGCTAGCCCTAAATAAGAAGCAACTTTTTCTACTACTTTTTCTGCGAATGCATCACCTTGTGCAAGTGCATCAAACACGTCTTTCGATGTAATACTTCCTTCTTGTTCTAGCATCGAACGTAGTACACTTGCTTCATCTGTTTCCTGCATTTTTTGCATCGCAACGCGTACAATACCAGTTGCTGAAGAAACCGTTTCTAAGCATCCTGATTTCCCGCAATTACAAGCAAAACCATTTTCTGTTACAACTGTAATATGACCTATTTCACCAGCTGCTCCGCTTATACCATGTACGATTTCACCGTTTGTGATAACACCGCCACCAACACCTGTTCCAAGTGTCATACAAACAATATCCTTTGAACCTTCTCCAGCACCTTTCCACATTTCTCCAAGTGCTGCAATGTTAGCATCATTATCAACAACAACTGGTAAACCAGTTTCTACTTCCAATAAATCTTTAAGAGGATAGTTTTTCCATCCTAAGTTTACTGCTTCATAAATCATTCCAGACGCAACATGAACAGGCCCCGGGGCACCCATTCCAATTCCGACTAATTTGCTTTTTAACTCACCTAATTGTTCTAACTTTTTATCAATTGCTTTCGCAATATCAAGCGTAATATGTTTTCCTTGTTCACTTTTATTCGTTGGGATTTCCCATTTATGTAAAAACTCACCGTAAATATTAATAAATGCTAATTTAATTGTTGTTCCACCAAGATCAACACCAACCAACCATTTCTCTTCCATTTTACTACCCTTCCTTCATCAATTTCTCCAGCTAATCACGGCCAGTAAAACCCACACCTCAAGATTCTGAGGAAACAAAAAAAGATAGGTGGGGGATAACTGCTCATATGCACCCGATCGGTTCAATTAATCATCAGTGGGGGATGCCCCACTGATGGAAGTTTCACTTTATCTCTTTTTGAATTTCTTGCTTCAATAAAAATAAGGCAGTTTGGTAATCTTTTGGATCAATCAGCTGTGATTTATATAATTCACGAAGCTCATCGCCCATTAATTGTAAATCTGCAACACGATCTCCTGTATAAATAATTGTTCCAAATTGCTTTAATAATTGTTGAATGTCATAAACAGATATCATTCTTTCACCCTCTATGTCCACTTACTATAAAAACATAATAAGAAAACGTTCACATATTTTATTATAATAAACATAAAAAAGAATCGTCAATTTATAATTAGCCTATATAAGTTCTAAAATAGAAATCGCTTCTTTTTCTGTAATAATTTTCTCTACAGCTTTGTCAAACGGTTCAACTGGGATATGAGAGACAATTTGAAAATCAAAAACTAATGATAGCGTTTTCCCTTTATAGTTCACAAGATAACGATCATAATATCCTCCACCATATCCTACACGCTCTCCTTTTCGCGTAAACGCAACACCTGGCACGAGAAGTAAATCAATCTCCTCTGCTGATACCTCTTCTGTTATAGACGGATCTGGCTCTCGTAAATTCATATAAACCGTTTCTAATTGTTCAAAATTCGTAATTTGGCGGAATGTCATTGTTCTCGTTTCACGATTACATTTTGGGACAACAATTGCTTTCCCTTCTTCCCATGCCTTTTCAATAATTGCATATGTATTTACTTCACGTTCCATAGAAAGTGTAATCCCAATTGTTTGTGCCGCAATCCATTCTCGTTGTTTATATAAAGAATCCGCAATTTTTTCTGATAAAGTCGTATACTGTTCTTCCGATAAAGCATTCATACGCTGCAATATTTCTTTTCGTAATCTTTTTTTCTCTTCTTTCATCATAAATTCCCCCTATATACAAAAGAAACAGTAGGAAAATATCCCTACTGCTTACTTTGTTTCGCGGTGTAACGTAGACTTCTTGTCACGCTTGCAATATTTTTTAAGTTCAAGACGCTCAGCGTTGTTACGTTTGTTTTTCTTTGAGATATAGTTACGATCTCCGCATTCTGTACATGCTAGAGTAATATTTACACGCATTCTTATTTCCCTCCAGTCACTAATAACTTAAATCAGACTATACTATAATACCACTTTTAAAATAAAAATTCTACACCTTTTGATATTGTCTAATTTTTTCTATAAGAGTATTCATATTTTCCTTTGCTATGACTGGATTTCTTGCTTGAGAATACACAAGAAATTTCGGTTGATTTACATCAGAAACAACATAGGACCACTCTTCTTCCGCATGTGTAAACTTAATTCCCTCTAATACCTCAAACTCCCGCTGTGCCATGTCTCTCAGCAACATCCCTAACACTTTTCCTTTCTCATTCCATGAACAAACCACCTCATCACATAATAAATAAAGTGGTGGATATTGCTCTAACATCGCCGGTAATGTTTTCCCTTGAAGAACAATTAACTCCAATAATTTACCAATTCGAAATAAAATATCTTGCTGCCATCTCATTTGCAATAACTTCTTATTTTCATTCTGCATATAGAAAAGAAGATAACATTCTCCTAACTTTAATGATAATGGATAGACACATTCATCTTTTTCAAATAATAAATTTGGAATATCAATCTCCTCACAATTTGTGTTTTTGTAAATATTCCCATAAGAATCATATAACTCAAATGTATTTCCCTGTTCATGAAACATAATAGCCATATCTGCTTGACTTGATTTCATTAATAACTTAATATGCTCTTTTTTCTCAGCAGCATATATCCACGTTACTGTGCAGCCAATTTTCTGTAAAAAAGATAGTAACAAAGACTGAAACATTTCATCCCACTTATTTATAAGAAGATGGAATGTTTGTTTTTTTATAGCTGGTACATCTATTAATTGCAGGGCAGATTCAATATACATTTCTGAGCAAACATGTATGACTTCGTTATTCCCGATTTTTTTACAATCGACATATCGAAATGCCTCTGCCATATACAAATTTTCTATTTCTTTTTGCTTTTTATATGTTAATCCCATTCCTTCTTCATTATAAAATTGAATGACTAGTTTCTCATCTTGCCCCTTATAAAAAAACACACCGCCAACGACATTTGTTTGCCCGACCGCATATCGAAAACAAGACTCAATTATCTCTTGGCATTCCATTGTATGCAATCCCACTGTATGAGCGGCATGTAAAAAAATATGTTTAAACATTTGTACTTCTGAATGTGCACTGCTGCCAATCAGCAAACTGCCTCCTTCTGCTAATAAAGAACCATATGCCATCGCCAATTTCACGACGACTTGTGGTGTAATATCTAAATTGCTTCTTCCGCACATACGACTTTTCTGCAGAAAACACGAAATATTTTCATGTTCTGTAATTCCAGATGAAGCAATAATTGTACTGTTCTCAACCACTTTCTCTGGCCATACTTTTCCCTTCGCCTTAATCACTACATTTCGGCCAATTCGGCATTGGTCAGCCACAACACTCTTTTCAAATAAAGTAACCCCATCTTCAATAATTGTACTTGCCCCAATTGTTGTTCCAAGCAACTCACATCGCTTTCCTATGTACGTATGAGAGAGTAAAATACTTTTTTGAAGACGAGTATATGCAGAAATCATACTATGCTTACCAATAATAGAATATGGCTCAATAATAGCTCCTGTTTGTACCGTTGTTCCTTCACCAATAAAAGCAGGACCATGGATCTTTGTTCCTTTTTCAATTGTTACATCTTCGCCAATCCATACCATTGGCAACACTTCTGTATATGGAATAGGTACATGAACTTTCTTCGTAAGCAAGTCAAATTGAGCCTGGCGATATTGCGAAAATGTTCCAATATCAAGCCAATATCCATCCGCTACATATCCATACATGGCTTCTTTGTTTTCTAATAAAGGAAATACATGATGACTAAAATCAAAAAATGTATGAGGTGTAATATAAGAAAAAATGTCGGGGTTCATAATATAAATACCAGTGTTTACTGTATTGGAAATCACCTCGTTCCAGCTTGGTTTTTCAATATATTTAATAACTTCATGACGCTGATTTGTAACAACTAATCCGTACGATAACGGATTAGCTACTTCTTTAACAAACATTGTAACTATTCCGTTATGACTGTTATGAAAATCAATCCCTTTAGATAATTGAAAATCTGTTAGCGCATCTCCGCTAATCACAACAAATGGCTCATCTAAAAACTTCTCCGCTTGTTTCACACTCCCCGCTGTACCAAGAGGAGGAGTATCTTCAAAGTAATGTAGCTTTACTCCCCATTTACTACCATCACCAAAATAATTTTGAATAACGGAACTCATATATTGAACAGTAATAGCAATTTCTTGAATACCATGCTGTTTCAATAGTTCAATACTATATTCCATCACTGGCTTTTGTAGTAGAGGCAACATGGGCTTTGGAAGGTTACATGTTAACGGACGTAAACGCGTCCCTTTCCCTCCTGCTAAAATAACCCCCTTCATCGGCATTCAACCTCCACATTTATGATGTTGAACTGCTTTTTCATACGTGTGTGCAGTTGCTCTTGCAATTTCACCCCAATTATAGTGAACAAGAACATCTTCATATCCTTTATTTGCCGCGCACTGAGCAAATTCTCGTTGCTCTATAATAAATATTAATTTCTCACTCAGATTTTGCGAACAACCTGATTTCATTTGAAACCCATTCACACCATCTATAATGATTTCTTGCAGGCCGCCCACCCGCGAAACCAAAACTGGTCTCTTTGCAAGCATCCCTTCTAATGCAACAATCCCAAAAGGTTCATACAAACTTGGAATTAATAATACATCGCACTTTTGGAGAAAAGCTCGTTGTTCTTCTTCTGTAATATGACCGAGAAAAAAGATAGAATGTTGCAGTCCCCTTCCCTGTACAACTGCACGGTACTGCTCTAACATGGGCCCTTGGCCTGCAATAATAAATAAAACCTGCGGGTATAGCTTAATAATCTGCGGTGCTGCTTCAATAATGGTATAGAAGCCCTTCTCATTGACAATACGGCCAATTGAAAATATAACCAATCGTTCTGCTAAATTATAACGCTTCGTAATTTCTAATGAAGGCGTAACGGCATGAAAGAAATGGCGGTCAATCCCATTTGGATGTACAATCACATCTTCACCATTCATTTCGAAATCTCTTACAACCTCGTCTTTCATAAATTGACTGCAAACAATCACAACGTTAGATTCTTTTACTAACTCTTTTTCATGCATATGTATTTTCCATTGCAGTGATGTATAAATCCCACCATTGCGTCCATGTTCCGTTGCATGAATTGTTGTAACGAGAGACAAATGTTGCTGTTTTTTAAGTTCCATCGCACAAATAGCAACAAGCCAATCATGAGCATGAATCACATCAAACGTATAACATTTACACAGTTCTTGTGTATAAGCAAACATAGACTTGTTTAACTGAGCAATCCACTCATAAAAATGATACTTTTCACGATCTTCAACTGAAACACGATGCACATGTACATCATGTACCTTTTCATATGTCGTGCAATGCTCTTCGTGTACCGTTACTACATGCACGTAATGTCCATTATGTGCAAGAGCCCGGGATAATTCATATACATGTCTTCCAAGGCCACCTACCATCATCGGGGGATATTCCCATGCCAACATTAAAATATGCAAAGGCTCCATACATCCCTCTTTTCTCTTCACATAGAAGAATAAAGTGAAACTTCCCTTCATGAACGCTTTTTTTATGAAAGGTTAGTTGAACCAATCGGGCTCTTACGGGTGGTTTGATTTTCTTCTTGCTTACACTTCTTACCAACCGTTTGAGCGGGATACAGTGAAACTTTCATCCTACGAAAAAGTAAGCGTTTTCTTTTGGTTGCATTATAATCCATCTTACCACCGCAACAAGTAAGTAACAATAATCCTTTTTTGTCATATTTTGACTAAAAAAAGAGAGGGACACTTTGCATCCCTCTCTTTTAACAATTTTTATTCATTTAACAAATAATGCTTTCCTTTTACAAGATAAAAAACATTTTCTGCAATGTTTGTACTATGATCGGCTACTCGTTCAATATAACGCGCAATAAACGACAGCTGTGTAATTTGTCCAATCGTCTCTGGCTGATCTGGAATGGAAGAAATAAACTCACGAATTGCTTTCCCATAAAGTTCATCAACTTCATCATCCATCTCAGCAATCTTTTTCGCATATGTTAAGTTTTCTTCTCTATAAGCTTGAATCACATTTTGCAGCATATCTATTGCAATTCCGAACATATTTTCAAGGTTTTGTAATGATACAGATACTTCTTTTTCACCAAGACGGATTGTTGACTTAGCAATATTTACCGCGTGATCTGCAATACGTTCTAAATCTGTTGCAGTTTTAATAGAAATAAAAATTCTTCGTAAATCACTAGCAACAGGTTGTTGTTTCGTAATCAACATTAATGCAAAATCATTAATTTCTTCTTCCAAATTATCCATACGATAATCACCATCGATTACCTCAAGCGCCTTCTCTACATCTCTTGTGCGCAATCCTTCCATTGCAATTTCAAGAGCTTGTTTTGCTAATTCACCTAGTTCAATAATTTTTTGCTGTAATGCTTGCAAATCATACTGAAATTGTTCGCGTACCATGTTGGTCCCCCTTTATTCGTTACACGTGCTCCGATATAAGATGAAGCTCTCACCGAAATATTTCAATTGATAAGAACATATATTTCTCTCTCAAACAGACACTATTAACCGAATCGTCCTGTAATATAATCTTCTGTTCGTTTGTCTGTTGGAGTTGTAAATAATTTATTCGTTTCTGTATATTCCACAACTTCTCCGCTTAAGAAGAAAGCAGTTTTATCAGAAATACGTGCTGCTTGTTGCATGTTATGTGTAACAATGACGATACTGAAATCTTTCTTTAACTCTTGAATTAACTCTTCCACTTTTAATGTAGAAATTGGATCTAACGCTGATGTTGGTTCATCCATTAAAATAACATCTGGTTCAATTGCTAAGCAACGTGCAATACATAAACGTTGCTGTTGTCCACCTGATAGCCCATACGCATTATCATGTAATCTATCTTTTAATTCATCCCAAATCGCCGCGCCGCGCAAACTCTTCTCAACAATTTCGTCCAACGTTTTCTTATCGCGAATACCATGAATTTTCGGGCCATACACAACATTTTCGTAGATTGACTTTGGAAATGGATTTGGCTTCTGAAATACCATTCCAACATGTGTACGTAATTCCTCAACAGGATAAGATTTCTCGAAAATGTTACGACTACGATATTCAATCACCCCTGTTGTCCGAACGATTGGTACTAGTTCAACCATACGATTTAATGTTTTTAAATACGTAGATTTTCCGCATCCACTCGGCCCGATAATTGCTGTCACTTCATTCTCATAAATACTTAAATTAATATCCTTTAATGCATGGTCTTCTCCGTACCATAAGTTTAAATTTTTCGTATCAAATACAACCTTTTTTGTCTGAGGGATAGTCTTTTCTTCATTTTTCACCTGTACATTTACTACTGTAGATACCATTTTGAAATTCCCCTTTCATCCATGTCTTTCTTACTTACGATTTCGTAGCCATATTGCAAAAGTATTTATAAAAAGCAACAACAGTAGTAACACAATAATTCCAGCTGCTGCTACATGTTGAAACTCCTCCTGCGGCCTGCTCATCCAATTAAAGATTTGAATTGGTAAAACTGTAAATTTATCAAATACATCAAGCGGTACATAGTTTGCAAAAGCAAGTGCCCCAACGACAAGTAATGGCGCTGCTTCTCCCATCGCTCGTGATAATGCCAAAATACAACCTGTTAAAATTCCTGGCATTGCTGCCTTGATAACAACACGAGACATCGTTTGCCACTTCGTTGCCCCCACTCCATAAGAAGCTTCTAACAGAGATCTCGGTACAGATCGAAGTGCCTCTTGCGCTGCTACAACAACTGTCGGCAAAACGAGAAGACTCATCGTTAATGCTGCTGCCAATATACTTTCACCTAACTGCAATCCATATACAAACATTGTTAATCCTAATAATCCAAAAACAACAGATGGCACTCCTGCCAACGTTTGAATGTTGATTTTTATCATTCGTGTAAACAATGATTGCTTGGCATAGTATTCTAAATAAAGAGCTGTTCCGACTCCAAATAAAAAAGAAGTAGGAGTAACAATACTCATAAATAAAATCGTTCCCGATAAAGCAGCTGCAATACCAGCTTTCTCTGGATTTCGCGATGCAAAATTGGTAAAAAACTCAAATGAAATATATGTTATGCCTTGTTGGAAAATTTGGTACAGCAAAAAAATTAATATACAAAGTGAAAATAACATAGTTATACGAAATGCAATCTTGCATACACGATCTTTCCGGAATCGAGAAGGCATGTGTTCTTCTATATTTCGCTCATTTAACATACGCATATTATGTCGCCTCCTTAAAACGACGCATAATATACTGCGCAATCATATTCATGATTAATGTAAAAATAAATAGCGTTGCTCCGACAGCATACATACTGTAATAGGTCAGCGTTCCATAAGGAGCATCCCCTAAGCTAACTTGCACAATATAAGCCGTTAGCGTCTGAATAGACTGTGTCGGATCCAATGATAAGCTTGGTGTTGAACCGCCCGCAATGACAACAATCATCGTTTCACCAACTGCTCTTGAGGCGGCTAACACAATCGCTGCTACAACTCCCGTAAAAGCTGCTGGTAATACAATGTTCTTTGCCGTTTCAAAACGAGTGGCCCCAATCGCAAAGGAAGCTTCTCGCACCTGATTCGGAACAGCACGCATCGCATCCTCACTAAGAGATGCAATCGTTGGAATCATCATGATACCAATTACAATCCCTGGACTAAGTGCGTTAAAAAACTGTAAATCCGGAACGACGCGCTGCAAAATCGGTGTAACAACTGTTAAAGCAAAAAAACCGTATACAATTGTCGGAATCCCTGCTAGCAGTTCTAATGCCGGTTTTAATACCTTTCTTGCTGCACTAGAAGCGTATTCACTTAAAAATATTGCACATCCTAATCCAATCGGAATCGCAACAACCATTGCAATGATAGTAACAAGCATAGTTCCATATATAAGCGGTAAAATACCAAACTTAGGATTTTCAAAAAAAGGAAGCCATTCTTTTTCTGTAAAAAAGGAAACCATTGATACTCTTTCAAAAAACATAAATGTTTCATTTGCTAAAGTTACAATAATTCCTATCGTTGTAACAATAGAAATACTGGCGATTATTCGTAGTACGAAAGGAACCATTTGATTGATTCGCTGTGCTTTCTTTCGCTTGCCTATATTTCTTTCAATCAAATGTTGAACAGAAACCGTAACGCGACTCTTATCATTACGAGCCAAAGATGAAAACCCCTCTCCATCCTGACATTATTTTTATATTTCTGTTAACATTTGCAGCTGTTGATTATATTTATATTGCGGTAGCTTCACATATCCAATCTCCTCTACAAGCTCTCCTGCGTGCTTCATCATAAAAGATACATAATTCGCAACGCTTTTTTTCGCTCGAATAGAAGAATTGTTTACATATACATAGAGCGGCCTAGACAACGGCTTATATGCCCCGGATTGAATTGTTTCTTTCGCTGGGGCAATACCGTTAATTTTCACGGCCTTTACTTTATCACGATTCGCGGCATAGTATGCATATCCAACAAATGCAATTGCGTGTTTATTACTCATAACACCTCTTATCAGAACATTGTCATCTTCGGATAACGTTACTGTTTTTGTTATGAGTTTTTTTTGTAACACTACATTTTGAAAATAATCGTACGTACCAGAATCTACCCCTGGTGCGTAAAATTGTATCGTTTCCTGCGGCCATTTCGGATGAATTTGTGACCATTTTTTCGTTGTGCCACTTTCACTCCATACTGTTTGTAATTCTTCTATTGTAAGATTATCTGCCCACGTATTTTCACGATTCACAATAAGTGTAAGACCATCATAAGCAATTTGAAGTGGCGTATACGTGATATGATGCTTCTTAGCAAGTTTCTCTTCTTCTCTTTTCATTGGCCTAGAAGCATTCGTCATATCCACTTCGCCTTTTCCAAAACGATGAAATCCTCCCCCTGTTCCAGATATACCAATGGAAATTTTTACAGAGGGTTCTCTTTTCGTATACTCTTCTGCTACTGCTTCCATAATCGGAAAAATTGTAGAAGATCCATCAATTTGTACTTCCCCTACAATATTCGCAGCAGAAATAGGTAACGTATGAGCAGATAAAAAAAATATTGATAATATAACCATGGTGTATGTTCTATTACGTTTCACGTAATATTTCCTCCTAGGGGCCTTCTGATAACAGAAGTACACATATAAGAATAATGCCGAACTATTAACTCGGTTTTAATAGTTTGTAAAAGTTTTGTAAATATCAACATTTTTTATACGTTAACGAACAAGCAATTATGCCGCACTATTAACTCGGTTTTAACAGTTTGTAAAAGTTTCGTAAATATCAACATTTCCTATGCGTTAACGAACAAGTAATTATGCATCTGCAGCCTATCTTCCATCAGTGAATGCTTCCCCTCCTACCTTCTTTGTTTTCTCTGAATATTGAGGTGAGAGTCTTAATGTCTGCGAATAACGTGATAAAGTGAAACTTCCATCAGTGGGGGGTCTTACTGCCCGTTAATGCGGGATAAATCCCATTTCATTCATTATTTACGAAAACACAACCCTTATTCCATAAGCTTGTACACTTCTGTCATCACTATATGCAGCACACATAAAAAAAAGCACACTATCTTCACAGATAGTGTGCCAATCTCACATATTTTTTATCCTTATTGATTTGTTTTCGTAGTATCTGCTGGTTGTCCAGCTTGTCCGCTAGTTTCTTGCTTTTTCAAATCGAAATATGCGTCCGTAATTCGGCGTGCAATATTTTTGTTTATTGGATTGTGATCATTGGTCATCCACGGAACAACAACAGAAAATGCAATTTCCGGATCAGATGCCGGCGCATATCCAACCATCGTTAAATTATACGTAGTTGGCGATTGACCTAACTGTGCTCTTACTTCTTTTTGATCTGGACCAGCATAAGCTGCCTGTGCCGTTCCTGTTTTTCCAGCCGGATCATATGTCGCATTAGCAAAAGCAGAATGACCTGTTCCATTCTGTGTTTGCATTACCATTTTAAAGCCCTCTTGGACGCGCTTAATATAATCATCTTTCATATCTATCCGATTTAAAACAACCGGCTCCATCGATTCTACTACTGGACCTAAATCTTCCGGTTTGGAAGTCGGCCTGCGAATTTCTTTTACAACCTGCGGCTTCATACGATAACCACCGTTCGCAATCGTTGATACATATTGCGCCAATTGAAGCGGTGTATATGTGTCATACTGTCCAATTGCTAAGTCGAGTAAGTTCCCTGGTTTTCCTTCCAGTCCTTTTACTCCAGACACTTCATTTGGTAAATCTATTCCAGTTGGTACTCCAAGACCAAATTGACTATAGTAATAACGCATTGTATCAAAGTCCTTTGGTTTAATACTTAATGTACCATTTGGAACATAATCTACACCTGCGATTTTCATCGCTGTTTTAAACATATATACGTTTGAAGATTGTTGCAGGGCTGTTAAATCATTAATTGGCCCCATTGTTTTCCATGATTTTTTCACCGGCGTACCTTTAAGTTTGATTGGTTCATCAACAAGTACTTCTCCCGGTTGAATTGCTCCTGTTTGATATCCTGTCAAAACAGTTGCTCCTTTTACAGTTGAACCCATTTCATATGAACTCGTCATGGTGCCAAGTGCATAATCTTGTATAGTAGGTTGTCCATTTTCATTCACAAATTGTTTACCAGCCATTGATAAAATTTCTCCGTTTTTCGGATTCATCATAACAACGAACGCACGGTCCATATAGCCCGCTTCGCCTGAAGCTTTCGCTTTTTTCATTTCTTCCTCAATAATTTGTTCAACCTGCTTTTGCAGCTCCATATCAATAGTCAGAGTTAAATTCTTTCCACTTTCTCCTTTAGATACGTAATCTGTTTCAATAATATTACCCTTTGAGTCTGTAATATTTTTCACTTCTGCTTTTGTACCATGTAACACGTCTTCGTATTGCTGTTCAATATAACTTTTTCCGACGCGATCATTACGATCATAATCACGAACTAAGTAGTAATCTAGATTCTCTCGCGGTAATCCCTCATCAGAACTCGTTACACCGCCAAGTACAGTACGGAACATATCACCATAAGCATAGTTACGATCCCAATCAACCGTAGTGTCTACCCCTGGCAACTTTTCTAAGTTCTCACTAATTACAGCATATTCTTCAGGTGTAGCATCTTTCTTAATAATTTGCGGCGTCATTGTATAACCGCTATCCATTTTACTCTTAATTGCTAACACTTCTAAATCCTGTGGAGTTAATTCATTTAATTCTGCTTCTGTAATACGGTCGAGTTGACGCTGCGCCAGTTGCTTATCGTCAATCTTTTTCGCTTTCAAATCCGCTTCATCTTTTTTCGTAATTTTTGCTTTTGCTCGCTCTGGATTTAACAGCATCCAATAATCTTTTTTATCTCGTTCTGTTAACTTATCAGTCGGTACATCAATCAGTTTCGAAAGTTGTTTTGCGGTTTCTAAACGTTCTTCAGGTTTCGACCCCTTCATTCTTGTATACGTAATCGTTCGAAGTGGTGTATTATCTACAACCGCACGACCATACCTGTCATAAATCTTTCCGCGTGGAACAGGGGTACTTACCGTTAAGTTTTCCTTCCTATCTACTTCATTTTTATAATCTTCACCATGTACAATCTGTACCATTCCTAAGCGGACAATAATTGTCGAAAACAGTAAAAACACACAAAAAAACAACACATTTAATCGAAACGGAATCGTGGCTTTCTTCTTTTTCTTTTTCTTGCTCATACGAACCCCCTCTGCCAACAGCTATGCAAGCGGAAAGGGACACCTTCTTCAGGTGTCCTCGCTACTGTCATATACGTTTTATTATTTTAACATAAAATAGGGCAGAAGTTAACCTTCTCCTTCGGTTGTATTTTGAGTCGTTTGTACAACTTCTAACGCTGTAGAATGCACTTTTTCATCATCGTATTTGACATTTCGAATTGCAAAATAGATGAGTAAATGTCCAGCACCCAATATTAATAATAAAACAGGCAAGCTTTTTTCTGCCGGAAATAACGAAACCGCTAGTAAGAAGCTTAACACGGAACAAATTCTTCCTCCGTTTAACCATAGTTCACGAACAACAATATATTCCACTCGCCGCTCCTTTGCTTGTTTGGCTCTACCAATTATATCATATGTCATCGAACCGTATGGAACAAGCAGGATTGGATACGCCACAGCAATACAAGCTGCATAAATGAGCAATTTCGTATACGTAACATGAAAGACAACTAAAAATACAACTGCATATAAAATGATTCCACCGAGTAAAATGGCTTTTTTTCTCCATTCTTTTTTCAATACACGTGCTACTAAATAGTAGCAAATGAAAGAAACAGCAGAATTCACAAGTCCATATTTTCCTAGCGCTAATTCGCTTCCAGAAGCCAAATACACATATACAGAAATAACAAATATAAATGTACCTTCTCGCAAACCTTGAAAAAAGTGAGCAAGTGTAATTCTTCCCCAGTTTTTATTATTCTTTCTCTCTTTCATTACTTCAACAAGTTCATAACGCCCTTCACATTCACGCTTTGTAAGAAAAAAACTGACAACAACTGCAATAGTAAATAAGGTTAAAGACAGAAAAAAAACGAATGTATAACCACTCCACTTTTCCATACGCGAAATGATAAATCCGGATGCAATTGGACCAATCATGCCCGAAAATGAGCTAAGCAATCCGAGAAATCCGTTAAAAAAATCACGTGTCTCCGGCTCTGTAATTTCAAATGTTAATAAATTAAATGAGAGCCAGTAAAATCCATATCCTATTCCAAGTAAACTGCCGATTAGTAAAATATACTGCGAAGCATTTGTTCCTGTTAGTAATACAACAATAAAAAAAATAGCTAATGTTGTCACACCAATTCGGAGCAAAATCGTACGATCTACTCGTTTCGCTAATTTTCCAGCAACAAGAAATGTCAGTGGTTGTAAAACAACGCTTGCTAAATTATAAAGGCCAATATTCACAAAGTCCTTCGTTTGTTTCCATAAATAAATATTAACAAACGTATTCGACAACGAAATAGCCAACGCATATAACCCGCCAATTATGAGTAATAATACTAAGTCACGATTCACCTCAACATCGCCAATTAAATGTTTCCATTTCATATGAACTCTCCTTTACTTCATGTTCTAGTCTTCCAAAGAAGAACACAATTATGTAAAGAAGAAGGGGTAAAGTGAAACTTCCGTCACTGGAGTGTTTTTCTCCATTGACGGTTAGTTGAACCAATCGGGCTCTTACAGGCGATTTGCTCTCTCCTTCCCTGTAAGTCCTCCTATTGTCTGTTTGAGCGGGGGATAGTGAAACTTCTTTCAATGGAGCGTTTTTCTCCATTGATGGGAGCTCTACCAATCGGACCGGTGTGAGAAAACAAAAAAAGCTAGGAGAAACATCTCCTAGCTTTTACAATTATAATTATTTTGCGTCTTGGTAACGTTTTTCAACTGCGTTCCAATCTACAACGTTCCAGAATGCACCGATGTAGTCAGGACGACGGTTTTGGTAATGTAAGTAGTATGCATGCTCCCAAACGTCTAGTCCTAAAATCGGAGTTTTACCTTCCATTAATGGAGTATCTTGGTTTGGTGTGCTTGTTACTTCTAATTCACCATTGTTTACAACAAGCCATGCCCAACCAGAACCGAAGCGAGTTGCGCCTGCTTTTGCAAACTCTTCTTTAAATGCATCAAAGCTGCCGAATTTTGCTTCAATTGCGCCTGCAAGTTCACCTACTGGTTGTCCGCCGCCATTTGGAGAAAGGATTGTCCAGAATAAAGAGTGGTTTGCATGTCCACCACCGTTATTGCGTACTGCTGTGCGAATTGCCTCTGGCACTTCGTTTAAGTTTGCAACTAATTCTTCAATGCTTTTTTCTGCTAATTCCGCATGTCCTTCTAATGCAGCATTTAAGTTTGTTACGTATGTGTTGTGATGTTTTGTATGATGGATGTTCATTGTTTCTTTGTCAAAATGAGGTTCTAATGCATCATACGCATAAGGTAAATTTGGTAATTCATGTTTTGCCATTGTTATATTCCTCCCATTGTATGTATTTGCCGATAATGACTCGGCATACAAATTCATTTTACCCTAATTACATAGGGCTGAAAACAAATTTAACGTATTGCCTCGCTAACATTAAAGTAGCAAATTTCCCATTTCTTTTCAAACGAAATGCTCATACATTTTGTAAAAAAAGCTTCCTTCTATAAGGAAGCCTATGTGTTATGTATCAATATATGAAATGGGTATGGACCCTGTAGGACTCGAACCTACGACCGGACGGTTATGAGCCGTCTGCTCTAACCAGCTGAGCTAAGGGTCCACAATATATACGAATAACTACTAAGGCATCCTGTATGCTCTAGTCAGCTAAACTACCATGGAATGTATAAGTATATATAAAAATGTAAGATAAATTTACCATAATAAAAAGAAATGTGTCAATTGTATTTTCATATCACACATGATATATCTTGTGATTCTTTAGAAACGTACGTTACAATGAGATGGTAAATCAATATATTTAAAAGAAGGAAGTGAATTCATGTCCATATTTACGCAATTGTTTAAAAGTTTATATGCACCAAAAGAGATGGCACTTTTTCGTTTTCAAAAAATTGGAAAAACGATTCTTTACATAATGTTGCTATGTTTACTTGCTACCGTTCCAAAAACGATTCTATTTGGAAGTTTCATTCAAGATGGCATCAGTCTGGTTAATCATTCTATCGAAAAAGATGTACCTGATTTTAAAATTGAAAATGGCGAACTTCACGCAGACATCGACAAACCCATTGTAAAAGATGACACAGATTTTATTTTTGTATTTGATCCAAATGCAACGGATGCAAGTGCATATCCCAACCGAGATGGTGTGTTCATCTTAAAAGATAAAGTGATTTCAACAGCAGAACAAAAAACACAATCATTTCCATATAGTGACTTAGGAAATACGACTTTTGAAAAGAAAGATATTCAAGAATTAGTTTCATTTGTCGATAGCATATATCCAGTTGCTATGTTCGTTATCGGAATACTTATTTACTTATTCCAGCTCTTCATTACATTCCTTGGCGTTACGCTATTAGCATTTATCGGCTCTGCAATGAGCGGACAGCGTAAACTATCGTACAAACAAATTTGGACATTAACTGCCTACAGCTATACAATCCCAACTATATTCTTTATGATAATGGATTTGTTAAACATTAACGTCCCAGGCTCGTTGTTTCTATTTATTACCGTTGTTCTGATTGTTCTTTATTTAACAATAAAAGAAGTACCAAAACCAAAAGAAAAAAATTCACTATAAAAAATGCCTTCCAGGCATTTTTTTTTTGGACAAGCATATATTTCTCTACAAAGGAGTGAAGAAATATGAAAAGACTTGGTGGTGTCTTATTGTTGCTTGTTCTCGGTTACGTCTTGTACTACGATATGACAATCGGCACTTTACCGTTACTTCATACATATTCCAAAACAAAAGAAACTTCGGCTAAAGCTTCAAAGAACGACCAAAAAGAAAATATATCATCAACAAAATATAAAATCATTGAAGTAAAAACAGGCGATACCGTTCTATCCATTACAGAGGAAATTAACAAAAAAAAAATCCCTTCTATTGAAAAGGTTGTTACAGATTTTAAAGGATTAAACCAAAGTGAATCTCCTGCAAAATTACAAATTGGGAAAAAATACAAATTCCCTCTCTATCCATAATAGTATCACATAATTCTTGTCAATTGCAGCAAAGCGCTGATACAATAGAAAAAGTGAAGCTAGACATTTGGCTTCACGAGACAAATAATGCATACAATATAAATGTATTTGTCTACAAAATAAGAAACTTCTTTTATAAGGAGAGCGATCTATTCGTGAATGAAATAACTCATCGTACAAAAACACGTCCTGTTAAAGTTGGAAATTTAACAATCGGCGGTAATAATGAATTAATTATACAAAGTATGACAACAACAAAAACGCATGATGTGGAAGCAACAGTTGCCGAAATTAAACGTTTAGAAGAAGCAGGTTGTCAAATTGTCCGTGTAGCCGTTCCAGATGAGCGCGCTGCAAACGCAATTGCTGATATTAAAAAACAAATTAATATCCCTCTTGTTGCTGATATTCATTTTGACTATCGCCTAGCATTAAAAGCAATTGAAGGCGGTATTGATAAAGTTCGTATCAACCCAGGAAACATCGGTCGCCGCCATAAAGTTGAAGCAGTTGTAAATGCTGCAAAAGAACGCGGTATTCCAATTCGCATCGGTGTAAATGCAGGTTCATTAGAACGTCACATTTTAGAAAAATATGGATACCCAACAGCGGATGGCATGGTAGAAAGCGCATTGCATCACATTAAAATTTTAGAGGATCTAGATTTTCACGATATCATCGTATCGATGAAAGCGTCCGATGTGAACTTAGCAATTGAAGCATACGAAAAAGCATCACGTGCTTTCGATTACCCATTACACCTTGGTATTACAGAGTCTGGAACTTTATTTGCTGGAACTGTAAAAAGTGCAGCTGGTCTTGGAGCTATCTTAAGCAAAGGCATCGGTAACACACTACGTATTTCGTTAAGTGCAGACCCAGTTGAAGAAGTAAAAGTAGCACGTGAACTATTAAAATCATTCGGCCTTGCTTCTAACGCTGCTACATTAATCTCTTGTCCAACTTGTGGACGTATTGAAATTGACTTAATTAGCATCGCAAATGAAGTAGAAGAGTATATTTCAAAAATTAAAGCACCGATTAAAGTTGCGGTACTTGGCTGCGCAGTAAATGGTCCTGGTGAAGCACGTGAAGCTGATATCGGGATTGCCGGAGCACGCGGAGAAGGTCTACTCTTCCGTAAAGGCGAAATTGTACGTAAAGTACCAGAAGAAACAATGGTAGAAGAATTAAAAAAAGAAATTGATAAAATTGCAGCAGAATATGCGGCAAAACAAGAAAAATAAGGTGAAAAAATTCTAATAAAAAAGCTTGTCAGTTTCAAAACTGACAAGCTTTTTATTGTGCACACTTCGGACAGCGTCCATATATTTCGAACTTATGCCCAGTTACTTCAAATCCTTTAAAATCTTTATTCATTAGTTCCATTGGACACGATGTAATTTCCTTCGTTCCCCCGCAATCTAAACAAATGAAATGGTGATGGTGTTCTGTAGTAGAACATTTGAAGCGAAAATGCTTTTCACCATTTAATTCAGTCTGTTCCAAAATACCAATTTCTACAAATACAGTTAAGTTGCGATAAATGGTATCAAAACTTAATCCCGGATAATCATCTTTCATATTAGCTAAAACATCTCTCGCTGTTAAATATTTATTGTGAGCCGCAAATAGGCGAAGCATCTCTTCTCTTTTTCCGGTATGTTTATAGCCTTTCTCCTTCATAAGGTGTAAAGCTTCTGTAAGATTCATAATCATCCCTACTTTACGCAGTTTTTTTCTTCTCCCATAAGATTGCACCAATTAAAATAAGAACTGCTAACACAACAATTGTACCACCTGGAGCGATGTCAAGCTGATAAGAAGCTAACATACCTCCGACTACCGAAATTTCCCCAAATACAATAGAGTAAAAAATCGTTTGCTTAAATCCTTTCGCAATGCGAATACTCGCTGCAACTGGTAATGTCATTAACGATGAAACGAGAAGAATACCGACAACACGCATCGAAACCGCAATCACAAGTGCAACTAAAATAATAAAAATAAAGTGAATCCATTTTGCACGCAAACCTGTTGCTACAGCATATTCTTCATCAAAAGATAATAAGAACAGTTCTTTGTATAATGAAATGATAACAACGAGCACAACAATAGCAACCAATCCAATAATGAGTAAATCGCCGCTTGTTACCGCGCTCACACTACCAAACAAATAACTAAATAAATCTGTATTAAATCCATTCGCAAGCGAAATGAACACAACACCAATTCCAATACCAGCTGATAAAATAATTGGAACTGCTAATTCTTGATAATGTTTATATACCGTTCTTAATTTTTCAATGAGTAAGGCACCGCCAATAGAAAATACCATTCCCATATATAATGGATTTAAAAAGCCACCGGTAAATACTGTTTTTTCTAGTAATAAGCTCGCTGCAATACCTGACAACGTAACATGACTTAACGCATCAGCAATGAATGATAAACGACGAATTACAACAAAAACACCTAGCAGCGGGGCAACAATTCCAATTAAAATTCCAGCATATAAAGAATTTCGTAAAAAGTCATATTGCAAAAAATCCTGTATCATCGTATCCCCCCGTGATGCTCGTGATCATGCTCTAAACGATGAACATGATGACCATATAACAACGACATTTCAGCATCTTCTAACTCTCGGAATGTCTCTACATTTCCATGGAAATGTAAATGCTGATTTAAGCAAGCCACATGCGTCACTTTTTCTGTTACCGCGCCAATATCATGCGTCACAAGAATAAGTGTAATTCCTAATTTCTTATTTAAGTGTGCAAGCATTTCGTAAAAACTCTCAACGTTTTTTACGTCTACACCTACTGTCGGTTCATCTAAAATCAATAGCTCTGGATCGCTGACAAGTGCTCTTGCAATAAAGACGCGCTGCTGTTGTCCTCCGGAAAGCTCTCCAATATTCCGAGTTGCAAAATCACTCATTCCAACATTGTCGATAGCCTGTCTTACTTTTTCTTTATCAGATTTTGATAAAAAACGAAACAAACCTTTTTTAGAAACAAGTCCCATCGAAACAACTTCAAATACAGTTGCTGGGAATCCAGAGTTGAAGCTATTTGCCTTTTGTGAAACATATCCAATTTTATTCCAATTTTTAAACTTTTTACTATCGACACTAAACAACCGAATCGTTCCTTGCTTCGGTTTTAAAATACCTAATATACATTTCAATAATGTAGATTTTCCCGATCCATTTGGGCCTACTAAACCTAAAAAAGCTCCTTTAGGAACTTGTAATTGAATGTTCTCTAACACATTTCGCTCTTCATAACGAAAGGTTAAATTCTCGATTTCTAATATATATTCCATTATATCTCACCTATTTTAATCCAGAATGATTCCGATTTATTTCTATTTGAATTATATTATAGCTCATTAGGACTTGTAAACCAATCTGTCCTAAAATATCCCTCTCATTTTAGACAACCCTACTATTATAGCAAAAAGCAGAGAAAATCACTCTGCTTTTAGTGAATTGCTGATTTAAATTTTGCACCTTTTGTTTCTTGCGTATTCATAATGGTAATAAAAGCCTTTTCATCTACTTCATGAACAATCGATTTGAGCTTCGTTACCTCTAAACGAGTAATAACTGCATAGATGACTTCTTTTTCTTTATCCGTATAGCCACCTTTCCCAACCAACTTCGTTGTTCCGCGACCAAGCCGATGTAAAATTGCATTTGATACCTCTTCATAATAGTCTGATACAATAATAACTGCTTTTGTTTCATCTAAACCTTGAATTACTGTATCAATTGTTTTAAAGGCAATATAGTATGTCATAACAGAATACATTGCTTGTTCTACTCCAAACACAAATGCCGCCCAAGAAAAGACGAAAATATTCATAAACATCACAAATTCACCAACAGAAAACGGTAATTTCTTTGTTAGTAAAATACCTAGAATTTCCGCTCCATCTAATGAACCGCCATGCCTAATTACAAGTCCAACACCAACACCTAAAATTAATCCGCCAAAGACAGTAGCTAAAATCGGCTCTGTCGTAAAGGGCTGAATAGAATGTAATGTTGACTCAATGAAAGCTAAACATACAACGGCAAAAACTGAAGATAACATAAATGTTTTTCCGATTTGCTTATAACCTGAGTACATAAATGGTAAATTGAGGATTACAACTAAAGTGGAAAAGCTTAGCCACCAAATATTTGGTGTAAGGTAATCTAATATGAGGGAAACACCAATAATACCACCATCAATAATTTTGTTTGGAATTAAAAATAGTTCGAGTGCAACTGCTGCACAGCCAGCACCTATTACAATCATAACAAGACGATACAAAAGATGAATTATACTTTCTTTTCTATGCTGTTTTTTTTCCATGTTACCTCCTTAAATGATTTTTATATAGTCTTATTCTTTTATTATAGCATACTCTTCTTTTTCTGATGAGAAAACAGCCTGCTTTGGAATATATACAAGCATATTCTACATATATTCGGATATGAGGACAAAACAAAGGAGGCAGCACCATGAACCTCATTCAACAGTTTGTAAACAAAAAATTAAACACCATGACTTCTAAAGAATTATTAAAATATAGTACAGAATATGGAGTATCTATTACAAGCGAACAAGCAGACAAAATCGTTACATTAATTCAAGGAAAACATATTAATATTTATGATAATCAAGAAAGATTGCAACTTTTAAAACAAATTGCAAAGGTTACCTCTCCTGCTACTGCACAGCAAATCAATATTATATTCCAAAAATTAACAAAATAAAAAAGGGGTTCTCCCCTTTTTTATTGACCTTTAATTTTCTGAAGAATCTCTTCATCAAACATACCGTTTTTCAGCATCTCAATTTCAAATTTATACGGTGGCTTTTTATCTTGTTTATCCTCACCTACATATGGTGTTTCAAGAATTTTCGGTACATGCTGTAATTGTGGATGATGCACAATGTGATGCAATGTTTTATAACCAATATGACCGAAGCCGATATTCTCATGACGGTCTTTGCTAGCACCGCGCTCATTTTTACTATCATTAATGTGCAATACTTGCAAACGATCAATACCTATAATTTTATCAAACTCGTTTAAAACACCGTCAAAATCATTAACAATATCATAACCAGCGTCATGTGTATGACAAGTATCAAAGCAGACAGATAATTTCTCATTATGTGTTACACCATCAATGATTCTAGCAAGCTCTTCAAAGCTGCGCCCGCACTCTGTTCCTTTTCCAGCCATTGTTTCTAGCGCAATGTTCACCGTTTGATCAGTTGTTAACACTTCATTTAATCCTTCAATAATTTTTTGAATTCCTGCATCCGCACCTGCTCCAACATGCGCTCCTGGATGAAGCACAATTTGTTTTGCAGCACCTAATGCTGATGTTCTTTCAATTTCCATACGAAGAAAATCCACACCTAGTTGGAATGTTTCAGGCTTCGTTGTGTTACCAATATTAATAATATAAGGTGCATGAACAACGATTTCTTCAATCCCATGAAGTTCCATATGTTTACGTCCAGCTTCTATATTTAAATCTTCAATCGGTTTCCTTCTCGTGTTTTGCGGTGCCCCTGTATAAACCATAAACGTTGTTGCACCATAGGATACAGCTTCCTCACTTGCCGCTAATAGCATTTTCTTTCCACTCATCGAAACGTGAGATCCAATTTTCAACATGTAATCACCTCTTATAAATACAATAGCTATAATGATAGCATAATTTGTAGAAACCTGACACTGCTAACTTCTCCACAAAAAAAGATAAGGAATCCCTTATCTTTTCTTTTTGCTATATTTTTTCTTAATTTTTTCGCGTTCCCATTCAAGTTTTTTCTTGTAGTTCGGTTTTACTTTTTTCGGTTTCTTCACAACTTTTTGCGCCATAGCATCTAATTTATCATTCGGTTTCTTACGACTTTGACGACGACGACGAGGTCCTAATTCAATCCACTCGCCTGCACGCAAATCAACATGTTGGAATTCAATATGACGTTGCTTCTCTAAAGTATCTAATGCTTCTTCATCAGCCGGATCGTAAATTGTTGCTGCAATACCAGAGTACCCAGCACGTGCAGTTCGACCAACACGGTGAATAAAGAAATCTAAATCGGACGGAATTTCATAGTTAATAACATGACTAATTCCCTCGATATCAATACCACGTGCTGCTAAATCTGTGGCTACAATGTATTGGAATTCTAAATCACGAACTTGTTTCATCATTTTCTTACGGTCACGAGGGGATAAATCACCGTGAATACGACCAACTTTTAAACCGCGCTCTGCTAAGCCATCAGCTACTTGATCAGCCATTTTCTTTGTATTTGTAAACACAATCGCTAAATACGGCTGATATTGCAGTAACATATTTTTCACAAGTTCAACTTTATTGCGATGTCTTGATGGAATAAGATGATGTTCAAGATTAACTGCCGCTACTTGCTTCGGATTAATATGAATATGCTCTGGATTCTCCATATATTTCTTCATAAATGGTTTTAACTTTTGCGGAATTGTCGCTGAGAAAACAAGCATTTGTAAATTTTTCGGCATACGCACTGCAATTTTATCCACATCGTGAATAAAGCCCATATCAAGCATTAAATCTGCTTCATCGACAATAATAACAGAAGCCGTATGTACAAATAGCGCTTGCTCTTCCACTAAATCTTTAATACGGCCAGGTGTTCCGACAACAACATGCGGTTGTTTCTTCAACTTTTCAATTGAACGCTGTTTATCTGTCCCACCGATAAAACAACGTGCTGTAATCATTTTGTCTTCTTCACAAAACTTTGTTATCTTTACAATTTCTTCATAAATTTGCTGTGCTAATTCACGAGTTGGAGCTGTAATTACGAGCTGTACTTCCTCTCGGCTTGCATCAATACGATTTAACGTTGGAAGTAAATACGCGTGTGTTTTTCCAGATCCTGTTTGTGATTGCCCGATAATGCTAATGCCCTTTTTCACGACCGGGAAAATCTTCTGTTGAATTTCTGTCGGTTCTGAAAAACGTAATTCACGAATTGCATCTATTAAAAATGGTTGAAAATTATACTGTGTAAATGTTTGCACTGTCATACATTCCACCTTCTTCCTTATTTCTACTGCGTTCATTAATCAGTCAAGTTAACATTATATCGAAATCTACCAGTAAAATCTATCTTTAGTTTAGCTTTTCAGAGGAAAAACTAACCTTCTTACTGTCAATTGCATATTGTGGTGTATATTACCAAATTGAAGAAAGGAGGATTTCCTAATGCGTATGAAATCTCCTCCATATCAACAAATGTACGGTCAGCCTCCCTATCCTTATACGATGTATCCGTCACCAGGTATGCAGCCGTCACCGGGTATGCAACCGTCACCGGGTATGCAACCGATGATGCCTAAAAAGAAAGGATTTCTTGCAAAATTGTTTCAAAAACAGAAACCAGCTGCAGATTATATGCATATGATGCCCCCTTATAGACAAACGGAAACGTACTCAAATATACCATACCAGCAAAACAATCCATATATGCAGCAGCAGCAGCCACAGCAAAGAATGATGCAACCTCAAATGATAGCACCAAATGAAACACGAGGGATAGCAAACGAAATACGAGGAGCTGCAGGAAGTGCACCTAGTGGAATTGGCAGTTTTTTCACTAACTTCATTTCAAACCCCACTGGAATGCTAAACAACGTTGAAAAAGTTGTCCAAATGGCCCAATCTGTTGGACCTGTCGTGCAACAATATGGTCCGATCGTCCGTAGTATTCCTAACATAATGAAAATACTTACATCTGGAAAAAGTACTGAGGAAAAACAAACAGAAGAAGTCGAAATAATACCTCCCACTCCACCTAAACAAATACCTATTACAAGCAAGCCACTTACTTCTCAAATCACACTTGGAGATGATGCAAACGTAGAAACCTTACAACCTACTACTCCTAAACCAAAATTATATGTGTAACATTTCTTTGTCATCCGCCTCCTTCTCCTTTATAATAAAAAGGATTGACTTTATAAAACAAATCCTTTTTTAAAGGAGCGGATTAATTACATGAAAATTGTTAAAATTTCCCCTCGCGGCTATTGCTACGGTGTTGTAGACGCGATGGTCATCGCGCGCAATGCAGCGCTTGATAAAACTTTACCAAGACCAATTTATATTTTAGGGATGATTGTCCATAACAAACACGTAACAGACGCGTTTGAAGAAGATGGCATTATTACGCTTGATGGCCCAAGCCGCTTAGATATTTTAGAGAAAATTGAGACTGGAACTGTTATTTTTACAGCTCACGGTGTATCTCCTGAAGTAAAGCAACGCGCAAAAGAAAAAGGACTAACAACAATTGATGCGACATGTCCTGACGTAACAAAAACACACGACTTAATTGAGGCAAAAAAAGAAGAAGGCTACCATATTATTTATATCGGTAAAAAAGGACATCCTGAGCCTGAAGGTGCAGTTGGGATTGCTCCAGATATTGTCCATCTCATTGAGAAAGCAGCAGATCTTGAAACACTTACCATTCCAACTGATAAAATTTTGGTCACAAATCAAACGACGATGAGTCAATGGGATGTTCAACATATTATGGAGAAAATCCAAGAAAAGTTTCCAACAGCAGAATTTCATAAAGAGATTTGCCTTGCTACGCAAGTGCGTCAAGAGGCTGTCGCAAAACAAGCAACTGCTGCTGATTTAACAATTGTTGTTGGCGATCCAAAAAGTAATAACTCTAACCGTCTTGCACAAGTGTCTGAAGAAATTGCCAGCACAAAAGCATACCGCGTTGCCGATGTAAGTGAAATTCAATTAGAATGGCTACAAGGCGTAGAAACAGTCGCTATTACTGCAGGCGCTTCTACACCAACACCTATTACAAAAGAAGTAATCGCATTTTTTGAACAGTACGATCCAACAAATCCTGCAACGTGGGAGCGTAAGCGAAACGTACCATTACAAAAAATCTTACCAAAAGTAAAGGCAAAATAAAGTGAAACTTCCATCAGTGAGGTTCCCCTCACTGATGGAAAGATCTCACCAATCAGGCTTTTACGGGCAGTAATCCTCCCACAAATAGCGAGATAATACAAATAAATCCGTTATCTTATGAGATAACGGATTTTACTTTGCATTTTATACAAATGTAAATGGATCGGTATGTAATTCTGAAGCATGAATACGCGCAGTAAACTTTCTCTCATCTACTTTTGCTTGTAATTGTTTTTGCACGCCTTTTTTCATCACTTTCTCCACGTTATGCCCTGGGTCTACAATATTTAACCCTAACATCATCGCATCATGCGCAACATGATAATACATATCTCCTGTTACATATACGTCTGCTCCTTTAAACTTCGCTTGCTTTATATATTTATTTCCATCCCCGCCAAGTACCGCTACTTTCTTCACAGTATCATGTAAGTTCCCAACAACGCGAGCTCCCTTCACTTCAAGGGATTCCTTCACATGCGCTGCAAACTGTTGTAATGTCATTTCTTGTGGTAAATATCCAATTTTCCCAAGCCCTAATGTTTCACCTTTGTTCTCTAGCGGATAAATATCGTATGCAACTTCTTCATACGGATGTGCCCCTAGCATTGCTTTCATGATTTTACGCTGCAAGGAAGCCGGGATAATTGTTTCAATACGAACTTCTTCCACCTGTTCTAAACGCCCTGTCTCTCCGATATACGGATTCGTTCCTTCTTGCGGCAGAAACGTACCAGTCCCCCCACTATTAAACGTACAGTGGCTATAATTGCCGATATGACCTGCTCCTGCGTCACCAATCGCTTGACGTACTGTTTCTGCATGCGAAGAAGGAACAAATACAACTAGCTTTTTCATTTCTTCTGCATAAGTAGGAACAAGCACTTCCGTTTCCTGCAGCCCTAAAGCATCTGCAAGTAAATCATTCACACCACCTTTTGCGATATCCACATTTGTGTGAGCAGCATAAACCGCAATATCATGTTTTATACACATTTCAATAATACGTCCGTATGCTTGCTCTGTATGAATTACTTTTAATGGATTAAAAATCAGCGGGTGATGAGCAATAATTAAATTCGCCCCTTTTTCTATCGCTTCTTGTACAACGCCTTCCGTTACATCAAGAGCGATTAAAACATTCTCTACCGATTTATTTAATGCCCCAATTTGCAATCCAACCTTATCACCTTCGACTGCTAAATGTTTTGGGTACATACTTTCAAATAAAGAAATGATTTCATATCCATTCGGCGTTTTACTCACGATAAAACCTCCTCAATCATACGTATCTTCTCTAACACTTCTGCACGCTTTGCTTTTGTATCTTCTGTCTCTGTCGCAAGTTCTAATTGCTTGAAAATATTTTTAAAGTTTTTTCGCTCGCTCTCCCATTTTTCTACAAACGCTTCATTTTTCTCTTTCATTAAAAATGGTCCCATTAATAAAGCTTCTTCTTTTTTCTCATTGTACGGTGCAAGGGTATTGCCCTGTTCCCCTACTAAAATTTCGTAAATCTTCCCGTCTTCTTTTACAATTTTTTCTTTTATTAATTCCCAGCCATTTTCAATAAACCATTCACGAATATGATGCGCAGCAATATTAGGTTGTAGAATTAAACGAGTTACACCAATAAGCTTCTCTTTTCCATTCTCTAAAATATCACGAATTAACGCACCACCCATACCTGCAATTGTAATTACATCTACTTCACCTGGCGCGATTACTTCTAAGCCATTCCCTTTACGTACGTTCACTTTATCTTGCAATCCGCACTCTGCTACTGTAGCTTGAGCAGAACGGAACGGACCTTCTACAACCTCTCCCGCTACCGCTTGTGTGGCAATATTATGTAAAATCGTATAGCAAGGTAAATAAGCATGATCCGAACCAATATCTGCAACAGTGGAACCTGTTGGAATTTCAAGCACCACTTCTTCTAATCGTTTTGAAAGCTTTACTTCATTCATTTGTTTCAATTACTCCTTCTCTTTTCAGTCTGTCTCCATGATAAAGAATTTATAGTCGTTGTTGCAAGGGAATAAATCATTTCTCTTCCCTTACAAAGCATTTATTTTTCGAAAGCCTTTCTCCCAATTTATCCATATATCAAAAAATAATTGTTTCATGTAGTCCTCACATTGCTTTGTTACGATTATCTTTATCCTATTTTAAAAAGAAGGCAAACAGAAAGCAAACATAATAAAGTGAAACTTCCATCAGTGGGGATTTTTTTATCCCCACCTATCTTCTTAGTTCTCTCTGCCTCTTGAGGTGGGGTCTTACTGCCCGTTAATGCGGGATAATCTCGAGGTGAGAACTTACTACCCACGAATAACGGAACAAAAAAAGACCCTTCGCTTAGGCGCAAAGAGTTATCTATGTAATAAAATATTATTTTTTCTTCGATAACCAATCCGCAACTTTTGATGCTTGATCCGCCGGAATAATACCTGCTGGCATATTTCCTCTTCCTTTTAAAATAACTTCTTGGATTTGATCTTTTGAAAGCTTGCCGCCAACTTTTTGTAAATTAGGACCAACTGCCCCTTGCAACTGATCACCATGACAGCTTGTACAACTTTGTTTTACAATCTCTTCAGGCTTTGCTGCTGTTTGTGTCGTTTTTCCCCCGTGTTTCTTCGCTTCAGCTAGTTCCTTTGATTTATGCATGCCTTGAAATGAAAATACAAACATAATAACAATTCCCAATACAGCAATAAGAGCAAATGGAATTAACGGATTACGCTTCATTTTTTCTTTTTCCCCCTCTATATCCCCTAATAATTTGATGATTCAGTCATTTCTATTGTACTTGAAAACGCTCTACCAGAAAAGACCAAACTATAATAAGTTAAAAATATTCCATATATTCTATCAATTATTCTGCTACAAAATCACGTAAATTTTTGATAAATATCCACTTTTCTCATCATAAACAGTTATATTTTCCACACATTTTTGCTAGGAATACACGAAATTAATCGAAAAATCGAAAAATGACCATTTGCAAATCAAAAGACAATTCTGTAAAATAAATTACAAGAATTGTAATTGCTTTCGATAGCTAAATTTTAACAAAAATTAACAAAAGAAAAAAGTTTACTCCATATTAATGAAGTAAACTTTAAACAAATCTCTATTCTAAGAAATCTTTCAAACGTTTGCTACGGCTTGGGTGTCTTAATTTACGAAGCGCTTTTGCTTCAATTTGACGAATACGCTCTCTCGTAACGCCGAATACTTTTCCAACTTCTTCAAGCGTACGAGTTCGTCCATCGTCTAAGCCGAAACGAAGACGAAGAACATTTTCTTCACGATCTGTTAATGTATCTAATACATCTTCTAATTGCTCTTTTAATAACTCATATGCTGCATGATCTGCAGGAGATGTTGCTTCTTGGTCTTCAATAAAGTCACCTAAATGAGAGTCGTCCTCTTCACCAATTGGCGTTTCAAGAGATACTGGCTCTTGTGCAATTTTTAAGATTTCGCGTACTTTTTCAGGAGCCAGATCCATCTCTTCACCGATTTCTTCAGGAGACGGCTCACGACCTAAATCTTGTAATAACTGACGTTGAACACGAATTAATTTATTGATTGTTTCAACCATATGAACTGGTATACGAATTGTTCTTGCTTGGTCCGCAATTGCACGTGTAATCGCTTGGCGAATCCACCATGTTGCATACGTACTAAATTTATACCCTTTGCGGTAATCAAATTTTTCAACTGCTTTAATTAGACCCATATTCCCTTCTTGAATTAAGTCTAAGAAAAGCATACCGCGGCCAACATAACGTTTTGCAATACTTACAACAAGACGTAAGTTTGCTTCTGCAAGGCGACGCTTCGCTTCTTCATCGCCTTCTTCAATACGTTTTGCAAGGGCAATTTCTTCTTCAGCAGATAGTAAGTCAACACGACCAATTTCTTTTAAGTACATGCGCACAGGGTCATTAATTTTTACACCTGGCGGTACACTTAAATCATTTAAGTCAAACTCTTCTTCTGTTTTGGCTAATTGATGCGTGTTTGGATCTTCATCGCTGTCGCCAACTAAATCAATTCCTTGTTCACCTAAATATTCATAATATTCATCCATTTGTTCGGATTCAATATCAAATCCGCTCATGCGTTCTGCGATCTCTTCATATGTAAGAACGCCACGTTTTTTTCCGAGCTCTGTGAGTTGCTCTTTCACTTGCTCAAGTGTTATATCAGTTTCAATTTGTTTAGAACGAGCTGGTTTATCAGCCATTTGTTCCCCTCCTTACGCGAGATACAAACAATGATTATAATAAGTTTTTATACAAAAAGCTATTTTCTTGCTTTTCGCTTTTGTAAATACTCTTGGAAAAAACGCGCTGCTGCCAAATGGTCTTCTTTTTCCATTTGCTTGAGCGTAAAAATATTTTCCATTTTCTTTATTTTTTGCTTATGCCGACGTAAAGCATCTACGTTACCTTGAAGCAATTCTTCTGAGTATTCGGGATTAATCATTTCATCTGTTGAAATATTGGTTACAATATTTTTTAACTTTTCATCAGAAAGCCAACTTAAAAAGTTTCCGACTGACGGTTCATTTCCCTTTTCATAATATGCGTATAGCTCATATAAAATCCCTTTATGTTCTTCCGTATGAAAATCTTCTATATGAGGCTCGATACGAAAAGCGATATCTACACTTTGCAACATATGATAAATAAGCTCTCTTTCAGCTCTTTCAAAACCAGAAAATTTCGGCTTCGCATGAACAATTTGAGAAGGCTGCGAAATTGGCTTTGTCTGTTTTTGCTGTACCTTTTGTTCTTTGCGATATTGGTGCAATTGCCCAAGTAGTGTTTCCATTGAGTAAGCAAATTCCTGTGACAATGCCTTCAAATACGATTCTGCCTGCATTGCATCTTGCAATGACGCTAACTCTTTTAAAACACTTTTCACATAAGCTTCTTTTCCAGATTCATCTTGCAAATTTTTCCCTAAACGAAGATAATTTATTTTAAATCCAACAAAACTTATACTTGCATGTACAAGTTTCTGAAACTGTGTTGTCCCGTATCGCTGTACATATTCGTCAGGGTCTAATTTATCTGGCATAGAGACAACTTTCACTTCACAACCGGTTTGCAATAACAATTGTCCTGCTTTCATTGTTGCTTCTTGTCCTGCTTTATCACCATCATAGCAAAGAACAACAGTTTCAACATTACGCCGCAGAAGCTTCGCCTGTTCCTCAGTTAAAGCAGTGCCCATTGTTGCAACAGATTCTTCAATTCCACTTTTCACAGCTGCTAAAACATCCGCATATCCTTCAAAGAGAAGAACTTGCCCTCGTTTTCGAATAAATGGCCTTGCTTGATGAAAATTATATAGTAGCTTGCTTTTATGAAAAATAGGCGTTTCTGGGCTATTCAAATACTTAGGAGTATCATCTCCTAATGCCCGTCCACTAAAAGCAGCTACTTTTCCTTGCAGTGTATGAATTGGAAACATAACTCGTCCACGAAAACGATCATGATAACTGCCATCCTTCTCACTGCGAACAAGTAAACCAGCTTGTTCCATAACAGCTGGTGAGAATCCTCGCTTTTGCAAGATTTTCGCCGCTGCATCCCAAGCAGGAGTGGCATACCCAATTTCAAATTTTGCAATCATTTCTTTCGTAATACCTCGCTCTAGCAAATACGAAAGCGATTGTTTCCCATCTTCTGTATTTACTAAAAGATGATGGTAATACTTTTTCAAAAGCTCATGAGCTTCCAACATAATCATACTATCATCAGATATGTTTTGTTTTTGCTCTAAGTCTGATGTAAAGTTAGCAACAGGAATTCCATTTCGCTCACCTAATTTTTGTACAGCTTCCACAAAAGACAGTCCGTCTATTTTCATTAAAAAGGAAAAAACATTTCCCCCTTCTCCGCATCCGAAGCAATGAAAAATTTGCTTATCAGCAGAAACAGAAAACGACGGTGAGTTCTCGCCATGAAAAGGACAAAGCCCAAAATAATTTCGACCTTGTTTTTTAAGCTGCACATATTCCCCAATCACTTCAACAATATCAGACGATGTACGAATTTGTTCTACAACTTCCTCGGGAATTCTGTTCCCCATAACTCCATCTCCGTGTCGTATTTTGTATTCGATACAAACTAAAGAATTCCTTTATAATTCGACAATATTTTTTCTAAACTAGACAAAAAACATTATCGATCACACTTAGAAAATGATTTTGGCCCTTTTGTAAAGGTTCCTTGTCTACGTAACTTCGCAGATACATATCGATTATATAAAATTGTATCCATATGCTCATCGGTCACAATTGTGCCGCGCGGAGATAATACGTATACTCCTTTTTTGACGAGAAGACCAGCAAGTCCCATATCTTGTGTGATAACGAGATTTCCTGCTTTTGCACCTTGATAGATGTAAAAATCCACCTCGTCTTGTGCAGAATCTACATATACCCAATTTCCTTCTTGGCTTCTTGACTAATGGGCGTAGGATGCGATAGATAAACCAAATTTCTTCCTTCACTGGACATGCATCTGCATCAACAAAAATTTTAGTGATGTTTTGCATATTTCTCTATTCTACATCCCTTCTGTGAATCCTTCCATAATGTGTGTTTTCTTGTTCAGATTTTTGTCGATTTTACGTAAAAGTATTCCCTTCACAAATCCTATCCCTAGTTTATTCTGAAAAATTAAAGTCTAAACGTAAAATGAATGTTTTTATCACAATTTTTTATTATAATATATTTTTCTAAACTTAGCTACATGTCAATTAATTTTTCATAATTGAGTGAAAAAAGCACATTCACCTTTGGTAAATGTGCTAAAACTTCTGTCGGTTTTGCACTGCATTCACAATAATATTTGCTGTTTCTTCAATCGCTTTATTCGATACATCAATAACAGGACAACCGATTTTATTCACTACACGTTCAAAGTGTTCAATCTCTTCTTTAATACGATTAATGTTGGCGTAACTTGCTCCATCACTTAATCCAAGAGATTTTAAACGTTCCTTGCGAATATGATTTAATTTATCGGGCGTTATTTTTAAACCAAAGCATTTTTCTTTCGGCACGCGATATAATTCTTCCGGCGGATCCACTTCGGGTACGAGAGGAACATTGGCAACTTTTAATCGCTTGTTATGTGCAAGATATTGAGAAAGTGGTGTTTTTGATGTACGAGACACTCCAATTAATACGATATCAGCTTTTAAAAGACCACGCGCATCTCTACCATCGTCATATTTCACAGCAAATTCAATCGCTTCAATCTTTTTGAAATACTCTTCATCCAACTTTCGTACAACCCCTGGCTCATACCTTGGGATTTGCCCTGTTACTTCTTCAATTTGATCGATAAGAGGACCGATAATATCATAAGCCTCTACACCTTCTTGTGCCGCTTCTTCCCGTAAATATTTTCGCATATCAGGCTTCACTAACGTAAAACAAATAAGAGCATCATTACTTTTGGCGATAGAAATAACTTCTTTTAATGTCCCTGTATCTTCTACATACGGTACACGTCTAATATCCGGAGCAAATGGAAATTGTCCCATCGCCGCTCGAACAACTAAATCAGCTGTTTCTCCAACCGAATCAGATACGACATATACGATTTTACTATTCATTGCATTACCTCACTTTAAACGAATTGCACTTACTCATGATTCACTAAATCAACGAATGCACGCGTAATATTAGTTTTTGTGATGCGACCGACAACTTCTAATCCTTGTTTCGTGTCCTTCACAACCGGAACGGCATCAATCTGCTTTTCTATTAAACCCATTGCAACATCATACAAGCTATCCTCCTTACGACACATCGTAACATTCGGCATTCTTGTCATAATAATATTTACCGGTAATGATGTTAAATCCTGCTTTCCTAGACTTGCTCTTAACAAATCTTTTCGAGAAACAACACCGACTAACAATGTATTTTGGTCAACGATAAATAAAGTACCGACATCTTCTAAAAACATTGCACAGATTGCATCATATACAGAAACGTTTTTATCAATCACAGCCGGCCTAGATTGATAATCTTGTACAATAATTTTTTTAACTGCCTCAGAAAGCAATTGTCCACCTGTTTTCCCGGTATAAAAGTATCCAACACGCGGACGTGCTTCTAAATAACCCGCCATTGTTAAAATAGCCAAATCTGGCCTAAGCGTTGCTCTCGTTAAATTTAATTGCTCAGCAATCGCTTCTCCTGTAATTGGACCGTTATCTTTTACAATCTGGATGATATGTTCTTGGCGCTTATTCAGTTCTATGATAATCACCACCTTCATTACAAAACGAAAAGAGTTATACTATCTCTTAAATATTATATACTAAATATATCATTCGAAAAAGAAAGTATGTAAAAAAGACCTCATTTGGTCCACTATATTTGAAATTTATCAAGCTGGTCTAAAAAGCGTCTTGATTTTAAATATATCCCACAATACTCATCATAGTACATATTCAATACTGTGCGCATTTGTTTTTTTGTGTCTTCTTTAACAGATACATTTCCAAGACGCGCTAAATCAAAATGATAAAATAACCGCAACAGCTTGTGAACAGCTTCTCCAATTGCAATACGATACGAATCTTGCTCAGCGTGATGTTTACAAAGAAAGCCGCCTTCCCTAACAGAGAAGGCGACAAAATCTGTTGACTGGTGACAAATCGCACATGTATCAAAGTATGGATTAAGCCCGAAAACTGGCAACATTTTCGTTTGATAGATTAGTGCTAAAACTTCCGGGTCAACCCCTTCACTCATATAATGCAACGTTTGATATAACATTTCAAATAAATACGGATTATGTTTTTTCTCTTCTGTGGCTTTATCAGTCAATTCAACAATAAATGACGCATAAGCAGTTAAAAATAAATCTTCACGGATTTCTCGCATAGAAGAAATAATTTCACCTTGCTGTAATGTCCCTAAACCAGAACCCATTTGAATAAGAAAATGGCCGTGAGTTAATAATTGAGAAATGGATGCCAGTCTACTTTTAGGTTTTTTAGCTCCTCTGGCCATTGCGCTAACTTTTCCTAATTCGCGGGAAAATATAGTTACAATTTTGTTTGTTTCTCCATAATCAATCGTTCGAATGACAATTCCCTCAATTTTTTGAAACATGTTCGTCACCATCCAGGGTTCGAACAAAATGGGTTAGGAAATTGGAGAATCTAGCTCTACTAATATTTCATCATGCTGATGCATTTCATCCTCTACACTTTTTTCCATTTCTTTCAAGAGCAGATACGTTTCAATGCTTCCTGTTTTCGAGAAAAATTTCCAGGTAAAATCTAACATAAGAATCCACCTTTCTTAGTAAGCGTGCATGTGATCCAATTTCTTTCTTTGTTATTAAAATGACCCATTTTGTTCATTTTCATGTGAGAAAATTTTTTCTAAAATATACAGTTTTTATCCACTATTTGCGGGCAGTAAAAGCTCGATTGGTTCAACTAACCATTCGTGAAGAAAAACATCTCACGAATGGAAGTTTCACTTTATAGATATTCGTCTTCACGGAAGCCAAGGTCACGTAACTGTGACATTTTGTTACGCCAATCTTTCTGCACTTTTACCCACAGCTCTAAAAATACTCTTGAACCAAGAAGCGACTCAATATCAATGCGTGCTCTTTTTCCAATTTCTTTTAACATCTTTCCTTGTTTCCCAATCACAATTCCTTTTTGTGATGAACGTTCTACAATGACTGTTGCATTAACATAAATTGCCCCGCCTTCACGCTTTTGAATTGCATCAATAACAACCGCAACGGAATGCGGCACTTCTTCACGTGTTAAATGCAATACTTTTTCACGAATAAGTTCTGCAATTATAAAGCGCTCCGGATGGTCTGTCACTTGATTCTCCGGATAATACTGCGGGCCTTCTGGTAAATATTTTTTAATCGCACCAATTAACGCATCCACATTATTTCCTTCTAATGCTGAAATGGGCACAATTTCAGCAAAATCATATAACGTACGGTATTTATCAATAAGTCCAAGCAGCTCCTCTGGATGAACTTGATCAATTTTATTAATTACTAAAAATACTGGTCGCTTCGTTTCTTGCAATTTTTCAATGATAAACTCTTCACCACGTCCAAAGCCTTCCTCTGCATTGACCATAAACAAAACAATGTCTACTTCTTTTATTGTTGTTTGAGCCATTTTAACCATAAAATCGCCAAGCTTATGCTTTGGTTTATGTATACCTGGTGTATCAATAAATATGACTTGCGCATCATTTTCTGTGTACACACCTTGAATTTTATTACGTGTTGTTTGTGGTTTATCACTCATAATCGCAATTTTTTGACCGATAATTCGGTTTAAAAATGTTGATTTCCCAACGTTTGGTCTCCCAATAATAGAGACAAAACCTGATTTAAAACCTTCTCTATTCATGTAAATCCTCCGCTAAAAATGCTCCTGGTAACAATTCTCCTACTGTTGTTTCTTGTATGTCACCTTTTAAATTTGTCAAATACACTTTTGTATTTGACTCACACAATTCTACCATAACTTGACGACACGCTCCACAAGGAGGTACTGGACGTTTTGTATCCGCTACAACTGCAATTGCAGTAAATTCTGTACTTCCTTCCGAAATCGCTTTAAATAGCGCTGTTCTTTCCGCGCAGTTACACAAACCATATGATGCATTCTCAACATTACAACCACGATATACTTTCCCGTCCGTCGTTAATAAGGCAGCACCTACTTGAAATTTAGAATACGGTACATATGCTTGTTTACGCGCTTCGATTGCTTCCTGAATTAATTCTTTGCTGTTCACAGTTTCTCTTCCTTTCCATTTACAATATGAAAAGATAAAAATCTTTGGAATGCAACTATATCATATACGGTCCAAAGATAATAGCACCAATTACAACGGCAATAATCGAGAAAAATAACACCGCGCCTGCTGCTGCGTCTTTTGCTATTTTAGCAAGTGGTTTCACCTCAGTCGTTACTAAATCAACCGTTTTCTCCACCGCTGTATTAACGATTTCTAGTGCAAATACACCCCCAATTGTCAAAAGTAAAATAAGCCATTCTATTTTCGTAATATGAAAATAAAAACCAAGACCACTAACAATGAACGTTGCTAAACAATGAATTTGTACATTTCGTTCATGGAGAAGACAAAAGAAAATTCCAGCAAATGCATAGCGAAAACTGTTTATAAGTTTTCCTTTTTTCATCTACCCAATCCAAAAGCATCGAGAATTTCTTTTTGTCTTCCAAACATAACCTTTTCTTCTTCTTCTGTCATATGATCATAACCAAGTAAATGCAAAAAGCCATGCACCGCTAAAAAACCAAGCTCACGCTCAAAAGAATGGCCATATTCTTCAGCCTGCTCTTTCGTTCTCGGAATAGAAATAATAATATCGCCTAACATGCGGGGCATTTCCACACCGACAATTTCCATTTCTCCTTCGCCCATATCTTCCATCGCAAAAGAGATTACGTCTGTTGGCTGATCTTTATCACGATATTCACGGTTAATTTCTTGAATGCGCTCATTATTTACAAATGTAATTGAAAGTTCCGCTCCGTCTTCTACAGATTCTGTCTCTGCTGCTTTTTCAACTAACTGTTGAATCATGTCAACATACTCTTCTTTTACTTCTTCCGTTTCATCAAAAAAGTCAATTATTAACCCCATTTACTTCACCTTTTCTTCTGATAATTTCGGATACTTAATCCGAGAATGGAAAATTCCATTTAATGTTTCACATAATGTTTTCTCCACAATTTGCAGTTCTTTAAATGTTAAATTACATTCACTGAATTGTCCATCTTGTAGACGGTCTTTAATAATACTATGAACAAGATTATCAATTTGCTCCGGTGTTGGTGCATTCATAGAACGCACTGCCGCTTCTACACTGTCAGCAACACCGACAATTGCCGATTCTTTTGATGTTGCTTTTGGACCTGGATAACGAAACATCTCTTCTGTGTACTTCTCTTTATCCTCTTGTATTGCTTTATAGTAGAAATACTTTAACAAAGTAGTTCCATGATGCTGCGCCGTGATATCAATAATCTCTTGTGGAATATGATGTTCCTCTAACATTTTTATTCCATTTGTAACATGGGAAATTATAATATCTCTGCTTGTTTCAGGGTCCAATCGATCATGGGGATTTGAGATTCCCATTTGATTTTCAATAAAGAAATGCGGCTGCACTGTTTTTCCGATATCATGATAATATGCTCCTACACGTGCTAGCACACCATTCGCCCCAACAGCTTCACATGCCGCTTCTGATAAATTTGCGACCATGACACTATGATGATACGTTCCTGGTGCTTCTAATAAAATTTTGCGAAGCAATGGGTGATTTGGACTTGCTAATTCCACCAACTTCATACTAGAAACAAGACCAAGGCCACTTTCTAAATATGGCAAAATCCCCATTGCTAAAACCGATGAAATAATCCCAGATGCTGCTGCCATTAATAAATGTGTTCCAATCTCAATCGGTGAAAAGTTTCCATTGCGCAGTAGCAATAAAGCTGCTAATACAACCACATTTAAAATAGATACAAGTATCCCAGTTTGCAGCAACATTGTACGACGATTTTTTTCCCGCAAGAAAACGCTAACAGAAAGCGAGCTAAGCAATACATAAATCCCAACTGAATAATTAAGTGTACTCGTTACCTCTTCATTAAATAAAATACTACCGCACACTGAAAAAATCACACTTGTTATAAAAACAAATCGATCACCAATCATCAGCTTCACTAATATAGTTCCCATTGCAACCGGAGCAATATAAGCAATACCGGCATATTCTAACTTTTGAAACAAACTAATAATTTTCATTAAAACAACTGTAATCGCGACAATTGTTGTATATGCTAAAATATATGGCTTGTCCTCTCTTTTCGGCTTTAAAAACGCCTCAAATTGCTGATGCATAAAAAATAGAAGAACACCAATAAAAATAGCTAGTCCCAAAAATGGTTGAAATGAATTACTTTGATCTAGTAATCCTACTAACTTCAACTGTTCATACACTTCTCTTGTAATTGTGTCGCCTTCTTTCACAAGAATTTGACCTTGTAAAATATAGACAGGATCCACTTGATCCATCGCCATTTGCTTCCGTTCCTTCGTAGCAGACGAATCGTAAAAATAGTTTGGTACGATCGCATACTGACCAAGTGCGGTAATTGCTTGTTTCAATTCGTTACTAACAGATACGTTTTTTAACTCGTTAGTAATACGATCTTTAAACTGATCCACTTCATTCATTTTAATTTGATAACTCATTAAATTATTGACAGCTGTGACGGTTGATTCCCTCGCCACAAGAAGCTGATCTTCTGTCGCATTTAAAAATTGCAATAACACTTGATCAGACAAACTTTTCGTTAAATCCGTTGGCAATTTCTTTTTTAACTTATCCAATCGCTCTGTAGTCGACAAGGTTTTTTGCGCATTTGGTGCCAAAGCATTTGCCTCTGAATCCACTTCTTTAATTGCATCAAAGACCGAATTCACAACATCAATCCGGTTTTGTTTATATTCACTTCGATACGTATACTGATCCTCGACCTTTTGAGCCGCTTCTCTCTTCTTCTTTTCTGTCGTTACTTTATCTTCAATTTTAACAGGAGAATGGATTGTCTTTTTTGAAATAGATAACATTTTGACATCTAATTGTTCCGGTTTTACATTATTCATCAGCGCAAAAAATAGCACCGCTCCTACTAAAACATAAGAAATCCAGCTCAGTTTTTTCGAATGTTGTGTATTGCGAAACCACTTAGCAACTTCTTGAAACCTTGACATAATTACAATACCTTCTCCTCTCCTGATATAAAGTGAAACTTCCATTCGGGCTCTTATAGTCGGTTGGCTTTCTCTTCTTCGCTCTGCTACTACCGACTGTTTGAGCGGGATAAAAAGAAATGATCCTTACAAGCAGGATCATTCCATTTTATCATATGCTTCAATAATGCGCTGTACAAGCGGATGACGAACAACATCCGATTGCTCAAGTTTAATAAACGAAAGTCCAGGTACACGGTCTAATACATTCGCTGCAATAGAAAGACCAGATTTCACACCTTTCGGTAAATCAATCTGGGATGGATCTCCCGTTATAACCATTTTCGAATCAAATCCAAGACGCGTTAGAAACATTTTAATTTGCGCTCCTGTTGTATTTTGTGCTTCATCTAGAATAACAAACGCATCATCGAGTGTTCGTCCTCTCATGTATGCTAACGGGGCAATTTCAATGATACCGCGTTCTATCATTCTTTGTGTATGTTCTTGCCCAAGCACATCATGAAGAGCATCATAAAGAGGGCGTAAATACGGATCCACTTTTTCTTTCAAATCCCCAGGTAAAAAACCTAAACTTTCTCCAGCTTCAACAGCAGGTCTTGTTAAAATAATTTTTTTCACATAACCATTTTTTAATGCACGAACAGCCATTACTACAGCTAAGTATGTTTTGCCAGTACCTGCTGGTCCCATTCCAAAAACAATATCATTCTTCTTAATGGCATAAATATATTGCCTTTGTCCTATCGTTTTCACACGGATGGACTTACCTTTTGCTGTTTTAAAGATTTCTTCTTCATATAACTCTTCAAAATGAGCCAATTTCCCTTGACGGCCAAGTTGAATCGCGTAGATTACATCACGCTCAGAAATCGATACACCCTTGCGAATAACAACTAGAAGCTGTTGTAATATACCTTCAACAAGAGCTAACGCTTCTTCTGTTCCAGATACACGAACAGATTCCCCTCTCGTAACAATCGATACCTCAAGTTCGTTCTCAATTACTTTTAAATGCGCATCATTTACTCCAAACAAAGCAATTGCTTCATTATGGTTTTCCAATTGTTGATTCATCTCTACTAATTGTTCAGCCATTAATTACTCAATCTCCTTGAATATCGGATTCAGATATCGGTTGAGCCTCTGCAATATTTTCAATCACTGTATAATGCAACAATAATTTTAAATTTCCATTCTCAACCTGTTTATACAAAACTTTCTTCCCTATAATCATAGCACGTTCATCCAGTTTTTTCTTTAATTCTTTTTGTCCCATTTCCTCCGCTACCGCAATTGCCTGCTTTTCTGTATATTCACGGTTTGCTTCCTCCTCTTCACGTACAATCGCTTTTTCATAAGCAATCGGCAGTGTAAAACCGAGCAACTTAACATCATGTCTTACTGTCTCCGTTTTAGACCGCTTATACTTATCATGCTGAAATCCCCATATTTTTATTTTTGCGTTTCCGAAAGTAAGATAATGTTCTCTATATGAATTCCCTGTATAGACTTGAAATGTCGTTTTCAAAGGTACCTCCACTTCAGACTTGTACCAAGTTTCACCAAATACAACCCCTTTAGCAGAAACAATTGTCGGGCTATCTTCTTTCCCATACACCCCCGATACAAGAAGTTGTCCCTTTTGCACATAATCATTTTTCATAACTGCTGGCTTTCCAATCTCCACAAACATCTTCGTAATAACCGCTTCTTTTTTTGCAACTAAATGTTGCGGCACCTGTTCGTTTTCTTTTTTCGGTTCATTTTTTTCGACTATTTTAAAGCGATATGTCGTTCCTTTCACTTCCAAACCAATCCATGTAATAGCATTAATATTATCAGTCAAATAACGCTGTACAGTCTCTACACTCGGCATTTGAAATTGCAGCTTCCCTTTCTTAATACCCATTTTGTCCAATTCTTTCATCATAATATATTCCGTCTCTGGCGTTGCCCCTGTTATTTCTATTTTCCATACCATGTTTGATAAAACGATAACACTTAAGAAAAAAATGAAAAAACCCACCAAAAAACCACTATTTCGAAGTAAGCGTTTATTCCAAAATGGCAGCCCATAACGTCCAATGAAATACAGTTTACATTCATTTTTACGGTAAATCGAACGTAATCGTTTCACATCACGAAGCGGCATGCAAAATACAAGTGTATCATCTGCAACTTTCTTCACATTCCAAACAGGAATATCACGCCGTACACATTCATTAATAAATCGTTCTACTCCTCTTCCTTCAATCCGCACCTTCACATACCCAATCCATCTTGTAAACCACTGATTTTTCATAGCTCGCCCCCATCAGCTTTCTGAAAAAGGCGCAGTCCCCCATAAAGACCTGCACCTTTCCTATCACTTTGTCCCGCTCAAACAGTCGGTAGTAGTAAAACTAAGAGGCGAATACTAATCGACTGTTTGAGTCCGATTTCTTCAACTAACCATTCGTGAGAAAGAGCACCTCACGAATGGAAGTTTCACTTTATCTATCTTTCTTTTCTCCTTCTAAAAACAAGACTTGCTCAATAGTCCCTTCAAGTAAAAGCTCTTCTGGAAGAATCGTTTTAATAACAAAAGAGTCCCCTTTTATTAATAATTGTCCTTGCTTTAACAAAAGCCGCACCTCTTTATCACTAAATACTAATAATCCACGATGATTTTCTATATAAATATGTACCTGCCCGACAAGGGTAATTCTCGGCAGATCCATGAATACATCTGCAGGTAGGTCTATCTGCTTAGTGATCCAATTTTTCATTTGCTGCAACTTTCTCATCGAAGACCCCCCTCTCATCCCATATGTATGAAAAAAAAGCTTGTAATATCACGTCCAAATTGAAAAAAAACATAAAAAAGCGTCTCATTATAAATGAGACGCTTTTTTATGCTAATAGTTGTGAAACAAGCCTATTCACTTGTGAGCCATCTGCTTTACCTTTTACTTTCGGCATAACAGCACTCATCACTTTGCCCATATCAGCTTTAGAAGCTGCACCAACTTCAGAAATAGCTTGCTGAATGACAGCAGCCAATTCTTCTTCTGTTAATTGCTCTGGCAAATATGTTTCTAAAATCTGAATTTCGCTTTTCAGTTTATCAACAAGGTCCTCACGACCCGCTTTTTCAAATTCAAGGAGGGAGTCTTTATACTGTTTTACTTCACGAGTTAAAACTGTTAATTCCTCATCTTCTAGAAGAGAGTGCTGCAGTTTTATTTCTTCATTTTGTAAAGCAGCCTTAACCATACGAATAACGGTTAATTTTTCTTTTTCTTTATTCTTCATCGCTTGTTTCATATCATCGTTTAAACGACCGAGAAGACTCATAAATTACACCCTCTCTTAGAATTTACGCTTTCTTGCCGCTTCAGATTTCTTCTTACGTTTTACGCTTGGCTTTTCATAGAACTCGCGTTTTCTTGCTTCAGCAAGAGTCCCAGCTTTAGAAGTTGATCTTTTAAAACGGCGAAGTGCATCCTCCAAAGACTCGTTTTTACGAACGACTGTTTTTGACATTCTCTTTCCCTCCCTCCGAAACATCCACTTACATCCTAAATTCAGCATGCAAAAAAGAAACACTTTCTCAGCATGTCTTTTACGATTATAATACATTTTATACTTTTAGGTCAACTATCTGATAAAAGAAAAGCAGAGCAATCGCGCTTCTTTTTTCACGATACGTTCAATTTCGATATAAAATTCTATATCAATGCGATATTATTCTATCCAAATGTTCGTTTCTATTTTTTCATCATCTGGGTACAATATCCTAGACCCTCGTGTTCTAAACGAGCCGCCTCCGCTTTTATCTTATCCAGCTGCAGCGGCTAGAACAATCGGCCGTTTCACTCTCTCCTCCGAGGCAAAAATCGCCTCTACGTCAAGAGTTCCAACGTCCTCGTGTTCTAAACGAGCCGCCTCCGCTTTTAAATTAGTAATCAGTTGTTGCTGTTTTTCCGCTTACTAGCGCTACACCAGAGCTTGTACCGATACGCGTTGCACCTGCTTCTACCATTGCGTCCATGCCTTTTTCGTCACGAACACCGCCTGATGCTTTTACACCGATATCTGATCCCACTGTTTTTCTCATTAATGCAACGTCTTCTACTGTTGCACCGCCTGTTGAAAATCCTGTTGATGTTTTTACAAAATCAACGCCTGCTTTTACAGATAATTCACAAGCACGAACTTTTTCTTCTTCTGTTAATAGACATGTTTCAATAATTACTTTTACAAGTGCTTTTCCTTTTGCAGCTTCTACAACAGCGCGAACATCACGCTCTACTAACTCGTCGTTTTTATCTTTTAACGCACCGATGTTAATCACCATGTCAACTTCTGTTGCGCCTTTTGCGATTGCATCTTTTGTTTCAAATGCTTTCGTTTCTGGTGTGTTTGCTCCAAGAGGAAAACCAATTACCGTACAAACTTTTACGTCTGTCCCTTTTAAAATTTCTGCTGCTGTTTCAATCCATGTTGGATTTACACATACAGAAGCAAAATCATGTTGTTTTGCCTCTTCGCATAGAGTAACGATTGCTTCTTTTTTTGCATCTGGTTTTAATAACGTATGATCAATTAATTTTGCGTAGTTCATTTAAAAATTGCCCCTTTCTCAACTTATACTCAGTGATTTTGTTACTTGTTAGTTGTCTGACAACCTTAATCTTCAGCATTATATCATAAAGTATAGCGTTTTCATATTTTAACTTCTCCATCAAATAAAAAAGCATGCAAACAAAACTGTTTGCATGCTTTTCTCTTCTCTTACGCGCTTGCTGATTCTTTTGGAGATACATCTTCTAGCACACGAACAAATTGTGCTTCATTATAAGGGTAACCGGCTTTCGTGATTTTCACCTTAATCAATTTACCGATTAATTCTTCAGATCCTTCAAAGACAACTTTTAAGTAATTATCTGTATAACCTACATATAATCCTTCACGATCAGCTTCTTTAAATGGTTCTTCTGGAATAATTTCAAGAACTTCACCTTCAAACTGAGATGCATATTCTTTCGCTAATTGATCAGATAATGCAATCAAGTGGTGTACACGCTCGTTCTTGATTTCTTCTGGCACTTGATCGTCCATGCGTGCTGCTGGTGTTCCTGTACGTTTTGAATACGGGAATACATGGAGTTCAGAAAAACGATTATTTTTAATGAAATTGAACGTTTCCATAAACTCCTCTTCTGTTTCACCAGGGAAACCAACGATAACATCAGATGTAATTGCTAGTCCTGGCAACGCTTCTTTCAAGCGGTCTAAACGCTCTTGGAAAAACTCCATCGTATATTTACGACGCATACGCTTTAATACTGTATTAGATCCAGATTGAAGCGGAATGTGTAAATGACGTACAACAACTTTAGAGTCGCGCAGTACTTCAATCACTTCATCAGTAATTTGACTTGCCTCAATAGAAGAAATACGAAGACGTTTTAAACCTGTTACTTGCGCTTCCATATCGCGAAGTAAACCCGCCAAATTATAATCTTTCATATCTTCACCGTATCCACCTGTATGAATACCTGTTAAGACGATTTCTTTATAACCAGCATCTACTAATTGCTGTGCTTGACGAATAACTTCTTTCCCATCACGAGAACGCATTAAACCACGAGCCCATGGAATGATACAGAACGTACAGAAGTTGTTACATCCTTCTTGAATTTTCAAAGATGCACGCGTACGATCTGTAAAATACGGTACGTCTAATTCTTCATATACACGTGTTTTCATAATGTTACGTACAGCATTAATTGGCTGACGTTCATTGCGATATTCTTCAATATAACCAAGCATTTTCTCACGGTCTTGCGTTCCGACAACAATATCCACACCTGGAATTGCCATAATTTCTGCCGGAGATGTTTGTGCATAACATCCCGTTACACAAATTACCGCATCAGGATTTTGACGAACGGCACGACGAATTACTTGACGACTTTTTTTATCCCCTGTATTCGTTACTGTACATGTATTAATCACATACACATCAGCTGTTTTCTCAAATTCAGTTCGCTCATAACCACCTTGTTTAAACAGTTGCCAAATCGCTTCTGTCTCGTAGTGGTTTACTTTACAACCTAACGTATGAAACGCAACAGTTGCCATATATATTCACCCCATTAATTCAAAATGATAAGACACGGCACTTAGCGCATATAAAGGCGCCGTTTCTGTCCGCAATATTCTTGGTCCTAAACTGCAAGGTACAAAAGCATGTTCAGAAAGAGAAGACACTTCCCCTTCTGTTAAACCACCTTCTGGCCCAAATACAATGAGTACCTTTTGCCCTGGCTCTAACTTTGTTAAAGCTTTAGCAAAATTTGATCTTTCACCTTGCTTTGCTTCTTCTTCATATGCAACAAGGCAACTATCATAGTCTTTGCTCATTGTGATGAGCTCTTTAAAAGAAACAGGTGCATGCACAGTCGGAACCTCACTGCGATGAGACTGCTCGGCTGCCTCTTTTGCAATTTTATTAAAACGCTCTACTTTTTTGCCTGCTTTTTTCGCATCCCACTTTACAATAGATCGAGATGCTTGAAACGGTAAAAAGGCGGCTGCTCCAAGCTCAGTTCCTTTTTGTAAAATCAACTCAAGCTTATCTCCTTTAGGCAGTCCGCTAGCAATTGTCACAAACACAGGTAGTTCACTTGACATCTCTATCCATTCTACAATAGTCGCATTTATAAATTCATTGGTAATTTCAGCAATTGTACAAATTGCTGTTTTCCCATTTGTGCAACAATAAATGTGATCACCAGACGTCATACGCATCACTCTTCCGATGTGATGCACATCATCTCCTACAATACGAATTGTCGTTTCATTTATGTTTTGTTCTTCTACAAAATAACGCTGCATCATATCACCTTAGTAAAGTTTAGCTCTTTTCGTAAACGAATGCTTACGAAAAGAGCCAAACAGTATGATTTGGACTAAACAAACGGTAAGTCCCTCACTACTTTCAGCGAGAGACTTTCCGCTTACATTCTCCCGTACAAACGGGCAATAAACACTTGAACAAGGAAAGCTCTATCTTACCCTTTACGCGCAATAATTGCTACCCAATCTTCCATCGTTAACACTTCTTCTACTGTAAAACCGGCATTTACCAACGCTTCTGTTACAATTTTTTCTTTCGCAGCAATAATACCAGATGTAATGAATAATCCACCTTGCTTAACAACTTTTGCTGCATCTTCTGGGAATAATAAAATAATTTCCGCTAGTAAATTTGCGACAATTAAATCAACAGGTCCTTCAATGCCTTCTAGTAAACTGTTTTGTCCAACAGTTACAACATTTTCTGTATGATTTAGTCGAACGTTCATTTCAGCACTTTCTACTGCAACTGGATCTAAATCGTATGCTTGAATAGAAGCAGCACCTAATTTAGCAGCGGCAATACTTAACACGCCAGATCCTGTTCCAACGTCAATAACAGTGTCACCAGGTTGTACTGTTTTTTCTAAAGCACGAATACACATCGTTGTTGTTGGATGCGTTCCTGTACCAAATGCCATTCCTGGATCTAACTCGATAATTTTTTCTTCTGGTGAGGAAGGTGTATATTCTTCCCATGTTGGCACAATTGTAAATGTATCAGAAATTTTCACTGGATGATAATATTTTTTCCAAGCAGTAGCCCAATCCTCTTCATCTACCTCATTAACAGATACAGTTGCTGCTCCAATCTCGATTCCGTAAGAAGGCAACTGATCAATGGATGATTTTACATTTGTAATTGTTTCTTGCAAAGCATCATTCTTTGGAAAATACGCTTTTACAAGTACACCTTCCGTTGGATATTCAGCTGGATTTAACGCATAAATCTCACCAAATTGTTGTTCACGCTCTTTTGTTAATTCAGCAGGATCTTCAATCGCAACACCGCTTGCACCTGCTTCGTGTAAAATATGCGAGATTGCTTCTACTGCTTCCTCTGTTGTATGAATACTAATTTCTGACCATTTCACAATTTACCAACTCCATTTTTCATTTCCATTATTCCCCTTTAAAAGCTCGCTTAAGCTTTTTAAATAGGCTATCATCGTGGTCTTCTTGACCTGTAAATTCTCTCAACAATTCTTTTTGGTGTGATGTTAATTTTGTTGGTGTAACAACACGAACAACAACATATTGATCACCTTGCCCATATCCGCGTACATTTGGAGCGCCTTTTCCTTTTAAACGGAATTCTGTTCCTGTTTGTGTTCCTGCTGGAATTTTTAATTTTACTTTTCCATGCACAGTCGGAACTTCCACTTCATCTCCAAGTGCTGCTTGTGCAAATGTTAATGGCATTTCACAAATAATATCATCACCTTCGCGATGGAAGAATTCATGCTCTCTTACACGAACTACTACATATAAATCCCCTGCTGGTCCACCGTTTGCACCAGCTTCCCCTTTACCAGACACGCGAATTTGTTGACCATTATCAATACCTGCTGGAATTTTAACGTTAATTTTTTTATGTTTACGTATTTTTCCAGAGCCATGGCATGTTGTACATTTTTCTTTAATTATTTGACCTGTTCCAGAGCATTGTCTACAAGCTTGACGATTCACAATACGACCAAATGGTGTGTTTTGCTCCACGCTAACTTGCCCTGTTCCAGAACAATGTTTACATGTTTCTTTCGAAGTTCCCGGTTTTGCTCCGCTACCACTACATGTATTACAAGGATCTTCAGTTGGAATTTCAATATCCATTTCCTTACCAGAAATTGCTTCTTCAAAATTTAAAGAAACTTGATATTGAAGATCTGCACCTTGACGCGGCGCATTTGGATCACGGCGTCTACCGCCTCCACCACCAAAGAATGAACTAAAGATGTCTTCAAAACCGAAACCACCACCGAAGTCGCCACCGCCAAAACCACCGAAGCCTTGATTTGGATCAGCATGACCAAATTGATCGTACTGCGCACGTTTTGAATCATCACTTAATACTTCGTATGCTTCTTGTACTTCTTTAAATTTTTCAATTGCATTTTCTTCTGTACTTACATCTGGATGATACTTTTTCGCCAAACGACGGTATGCTTTTTTAATCTCATCTTTTGAAGCGCCCTTGCTAACGCCAAGCACCTCATAGTAATCTCGTTTACTCATAAGTTTGTAACCCCCGAATCCTTTCACATAAACGTAATTTTAACATCGAAAGAAAGTGCTTTGCAACACTGTTTCCTCACTTACAGTATGCAAAAAGAAAAACATTGGACTCTCACACAAAAGACTTCGTGTACACCCTGTCATTTCTCCACTCGTGAAAAAAGCCAAAGCCAAGGCACGCTTGACTTTGACTTTTTGTCATCTTACTTATTTTATTACTTATCTTCTTTTACTTCTTCAAACTCAGCATCGACTACATTGTCATTTTTTGCGCCTGCATTGCCTTGTGCGCCTTCTGCTTGCTGTGATCCTGCAGCGGCTTGAGCTTGCTCATATAATTTTACAGTTAATTGTTGTACGATTTCTTGAAGTGCATCTTTTTTCGTACGGATTTCATCAAGATCGTTTTTCTCGATTGCCGCTTGTAATGCCTCTTTTGCTTCTGTTGCTTTCGCTACTTCAGCTGCATCTACTTTGCCTTCTAAATCTTTTACAACTTTATCTGTTTGGAATACAAGTTGATCTGCTTCATTGCGAAGTTCAACTTCTTCTTTACGTTTTTGGTCAGCATCAGCATTTGTTTCTGCTTCTTTTACCATACGATCTACTTCTTCATCAGAAAGGCCTGAAGAAGATTGGATTGTAATTACTTGTTCTTTACTTGTTCCTAAATCTTTTGCACGTACGTTTACGATACCGTTCGCATCAATATCGAATGTTACTTCGATTTGCGGGATGCCGCGTGGAGCTGGCGGGATATCTGTTAGTTGGAAACGACCTAACGTTTTGTTATCCGCTGCCATTGGACGCTCACCTTGTAGTACGTGAATGTCTACTGCTGGCTGGTTATCAGCAGCTGTTGAGAACACTTGTGACTTACTTGTTGGGATTGTTGTGTTACGCTCGATTAATTTTGTAAACACGCCGCCCATTGTTTCGATACCTAAAGAAAGCGGAGTTACGTCTAATAATAGAACGCCTTTTACATCACCAGTAAGTACACCACCCTGTACTGCAGCACCTAACGCTACAACTTCATCAGGGTTTACACCTTTATATGGTTCTTTACCAGTTTCACGTTTAATCGCTTCTTGTACAGCTGGGATACGAGTAGAACCACCAACAAGAATTACTTTATCTAATTCGCTTGGAGAAAGACCAGCGTCTTTTAATGCACGACGAGTTGGTTCTAATGTTCTTTCAACAAGGTTCGCTGAAAGTTCTTCGAATTTTGCTCTTGTTAATGTTAATTCTAAATGTAATGGACCTGCAGCTCCAGCGCTAATGAATGGTAATGAAATTTGCGTTTGTGTTACACCAGAAAGATCTTTCTTCGCTTTTTCAGCTGCATCTTTCAAACGTTGAAGTGCCATTTTATCTTGGCTTAAATCAATGTTATTTTCTTTTTTGAATTCAGCTACTAAATGATCAATGATAACTTGGTCAAAGTCATCACCACCAAGACGGTTGTCACCAGCAGTTGAAATAACTTCGAATGTTCCATCTGCTAATTCAAGGATAGATACGTCGAATGTACCGCCACCTAAGTCATATACTAAGATTTTTTGTTCTTCGTCTTGTTTTTCTAAACCGTAAGCAAGCGCTGCTGCTGTTGGTTCGTTAATAATACGTTCTACTTCTAAACCAGCAATGCGGCCTGCATCTTTTGTTGCTTGACGCTCTGCATCGTTGAAGTATGCTGGTACAGTAATAACAGCTTTTGTTACCGGCTCACCTAAATATGCTTCAGCAGAAGCTTTTAAGTTTTGTAAAATAATCGCAGAAAGTTCTTGAGGTGTATATTCTTTACCTTCTACTTCTACTTTGTAATCTGTACCCATATGACGTTTAATAGAGATAATTGTATTTGGGTTCGTAATTGCTTGACGCTTCGCTACTTCCCCAACTTGACGCTCTTCATTTTTGAAAGCTACAACAGAAGGAGTTGTACGGTTACCTTCTGGATTTGGAATAACCTTTGGTTCCCCGCCTTCCATAACAGCTACACAAGAGTTTGTTGTACCTAAGTCAATACCGATGATTTTACTCATGACGAAACCTCCTATATTTATGTAATTATTGATTTACTTTTACCATTGATGGTCGAATCACGCGATCTTTCAGCTTGTAGCCTTTTTGGAATTCTTCCACAACCGCGTTCGATTCAAATTCACTATCTTCTACTTGCATAACAGCTTGATGTTCATGCGGATCAAACTGCTTTCCAACAGCTTCAATCGCTTCAACACCTTCTTTTGTCAGCGCTTCTAGCAATTGACGATATACCATTTCCATCCCTTGTAATAAGGATTTCATCTGCTCATCATTTGCTTCCACCTGCATTGCTCTCTCAAAGTTATCAAGAGCCGGTAAAATATCTGATACAAGGCTTTGTGATCTATACTTTTCAGCCGCTTGCTTATCTAATTGAACGCGGCGCTTATAGTTTTCGAAATCAGCTTGTAGACGAAGCATGCGACCTTCCGTTTCCGTCAATTTCGCTTGTAATTCATCTACTCTTGCTTGTAAAAGAGCAGCTTCACTTTTTTCTTCTACTACAGTTTCTTCGCTATTTTCTGATGCTACAGCTTCTTCTGTTTGTGCTTCTTTTACTTCTTCTACCACTTGTTCATTACGCTCTTCCACAACTTTCACCTCCTTAAAAAGGCAAGATTAACACAATACTGCGTTAACCCAGTTACCTCATTTCTTTTATCCAACTCCTCACCAGTAGCGGGGATACCCCGCCACAAGTGGAAGTTTTTTATTTATTTCGGTTTATACAAACCGTTCAATCCATTTGTAAATTGTTTTGTAAACAATTGCAACAAACTAATGACACGAGAGTATTGCATTCTCGTCGGTCCTAAAATTGCGATTGTCCCAAGCTGCTCATCCCCAATTGAGTATGTCGCAGAAATTAAGCTACAATCTTCCATAGCAGCAGAAGAATTTTCACGCCCAATTTTCACTTGAATACCAATCTGTTTACTCTTTAAAATATCATATAACACATCTTCGTTTTCAATCATAGTGAATAATGATCGAACCTTCTGAATGTCATGAAATTCTGGCTGGGCAAGCATATTTGCTTTTCCACCAAAATATATTTTTTCGGATAACGGAAATTGGAATGTACCGTCTAACATTTTCATGACACTATCATAATTATGAACGTACTGGCGCAAAACCATTACAATTTCTTTAAAGATTTTATTATGCAGTTCCGACATCGGTACACCTGATAATTTGTCATTTAAAATGTTAACCATCTTTTCTAAATCTAATAAATCAATAGATTCCGGAACAGTGATGGTCTTACTTTGTACATGTCCTGTATCAGTTACAATAATCGCGACCGCTGTTTTGTGATCAAGCGGAAGAATTTGTACATTTTTCAGCTTATTCGCACTCACTTTTGGCCCAAGAACAATTGCCGTATAATTCGTGAGTTCTGATAAAATTTGCGCAGATTGCTGCGCAAGCTTTTCCGCTTCAAAAACTCTTTCAGCAAACAAGTCTTTGATTTGTACAATATCTTCACTTGGCAAATGCTGCGGCGAAAGAAGATGGTCTACATAAAAGCGATATCCTTTTTCAGAAGGAACGCGCCCAGAAGAACTATGTGTTTTTTCAATAAACCCGAGTTCCTCTAAATCAGCCATTTCATTTCGAATTGTCGCTGAACTAAATGTAATTTCTTCTTTCTTAGACAATGTTCTTGATCCGACAGGTTGTGCAGATCCGATAAAGTCGTCAATTATTGTTTGTAAAATTAAGAGCTGACGTTCCGTAAGCATTTCATCATCACCTCTGTTAGCACTCTTACGTTTCGAGTGCTAAATCTATTACTAACTTACCAAAATTGATATTGAATTGTCAACGGAAACGTGATGAGATAAAGCGAAACTTTTAGCAGCAGTTTTTTCCGCTGCTAATTAGTTGAGCCAATCGGGCTCTTACAGACGGTTTTACTTCTCGATTTACCTCTATGTACCATCTGTTTGAGCGGGATACAGTGAAACTTTTAGCAGCGTTCTTTTCCGCTGCTAATTAGTTGAGCCAATCGGGCTCTTACAGACGGTTTAGCTTTTCGCTCTACTGAGTGGAGGATCCAATTTAAAATTAGATTAATCCACTAAGAATGATTGAAATACCTCATTTCCTAATAACTTCCCTTTTCTTGTTAAACAAATATGAGTATTCGTCTCTTGAAGCAGTTCATGTTCTTTATTATGAAGTAATTGCTTTGCAAAGATTTCGTTCATCTCTACGCCGAATTTTTTTCTGAATTCCAGTTTAGAAACACCCGCTGTTTTTCGCAGCCCTAAAAATAACTCTTCTTCCATTTTTTCTTGTCCCGTTACTCCATGAACATCTAAATATGGCAAACCTGTCTCATCAATTTTCGTGAAATATTGTTTTAATGGACCCACATTTTGAATTCGCTCGCCATTTACATAACTATGAGCTCCAGCTCCAAAACCATAATACTCTTCATTATTCCAGTATGTGAGGTTATGTCTACTTTCATAGCCTTCTTTCGAAAAATTACTAATTTCATACTGTTTATAACCATGCTTTTCCATCTCATCCATCACAATTTCATACATTCTTGCTTCATGATCTTCTCCTGGAAGTCTCAGTTTTCCTTTATTCATTAAATTATAAAAGACCGTTTTCGGCTCGACAATTAAAGAATACGCAGAGAAATGTTGAACACCAAGTGTAAAAGCAATATCTAACGTTTCTCTTACATCTTCTATCGTTTGCGTCGGCAGTGCATAAATTAAATCAACATTAATATTTGTAAAACCAACTTCCTGTGCCTCACGAATCGCTACGAATGCATCTTCACTCGTATGTCTGCGCCCAATTTTTTGCAATAATTCGTCTCGAAATGTTTGAACACCAAAACTAATCCGGTTTACACCACCTTCTAGTAGAAGATTCAATTTCTCTTTAGGTAAATCTCCCGGATTGGCTTCAAAAGTTAGTTCACAATTTGGCGCAAACGGACGTAAACGACGATTAATAATATCTAGCAATTGCTCTGTCTGTTCCATATTTAGCGCTGTTGGTGTTCCTCCACCAACAAAAATCGTTTTCATTTGTTCAAAAGGTGTTTTATTGATTGTATTCACAATTTCTTTCTCTAAATATTGCAAGTATTGTTCAACTGGCTGACGCTCAATAAATACTTTATTAAAATCACAATAGTGACAAATATGCTGACAAAACGGAATATGAATATATGCAGCTTGTATCAAACTATGTTCCTACCTTTCTAAAAATAACCCCCCCCCGCATTTCGGAGGTTTATTTACTTCTGTAACCCTATGCGAATTTGATCCATTCGCATTTTCCCCCAATCATACATCATTTCAACAATTGGCAAAAGTGTCATACCGAGCTCCGTCATAAAGTACTCTACACGCGGAGGTACTTCTGGATATACAACCCGATTAATGATTCCATCTTCAGTCAATTCTTTTAATTGATTGGACAAAACTTTATGAGAAATATTAGGAAATAAACGCTGAAGTTCACTAAAACGATGTGGACCTTCCACACCTAAATGCCATAAAATCACAACTTTCCACTTTCCACTAATGATAGAAAGCGTTAGTTCCTTTTCACAATTAAAATCACCGTTTTGTATTTTTTCTTGAATTTCTTTTCGAATGTTTTCAGACACGGACAATCTCCTAACTTTGAATCAATGGTTACTTTTTAGTTACTCTGTCACCAAAAAGTGCATTCTTCCACATTTTATTTTGGTTCCTTACAATAAAAAGTGTCATCACTATTGTAAAGGAGAGATACAAAGATGTCTAAAAAAGTATTAATATTAACAGGGGATGCTGTAGAAGCATTAGAGGCTTATTATCCTTACTATCGTTGTCTAGAAGAAGGCTTTGATGTCACAATTGCTTCTCCAACAAATACAAATGTACTGCACACAGTCGTTCATGATTTTGAAGATTGGCAAACTTTCACAGAAAAACGTGGTTACCAACTAGAAGCGCATGCCGCATTTGAAAATGTAACCCCCGAAGAATACGATGCATTAATTATCCCTGGCGGACGTGCTCCAGAGCATATTCGTATGCATCCAGATTTCCCGCGTTTAGCAAAACATTTCTTTGAAGCAAATAAACCTATTATGATTTTATGTCACGCTGCTGTTGCATTAACAGTAATTAAAGATGTCTTAAAAAATCGCGAATTAACAGCATATATTGCATGCCGCCCAGAAGTAGAAGCATGCGGAGCAAAATATATACCCACTCGCTTCTACGTTGATAATAACTTAATTTCTGGTCACGCATGGAATGACCTTCCTCAATTAATGAGAGAATTCATTCGTCAGTTAAAAAAATAAAGTGAAACTTCCATCAGTGGGGTCTTACTGCCCGTTAATGCGGGATAAAAGTCCAATCACCCAAACAAAAAGAAGCCGTACAAACGGCTTCTTTTTGTTTAGTTATCATCCATTTTCAATACAGCCATAAATGCTTCTTGCGGTACTTCTACAGAACCAACGGACTTCATACGCTTCTTACCTTCTTTTTGTTTCTCAAGAAGTTTACGTTTACGAGAAATGTCACCGCCGTAACATTTTGCTAATACGTTTTTACGCATCGCTTTAATTGTAGAACGCGCCACAACTTTATTTCCGATTGTCGCTTGTATAGGCACTTCAAACTGCTGTCTTGGAATTAACTCTTTTAACTTTTCTACAATTACTTTTCCACGGTCATATGCTGAGTCACGATGCACAATGAAAGATAGCGCATCGACTTGCTCACCATTCAATAAAATATCCATCTTCACAAGCTTAGATGGTTTATAACCAATTAGCTCGTAATCAAAGGATGCATATCCTTTCGTATTCGACTTTAATTGATCGAAGAAATCATATACGATTTCAGAAAGTGGAATTTCATATGTCAAAGTAACGCGCGTTTCATCTAAATATTGCATATCAATAAACGTACCACGTTTTCCTTGGCAAATTTCCATAACTGCTCCAACATAATCGTTTGGAACCATAATAGATGCTTTTACATACGGTTCTTCCACACGATCAATAGATTGCGGATCTGGCATGTTAGATGGGTTATCAACTATCATGTCTTCACCGTTTGTTAAATATACTTTATAAATAACACTTGGTGCTGTTGTAATTAAATCAATTTTAAATTCACGTTCAATACGTTCTTGAATGATTTCCATATGAAGTAAGCCTAAGAATCCACAGCGGAAACCAAATCCAAGTGCTTGAGACGTTTCTGGTTCAAATTCAAGAGCAGAGTCATTTAATTCTAGCTTTTCTAATGCATCACGTAAATCATTATAACGTGCAGAATCAATTGGATATAAACCACAGAATACCATTGGGTTTAATTTACGATACCCTGGTAAAGGTTCTGCCGCTGGACGTTTTGCATGTGTAATCGTATCACCTACACGCGTATCACCAACATTTTTAATGGATGCCGCTAAGAAGCCTACATCACCTACTGTTAATTCTTCACGCTGCGTTGTTTTCGGTGTGAACACACCTACTTCTGTTACTTCAAACTCTTTACCTGTTGCCATCATACGTACTTTATCGCCAACTTTTACTGTACCGTTTACAACACGGATATATGCGATTACACCGCGGTACGGATCATATAAAGAGTCGAAAATCATACATTGTAATGGTTCTTCCGAATCACCTGCTGGAGCTGGCACTTTTTCAACGATTTGTTCTAAAATCTCTTCAATACCAATCCCCGCTTTTGCAGAAGCAAGCACAGCTTCTGATGCGTCTAAGCCAATTACATCCTCTACCTCTTGACGAACGCGCTCTGGATCAGCGCTCGGCAAGTCAATTTTATTAATAACCGGCAAAATTTCTAAATTATTATCTAGTGCTAAATATACGTTTGCTAATGTTTGCGCCTCAATCCCTTGCGCTGCGTCAACAACAAGTATCGCACCTTCACAAGCCGCTAAACTACGAGATACTTCATACGTAAAATCGACATGCCCTGGTGTATCAATTAAGTGGAGAATATATTCTTCTCCATCTTTCGCTTTATACGTTAATTGTACTGCATTTAATTTAATTGTAATTCCGCGCTCACGCTCTAAATCCATAGAGTCAAGTAACTGTGCTTTCATTTCGCGTTGTGTTAACGCATTTGTTTTCTCTAAAATGCGGTCTGCCAACGTTGACTTTCCGTGGTCAATGTGAGCAATAATGGAAAAGTTACGAACTTTAGACTGCCTTTTTGCTCTTTCTTCTTTATTCATCTATTTTCTCACTCCTACTAATCTCGCCAATATACACTAGCACTGATTATATCAATACAAGGGCAAAGATTCAATGAAAACTGGTGCAACGTTATAAGCAAGTGCTCTTACTTTTATCATATGCAATCCGTAAACAATAGACAAACCTTTTCTATCATGAAGAAAAGCTACCCTACTCTTAAGTAAGATAGCCGCTTCTTTACGCTTCAAATGAAAAGAAACTTCCACCAGTGGGGGTTTCTCTTCATCCCCCACTGATGGTTAGTTGAACCAATCGAGCTCTTACGGACGTTAACCCCCACCTATCTTCTTTGTCTTCTCAGAATTTTAAAGTGGGAGTCTTACTGTCCAAGAGTAGCTGGATTAATGAAATGCACCTTTCATTTTGTCAACAATGGTATATGTTATGCTGCGAACTACATTTTGCACCAATAAAGTCAATCCTTTTCCCATGCTCTCTAGCATATTAAAACTTTTTAATTCTTCTAGTTGTTTTTGTTTTTCCTCAATGGAAAATGTCTCTCCAAGAATTGTTCTCTCTACATCCTCGTGGTCTGTTCCTGTTATGTGAGCAATTTGCTCATATGTTGGATTATTATAGCCTTTCATCCGTTTTAGCCCGCTATTAGCAACTTGCATACCCGCTAATGTTATAAGAAATAAACTAATAACGAGAAGGATACATTTGCGTGTAAACTGCCCCAATTCTTATTTCTCCTTTTACAATCAATGCGTATATGCCCCTGTATTATCTTGATCAACTTGATGATGAAGCGCTGCATTCAAACCACTCGCAATGAGATTGGCCATATCTTCAATAAACGCATCTACTTCTTTTGGTGTTACCATTAAATTATGTCCGAGCGGCGCTAACACTTCATAAATTAACTTTCGCTTCTCTTCTTCCTCAAGCGTACCAACAGCTCCCAAAAACATATTGCGGCTTTTTTCATCCGGCATATCTTCTTCTGTAAGCTTTTTCTTCTCACCAAATGTAAATCCAGCTGGAAGTAAAGAACGGGCCGGCTTTCCACCCTCTCGCATCTCACGCCCAAAATGTTTTAAAATGAAATCAATTGTATCACTTGTAATCGAAACCGCATCTACAACAGTTGGAACACCAATTGCAATAACTGGTATACCTAGCGTATCTTTACTTAACTCTTTTCGTTTATTTCCAACACCAGAACCAGGATGAATACCAGTATCCGAAATTTGAATGGTACTATTCACTCGCTCAATAGATCGAGCAGCAAGTGCATCAATTGCAATCACAAAGTCTGGTTTCGTTTTTTCAATGACTCCATAAATCATATCGCTCGTTTCAATACCTGTAATGCCCATAACTCCCGGTCTAATCGCACTGACAGGACGAAAACCTTCCTCGACACTTTCTGGCTGCAACTTAAATAAATGGCGTGTGACAAGTACATTTTCTACAACAATTGGCCCTAGTGCATCCGGCGTTACATTCCAGTTACCAAGACCAACAATTAAGCAGCTCGCATCCTTTTCGATTCCAATTTCTTCCATAAAGTAGGAAAACTCTTTTGCAAAAACCCCCTCTACCCTTTGTTGTAACTCTGTATCTTGCTGACGAATCCCTTGTACTTCTAAGGTTAAATAATTCCCTGGTTTCTTTCCCATCGCCTCAACAGCACTTTCATCAATCGTCACCTTTGTAATCGTAATACCATCTTCTTCGCGCTCTTTTACAATTACACCTTGAATAGCAGATTTTTCTTCTTGCTGCTCTTGCAGCATTTGATGGGCTTCTAATGCAAGATCTGTTCTTATCGCATATTTACTTAAATCAAGCGGTTCACGCATACAATCTCCTCCACTACTTATAATAAATATTCATTAGAATTCCCCAAATCATTTTTAGTCATTCTTTTCCTATATTGAAATTTCATCGATCTCACTATTGCAATTCTCTTCTCCGTTTGATAGAATATCACTTGTTCTATGTAAGTATCGAGTCACTCGATCGCACCAGGGAGGTGAAATATATGGCAAACATTAAATCTGCTATCAAACGTGCTAAACTTAGCGAAGAGCGTCGTGCACATAACGCTTCTATCAAATCTGACATGCGTACAGCTGTTAAAACTGTAGAAGCTTTAGTTAACAATAACGATCTTGAAACAGCAAAAGAAGCATACAAAGTAGCTTCTAAAAAACTTGACAAAGCAGCTCGTAAAGGTCTTATCCACCAAAACGTTGCATCTCGTCAAAAATCTCGCTTAGCGAAACAAGTAAACGCGTAAGCGTTTAAAAAAACGATCCGTCTGGGTCGTTTTTTATTTTCCTAAAAAAATGTTCATGTAGTTATTTACATGAACATTTTTCCACTATCCAATATGATTTAAACGCATTAGAAAAAATTCTAGTACAAGGCGTTTATCCATTCTTCCTGTTTTCATATTATAATCTGCTTCAGCAAGTTCGTGAATCACTCGCTTTAACGCTTCAAATGAAAAGAAATTCGTTTGATTCATAGCCAATTTCACGCGATACGGATGCACGCCAATATGCGATGCAATTTGATTTTGCCCATAACCACGCTGCTGAAGTTCTTTCACTTGATATAATAAACGAAACTGACCTACAAGAAGCGCAAGTAGTTTAATCGGCTCTTCTTGCTGTGTAAATAATCCTTCTAAAATACGCATGGCACCTGCAATATCTTTTTTTATCACCTTTTCTGTTAAGGCGAACACATTTTGTTCAACAGACTTTGGAACAAGCTCTGCTACAAGACTTGTAGTAACCTCCCCGCCTATCCCGACATATAATGTGAGCTTATTCATTTCTTGCGCAAGCATCGTTACATTGCTTCCAACAAGCTCCAATAGTAAACTAGCTGCCCCTTCCTCTATTTGAATATGCATTTCTTCCGCACGGCTTACAATCCATTTACGTACATCTTGTACTTGCATTGCATTTGCTTCTACCACATCCGCCGTTTTTTTCAAGAGCTTTGTAATTTTTTTACGCTCGTCCAATTTTTCAAAAGGAGCGATAAATACAAGAATAGAAAATGGTGAAGGTTCAGCAATGTATTCCTCTAAAACTTTTACGTTTTGCTCAATTTTTGCTTTTTGCGATGTTAAAAATAACGGTGATTTCACAACGATAATTTTACGCTCTCCAAAAAAAGGAAGTGTCTTTGCATCTTCAACTACTTCTTCTATATATGCTTCTTCTAAGTCATACGTAACAACGTTGAACTCACGGTCTTCTTCAGGTAAGGCTTCTGATGTCAAAAGCTGAAGCGTTTCATTTATAAAATATGCCTCTGTTCCATATAACAAATATAATGCGGCAAATTGCTTTTTCTTTATTTTTTTATGTACATCACTCATGTAATTTCCTACTCCCTAACACTTTATATACTTATAGTAATGTGACAGCTACCGTTTTACAAGTGCAAAGGAACAGGCAGCTACCCGTTCCTTGATCTATATAAAACGTTACAAAATAAGCCCCGGGAATCTTATTTTGTAACGGTGATCACCTTGATTTTATTGTTTGCACCTGCCTTACCAACTATGAATGACAACTGTTAGCACACTTGGAAAAGCATTGATAAAGTGAAACTTCCATCAGTGGAGGGTGTTTTCCATTGTTGGTTAGTTGAACCAATCGGACTTTTACGGACAGGTATTCCCAGCTCTCTCAGAATCTTGAGTTGAGAATTTTTACTGCCCACGAATAACAGGATAAATTGTAGATTTTTTTCTGACAATATTTTATACTAAAATGGAATGTTGGGAGGGATTCAAAGATGAATGAATTTGAAAAAGACGTTCAAAGTAAGCGTAACGACGCTACTGATTCAGGGGTAGGCTTTATAGTTTCATTCGGATTTTTTACCACATTATTTATCATCGCAACAGTCATTAAATTTATCGGTTCTTAAAGACTGCATGTGGCAGTCTTCTTTTTTTCTGTGTTTCATCATATGTTAACTTACTGCGAAACGTTCCCGTCTCCCCTTGAAAAACGTAAGAAATTGCCCCTTGTTCATCCGTTCTCCACACTTCAATTCCGCGCTCCCTTAAACGCTCTAACACTTCGATATGCGGATGTCCATAACGATTTTTCTCTCCAACAGAAATAATAGCTTTTATCGGCTGCACTACATCCAAAAACTGTTGTGAAGATGACGTTTTACTACCGTGATGTCCAACTTTTAAAACGTCTGCATACAGCTCTGGATACCATTGTATAAGACGCTTCTCACCTATTTCTTCTAAATCACCTGTAAACAACCATGTTAGTCCTCCTATTTTTGTCCAAATCACAATAGATTGATCATTATCTTCTTTTTCTTCTCCTTCTGGGGATAATACCGAGAACACCGCATCTCCAGCCTTCCAGCTGTCTCCTCTTTCTACAATTCGAATAGGTATGTTCTTTTGCACAGCAAGCTGCTTTATTTGTTGTTCAGGTAAAGAGAATTTTATTTTTTCCCCTAGCACAACCTCTTTCACAGCAATGGATTGCATTATTTCTTTGGCTGCTCCCATGTGATCCATATCTCCATGTGTCACAATTAATTTATCAATCATTCGCACACCCTCTTTTTGTAAAAATGGAATGAGAATGTCATGTCCAACAGAAAATTCATGTTTTTTCTGCTGCCATTCTTCCTTCTTTACTGGAAGTGCCCCACCCGTATCAATTAAATATGTTCCTTGATTGTATGGGAGACGAATCAAAATAGCATCCCCTTGTCCAACGTCAATATAAGTAATACTTCCGTTTGCATTCACATATGGAAATACATAATGACATATACTAAGCAGACAAAAGCTCGATAGAAACAACATGCGATATTTTCTCCAAATAAGTCCCTCCCATGATAAAAGGACACTTACAATACTCATGCAATATAACATAACGATAAATGGCCGTGTTTGTCCAAAGGTAAGACGTATAAACGGTAAAGCTTCGCACATTTGAAGCATCACATTAGAAACGTGTATACATAGAGACAATATGTGAGCTAACCACTGCGACACAATTGGGAGAAATACCATACATATAAGAAGCACAATGCACATAGGTAAAACAAATAAAGATAAAAACGGGACATAGATCATATTAAGAAGAATACTGTAAGGAGAAAAATACCCAAAGTGATAAAGTAAAATAGGCGTACTTGTTAACTGGGAAATAACCGAAAGATACATGGAATTTTTTACTATACCATTTTTACTAGCTAGAAGCCGTGACGAAGATAATAAAAGGGGAAAACTTCCTACGAATGAAAACTGAAATCCAATGTCAAATAGTACATACGGATCATAAAAAAGCATAATCATCAATGTCATACTTAAAGCATCTATCCCCGAGACTCGGATTGCTTGCGTAAGCGCTCCTAGCACAATAACAGCAGCTATAGATGCTCGTACAACAGATGGTGAGGCCCCTTATACAGCGGAATACAAACGAGTAGGAGCATCGTCGTACTTTCACGTGTCATACCAATTCGAAGTGATACAAAATAACACATTACAGTTAACAGAACAATATGCGATCCTGATATCGCCAATAAATGAACAAGTCCAAACTGTTGATACTGTTCCTCTACCTCAAACGTCATATATTGACGATCACCAAACAATAAAGCATTCATAAAGGCTGCTGACTGCCCAGAAAACGTTTCTCCTATATAAGAAATAGCTGATTGCCTCACTGAATATAACCAATGAATAAAGGAAATATCTTTTTGCACACAATTCGAGATTGATTCAACCTCAAAAAGAGCATGAATATGCTGTTTATATAAATAATCCTTATAATCAAACGCATAAAAATTCCGAGGGAGTGGCGGCTCTTTCAAAGTACCGGTAAACGCACACACCATACCAGGGTGCAATTGCTTCAATTCTTCTTTTAATTTGCGAGATGGGATTTTGTAAAACAACTGAACTGTTTCATTACTTTCCATTCCCAACTGAAAAGAAAGACGATTTCCATTTATAAGTGGTGTACTTTGAATTGTACCTGTTACGTCTGTTTCACGAAAAGAGAGCATAGAATGATTTTGTGTGTCTACGTAGATTGCGTACACATACGTAAGACCAAATATGAGGACAATCAAGGAGAGTATTGGAAGAGAGGTACGAGAAAAACAAACTAAACAATAACAGCCGAATATAAGGAAAGGAACGATAGAAAAAGAGGAATAAGCTGTTGCAATCCCAAAGATAACTGAGATTGCAACGTAGCTCCATTGCCCACGCAACACGTACTCACCTCACGGTTTATACCATATTTTTTGCCTGCAGTAATACTTGTTGCAACTGTTCCAACGTCATTTCGTCCGTTTCTAACGAAGACAAAAGCTGTTTTAGCTCCTGCATTTTCTGTTGTTCTTCTAATGTTGTTACGTCAAATGTAAGAGGAACATGTTTTACTCTTACGTTGGCTTGCTCAAATAACTCAAGTGCATACGGATGATTTTTATAATCTTGCGCATAATACACCGCTGTAATACCGCTTTGAATAATTGCTTTACAGCAATGTAAACACGGAAAATGCGTAACATAAATTTCCGCTCCATCTGTTTTCGCACCAAATTTCGCACATTGCAGGAGTGCATTCATTTCCGCATGAATCGTGCGCACACAATGATTATCAATCACATAGCACCCTTCATCTATACAATGCACACCGCCAGCAATCGACCCGTTATAACCACCAGCAATAATGCGTTTATCCCGCACAATTGTCGCTCCAACCGCAAGCCTTGTACACGTGCTGCGCAGTGATAACAAATGACTTTGTGTCATAAAATATTGATCCCAAGAAACTCGTTCCATTATCTTCACCTACTTTTTAATCTTCTTACAGTTTAGCGAAATAAGAAAAAAGTCGTCAATCATTTAAGGAACAATTATTTCATCTTTTATTTTTTCCAGCGATTTTTCACCAATCCCATCAACCTCCAATAAATCTTCTACTTTTTGAAACGGACCGTGCTGCTCGCGATATTTCATAATATTTTCTGCTTTTCTAGGACCAATGCCAGATATTTTTTCAAGTTGCTCCTTTGTCGCTGTATTAATTTGTATTTTCCCTTCCTGCAAGGAAGATTCATTCACAGTAGCAGTTTGTTCTCCTTTTTTTGGTACATAAATCATCATTTGATCTTGCACAAGCTGCGCTAAATTTACCTTTGTTACATCTGCTTCTGGCAAAAATCCTCCTGCCTTTTCAACACTATCTTTCACCCGATCTCCAATTTGTAATTCATACACCCCTTCACGATGCACAGCTCCTTTAACATCAACTATAATCGATTTCGATTGCAGTTTAGAGTCTGTTACCTTTGTTTTCTCCTTCCTCTCTTCTATCTTAGAATTCGCTTCCACTTTCACTGCTGGTTGTTCTTGCCAACCTTTTGTTTGCCATACAAATAAAATACCGACAATGCCAATTGCTGCAAACAAAACGAGCCACTTTCTTTGCAAATTCATCATCATTTTGCACCTCTAATTCATAAATTCAAAATAAACTTCATATTGTTTAGGAGAAAGATGTTACGAAGGAGGGGATGAAACATTGAACATAGGAATAATAGGAACAGGGAATATGGGGAATATACTCATTGATGCATGTATCGAAGCCCGAGCTGTCAAACCTTCGTGTCTTACTATTATTAATCGTACTTTCGCAAAAGCATATCATATAAAAGAGAAGTATCCTTCTATTCATATAGCAAAAACAATTCAAGAAGTAATTGAACGCTCTGAGCTGATTTTTATTTGTGTAAAACCATTCGATATATATCCTATTTTGACAAAGCATGCTTCTATTCTTACAAATGACAAATGTCTAGTTTCCATTACAAGCCCTATATCTACCGTACAATTAGAAACGATCGTATCCTGCCATGTTGCTCGTATTATCCCGAGTATTACAAATCGCGCATTAGCTGGTGTCTCCTTATGCACATTCGGGAAAAAATGCTCACAAGAATGGCAAACGCTGTTATTGGAATTGTTTCAAAAAATCTCTAAGCCTATTATCATTGAAGAGAATATCACAAGAGTGGCATCTGATATCGTAAGCTGCGGTCCGGCATTTTTCAGCTATTTATTACAACGCTTTATCGACGCCTCTGTAGATGAAACAAATATTACACGTGAAGAAGCTACTATTTTAACGAGCGAAATGATTATTGGGATGGGAAAACTGTTGGAAAAACAAATTTTCACCTTGCCGACTTTGCAGGAGAAAGTGTGCGTAAAAGGCGGTATAACAGGAGAAGGGATTCGCGTTTTAGAAGAACATATTGGAGATATGTTTAACAAGGTGTTAAAACGAACACATGAGAAGTATGAGGAGGATGTTGAGCACGTGGAACAGCAATTTAATAAGCATTAATATATCTCTTACGACAAAAACTACTATATTCCTTCATAAATGCTTTATTTTTTGCGGTCTACCTTTATAAGTAAAAAAGCAACCATTCATACGGTTGCTTTTTTACTATGAATTCTTTTTAGCGACAAAGAAAATACGCTCTGTTTGTTCTGTTACTTCAGTTCTTTCGAAGTCTCCCGTTACGCGAAGAACAGTAAAACCAGCTTCTTCAAGCCATTTTGTCAATTCTTCAACAGGATATGTACGCTGCATATGCAACTCATCAAATCGATGATACACATCCTCCTCTTCATCTCGTACAAAAAATGTTAAATCATGCTCAACGCTGTTTGTTTCTTCACCAGGGAAGCAGTTCCAAATGAGAGAAATTTCTTCTTCATTGACTGTATACGTTTCATTTTGAAATACGTGATGAATTTTATAAAGAGAGTGAACATCAAATAAAAATAAACCATCTTGATGCAAATGATGATAGACACGTCGAAACGTTTCTTGAACGCCTTCTTCTTGAAATACATAATTTAACGAATCACAAAAAATCGTCACGCAGTCAAACTCACCTGGAACATCTAACTCGCGCATATCTTGTTGATAAAAAGGAATAAAATGACCTTCTTCACATAGCTTTTGCTGAGCGATTGTTAACATTTCTTCTGATAGGTCTACTCCTGTTACATCATATCCTTTTTTCACAAGAGGCAATGTGACATTACCCGTTCCGCAAGCTACATCAAGAATTTTCGCATCTGTTTTACCAATTTGCTCTAAGCTTTGTTCCGTAAATTCTACCCATTTTTCATACGGGACATCATTCATTAGCTCATCGTACAATAATGCAAATTGTTCGTACCTCATTGACCTAACTCTTCTGCGATATCTTCGCGCGGTACATCGCCCCAAAGACGTTCTAAGTTATAGTAACCACGCTCATCTTTATGGAATATGTGTACAACAACATCCCCAAGGTCAACTAACACCCAACGCGCTTCTTCAAAACCTTCCATGCGCTTTACATCAATGTGTACTTCATGTGCTTGCTCTTTAATTTCACGAGCGATTGCTTGTACTTGTTTATCAGAGTTACCATGGCAAATCACAAAATAATCCGCAAGCGGGGAAATCCCTTGCATATTTAAAACAACAATATCTTCTGCTCTTTTATCGTCAGCTGCTCGTGCTGCCAATACTAACAATTCTCTATCTTTCATTTCGTAAAGTCCTCCTTAATGACTGCATTATACGTTTGAAATGTTAATGGATAAATCGTTTGGTTCTTTTCCATTAAAAATTGTATTGTATGCTTTAAAGCATATAATAACGCTTGATTAATATCTTCTCGCGCTAGCTTCCGTGCTTCTTTAACGCCTGGAAACTTACGGCCGGGTTCAATATAATCCGCCACGTAAATCACTTTATCAAGCATTGTCATTTGTTCATGTCCACTCGTATGATACGTAATAGCTTGTAATATGTCAGCATCTGTAATACCGACTTCTTTTTCTACTAAATATGCCCCAACTGGTGCATGCCATAATTCTTTATTATAATGCAACAAGTCTTTTGGTAAATTTTCTCGTTTAATAATTTCTTCCATTTCTGAAATCGGTCTACACTTTGCATAATCATGAAAAATCGCTGCCAACTCGGCCTTTTTCTCGTCAACACCATATTGCTTTGCGAGTTCAATGGCCGTTTCCATAACACCAATTGTATGGATATAACGCTTTTCATGCATTTGTTGTTTCACAATTTCAAGTGCTCGCTTACGATCCATATAACCCATTCCTCTCAATGTATTCCTGTACCTCTTTTGGAAGCAAATATTTGCATGTCTTCTTCTTTGTAAAACGTTCACGTAAAAGTGATGAAGAAACAGCGAATTCTGGAATCTCTACCTTTACAATTTTATAAGGAGTAGAAAGTGTATAACCAGGACGAGCAACGCCGACAAACGTAACGAGCTTCAATAATTCATCGATGTTATACCATTTTGGTAAGTATTCGACCATATCCCCGCCAATAATAAAATGGAATTGTACGTCTGGATGCTCCTTTGTCAATTGTAACATAGTGTCATACGTGTAAGATGGGCCTTCTCGTTCAAGCTCTGCTAAACAAACAGAGAAGTGCATTTCTTGTTCGATTGCTAAATGGATCATTTCTAAACGATTACGTACACTTGTAACTTCCCTATCTCGTTTATGAGGGGGGATTTGATTCGGTAGAAACCAGACCTCATCAAGTTGCAATGCATCATACACTTCATTTGCAATTAACAAATGTCCATTATGAGGCGGGTCAAATGTCCCGCCAATAATCCCGATTCTCTTCAAAGAAAACGCCCCTTTACCTTGTTCTTACAGGCAATAGATCTCGTCCAAAACTTCTAATGCGTCAAAGAAGCAAGATACCTATAAGAACCCGATTGGTTCAACGAACTGTGATTGGAATAAAATTTCCTGAGATTGTTACTTTGTTTTTGGTAACACAATACGTTTATTTTCTTTTGATTCTTTATATAAGACGATTGTGTTTCCGATTACCTGTACAAGCTCTGCTTTTGCACCTTCCGAAAGCTCTTCTGCTACTTCATGACGATCAAATTCACAGTTTTGCAGTACACTAATTTTCATTAGCTCGCGCACTTCTAGCGCTTCTGCAATTTGCTTTATCATATTTTCATTTACTCCACCTTTACCAACCTGAAAAATTGGTGTTAAGTGATGTGCCTCAGCACGTAAAAATCTTTTTTGTTTTCCTGTTAACATGTATTTAGCCTCCAAGCTTTTTCATTACTATTTGTTTCATTCGTTCTATATCAGGTAAGCGTCCCGTCCAAATTTCAAATGCAAGCGCCCCTTGAAATACAAACATATCAATGCCATTTTGCACAATTGCTCCATGCGCCTTCGCATCTTGCAGCAATTTCGTTTCAAATGGATTATAAATAATATCAGACACAATGCTTCCTTTTTTTAAATCACGAATGCGCAGTGGTGTATCTTCTACATGCGGGTGCATACCTACTGTCGTTGTATGGATAATAATATCGTACAGTTCTTGTTTGTCTGTTGCTTCTTCTAAGGAAAGCGCCAAAGACATAACTTCACTTCTACAATCTGTAATAAGCTGCTCTGCTTTCTCTACTGTACGATTCGCAATGTCAATCTCTTTCACACCAGCAGCTGCAAGTGAATAATAAATCGCACGACACGCTCCACCAGCTCCAAGCAGTAAAATACGTTTGTTCGTTAATGGCTCTTTACTAATAGATTGCAATGAACGAACATACCCTATTCCATCTGTATTATAACCAATTAATTTTCCTTCTTTATGAAGTACTGTATTTACCGCACCGATTTGTTCTGCCAACGGATCAATTTTATCTAAATGCTGCATAATCGAAACCTTGTGCGGCGTTGTCACATTAAATCCAATAACTCCAAGTGCCTTCAATCCTTTCACCGCTTCGCCTAATTCACTCTCCTGAACGAGAAAAGCATGATAATGTGCATCCATCTCTAAATGTGTAAATGCATCATTATGCATGAGCGGTGATAAAGAATGTCCAATTGGATTTCCAATTACACCATATAATTGTTTCACAAGTCCTCACCACTTTAGATTAAAGATTTACGTAATGAAACACTAACTCCTTTTGGTACATGCGCCGCAATTTTTGCACCAGCTTCATTCACTGTTACCCATCCTAAACCTGAAAATACAACATCTGTTTTCGGCTCATGGATTGTAAATTCATATCTTACAAGTTCTGGCATGTTCTCAAGTTCTTCTGGTGTTGGTGGATTTAATAATTCCCCAGCATGCTTTTCATACAATGAATCCGCTTTTTCAAGCTTCGTACGATGGATTGTCAGACGATTGGATAAATGACAAGTAACCGAACGACGACCACCGCTTATATAATCAAATCTTGCTAATCCACCAAAGAATAACGTTTGTTCTTCATTAAGCTGAAATACCATCGGCTTAATTTCTTTTGTTGGAGTAATCATTTTTAAGCTTTGCTTTCCAACATAATGCGCCATTTGATGATGATTAATAATACCTGGTGTATCGTATAAAGATGAAGTTTCATCTAATGGAATATCGATTAAATCCAGCGTTGTACCAGGGAAATGTGATGTCGTAATAACATTTTCTGTTTCATCACTAAACTCTTTAATGATACGGTTAATAAATGTTGATTTCCCAACGTTTGTACATCCAACAACATAAACATCTTTTCCATCACGATATTGTTCAATTGCGCTTGCAAGCTCATCAATACCTTGACCTTTCGCTGCACTAATTAAGAAAACATCTTCTGGCTTTAACCCAAGTTGTTTTGCACTATAGCGCATCCAATGTGTTAGCTTTTCCGGTTTCACAGATTTTGGAATTAAGTCCGCTTTATTGCCGACAAGAAGTACTTTATTATTTCCAACAAAACGGTGTAAACCAGGTAGCCAGCTTCCGTTAAAATCAAAAATATCAACAATTTTAACAACTAAGGCATCAGATTGTCCAATTCCATTTAAAATGCGTAAAAAATCATCATCTGTTAATGAAACATCTTGAATTTCATTGTAATGCTTTAAACGAAAACAACGCTGACAAATGATATGTTCTTTCTCTAACGAAGAAGATGGTGCATAACCAACTTCATTTTTATTTTCTGTTTGGATTGCAACACCGCATCCAATACATTTAAATGTCTCAGTCAAGCTTTATTCCTCCCAATTAATTAAACCTTTTTTCTTCATATTACGCATAATTCTACGCTCAATTTTTCGGTTAAAACGAGTCATAAACCCATCTGTTTGTGCAACTGGAACAACTAAAATCGTGTGCAGTCCAACACGATTACCTCCAAGCACATCCGTTAATAATTGATCTCCAATTACAACTACTTCTTCAGCACGCAGATTCATTTTTGTTAGTGCTCGTTTAAAAGCTCGAACAAGCGGCTTACGTGCACTATGAATAAACGGAATACCAAGTGGATCAGCAAAATCTTTTACACGTTGTTCGTTATTATTCGAAACAACTGTCACTTGAATGCCGTGTTCTTTCATTTTTGCAAACCATTCTTCTAATTGCGGCGTCGCATTCGGACGATCCCATTCAATCAAGGTATTATCTAAATCAGTAATAATCCCTTTTATACCTTGTTTTTTCAGTTCTTCAGGTTGAATATGATATACGTTTTTCACGTATTCATTCGGTAAAAATAAACTCAATCTCTTTCACCTCTTTGAGGAGTTTTGTAAAGTTCAACTTCTCTTTTTGAGAGCGATTTTCTCTCAAAAAGGGTTAGTTGAACTTATCGGGCTCTTACAGGAAGTTATTCTTCTCGTAACTTACACTGCTGCTGTCCGTTAAAGTTGAATAAAATTTTTCGACAGCATTTTTCGATTGCGTACCTGTGGATAAACTTGTACACAATTTCCACATTGAAGTTTCAGTTAATTCTAAAATTACCAACAATTATTACACATCTTATCCACGATAGCATGTGGATAACCAACAGATTGTGACATAAGACAAATTTTGGTACATTAAATGAGACAAATTTACCTTTTTCGCAGGAGGTGAACCGCCTTGACGGCGAAACATATGGAAAAGTTATCTACTGAATTACTCACTGAGTCTTATTATAAAGCAAAAGAATTAAAATTAAATCCCGACTTCATTTTACTTATTAAACAAGAAATCATTAGACGCTCACTAGAGGACAAGCTTTTGAAATCGTCTTGAGTACATATACAGTGAAACCTCCATAGGCGGCCTTTTACCCGCTTATGATTAGTTGACCAGATCACCTTAATAAGCTCTGTATATTAAGGTTAGAGACATACTGCCCCTTCAGTGCGGGACAGGTACTGCTTCACCTGTAAAAAGAGCCATCTATAAGACGGCTCTTTTATTATAAAGTGAAACGAGCTATATAAAAGCTGCTTCTTTTATAATCGAGTTGCGACTTTTTCACCAACACGAACCTCTTGTCCACTAGTTAATGATTGAACTACTTCAATCATATCTTTTTCAAATAATAGAACGACTGTAGAGCCAAATGTAAAGTAAGCCATCTCTTCACCTTTTTGAATAACTTCTCTCTCATGCAACAGTTCAATACTATTAACAAACATTGCGCCTACTTTAACAAGAGCTAACCGCGCCCCCTCACTCTCTATTTCAGTTACAGAGCGATAGTTTTTGGATAACGTATCCTTTCCATATTTCATACCCGCTGCATTAACAGGATAGGATTTCCTTCCAAGTACAAAACGTTCTGTCACTGCACCTGAAAGTGGGCTATGAATACGGTGATAATGGCTTGGACTTAAATAAATAACCATATATGTACCACCCGCGTAACGCGCTGCTCGTTCTTCCGTACCAAGCATATCTACAATAGAATATTGTTTCCCTTTAATCTCAAACATTTTTGCCTGATCAATAGGACCGTGATCTGCAAAAACACCATCAACCGGACTCACAACGCTGGATACTTCTGTATCAATTGCTCGTTTTCCCTTTTTTAATTTACGCGTAAATAATTCATGCAGCGTTCCGTACTCTTTTAAATCCTTCTCCATCTCATCTTGCCTAATTTGAAATACTTTCGCATAAGACGGAATAATAATCGAGCTTAAACGCGACTGCGCAAAATTACGCAATACATAGGACGTAAAACGACCGTTTGTAAGTTCAATCAATAATCGATATAACGTACGTCGCAAACTGCGAAACCCCCTACTATGATATATAATTTTCTAATAAGACTATTACATGTAGTTTTTCCTATTTTTGTTTCTATATCATAAATTATTAGCACCTTTTAATATTACAGATAGAACCCATCATTTTCAACCGTGAACATAGATTTATCAAAGGAGTTTCATTTTATCCAAAAAGAAAGGTGCCTGCTTTCGAATAAAATCAGGCACTTTCCATCTTTAAGATTTCCCCTTCTTCTCTTTTTCTGCACGAACAAATTCATGAAACATCTTCATTAATGCCCTCTTCTCAATACGCGATACATAGCTCCGCGATATACCAAGTGCTTTCGCAATCTCTCGCTGCGTTTTCTCTTTCTCCATGCCAAGACCAAATCGGTTTACAATTACTTCTTTTTCCCGTTCATCCAATATATCGATATACTCTTTAATTTTCTCAAGCTCCATACTCAGTTGAATGGTATCAATCACATCTTCTGATTCTGACTTTAAAATATCTATTAAAGAAATTTCATTCCCTTCCTTATCCTGCCCGATTGGATCATGAAGAGAAACATCTTTTTTTGTTTTCTTTAATACACGTAAGTGCATTAAAATTTCATTTTCAATACAGCGAGCGGCATACGTTGCCAATTTTGTTCCTTTTCCTTGCGAATAGCTTTCAATCGCTTTAATTAAACCAATTGTACCGATGGAAATTAAATCTTCTGCATCTTCTCCTGTATTTTCAAATTTCTTCACAATATGTGCCACAAGACGTAAATTATGTTCGATGAGGAGATTTCTTGCATGCGCATCTCCTTGCTCCATAAGCTCTAAGTACTTTCTCTCCTCATCAGGCGACAACGGTTGTGGAAATGCGTTATTTTTGACATACGATACGAAAATAAAAACTTCGCGAATCATATATCCAATTGCGGCGAACAGACTCAACCTCTTCACCTCCGCAAAAATAGTGGTCTTTCCTATATGTATGTGGGCATGAAGTTGTTTGTGTCTGTACAATGCAAATATCAATTCTTTCATTTTTCAAAGTCCGTTATTAAGTCAAAACCTGTTTTATCATACATTTAGAGTCCCCTCCAAATTACTTATTGAAGGGGATTGATGTTGGCATAAAGTGAAACTTCCATCAGTGGAGGGTTTTTTTCATCCCCCACTGATGGTTAGTTGAACCAATCGGGCTTTTACGGGCAGTTATCCCCCACCTATCTTTCTCGGTTCTCTTTGAATCTTGAGGTGGGAGTCTTATTTCCCGTTAATGCGGGATAAAAATGATTGAAATTAATGCTGCTATTCTTGCTGCATCCCCTAACCCTAAATTTTGTTTCTGATCCTTATAGGGTAAGAGGTGGAGTTATAGGAGCTATTGGAGAGAAAGGAACAGGTGAAGTTATAGGTCTAGGTATCAACTGATTATGCAAGACGGTATTTCCCTCTTGCGGCACACCCTCAGCATTGATCCCAAATGTATTGACGATGACACGTCTGATAGGAGTAGGTGGGTGAGTAAAATTAGACGAAAAAGTAACAATCACTTCGTAGCAAGGACTTGGCAGATGTACAGGTTGTGGTGGAGATGCGTGAATCGTAAAAAGGCCGCGTGGCGGAATCGTACCTATAAGAGGTGTAAAAATCGATTGGACATTGTTAGGAGGAACGATATTAGTTTGCTGCGGTTGAACCCCTTGTGTCGATAAAGACGGATTGATAGCTTGTCCGGCTAGAAATCCAACCTTAGCAAACTCTGTAGGATCCCACGTATTTTGCCAATCTAACACAGACACAGTGACCGTTTTGGATTCGTAGAAATCCTCATTCAAAAGCGTAACAACCACAATCTCAGTATTGGGATTTCTCAATATAGGACCTGTTGTAAATACGTGCGATTTTTGTGGTCTTTGAGCTCCTGCAATCGGAACAGGAAACTCATACGAATGGAAAAATTTTTGATCTTTTGGGGGCAAAAATAAATAAACTCCTTTCTATATGAAATATACTATAAATATATGAAATAAGACTTCGTTTGCTTGTATGCTCGTCTACATTTCCCAATCAAATTTCCATTTATATCTCGGTTGATATAACGTATCGTTAGCAGAAATAAAGTGAAACTTCCATCAGTGGGGGGGAGCTTACTGTCCGTTAATGCGGGATAAACTACTGTATTCCCATTTCTCTTTCCTTATCCTACTTCCTTTACAAACAACAAAAAAACGACTAGAATTTCTAGCCGTTTACTTCGTTTCACGATGTAATGTTACTCGTTTTAATCGCGGACAATATTTTTTTAGTTCAATACGCTCTGGATTGTTTCGTTTGTTTTTCTTTGTAATATAATTGCGATCACCGCATTCTGTACAAGCTAATGTAATATTTACACGCATAAGTTTACACCTCCTAGAAAATTCATTCTTTGAAACAAAACGTAATCATTACGATTTATATCATAAACTTTGTAATTCACTTTGTCAATTCTATAAAAAAACGGTTCTCCTTATTTAAAGAACTGATTCATTCTTCGATATATACTATCGATATAATCGAATTATAGTTTCATCACTTTTTCCCATTACAATCATTAAAACTGCAATGATATAGAAACTTATACAAAGAACGCAAAAATACCTCGAATTCAACGATATAAAAAAGACAAATAACTGAAACAATTTGTTCATACGAAATTCACATCAATCAATTAGTATAGAAAATGTACATAGTTATAATAAACACTATGTGTGAAGGAGGACAGCCTAATGAAAACACGCTATCGCTTTATGATCTCATCATTCGCAGCATGTGCGTATATGATTTGGTATTTAGTTTAAGCAACCTTACCTTCCAAATAAGAAAAAGGTGTGTATATAATGGAATATAACCAAACAACAGTTGATTATTGGAAAGCATTTGTATTACCTTATACATTTGCTCTTGAAGAACTGAAAACAAAATTTGAAATTATGAACCGGGAAGCTCAGTTTCTAGAAGACTACAACCCGTTTGAACATATAAAAACACGATTAAAACAACCAAAAAGTATTATTAAAAAGCTAGAACGAAAAAACTTAGGACCAACTGTCGAAAACGCCCAACATCAATTATTCGATATTATCGGTATTCGAATTACATGTTGTTTCGTGGAAGATATTTACTATTTAAAAAATTTGATAGAAAAACGAACAGATATGGAAATCGTAGAAGTTAAAGATTATATTGCAACGCCAAAACCAAATGGCTATAAAAGTCTCCATATGATTATTAAGTATCCATTAGCATTAAATTCAGGAACACAAGATGTTTTCGCAGAGATTCAATTACGTACGTTAGCAATGGATTTCTGGGCAAGTTTAGAACATAAAATGTATTATAAATATGAAGGAAATATCCCTGAATATTTAAAGCAGGAATTACATGATGCCGCTATGAAAGCTGAAGAACTTGACAATAAGATGGCATCTATCCGTCAAGATATTGATGATATTGAATCGTGTTCAGAGCGCATTTTATTACCTGTGTAAAAGAAGTTCTCGATTTTAGAGAACTTCTTTTTTATCCCGCATTAACGGACAGTAAGACCCCCACATCAAGATTATGAGGAAACAAAGAAGATAGATAGGAGGATAACTGATGAAAGTTTCACTTTATCCTTCTTCAATTACACGTACCTCTTCTATCTTCCATACACCGTTTTCTTTTCCTACGGTGTAACGAACTTTCTTTTCAGCAGATTCTTCTTTCTCCTTTGTTTCTACTACAGCATACTCTCCTTCAAAATTCCTTACACTAAAATCCAATAATTCGATTTTTTTATTCTTATTTTTAAATTCTGCTTCTTTTTGTGCTTTTGTATCCTCTAATCCTAATGACTTCGTTGAAAAAAGTGCCATGTGCCCCTCAAAGTTTTTCTCATTTATTGTTTGAATATAGGAATCTATTAACTTTTTAATTCCTTGTTGTTCTTCCTCCGGTATAGGCTTTGTCATCTTTTTATTTTTCTCTTCTTTATGAATCGTTTCTTCCTTTTTTATTATGTCTTTTTGTACTTTTTCTTGTGAGCTACATCCACATAATTGAAAACTTATTATGCCTAAAATCCCTAATCTCTTTAGAATTCGTTTCATATATGTCCCCTCCAAAATCAAAAAGAAAAAAGCAAGGCAACGAAGCCCCGCTTTTTCTTCATATTAGCGTCTACCTTTATTTGGGTCGCCGCCGCCAATAACATCAAATACACGTTTTGCTAAGTTTGTATTTTCTTGAACGCCAGCAAATAAGTACTTTCCTGGTCCAAATGCGTATACACCAACATCTTCACCAGTATGACCACCAGTTGTCCAACCTGTGTACGAGCGTGTATTAAAGATCGCTTCAATTGCATTATCAATCTTTGTTACATCTTTTGACGTCGCAGCATCATTCACAGATTTAACTTCTTCAGGTGTTAATTGTAAATCAATATACTTTTTCAATGTTTCTTCAACATTTGCACCTTTCGCGATTTCAGATGCCATAAAATCAGGTGTACGTTTTGCTGCTTTAATTGGCTTTACATCAAAATTGTACACGCCGTTTGCTCCAAGAGAGAGACCACCAGTAGAATGATCAGCAGTTGCTACAACTAGTGTATGCTTATCTTTTTTCGCAAACTCAATTGCTGCTTTAAATGCTCTTTCAAAGTCTTCCATTTCACTCATCGCTGCAACAACGTCATTATCATGACCAGCCCAGTCAATTTGGCTGCCTTCTACCATTAAGAAGAAGCCATTTTTATTTTTATTTAAACGATCAATTGCAGCATTTGTCATATCTTCTAAAGAAGGTGTTTTGTCATTGCGGTCAATCATTTTATCGAAACCGCCTGGCGCAAACAATCCAAGAATTTGGTCATTCTTATCATTTAATAACTGCTGACGATCTGTTACATAGCTATAACCATCTTTTTTAAATTCTTCTGTAAGATTGCGGTCTTTTCTTACAAAGTTATTTACACCGCCGCCAAGAAGAACGTCTACTTTATGCTTACCATTAATTTTTTCATCGAAGTAATCATTTGCAATGGCATCCATATTTTTCCGATTAATATCATGCGCACCGAAAGCTGCTGGTGTTGCATGTGTAATTTCAGAAGTTGCAACTAAACCTGTAGATTTCCCACGTTCTTTTGCCTGTTCTAACACAGTCTTTACGTTTGTTTCATCATTATCGACCGCTATAGCTGCATTGTATGTTTTGATTCCTGCTGACATTGCAGTTGCAGCAGAAGCAGAGTCTGTAATATTTTGATGCTCATCTTCTGGATATGTAACTTGTGTGCCTACCAGATGCTTATCGAATTCTGTTTGCTCCATTTCAAATGTTTTTGGATTATCCTTCATATAACGATGCGCTGTCATATAAGAAGGACCCATTCCATCCCCGATTAGGACAATTACATTTTTAATCTTTGCATTGTCTTCTTTTTCATCTGCTTTAATGACATCTGAACGCGTAACATTCCATGTTACAATTGAAGTAAGTGCTAACGATGAAACAACTGCAAACGGCCATGCTTTCTTCATAAATTTTTTCACCTTATAAGTCCCCCTAAATTCTTAATTCAATCCCCACTACCAAATTTAATAGAAAACTGTTAAGAGAAAATTAGAAATATGTAAACATTTTGTTAATTTAGGGTGAATATTGTTGCAGGCTGTATTTTTTTGTCGTTTTATTTATTGATATATATGATTCTTCCAAATGCAGTATGTTTGTACACACTCTCTCTTTCCTTAACGCACAACAAGACAGAATCTTTAGATTGTTTCGTGATAAAATGTATCTACTAAAAAAAACGAGGGAGTGTAATATATGCAGATAAAAGCACTAAATCAGTCTGATATCCCACAACTTCTATCTCTTTGTGATGCAGTAGGTTGGTTACATGACATTTCGTTTATGAAGGAACAATTTGAAACCTTCTTTTCTATCGGTACTTTGTTTGGCCATGATAACGAAGGTAAACTTATCTCTTGTATCGCTGTTTTTCCATATAAAACAGGATTTACTTCTATTGGTACGCTTATTGTTCATCCAAATTTTCAACGAAGAGGATTAGCACGCTCTTTGCTGGACATTTGCATAAAAAATGCTCCGCCATTACAACCTTTTGTTCTCATTGCAACGGATGCTGGTACGCCGTTATATCATACATATGGATTTAACACAATTACTTCTATTCATCGATTAGAACGAAATAGCACAGAAACAAAAAACAACTCCTTTTCTACTAGTCAAATCACGAGTCAGGATCTTAACACACTCATTCAACTCGATTTCATAGCAAGCGGTGCTCATCGTTCCAAGTTGTATTCAATACTCTTAAACCGAACACACCTTGCATTAAAAATAGAAAAAAATAATAGACTAGAAGCTTTTGCGTTATGTATACGAAAAGGAAATACTTTATGTGTTACTCCCCTTATTGCTCACAATGAAGAATATGCCTTGCATTTATTACTATCCATATGTAATCAATGGAATGGAACTGTTCGTATCGATGTTCCTTATTCACAAAAAAGCTTTAGGGACAAACTGCTATCATTGGAGTTTAAAGAAACGCTGCCTTCTCCTCTCATGATAAAAAACGGGGAGAATCTTCCTGGTAAACGAGATTTCATATTTGCTATGATGGATGCAGCGCTATGCTAGAAAGGGGAAGCCACTTTGAAACGATGGAAGCTCTACATGCTCAGCTGCTTTGTTCTCACAACGTTAACGAGCTGCAGCACAATTGAGAAGCAAACAAAAAAAGCAATACAAATAAAAGAAACAATTGCAACAAAACTAGAGACAAACGAAAAAATGATTGAAATTGATGGACAAACCATTTACTTCAAACAAATTGGTAAAAATAAACCACCTTTACTTATGCTTCATGGCTTTGGAGGCTCATCAAATGGATTTAGTGATATTTATCCAGATTTAGCAAAAAATCATACAATTATTGCTGTCGACATTTTAGGTTTCGGCCGTTCTTCAAAACCGATGGATTTTCGCTATTCCTTCCCAAACCAAGCAAATTTGTATTATAAATTAATGAAAAAGTTAGGATATGATACATTCGCGATATTAGGACACTCTATGGGCGGAGAAATTTCTTTAAATTTAACATACTTATATCCAGATGCTGTAACCCACCTTATTTTAACGGATGCAATAGGGGCAGAAACTTTACAGCACGGGAAAGGATCTCCAAAACCAACATTATCAACTGATTTAAGTACTGTCTCTACTCCGAAAGAATATCGCGAGGAAGAAGTCAAGTATAAACGTGAAGATACAGCACATCATGACGAGTTAGGCAAAATGTGGCCGCGCCGTTTACGCATTAACGCTGATGAAATCAAAGTGCCAACGTTAATTATTTGGGGAAGAAATGATAAAAGCGTTTCCTGGAAAAGCGGCGAAACGTATCATCAATTCTTAAAAAACAGTACATTTCATATTATTGAGGAAGGCGAACATGCACCGTTTCGTCAACAGCCGCAAGAGTTTATGCAGTATGTTGATGAGTTTTTCAAGAAGTATCCTACTAACCCCCACTGATGGAAGTTTCACTTTATAGCAAAATCACCCCAAATTCGTTAAAAGGGGTATCTCATGATGAGATACCCCCTTTTATCCCGCATTAACGGGCAGTAAGACCCCCAAGATAGGTAGGGGATAACTGCCCGTAAAAGCCCGATTGGTTCAACTAACCATCAGTGGGGATGAAGCCCCCCCCACTGATGGAAGTTTCACTTTATACGCTAAGCGGCTTGCTTTTGATAATTGCGTGATTTTTTATTGAAAATTTTTGATAAAATAAGTCCATCTACACCAAATTTGCCAGCATTATAACCTGAAACTAAAATAAACATAGACAAGATTACTAATTGTGGATTCACACCCGTTGACCCACTAAACATATAGGAAAAGTTCATTACAAGACCAAAAAATACAGCTGTTTTCGTTAAACATCCAACAATTAACCCTATTCCAACTAAAATTTCTCCCCATGTAACTAAAAAATTAAATAGCTCTATATTGGGAATTGCTACTTCGTTTAAAAAGGATGCCCACCATGATTGCACTGCAGGATGAGCTCCTGATGCTTGTTCAATTGCTCCTTTTAAATAACCTGTTGCGTCAAATCCGCCACCTGTTAGCTTTTTCATCCCTGCCATAAGCCACGTATAACCAATATAAATACGCACTGCTGCTAGTACATAGGAAACTGCTTTGTTCTCTCTTAAAAACTGAATAACCATATATTCCTCCTGATTTTTGTAATTAAATTAATTACATGAATACAACAACATTCGTAACCGGTTTCGTTTCATTCATTATGAATGCTTTTTATCAATTTTTCAAAATACTTCAAACGTACGTTTTATAACCACTTTTATTTGCAAATAAAAACTTGAACCTATAATAACACAAACGATAATGATTTTCATTACTATTTTCAAAGAAAATTATGTTCTCAATGTCAAATTTTATAAAAAAGCATATTTTTATCTTTTTAGATGAGTAGACTCCTACTTATCGTTATATAGACAGTTCCCCCTCTCCTACCTTTTTTGGTCCCTCTCTATATGCAGTTGAAGGTCTGCCCATTAGAGTAGGAAAATCCCTATATAAAACAAAGTTATACTCACTTATTCATGCAATATTTATTTTAATCTCCTTTCTACTATAATTGAATTTCATGCATTCCTGTTTCCTCTAAAAAGTCTTCCCTCGTTAATGCTTGTCTCATTACATATTGCCTATATGCTGTAATCGTTCCATCATGAGAGACGATCATTATGCGTGGAACTTGTAACGTTTTACACCATTCAATGAAGCTATGAGCAGCCGTGCAAAACTCAAGCTCTGAAATCGTATTGATCCCATTACTCCATAACTTGTCATTGCATTCTTCTGCTAATAGAAATTGCGGGAACAACTGCTGAACGTTCTTTTGGCGTAACATTTTGTCACAAGGCAACGTTCTTGCTCCTTCTCGATACGGAAAAATACGAGGCGAAATATATGGATGAACAGCTTTCATACAAGCAATATGCTCACTCCATAAAGCCGCTGTCTGTAACGTTCGCACCGTTGGACTTACAATCAATACATCACTCTCATGTAGAGGTAAGTTTTCTCGCAGTAATAATGCCTGCTCTCTTCCCTTATTTGTGAGAGATGGATGATTCACCCCTAAACTGTCCGGCAAATTTTTTGTATGCTCTCCTTCTCCATGTCTGACAAAAATAAGTTTCATATCAACATTCCTTTCTATTCCGTATTAGCATAAAGTCCCTTCGCTCATAGAAGCTTCTCCTTCTCTTCGTTACAAAAAAATCCTCCCTTTATAAAAAAGAGAGGATCCACATATATTTAAATTTAAGGGGGAAACAAAGTAATATGACCCTTTCCTTACAGGAGTTCCGCATCTACATAACGAATATCATATGCTATACAAAAATAGAGATAGGTGATTATGATGATTCGCGAAATTACAGAAGCAGATGCAGCTCCTTTTTTGAAACTATGTCAAACTATTGATCAAGAAACAAATTTTATGTTATTTGAGCCTAATGAGCGAAACTTTACGATTGAGAAGCAAAAATCTATGATTCAATCTCTTCTCTCTCCGTATAATTCAACACTTCTAGTAGCGGAGAAAGATGAGCAACTTGTTGGATATATAATCGCTCGCGGCGGAGCAGTAAAGCGAAAGCAACACGCTGCATATTTAGTAATTGGAGTGCTCCAGCAATACGCAGGTCAAGGAATCGGCAAACAATTACTTCGTGAAATTGAACAATGGGCCCGTACACAACAATTACTTCGTCTAGAATTAACAGTCATGTCTCATAATGAAAGGGCCATTGCGTTATATAAAAAGATGGAGTTTGTTATTGAAGGTGAAGCAGTGCATGGTTTAATTGTTGACGGACAACCAAGAAATGAATATTATATGGCAAAGATTTTATAAAAGACTTAGGTGATACGAAATGAATTCTTTTTTTATTGATATATATAAAGCGCAACCAAGTCAATTGTTTCTAAACAACGACAAAATAATGAAATTGCAACAGTTTTGTTCACCACCTGCGTTTGCTTTATATGCACCATTACCCATTAAACAATTAGACGATAAAATTATTTTTACAGATGGTCATACCCGTGCATATTTATATTGGCAAGCGAATATAAAAGAAATCCCTGTGTATTGGGATGACGATCCATTACATTATGACTTATATAAATTATGTGTAGATTGGTGCTTAACAGAAAAGATTTTTCATATTGGTCATTTACAGAATCGGATTTTACCTCATTCACAATATGAAACGCAATGGATAAAACGCTGCATAAATGCCGAAAAATCTATGATAAACTATACACTCTTTTAACATGCGACTCTTCAAACAGAGAACGTATATTTTATTCTTTTACCGATACAACATGCTCCCAATCTCGTTTCTCATAATAATTTGCTGCTTCGTCTATATTTTGAATCCATTTTCTCGCTTGTGAACCGTCTGCATTTGCAATCCACATATCGGCTTGCTTTCGATTAGAGCGTATCCATAGGAGTTGATTTGTGCGTTTTATATAGTACGGATAATAATCTCCGTATCCTTTTGGCGGGGTTGTAATTTGACGTTTCTGTGCATTCGCAACATTGATTTGATATAGTGAAGGCTGCGGACGTTGCTTCGGATTATTGGACCATTCCGTTTCCTTTGCTCTAGAAATTGTAATCAACGTATTACTATTCCAAGTGAAATCCCAATCAACATAACCTTTTGGAGTGAAAGTAGCTTGCTGAAAAGCAGGAAGTTCTTTTAATTTTAAATGTTTATTTTCGACGGTAAAGCGTCCTTCTCCTTCTATGTATGCAAGAATATTTTTTGATGGTGCCCATTGAAACCATTTTGGTTGAATCAACATGTGATCAACCGCTTCAAACTTACTTCCATCCGCTCCAATTATACATAACGTGTTACTATCCATCGACCAAGAAGCAGTTGGTGTTGCTAAAAATGAAATCCATTTTCTATCGGGTGACCATTGAAACAAACTTGCTACAATTGCAAAAAATTGTGGTGATTCTTTTGGTAAGGTGTAAAAATGTTTGATCTTACTTCGGTCTAAATTTGCATCAAGTGGCACTTGAAATAATTCAGCACCCGTCCATCCTGTTGGCAGTAAATGAGACATAGAAGAAACGAGAAATTTCTTTCCATCAGGATACCAGCCATAATCTCCTACACCAACCGATACATTCTCAAAACCTTTTTGCGGGTGTTCTACATCGTATATGTTTAAAACTCCATCAGATTGAAAGGCGATGATGTTTTGCTTTGGTGACCATTGATAGTTTGTTGCATCCGCTAGAAAAGGCGCTACCTTTTTTCCATCTGAAATTCGATATAATTCAAGCCGGTTTGCTTCTTTTCCTTTTGCATAAGCAAGCCACATTCCATCATATGACCACTTTGGATTCACAATACGTTCTCCTTTTGTTATCTGCTTTTCTTTCCCATCTATTTTTATCCAGAGATTATGGTTACGAATAAAAGCAACTTGTATTAGTACATTTTCCGCATAACTACTTGAAACTGCACTAAAGAAAAAACAAATAAATATGAACAACTTAAACATGTGAACACCTCACTTTACAAGCTTTGCAATTCCCTGCATTCCTTTTATGAACAATAGCATGCTAACTCCCCACGATAGGCCGGCAATCCCAATATAAAGCGAATTATTTTCCGACTCAAATCCCTCTCCAACAGACGGTTCTTGTAAAATATGTACCCAAGCTGCAATCCCAAAACTTAGAAATATAAGATGACTAAAAAACCAGCCATATACACCACATTCTGTTTTCCACCATAACAGTGCAGCAATAACAAAAGACACCATTAAAAAGATTGTTGCCCCATGTATTAATAATGGTAATACCCCTTGCTCCATTTCCATGAACTTTATCCCCCTGCCTTTCATTTTCTTATAGCATTTCGTTACTTAAGCGAAGAGTATACAAAGTTTGCAAAAATAAAGTGAAACTTCCATCAGTGGGGGTTTTTTTCATCCCCCACTGATGGTTAGTTGAACCAATCGGAATTTTACGGGCAGTTATCCCCCACCTAGCTTCTTCGATTTTCCCTGAATCTTGAGGTGGGGGGCTTACTGCCCGTTAATGCGGGATAAAAAGAAGGCACCCTCTATACCTTCTTTCTTAGCTTTTCACTTTCTGCAATTCAAAGTGCGCTTCTAAAATGCTTGCCAGTTTTGATAGAGTTTTTTCATAACCGCTTGATTCGTTTACATCGGTAAGTTCATATATTCTTGTTGTTTCATTGTTTTAAACAAACAATCTAGGAAGTTATACGATAGAAACGATTTCCTTTTTGTCGATAATGCAAACAGATTACATTTGATTTCTTTCCGTTATCTTAAGAGAATGGTAAACAATTTTTTGTTTACCAGTAGGGTGGTACCGCAATTTTTATCATCCCTATCGTATTTTCCGATAGGAATTTTTTTATTTGCAGCAAAAACAAATATTAAATAATTCGGAATTTTATGATAAAATTTTAGAAGCGTTTACATTATTTTGGAAGGAGCGATGCCCATAAAAAACGGAACATAGCATTTTTTACATAAAGGGGGATATATCTATATGACAAAAACAGCAGAAATTCCATCGCACTTAAAACCTTATGTATCAAAGCAGCATTACGACCACTACACACCAATTGATCACGCTGTATGGCGCTACATTATGAGACAAAATCATAACTTTTTAAAAGACGTTGCACATCCAGCGTATGTAAACGGATTGCAGTCTTCCGGTATTAATATAGATGCCATTCCAAAAGTAGAAGAAATGAACGATTGTTTAGCACCGAGCGGTTGGGGGGCTGTTACAATTGACGGATTAATTCCTGGCGTAGCATTCTTTGATTTCCAAGGACATGGTCTCCTGCCAATTGCGACAGATATTCGTAAAGTAGAAAACATTGAATATACACCAGCTCCTGACATTGTTCACGAAGCAGCTGGACACGCACCAATTCTACTCGATCCTACATATGCAAAATATGTAAAATTGTTCGGACAGATTGGAGCAAAAGCTTTCTCTACAAAAGAAGAACACGACTTATTTGAAGCGGTTCGTCAATTAACGATTGTAAAAGAAAGCCGCACATCTACTCCAGAAGAAATTACTGTTGCGGAAAAAGAAGTGGAAGAAAAACAAAAACATGTTTCTGGCCTATCAGAAGCAGAACAAATTTCCCGTCTTTTCTGGTGGACAGTGGAATACGGATTGATTGGTGATATACAAAATCCAAAAATTTATGGTGCTGGACTTCTTTCCTCTGTTGGTGAAAGCAAACATTGTTTAACTGACGCTGTCAAAAAAGTACCGTTCTCTATTGAATCATGTATTCAAACAAGCTACGATGTAACAAAAATGCAGCCACAGCTTTTTGTATGCGGCTCTTTCGAAGAACTGATTGAAGCACTTGAAAAATTCTCAGAAACAATGGCATTCAAATCAGGCGGTACAAAAGGTTTAGATAAAGCTCTTCGTTCTGAAAATACAGCGACAGTTGCTTTAAACAGCGGATTACAAATTACAGGAACACTAGTTGAAGTAGTAAAAAATGAAAGCGGCGAAGCTATTTATATAAAAACAGGTAGCCCAACTGCATTAGCTATCAATCATACACAATTGCCAAATCATTCTACAGCTGTGCACCAAGATGGGTTTGGTACGCCAATTGGATTATTACAAAATGATATCGCATTAGAATCTTGCACAGATGAAGAATTAAACACATTAGGAATCTCTGTTGGTAACAAAACTGAACTTACCTTTACAAGTGGTGTACATGTGATAGGAACAGTAACTGATATTATTAGAAATAAGGAAAAAGTCGCTGTCATTTCATTTACAAATTGTACAGTCACGTTAAAAAATCGCTTATTATTTGATGCAGCGTGGGGGACATTTGATATGGCAGTTGGTTCAGCAATTCCTTCTGTTTTCCCTGGTGCAGCAGATCCAGCAGCATTCTTTCCAGTAGCAGAAGAAGACGAAGTAATACCTACACCGCGCACACGAACAGAGCTTGAAAAAATGTACGAAACTGTTCGTGATATTCGCAACGAAGGTTCATTACACGAACAGAATATAGAACAGCTTGTAGCAATCCATCACGTATTAGATAAGTTTTATGAAAAGGAATGGCTACTACGCCTTGAGATTTTAGAGTTATTACTAGAACATAAAGTGGAGATTCCAGAACGTGCAGCATTGTTACAACAACTTTCTTCCTTTAAAAATAATGAAGAGGTTCAGCGTCTAATCAATAACGGACTTGCCTTACTACCAATAAAGGATGTGAAAAACAATGCAGCGACTAACTAATGAAGAAGTACAAGAAGAGTTAATGAAGTTGGATAAATGGACAATAAAAGACGAAAAATGGATTGAACGAAAATACATGTTCTCCGACTACTTAAAAGGTGTCGAATTTGTTTCTGAAGCGGCCAAACTATCAGAAGAACGCAATCACCATCCATTCATCCTTATCCAGTATAAAGCTGTTATTATTACGTTGTCATCATGGAATGCAAAAGGTTTGACAAAACTTGATTTTGAAATGGCAAAACAGTTTGATGAGATGTTTTTGCAAAATGAAAAAGCAATTGTACGATAAGAGGATGTAGAAAAGGAAGCCCAATTCAGGCTTCCTTTTCTCTATTTCATAATAAATGGAATATGATGACCACAGTTCACTGTACAAATTTCTATATTAAGGTAAAATCAAAAACTCATACTATTATTCTAGTTCAAATTAGTCTTTTTTCAATACTGTCGCTTTTAAGAAACGATCTAAAACTCCTTCTGCTTTCACAACAAATAAGTAAAGGCCCATCGCTAATAATGCAAGCTCCATTTCATATCCAGGATTTTTTCCATCTCCTAATAAACCAGCTGACCATTTCACTTTTACAATTGCTCCAACTAAAATAAGTGCAAATAATAATCCTACATATCTTACACCTAAACCGATAATTAAACAAATGCCACCAACTAATTCTACTGTCGCAACGCCATATGCAAGACCACCTGGTAAACCAATACTTGTAAACCAACCTGCGATGTTATCGATTCCTGCTTGGAACTTTGCTAAACCATGAGCAAAAAACGTAACTCCTAATACAATTCGAATAATTAAATTACCAATATATTGATTCATTGTTATTTCCCCTTTATTGTTTTGTTATATAAAACTTTTATTCACAATACAAAACATACAGTAATTTTTTTTGTTCGTCAATTGATTTTTATTGAGAAAAAATAAAAAAGATTTGCTATGATACAAATATCTGTTTAGAAAAAGGAGAGCGGGCATTATGAATATCGGTTCGACAATACGTGAAATTCGGCAGCGCAGAGGCATTACAATTGCGCAAATTTGTGAAGGAACAGGGCTTTCTAAAGGATTTATGAGCCAAGTGGAGAACAATAAAACCTCTCCATCTATTTCTACTCTAGAAACAATCGCTCATTTTTTAAATGTTCCTCTTCCTTATTTATTGTTAGAGCAAAAAGATCGGATGAAAATTGTAAAAAAAGAAGAACGGAAATATAGTATTTACGGAAAAGATCAACAAAAAATTGAACATGTGGCTGAGCAAGGCGGACTGCGTTTATCATTAGTAGAAATTCCTCCTGGTTTTCCAAAAGAAAACACACCGAATGCTCATGAAGGAGAAGAATGTCATCTTGTCTTGCGCGGAAAATTAGAAGTTCAACACGGAGAGGATATTGCAATTGTAGAAGAAGGAGATTCGTTTTCTTGGAGCGCTTGCGTACCGCATATCGTTCGTAATATTAGTGATGAACCAGCATTGCTGCTTATTTCAAGTCATGCCGAAAATCAAAAACGCGTTTATTGAAACATTGTGAACAAATTTGTTTGCAGTGCTTTCTTTATAAAGTGAAACTTCCATCAGTGGGGGTTTTTTTCATCCCTCACCTATCTTCTTCGATTTTCTCTGTATCTTGAGGTGAGGGTCTTACTGCCCGTTAATGCGGGATAAAATAAACATATTTCTCTCTTCTATGTTCTTGTATAATATTCTTTATAAGGATAAATTTGGATTTTAAAGATAGGAGAATACAGAATATGTACTATTTTATATCCCTCACTTCGTTCGTACTTCTTGTCATTACACTGCAACTACAAAACCCTGTACTTGTTGCTATATGGATAGGATTTGCACTTGTTTTACTATGGAAAAAAGCATATCAATCATTTGCAGTAACAAGTATATTATTTGCCCTTGGTTTTGCTCTATACTTATCCGCAATGCATACCATTTCATTTCCCTCTAAAGAAACAACAATCTTAATAAGGCGTCTTTGTCTACTGCTTGTCTTCATTCCATTTATCATTGCTTCACGTCGATATAAACAGACATTCATTTCATATTGGCAAAAACCAAAATGGAAAAATACACTTTACGCTCCGTTTATATGGAGAGGTCCTCAAGAAATCACAATACAACTCTTTCTCATCATTGCTATCAGCATCAATATTATTGTTTTTATACCATTTCTATTTTTAAAAGGACTAACCTATATCCAACATGTTTTTCTGTTTGCTATTTTATTTTCTATCATAAATGCGGTTTTAGAAGAATGGATTTGGAGAGGGATTTTACTTACAAATTTCACAAAACAAGTAGGAGAAAAATGGGCTGTTGTCCTAACCAGTGTCGGATTCGGCTTACAACATTATTCTCTAGGTTTTCCTTGGATTGTTTGTATTAGCTTTAGTATTGGTGGATTTTTTTATGGAGGAATTACCGTAAAAGCTAATAGTATCCTCCCAGCTGTTATATGGCACACTGCTCTGAATCTATTAATGGTATGCAGCGGGATGATTTTATAACTATCCTTTATATACTAAAATAAAAAGAGCAGGTTATTAGTTTCCTATCCCTGCTCTTCTCATTGAATAAACGAGAACATCCATATTATGAAATAACACCGTCTTCTCATAAGCCATACCTGTTTTTCTTGCTACAAAAATAGAAGCTGGGTGATCGGGATTAATAAGAGAAATGAGTTTTTCAAGCTTAAGTACTTGAAAGCCGTAATCACGAAAAGCAGCTGCGGCTTCTTTCGCATATCCGTTTCCCCAATACTTTGGAAGCAGCCAATATCCAATTTCAATTTCTTCTTTTCCATCAACACGCTGACGAACAAGTCCTGCATGACCGATTGGTTCTCCCGTCTCTCTATGTAACATCATGAATAAACCGAGTCCACGCTCATATCCTGGAAGAACCCAGCTTTCAAGACTTTTTTTGCATTGTTCATACGTTTTAGGAGTTCCTTTCCCAATGTAGCGAATCACTTGTTCGTTTGCCCATAAAGAAGCATAAAAATCTAAATCATCGATTTTATATTTCCGAAATTGTAAACGTTCTGTGTGAAACATAGTCTCTCCCCCTTATGTAAATTATGAAAACTCCCGCCACTTATCTCCTCCGGATCTTGAAATGGGGGTTTCTCGTGTATCACCTTCAAGAGATGCTTAACACGAGTGGAGTTGACACAGCTGCCTGATGGCACAACCCCTCTATTCCATCGGCAAGCGCCTTTGGAACTGCCTTTTTTAAGATGTTATAGGAACCATTCACATCTGCGTTCAGTAGTTTATTCTCTTTCGTACGATACAAACCACGTTTGATCCGTTTCCCACTGAACTCAGGAATATCTTCCCCACCGTAAGTTGGGATTACATCATTGTCTAGAAAGGATGCCTTGCTTGTATACGATTCTTCCACGACTTGTACAATAATACCTTTTCGTTTTGCTTTATAGATGATCATTTCAATGAGTAAATTATGTAGGATATGGCAAAAGGATTGATTCTGTCGATTTCCCATCTCACTGTTTTGTTTCCATGATGTATTTTTCCCAATCACAATCATAGAGATCTCATGTTGAACTGCGAAATGAACAATGTGGTAACTGATTTTGTGAAAGAAATCTTTTATCTTGAGAAACCGTTTCTCATGAAGCCTCTCTAAGCGGTTTGATGTGTGTGGTCCTTCTTTTGGTTCTTTTCCATGACGAAGAATCCCCAGTAAATGAGCCTTTTGTTTGTTGTAGTATTGATTGATACTTTTGATGACACTGCCCTTTACTAACACAGGAGTAGCCCCTGTATTCGTTGTGATAATCGCTATATGAGTATTGATCCCTAAATCAATACTCATATAGCGATTATTATCGACATGCTCAGGTGCTGTCTCAGATTGTTCTGTCACAATTTCAACTTTAAACTTCCCGTAAGCAGGAGAAACGCGTACTTCTTTGAGATTACTAATTTGTCCAAACAATTTACCAATATTTAATTTTATGCTTGTTTTTGGAAAACGAATGTATTTAACTTGGAGTTTACATACTTGATTCGTGAATACAACTTCTCTCATAAATGATTTGATATATTTTGGAATGCGAGGTCTGCCAGTAAAAGTGAAAGGATGTTTTTTGTATTTTTCATGGAATCAAAAAATGAATCCCAGTTTTGGTAAAGCTTTCTCATAACTGCTCGATTTACTTGTGATGGTAGGTTTATATAGTCTTGGTGCTTCATTGCTTTAAACAAACAATCTAGAAAGTTATAGGATAGGAATGATTTCTCTTTTGTCGGTAACGTAAACAGATTACACTTGATTTCTTTCCGTTCTTCTACCGGCTTTTCTTTTTGTTTTTGTACACGTTTTTGATACGCGCGAAGTTGATTTTCATTCATGATTTCAATATATGCTTGTAATGTATGAAGAACTTCTTGTTGAAGCGGCTGTAATGGTTTCTCAGTACGTAAGGCCGTATATACTTGGCGAATATAGAAGTTTGTTGTATTGTAGAGGTTTTTGGCATTTTGACACATTTCTAGGAGGTAAGAGTATAGCTTATGACCTTTCTTGATCCAAATTTGATAGGTTGCATATTCTCTTTCTTTCCTTTATGATACTACAAAACACCAAAAAAGAACATATATTCGCCATACTACAAAAATATTTTTACAAATGCTCTGGCAATTCATCTCCACCTTAAACTGGGCTATGCCCTGCACGTTTTGAAGATGGAGTTTTCTTGCCAATTTTTCGATAAAAAAAAACGTTACTTAAAAGTATGTACTCTTTAAGTAACGTTTCTATCTATAGTACCTGCTCATTTTCGTTCTCCTCTAACTTGTCACGCAGTTCTCTTGCACGGTAGAAAAAATAAAATGAACCGCCTAAAAAAGCAGCGATAACACCCATCATGGCAAACATTTGCACCATTTCTTTTTGTCCATTTGGGAGTAATAAACCGAGCATTAAAAATGCACTTAGCGCTAACATGACTTGACCGAAACGAATATAATCAGCAATTTTTTGCTGTAATTCTTTCATTCTTCAATCACTCCTCCTTTTCACTGTATCATATTTTCATCGTTTCGTAGGCAAGTAAATACAGCCAATGAGGGAGAAGTTTTCCATGAAGTGAAACTTCCATCAGTCGGCGTTTTCTTCATCCCCCACTGATGGAAAGCCCGCCCAATTGGACTTTTACGGGCAGTTATCCTCCACCTATCTTCTTCGCTTTTCTTTCAATCTTGAGGTGGGGGATCTTACTGCCCGCGAATAGTGGGATAACGAAAAGAGCCGCAATACATGCGGCTCTTTCTTTCATTACACACCTTTATACGCTTGCATATATACCTCTTTTAGCTCTGAAATAAGTGGTAATTTCGGATTGGCTGTTGTACATTGATCTTCAAATGCTCTTTCAGAAAGTATATCAACAACTGCTTCAAATGCTTCTTTTTCAACACCTTGGCCAGCAACACTCATATTAATGTTTAATTCTTTTCCAAGAGCGATAATGGCTTGTACTAATGATTCCACGCCTTCTTCTACTGTGCTTGCTGGAAGACCAAGCATTCTTGCGATATGTGCATAACGCTCATCTGCAACAAAGTACTCATATTTAGGGAACAGCGCATGTTTTCTCGGTTTGATTGCATTATAGCGAATAACATGCGGCATTAATATCGCATTGGCACGTCCGTGCGGGATATGAAACTCCGGTCCAATTTTATGTGCCAAACTATGGTTAATGCCAAGAAACGCATTAGCAAATGCCATTCCAGCTATCGCTGAAGCATTATGCATTTTCTCACGCGCCTCTTCGTCATTTCCATCTTTATATGCACGCGGTAAATATTTAAATACAAGATCAATTGCTTTTAAGGCTAATCCATCTGTATAATCGTTTGCCATAATAGATACATACGCTTCAATTGCATGTGTTAATACGTCCATTCCTGTGTCAGCAGTTACATGCGGCGGTACCGTCATAACAAACTGCGGGTCAACGATTGCAACATCTGGTGTTAATTCATAATCAGCTAGTGGATATTTAATATTGTTCTTTTTATCTGTAATAACTGCAAATGGAGTAACTTCTGATCCTGTTCCAGATGTTGTCGGAATGGCAACAAACTGCGCCTTATTTCCTAGCTTTGGATATTTACATGTACGTTTTCTTATATCTAAAAATTTTTGTTTTATACCAAAGAATGCTGTTTCTGGATGCTCATAGAATAGCCACATTCCTTTTGCTGCGTCCATCGCTGACCCACCGCCAAGAGCAATAATCACGTCCGGCTTGAAGCTTCGCATCATTTCTGCTCCTTTAAATACGGTTTCATCTGATGGATCTGGTTCTACTTCAAAGAATACTTCTACCTTTACATCATTCATATGTTGACGTAAATAATACGTTACTGTATCAACATATCCAAGCTTCACCATTCCAGGATCTGTCACAATAAATGCTCGTGAAATATTCGGCATTTTTGCTAAATACTGTGTGGCATGTTTTTCAAAAAAAATTTTTGGTGGCAGCTTGAACCACTGCATATTCTTTTTTCTGTTTGCAAGTCTCTTTATATTCAGTAAATGTGTTGCTGTCACGTTTTGAGAAACAGAGTTCTTTCCGTATGATCCGCATCCAAGTGTAAGTGATGGAATGAAAGCATTATATACATCACCAATTCCGCCTTGTGATGACGGCGCGTTTACAATAAGACGACATGCTTTCATACGTAATCCAAACTGCTTTTGTACTTCTGTATTCGTAGAGTGAATGACTGCAGAATGACCTAAACCGCCAAGCTCTAACATGTTTTCACAATGCTGCAACCCTTCTTCTAATGAATTTGCTTTTATACAAGCTAATACTGGACTTAATTTTTCACGGGATAACGGATAAGCTGCGCCGACTCCCTTAATTTCTGCAACGAGCATTTTCGTATCTTCTGGTACTGTAATTCCCACTAACGCTGCAATGTAATGAGGGGATTTCCCAACAATATCACTATTTACTGCACATGTATTCTCATTGATAACAAGTTTCTCTAATTTTTTTCGTTCTTCTGTTGTTACAAAGTAACAATTATTCGCTATCATTTCTTGTTTCACATCATTATAGATTTCCTTATCTACAATAATTGCTTGTTCAGAAGCACAAATCATACCGTTATCAAATGTTTTCGATAAGATTACATCATTTACAGCTCGCTTCACATGTGCTGATTTTTCTATATAACAAGGAACGTTACCTGGTCCTACCCCTAAAGCTGGTTTACCAGTTGAATACGCTGATTTCACCATTCCTGCGCCTCCTGTTGCTAGAACAAGTGCTACCCCTTCATGATTCATAAGTTGCTTTGTCGCTTCAACAGAAGGTCTTTCAATCCATTGAATGCAATTCTCTGGTGCTCCTGCCTTTACTGCAGCATCGTGCACTGTTTTAGCAGCTGCGATAGAGCATTGCTGTGCTGAAGGATGGAATGCGAAAATAATTGGATTTCTCGTTTTCATCGCAATTAACGCTTTAAACATCGTTGTTGAAGTTGGGTTTGTTACTGGCGTTACCCCAGCAACCACACCAACCGGCTCTGCAATTTCTATAACTTCCTCATGAGGATCCTCACGAATAATCCCCACTGTTTTATCGTTTTTTATACTATTCCAAATATATTCAGTTGCGAAAATATTTTTGATGCATTTGTCTTCATACACACCACGCCCTGTTTCTTCAACAGCCATTTTTGCTAGTGGCATATGTTGATCCACACCCGCAAGCGCCATTTCATGTACAATGTTGTCAATTTGTTCTTGTGTAAATCCTTCTAATGCTTGTAAAGCTTGCTGACCGTTTTTCACTAACGTATCAATCATTTCTGTTACTTCTTGCATTTCATTTACAACTTTCTCTTTGACTGCCATGTAATTTCCTCCTATTCCGCTTTTGGACATATAATGTCCCTAAGGGTCTAAATATGTCCCTATTAGCTAAAAAAATAGAACTACCTTTTCTACATGAATCCTATTGTTTGTGAAATATTTCACATAAATATATGTGAAGCTTCTCATTTCATGCTTTTTACTATACACGAGATCTTTTCATTTGTGTGTGTCCAATTTGTGAAAAATTTCACAAATTTAAAATATAAAAAACAAGCACTACTGAGTGAAGTAGTGCTTGTTCCATTATGCTAATGCTCGTGCTAAATCTTCAACTAAATCTTCTCCGTCTTCAATTCCAACTGAAATACGAATTAATGTATCTGTAATTCCTAGTTCCGCACGGCGCTCTACTGGAATAGAAGCATGTGTCATTTGAGAAGGAATTGAAATTAAGCTTTCTACTGCACCTAGACTTTCAGCAAGTGTAAAGTATTGTACTTTCTCAAGGACAGCGTTTAATGTTTCTTCGCTATCTACATCAAATGAAATAATTGCACCAAAGCCATTTGCTTGCTCTGCTGCTAAGTCATGATTATAGTGACTGCTAAGTCCTGGATAGTATACTTTGTTTACTTTCGGATGATTTTGTAAGAACTCAGCAATTGCACGAGCATTTGCTTCATGCTCCTCCATACGTACTCCTAACGTTTTTAAACCACGTAGTAATAAAAAGCTATCTTGTGGTCCTAAAATACCGCCTGTTGAATTTTGTACGAAATGAAGCTCCTCTGCTAACTCTGCACGATTTACAGCTACTACTCCAGCAACAACATCACTATGACCACCTAAATATTTTGTTGCACTATGAAGTACAATATCTGCTCCAAGAGAGATTGGTGTTTGCCAATACGGTGTCATAAATGTATTATCAACAATTGTTAATAAGTCTTGTTCTTTAGCAAGTGCTGCAATTTGTTTAATATCTGTAATTTTTAAAAGTGGATTCGTCGGTGTTTCCACATAAATTGCTTTTGTATTTGGAAGAATTGCTTCTTTTACTACTTCTAAGTTTGTTGTATCAACAAATGTATGTTCAATTCCAAAGCGATTTAATACTTTTGACATCACACGGTATGTTCCGCCGTATACATCATCTGTTAAAACAACATGATCCCCTTTAGAGAAGAGCATCATCACTGCTGTAATTGCTGCCATACCTGATCCAAATGCAAATCCTGCATGACCATTTTCAAGAACAGCAATTGTTTCTTCAAGAGCTGCACGAGTTGGATTTCCCGTACGTGAATATTCGTACCCTTTATGATTTCCTACCCCTTCTTGTTTGTACGTACTTGTTTGATAAATCGGTACTGTCACAGCTCCAGTTGAAGGTTCTCCGATATGAATACCATGAATTAATTTTGTTTTTTTTCTCATTTTTTATTCCCACCCTTTGTATATATGCTTACTCAAATAGCGTTCACTGCTATCTGGAAAAATTGTTACAATATTTGTGCCCGGTTTTGCTGTCTCTGCTTCTAATAAGCTTGCATGAAGCGCTGCACCCGAAGAACTGCCAACAAGAAGTCCTTCTTTTTGTGCCAATTGTTTCACACGTGAGAATGCATCACGATCTGAAATCGTATGAATAGCATCAAAATATGTTGGATTCAGAAATGGCGGTATAAATTCAAGTCCAATTCCTTCTGTTTCATGGGAGCCGGCTTCGCCTCCATTTAAAATTGAGCCTTCTGGTTCAACAATAACTGTTTTAATCTGTTGATTTTGCTCTTTTAAATATGACGCCGTTCCCATAAATGTTCCACCGGTACCAGCACCAGCGACAAATATGTTAATGTTTCCGTCTAGTGCTTCCCACAGTTCAGGACCTAATGTTTTATAATATGCACGTGGATTTGCTTCATTAGCAAATTGACATGGAGAATATGAATTTGGAATTTCTTCAAGAAGCTCTTCTGCTTTTGCAATAGCACCTGTCATCCCTTTTGAGGTTGGTGTATGAACAATCGTTGCACCAAGAGCTTTCATAAGTTCTTGTTTTTCAATACTAAATTTCTCTGGAACGCAAACGATAACATGTAAATCATGCTCAAGTGCTGCAAGTGCCAATCCAATTCCTGTATTACCAGCTGTCGGTTCAATAATTGTTCCACCTGGCGTAACAAGCCCTTTAGCAAGAGCATCTTCAATTAATTCTCGCCCTAACCGATCTTTCACACTTCCTCCCGGATTATAGAACTCCAGCTTCGCAAAAAGCCGAACACCTTCTGGAAGTAGAAAGCGCGTGATTTCAACAAGCGGTGTATGTCCAATTAGGTCATGAACACTGCGATACACTTTCATCGTATTTCCTCCTTACCTAACACCTCAAAAGAAAAAGGCAACTGTATGTATTTTTTATATATGAAACAGTTGCCTTTTTGCTACATTACTTTAACTCTTCTAATACTTTTACGATAAAGTTTGTAGAATGAAGAGCTGCTTGATCTAAAAATTGGTCGAATGAAATATCTGATTCCTTACCAGCGATATCAGAAAGTGCTCGAATGATTACAAATGGCACTTTATATTGATAACATACTTGAGCAACTGCCGCTGCTTCCATTTCTACTGCATATAGATCAGTAAATTTCTCACGAACAAACGCAACGCGGTTTGGATCGCTCATGAAAGAATCTCCCGTTGCAATCATACCTTTTACAACTTGAATACCATCTGCTGTTTGCATACATTTTTCAGCTAATGCAACAAGTTCCTCATCCGCTGGAAACCCTGCTGGCATTCCTGGTACTTGACCATACTCATAGTTAAATGCAGTTACATCTACGTCATGATGGCGAACTTCTGTTGAAATCACAACATCTCCTACATTTAAAGAGTGGTGGAATCCACCAGCTGAACCTGTATTAATAATTTTTTCCGGCTTATAACGCTCTAATAAAATCGTTGTTGACATCGCTGCATTTACTTTACCGATACCAGACTTCAGCAAGATCACTTCATGTCCTGCTAGTGTACCCTTCGTAAATTCACAGCCTGCAACTGTCTCTGTTTCTGCTTGTTCTAACTTATCACGTAAAATACGTACTTCTTCTTCCATCGCTCCGATTACAGCAATTCTCAATCTAATCCCTCTTTCTATTGCTTCGTTGCCTCCATTACCCAAACATAATGATTCATGCGGGTGAACGTGACTTGAAAGCCATTGTTTTCAAAAATAGATTGCATGACAGGAATACGAGTATAGTATTCCGTTTGTAAATCATTTGCTAACTGATGAAATCCTTGCTCCTGCGCAGCTTCAACAGTTTTATCATATGCCTCTTGATCTCCAAATATCGTGTCAGCAAACACTATTTTACCACCTTTATTTAGCAATTGACTATACTTCGCAATTGCCACATTTTTTTCTTTATCTGTTAAGTGGTGAAAAGCATAGGTACTAACAATTGTATCAATATGCGAAGGGACAACAAAGTTCAGAAAATCACCTTCTGTAACTGATACATCTTGCGGAAGTTTTTGTTTCGCAATCGTACGCATTTCTTGTGACGGCTCTATACCATAAACATTGTAACCGGCAGCTAATAATCTATTTGTTAAGTTGCCAGTACCAACACCAAATTCTAAAACATTTCCAAAAGATTTATTTACTACATCCTCTAAAATTTCCTCATAATGAGCGAAAACTTCTTTATATTGTACATCTTCGCCCTGTACGAAAGAATCATACGTATGAGCCCATTCATCAAATAGTTCATTAAATTCTGTACCCATAAAAATTCCCCTTTTTCTTATCGGATTTATCAGTATAATATGCCTTATACACTAAAAAGTCAACAAAAATGCACATGGTATTTCTTAGTCTACTTTGATACACTAAACTATGAACATGCGAAAAGAGGTGTGATTCATGTCGTTTACATTTGAAATGATGGAAGATAAAATTGAATTTTTTGAAGCAGCTAATTTAACATCGCTAGAGAAGAAAATCAATGAACAAATTGATAATAATAAGGCACTTATGATGGGAGTACATCACGTTTCACATCAAATGATTATGGATCCTGAAAGTAAACGACCATATTATAGCGCTGTTGTCCATTTTAAATTGAAAAAATTGCGCTAAAAAAGAGAGAGGCTTTATCACCTCTCTCTTTTTTAATTTAGGACTTGAACAAGCGTTGGTTTCCAACCCTCATTTTCTACCCAATCAATATTTACATAATATTTTTTACCTGTTTGTTTATCTTGTACATTTCCGTATGCTTTCTGTTTTCCGCTATTTCCAATACGGTGAATCACCAACTGATCTGCTGGGGTATCAATTGCATAAGCAATGGCCTTTATCATCTCATTCCAGTCAGTACTTCCTTTTTGGAATGTCATTGCTGGTGATTGACCTTGCTCTGTACCAACTGGCTTCCAAGCTGGTTTTGTATATGCTTCTGTCGCTGTTGCAATTGTTTTCTCTGCGGATACTTTTTCATTTTCTTTTGCTTTTGCTTCTTCTTCCGCTTTCTTTTTCTCTTCCTCTTCTTTTTTCTTTTGTTCTGCTGCTTTCGCGTCTGCTTTCTTCTTAGCTACTTCTTCTTTTTCTTTCTTTTTCGCAGCTTCTTTTTCTTTTTCAGTTTGCTGTGCTACCTTTTTATCACTAGAAGCAACTTGCTCTGTATTATCAGAAGTAAAGAATAGTTGATATGCTACAATCACGACCGCTAATAACACGATACCAATTGCAATGTTCAAAACACCATTTTGACGACGCCTTTGTTGCTTTTGTTGAAATCTAGTTCCTGCCATTATTCAAACCTCCATGACATTTTTCATACTTGTTATTGTAACATCAAATGCACAAAGGTTGAAGGATTAGGACTACTTTTTCACAAAATGAAAATATTTCTTATCACTTTCTCTTGTCTTCCCATTTAGCAATCGCTTCTACATAATCAGCAAAAATGCGTGGTACAACATTGTCTTGCCTATTCGTTTCTAAATCAACGACGACTAAAGCATAGCGAGGGTTTTCATACGGAAAGTAACCAGCGAACCAACGATTTTCACGATTTTCTTTCCCTGTTTGTGCAGTTCCTGATTTCCCTGCTATTGTAAGTGGTAATGATTGATAAGCAGAGCCTGTACCATTTGATGCCGTTACAACATCTCTTAATAATTGCTGCACTTTCTTTATCGTATTTTTTTTGAGTGTTTTCCCTCGTAGTAGATGATCTTCAAAATGAAATAATTTCGTTCCGTTTTTATATGTAATGCCCCGAACAGCTTTGACTTCTTTCTTTTCACCTCCTCTTGCAATTGTTGCCATCATATTGGCAACAGCTAGCGGTGATAACCGAACATCTTTTTGACCGATTGCAGTTTGTGCAATTGCTTTTCGAACTGTTTTATCTCTTTCATCACGCCAAATCGTTCCCTCTTTTTCTTCTACGAGTTGCTGAAATAAAGATGTATGAAAAACAGAGCCCTTCCATCCAACGCTGTTCGCTGCCCCTAACGCTTCTACATACTTCTCAATCATCATTTTATCTTTTTGTAAGAGTTCATGCCCAAGCACTGCAAACGTACGATTACAGCTGCGCGCAAAGCTTTCTGTAAACGATAGCGTCCCCATCAACCTATCTGCTTTCCCTTCTCCGTAAAGATCCATATCACAGTCAAATCTTCGCTTTGCTGTAAGTATTCCTTCCTCAATGGCAGCAGCTGCAATAACTGTTTTAAAAACAGACCCTGGAAAATGCGGGATAAGCATTTGATTACTTGCACCTCGCTTATACGCTTCCTTGTTGTCTGTATGTAAAGACGGCTTACTCACCATCGCTAAAATTTCATTCGTTTGAATATCAAGTAATATAAGACCACCTTTCACAAGTTTGTACTGATTAATAAGTTCTTCCGCTCTCACTTGTAAACTTTTATCCAATGTTGTTTCTATAATGAGTGGATAAAAAGGATTAGCAGGATATGTATACTTAACGTTTTTTCCAAAAATCGGTTCTCCTTGCCCATCAACATGATACAGTATTTTTGCTTCTCCATCTGATAATAAAAACTCATCAAACGAGCGTTGTAACCCTGAAATACCGATCGGTGTTTTCTTCTTTTCTTTTTCCCCGTACCTCTTTACAAACTGCTTCTCATTTTCTCCAGTAATTCCAATGAGATGCTCTGCTATGATGCCATTCTGCTTCAATCTTGCATGTGCTGCTACAATACCTGGAATCTTTAAATCGTTAATTCGCTGCATTTGTTCTTTCGTTAAATTCAATGGCTTTTCATCTTGTTGAAATACAACAGGCTTGTTTGCTATTTGTATTTGCTGCTCTAATTCTTTCTCTCGCACTCCGATGATATGAGCAATCTTTTGCACCGGCCAGTTCGTACTTTTTAGAAATGGAAATAAAATTAGAACTGTCTGATCATCATCCACCAACTCTTCACCATTTCGATCAGTAAAACGACCGCGTCCATCATCTACAATAACTGCCTGTGTACGCTGAGCAACGCTTTTTTCAATTAAATTAATATGTTTATCTGTAAACGACTCCGTTTCCACAAGCTGAATTTGTATTAAACGGCCAAGTAAAATAAACATCATACACATAAAAGCTATTAAAATTATGATAATTCGCTGCTGCATTTTCATAAAAAACACCTCGTCTTTCATTGTTGACGAGGTGTAATTCTTTTTATACAAACAGACAGAAGAAATTAATACGAAGTGCAACTTTCACCTATGAGGATTTTCTTCATTTTCTCTGAGTCTTGAAATGAAAAAAGCTAACTCACCATACGATGAGTTAGCTTTTTATGTTTTACTTTACAGAAACGATTTTTACGCGCATATCTCCGCCTGGCGTTTGTACGATTACTTCTTCGCCAATTTGCTTACCCATTAAGCTCCTCGCGATTGGAGAATCGTTAGAAATTTTGCCTTCAAACGGATCAGCTTCCGCGCTACCAACGATTGTATATGCTTCTTCTTCACCATCTGGTAACTCTTGGAAAATAACTGTTTTACCAAGCGTTACTACTGTAGATTCTTCACCGTTATCTTCAATAATAACTGCATTGCGAATCATGTTTTCAAGCTGTGTAATACGACCTTCTACGAATGCTTGCTCGTCTTTTGCTGCATCATACTCAGAGTTCTCAGAAAGGTCACCGAAGCTACGCGCAATTTTAATACGCTCTACAACTTCTTTACGTCTTACTGTTTTTAATTGTTCAACTTCATGCTCTAACTTTTGTTTCCCCTCAAGTGTCATAGGGTATGTTTTTTCTGTTGCCATGTTTTCCACTCCTTTTATATACCAATCCCCTGAAAAAAAGAGGAGTTCAATATGAAAACTCCCCCGCCTTATCATATAGCGGAGGTTTCTAGCACAATGACACTAGTGGAGTTGTCACATACAACCCCGTATTTTTCCAATCCTTCCTTATATAAAGAAGATATGTATGGAAATTTCATATAAATATGCCCCCACCTAACATTAGGTGAGGTTGCATGTTTCATTGTATTCGATAGGAAGGGAAAAAATCCCTTCTTATCGTATATCTTTTACTATGCTATTACAAATTCACTTTTTGTTCAAGAATTGTTGCAATTTTTGTAACCATAATATCGATAGCAACATGATTTTGTCCGCCTTCTGGAATAATAATATCCGCAAATTTCTTAGACGGCTCAATAAATTGATTGTGCATTGGACGCACAACATTTACATATTGTTCAATAACAGAGTCCATCGTACGGCCGCGTTCTTTAATATCTCGCTGCATACGGCGTAAGATGCGAAGGTCAGCATCTGTATCAACAAACACTTTAATGTCCATTAAATCGCAAAGACGTGGATCTTCTAAAATAAGAATTCCCTCTAGAATAATTACATCTTTCGGTTCTACTGGAATAATTTCTTCCGAGCGTGTATGCAATGTGTAATCGTATACAGGCTTCTCAATCTGCTTATACGCAAGCAACTGATGCAAGTGCTCAATTAACAAGTCATTATCAAATGCTAACGGATGATCATAATTTGTTTTTAAGCGCTCCTCCATTGGCAGATGAATTTGATCTTTATAATAATAATCTTGCTCTAAGATTAAAATAGAATGACCTTGAAATTGATCAAAGATTGCTTTTGTTACACTTGTTTTACCTGAACCTGAACCACCAGCGATTCCAATTACAACAGGCTTGTTCGTCCCCATTCAACTACCACTCTTTCTTATTGAAGTATGCTTTTTCGCATCATGTTGTTCACATACACTGGTCGATCCACTTTGAATTTCACGATTTGCAACGGATGTCTCGCTGCATCTAATTCGTTTCCATCCTCATCCCAAATTTTTTCCACCGTTTGTGTAAAGTTTTCAATTTCTGGTCCAAAGAACTCAACTTCATGACCTGGTTTGAAGTAGTTACGCTGCTCTATTGTCACAATGCCTGTTTCTTCATTATAATCTAACACTAAACCAGCAAAATCATACGTTGTTTTCTTACTATGATTTCCATACATTTGCTCTTGATACCCAGGAACGCCTTCAAAGAATGCAGGAGCTGTATCACGATTTGCACATTTATCAAGTTCTTCTAACCATTCTTGTTTAAACTCGAAGTTGTCTGGATCTGCACAATATGCATCGATTACTTTACGATACACAGTTGCAACAGTTGCAACATAGTGAATTGATTTCATGCGCCCTTCAACTTTCAAGCTGTCAATCCCAATTTCAATCATTTTCGGGATAGATAAAATAAGATTTAAGTCTTTTGGACTCATTGCAAAAGGAGCATCCCCTTCTTGGAATAAAGGAAGTTCTCCTGCTTCTTTATGTTGCGATACTGTTTGAATTAAGTCATAATCCCAGCGGCAAGACTGACAGCAGCCACCGCGGTTAGAGTCACGTGCCGTCATATGATTACTTAATGTACATCTTCCAGAGTACGCAATACACATTGCACCGTGGACGAATGCTTCAATTTCAATATCAACGTGCTCTTTGATTTCTTTCATCTCTTCATAGCCTACTTCACGTGCTAATACAAGACGATGCAATCCTTCTTCTTTCCAATACTGCGCTGCTTTCCAGTTGGATAATGATTGTTGTGTACTTAAATGCACTTCAACAGAAGGCGCTACACGTTTACACGTCTCAATAATAAGAGGATCTGCAACGATAATACCCGTTACACCAGCTTTTTCAATCCCTCTTAAATACTCTTCTAAGCCATCCATATTTTCATTATGTGCGAAGATATTTGTTGTTACGTATATTTTCGCACCATATTTCTTTGCAAATTCAACGCCTTCTGCCATTTCTTCTAGCGTAAAATTACCTGCATTTGAGCGAAGACCAAATTCTTGTCCACCTAAATATACAGCATCTGCACCGTAATGGATAGCCACTTTTAGTTTTTCTAAGTTACCTGCTGGTATTAACAACTCAGGTTTCTTTACAATAACACGTTTTCCGTCAATTACACGTGAAATTTCTTTGACAGTCATATGCTGAACCTCCTTTTTAATAAACCGTTTCTTTGAAGAAGAATCCTGTATCTAACGGGCGATTTAGCGGTTGGATTTCTTCAATTTCTTTATATAAATTGTCTTTTACATCATAATACGCATCGCGATCTTCTACGCATAAATCGATAGCCTTACGATATCTCTTCGTTACTTCAACAATGTATTCTGAACTTTTTAATACACCATCAATTTTTAAGCTATCGATTTCAGCATCGATTAACTCTTCTAATTCATCGATAAAACAAATATCATTCGGACTCATAATGTGAGTGCCGTTCTCATCTTCATAGACTGGATATTTATTATTACGTTCTTTATCATGTAAAAACATGTTTTCTTCATATTTCTTCTTTTCAATTTCCATATCGCGGCCTTGATACTCAAAGTAGTTTCCTACTAAAGAACGCTTTGATTGGAACATGCATGTCATTCCGTGGATTTGTACTTCCACTTCCACCTCTGCATTCTCTTTTAATTCCACAATTTCATCTAAGCTTAATTCGCGGGCAAGAACAGCGCGTTTTGCACCCTTACGTCCCCAATAGTTACATGTAAACCAGTTTGTTGCTGTTGTTTCTGTATTCCAATGCATTTGCATATTTGGTGCCACTTCACGCACTGTCATTAATACAGCTGGATCTCCAAAGACAACTGCATCTACATTTACTTCTTGTAAAAATGCAACGTAATCTTTTAAAGCTTCTATTTTCTCATTGTGGAACATCGCATTCATTGCAACATACACTTTCATATTATTTTCATGTGCAATAGCTACTGCTTCTTTTACGTTTTCACGAGAGAATTCACCAGCTAAACGTAAACCAAACTTTTGTTCACCAATCATTACTGCATCTGCACCTGCTTTTGCAAGTGGTGCAATATCCGCCACTGTTCTTGGCGTTACTAACAACTCAGGTTTTTTCATTATACGTCACCCCTTCTTTTTACTCACTGCTACTCCGTCACCAATTGGGAAAATGGTCGTATCATACCCTTCATGATTCATGAGCCACTCATTATACGTTTTAATTCTTCTAATTAAACCGCGTGTACGTCTATTTTCAATGTGCTCTTTTGTCGTCACAAGACCGTGATATAGTACATTATCTGAAATAATAACGCCGCCAGGATTTAATAACGGCTCGTATATATCAAAAAAGCGACGATATTGCCCTTTTGCTGCATCAATAAAAATGACATCAAATGCGCCATGTTCTTTTACTTGCTCCCCCGTTTCTAAAGCATCTCCAAAAATCACAGAAATGCGTTCTTTTACTGGGGAACGATTTATATATTCAAGTGCTTTTTCATATCGATCCGCATTTCGCTCTACTGTAACAATGCGTGAATTCGGAATGGCTTGCATCATGCGAATGCTAGAATATCCAATTGCTGTACCAAGTTCTAATATGCTCTTTGGCCCAATTAAACGCAAAAATTGCAACATAAACTCCATACCGAGACGATCCATAATTGGTACATGATACTCACTCGCATACTGTTCCATTTCAAGAATCAGCTCATCTTTCGGATCGATAAAAGACTGCAAATATTCATAAACTGCATCTTGTTGCTCCATAGATAGTCCTCCTTATCGCATGGAGAAGTAAAAAAGAATGTTGTCTCTTTGGAAAGAAAAATACAAGCTTGCTCTATCCTTAGCTTGTACGTCCCGTTTCTATATTAAAAACGATTCTTCTACCAGTTTTTAACCCGATATATTTTATCATAAAAAAGAGGGATATGCGAATTTTTCTCGCTTCCCTCAAAAAATTTACGATTGCTTTTGTGTAATATATTTTTGTTTTAACGCGTTATGTTCTTCTAACGTCTTCGCATAATACACTTGACCGTCTGGTGCTGCTAAGAAATAATAATAATCTGTTTGTGCAGGTTCAAGTGCCGCTTCTACTGATTTTACACCAGAATTCGAAATTGGTCCAACTGGTAATCCTTTCACAACATATGTATTATACGGAGAATTTACTTTTAAATCCTCATATAGTACACGTCCCTTATGCTTACCTAGTGCATATAGCACTGTTGGATCTGTTTGCAGCGGCATTCCTTTTGCTAAACGATTATAAAACACACTAGCAATATTTTTCCGATCTGTATAACCCGTTGCTTCCTCTTCGATTAAAGAAGACATTGTCAATAATTGATGAACATCCAATTGTCTTTCTTTCATTTTTTGCGCGTTTTGTTCAATCAATTTATTTGTTTTATCAAGCATTGGCGTTACGATTTCTTCTAACGTTACTTGCTTTTTATAGTACGGGTATGTAGCTGGATATAAATAACCTTCTAATGGATACTTAATATTGCTATCAAAAATTTTATCAGTAAGCAATGTTGGATACTTCTGCTGGAGTTTTTGCACAAATGCTTTATCATTCAACTGACGAATAACATCTTCTTTATTTAACTTAAATTCCTTTGCTATTAAATCAGCAATTTCTACAACTTGTATTCCTTCAGGAATCGTTAGCTTATAATATGCTTCACTATGCACCTTTCCAGCTGTCATGCTATCTGTTACTTCCGCTACACTCATAGACGGACTCAATAAATAATTTCCCGCCTGTAAGCCGCGTTCTGACTTCATTTTTACATATAATCCAAATATCGTTCCGTTTTTAATAATTCCATTCTCCTCCAAAATCTCTCCTATCTTACTTGTAGAAGAACCTTTTGGAATTTCTACTTCAATTTCCTTTTTACTCTCTGCATTAAGCGGCTTTAAAGCTGAGGCAATATATGCATATGCAGAACCACAAACAACAAGCAACGCAATGAAAATAGCTGCAATTACTCGTCTTCGTTTTTTTGTTTTCATTTGATTCACTACCCTATGTCCTCCTTATTTCAAATTGTATAATGTACTCGCCTACTCTATACAACAACCTACGAAATACTAAAAAACATGTCTATTCTTTAGACATGTTCTTTCTTTTTTCTACAATCTGTATCATTATACTACAAATAACTATCTACTTTCGACAAAAAATCTTTCATTCATCGCACAAATATGTTTTCAGTTTACTGACAAGAAAATAATTAACAGTCTTCAAGCACACCATACCTCATTTGTTCCCCCATCCAAGAACTTACATCACGCCATTTCACATTTTTAGCTGCGATCCAACTTACATCTTTGGAATTATCATCCTCTAGTTTCCAGCCGTACGTATTTGCCCAGTAAAACGTATCATCCTGTAAGAGAAGAGTAGCATCATAAATAATTGAATCATAATTCGCCGAACTTGGAATGATATGAAATTGCGTTACACCTTCAAATACTAATTCAATTGCTGATGGATTATCAAACTGTCTCTGAAAAAGTATTCTTACATTTGTATCAAGTTCAGTTGGTACTGCCATAGATAGCTCTTCACCTACATAACTTTCCGTCCACATATATAATTCTTTTAAACAACTATCGTGAAAGTAACCAAATGTTTTAAGAAATGCTTCTATATCTTCCGTTCCCTCTATTTCATTCCATTTCATATGAATAGCTCCCTTTTCCACAAAACATTTGGATAAAACGATATAATAAATACCCACAGGTATCTTATATAGTAAACAAACTGATTTCCATATGAAATCAGTTTGTTTACACTTACCATATTACTCTTCTTCGCCTTCTTCTTCCTCAGCAAGAGTGTTAAACATTTCTTGTACCATTTCCCACTCTTCTTCTGATTCGATTGGAAGTAATGTTCCGCCAGATTCTTCTTCGTTTTGCTCGAAAGCCATTGCATCATAAATTGGGTCGCCATCTTCGTCAACTTCACCGATTGGTGAGAATACTACGTAAGATTTTTTACCAAATTTTTCAGCATCAAAAGTGAAAATAATTTCACATAGATGTTCGTTACCTTTTTCGTCAACAATTGTAATTTGATTTTCTTCCATTATGGTCACCTCTTATTTACTATCTAAATATCCTTGCAAAATTACGACAGCTGCCATCTTATCAATGACTTGCTTTCGTTTTTTTCGGCTTACATCTGCCGAAATGAGCAGGCGCTCCGCTGCCATTGTTGACAAGCGTTCGTCCCACAGTACAACTTCCAATTGCACGAGCTCACCCAATTTTTCTGCAAATTGCTGACAAGCTTCACCGCGCGGACCAATTGTACCATTCATGTTCTTCGGCAATCCTACTACTATCTTGTCCACATTATACTGTTTTACTAACTCAGAAATACGATTAAAACCAAATTCGCCTCTTTCTTCGTTAATTTTAATCGTTTCCAAGCCTTGTGCTGTCCAGCCCATCTCATCGCTTATTGCAACGCCGACTGTTTTTGTCCCAACATCTAAACCTAATATACGCATAAACTACTCCTCACGATGATGTTTCAAGTAGGACTTTACAAGCTCCTCAATAAGTTCATCACGTTCTAGCTTGCGAATAATATTGCGAGCATCTTTATGACGAGGTATGTATGCTGGATCGCCACTTAATAAATAACCGACGATTTGATTAATCGGATTGTATCCTTTTTCTTGAAGTGCATCATACACAGTTAATAGTACGTCATTGACATGGACATTTTGTTTTTCTTCTTGGAAGTTAAACTTCATCGTTTTATCGAACCCGTCCATTTTTAAGCACCTCACTTTACTAGGTATAGGGAGAAAGATATTCCTTCTCCCTACTATTGTACACTACTATCTCTTTATTTTGAAACAGATTTAACGTACTCTTCTACAAATGCAAGTGCATCCTCTACTTGTTCTGGATTTTTACCGCCAGCTTGCGCCATATCAGGACGACCGCCGCCACCGCCGCCGCAGCGAGATGCTACTTCTTTTACAAGCTTACCAGCATGGTATCCTTGTTCAATTAAATCTTTCGTTACACCAGCAAGAATGTTGACCTTATCATCACTTACAGCTGCAAGCACGATAATTGCAGATTGTAATTTGTTCTTTAAATCATCCATCATTGTACGTAAGTTATTCATATCTGCAACATTTACTTTTGTCGCAAGCACACTTACACCATCAACTGTACGCACTGCATCTGTTAAATTACCAGCTTCAATGTTGCTTAATTTTGCTGCAAGAGATTCATTTTCTTTTTGCAGTTGTTTTACTTCAGCAAATAAGCCGTCAACTCTTGTTAAAATGTCTTTTGGATTTGTTTTCATTTTGTTTGCTGCTTCTTTTAATAAACCAACTTGTTCGTTCATTAATTCATATGCAGCCTTTCCTGTTACTGCTTCAATACGGCGTGTTCCTGCTCCAATACCAGATTCAGCAACGATTTTGAAAATACCGATAGATGCTGTATTATCTACGTGGCAACCGCCGCAAAGCTCTAAGCTATAATCGCCTACTTGTACAACGCGTACAACATCTCCGTATTTTTCACCGAATAGTGCCATTGCACCCATCGCTTTTGCTTCTTCAATTGCTTTTTGAGAAATGTCTACTGTGATACTTTCCCAAATTTTCTCGTTTACAATACGCTCAATTTTTTCAAGTTCATCCGCTTGTACTTGACCGAAATGAGAGAAGTCAAAACGTAAACGCTCTGATGTTACAAGAGATCCTGCTTGGTTTACGTGTCCGCCAAGGATATCTTTTAATGCTTGATGCAGAAGGTGAGTTGCTGTATGGTTTTTCACGATTGCTGCGCGGTTTTTCGTATCAATTACCGCTTTTACTGCTGCCTCTTTCGTTAATGTTCCTTCTTCTACAACTACTTTGTGTAAGTTTTGACCATTCGGTGCTTTTTGTACATCTTTTACAAGTACTTTTACGCCATCAGCAAGAAGGTAACCACGGTCAGCAATTTGACCACCGCTCTCAGCGTAGAATGGTGTTGCATCTAACATCAATTGTCCTTCTTCACCAGCTTGTAGACTATCTGTGAACTCACCATTCTTCACAAGTGCAACAACGTTACTTTCTGTTCCAACTGTATTGTAACCAACAAATTCGCTCGCTACTTTAATTTCACCAAGAACGCCGCCTTGTATTTGCATAGAATCAACATCTTGACGAGCTGCACGTGCACGCTCACGCTGTTTTTCCATCTCTGCTTCAAAGCCCTCATGATCAACTGTCATGCCAGCTTCTTCTGCATATTCTTCTGTTAACTCAATTGGGAATCCGTATGTGTCATATAGACGGAATGCGTCTTCGCCAGAAATAACAGTTGATTTTGCTTCTTTTGCTTTTCCAATCACTTCAGCTAAAATTGCTTCGCCGTCATGAAGTGTTTCATGGAAACGCTCCTCTTCATTTTTCACAACGCGTGCAATGAAATCTTTCTTTTCCAGAACTTCTGGGTAGAAGTCTTTCATCACTTCTCCAACTACTGGTACTAATTCGTACATAAATGGACGATTAATATTTAATTTCTTCGCATAACGTACAGCGCGGCGCAGCAGACGACGCAATACATAACCGCGGCCTTCGTTAGAAGGAAGAGCTCCGTCTCCAACTGCAAATGTTACTGTACGAATATGGTCAGCAATTACTTTAAATGCTGTATCTTGCTCATCATTACCAGCACGGTATTTTTCACCAGAAATAACTTCTGTTGCACCAATAATTGGCATAAATAAGTCTGTATCAAAGTTCGTTGGCACGTTTTGAACAACAGATGCCATACGCTCAAGACCCATCCCTGTATCAATGTTTTTCTTTGGAAGCGGTGTATATGTACCGTCAGGGTTATGGTTAAATTGTGAGAATACAAGGTTCCATACTTCTAAATAACGCTCGTTTTCTCCGCCTGGATATAATTCTGGATCGCTAAAATCGTTACCGTAAGCTTCTCCGCGGTCGTAGAAAATTTCTGTGTTTGGTCCACTTGGGCCTTCACCGATATCCCAGAAGTTTTCTTCTAAACGAACAATGCGCTCTTTTGGCACGCCCATTTTCTCATTCCAAATTTGGAATGCTTCTTCATCTTCTGGATGGATTGTAACAGATAAAAGTTCTTTATCGAAACCAATCCATTTATCACTCGTTAAAAATTCCCAAGCCCATGTAATCGCTTCTTCTTTGAAGTAATCACCAATTGAGAAGTTCCCTAACATTTCAAAGAACGTATGGTGACGAGCTGTTTTTCCTACGTTTTCAATATCGTTTGTACGAATTGATTTTTGCGCATTTGTAATGCGTGGATTTTGCGGAATTACGCGGCCATCAAAATATTTTTTCAGCGTTGCAACACCACTATTAATCCATAAAAGAGATGGATCTTCGTGCGGAACTAATGATGCACTCGGCTCTACTGCATGTCCTTTTTCTTGGAAAAAATCTAAAAACATTTGACGAATTTGTGCACCTGTTAAGTGTTTCATATGTATTTCCTCCTTCATTAAAATCAAATTAAAAACAAAAAACTCCCGTCCCCTATAACAGGGACGAGAGTTGACTCGCGTTACCACCCTGATTATGAAATAAAAAGCAGAAGTGTCTCACTTTTAGACACGACGGCTAGATTGCATATCATAACAATATGCATATATTTCATCACCTCAAGTTGCCATAACGTGGCAAGACGGCAGGAATTAGCTGCTCTCAGGAATAGCGTTCTGTTACCCTTCATCTGACACTTCTTTCAGCCTAAGGAAGTCTCTCTCTGCAAAATGGACTGTAACATACTCGTTCCGTCATCAATTTATCATATACTATATGCACAAATTGTAGCGAATCAGTTTCCATTTGTCAATGTTTCCAAAATGGCTTCGCATGTACAATAATAGTGCGAAGAATTGCTAACAGTGGTACAGATAACAACAGCCCTACAATGCCGCCAATTTCACCTCCAACAAGCAGTGCAAGCATAATGACAACAGGGTGCATCCGGAGAGATCTTCCTACAATATAGGGGGACAAAATATTACTCTCAACAAATTGTAAAATTGCAAGCGTAATTCCAGCTTTAATAACTAAATTCGTTGATACTGTCGCGGCAATCATTAATGTTGGAATTGCTCCTAAAATAGGACCGAAATACGGGATAATGTCAGTAACCCCAACGATAATCCCTAAGAGAAGCGGATATTTCATTCCGATAAACCAAAATGATAACGTAGAGACCCCTCCTAAAATTAAACAAACAAACAATTGTCCGCGAATATAATTTCCAAGAGACTTATCAATTTCTTTTGCTAACTGCTGACCGTTCTTACGCCACTTACTCGGTACAAGCTTCCAAAAAATACGATAAAATTCACCGTAGTCTTTTAATATGTAAAATACGATAAATGGAATTAAAAAAATAATAAGGAGTGAATCAAGTATCCCTCTTGCCGTGCTCATCACTTTATTTAAAAGCGCTTGTATCTTCCCTTCAACTCCCGCAAAGATTTGTTTAATTTTCTCATTCACGAATTCAGGAAAATTTTCAGTTTGCTCAGTTACTCCATCCGTCCATGTTTCATACATATTTACAATTTGAGGAAATTGTTCGTTCATTTCTTGCAACTGTGCAATAACAGCCGGCGTTCCTTTATACACACCATATCCAAGACCGCCGAAGAAAAGAATGTAAATGAGCAAAATAGCAAGTGTTCGGGGCACACCTTTTTCGTGCAATTTTTCGATAAGCGGATGCAATAAATAAGCAATAAAACAAGCAATTAAAAATGGTGTAATAGCAACCTTAAACACATATAAAATCGGAGCCCAAAGCGGCTTGATTTTCAAAAAAACAAGCAAGCATAAAAAAATTAGCAATAATAAACCTAACCGGTAAATCCAAATAATTTTAAGATTCTTCAATAGAAAAACCTCCTCTATTTCCTAGTTTGAAGAGAAATAAAGAAGGTTATGTGTAAAAATTAAAAAACCCCATCCTGCTGGGGTTTTTTTGTAGGTATTCTTACTGTTTTGTAGAAGAATACATATACTCAAATTAACAAGTGCAATTTCATAGCATTTCTTGTCCTCGTTATTATTTACCCTGCATTAACGGACAGTAAGACCCCCACCTCAAGATTGCGAGGAACCCGAAGAAGATAGGTGAGGGATAACTGTCCGTAAAAGTCCGATTGGTTCAACAAAGTTAGGAGGCGTAAAATGATTTGGTTAATGCTGGGGCTTTCCGCACTTTGCATGCTATTAGAATGGGTATGTATTGGATTTGGCATTTGGAAAGGCTTTTTCATTCCTTCTTCAACACAAGAACGTGCCAGGCATCTCTGGTATTATGGTGTACTAGGGCTTGGCTGCTACGGACTTTCTCATCTTTTCTCCCAAATTGGGCTATTTTATCTCTACACAAGCACGTAAAAAAGCTCCCTAAAATTAAGGAGCTTTTTTCGCATCTGAAACATGCATGTATAATGGGAATTATAAATAAGACTTAAGCATTTTACGTGCTCTTTTCATATTTCGTCTTGAAAATACATCTTGCTTACGTGCATATTGATATGCTGCTGCTCCTACACCTAATGCAATTAATGATGAGCGCAATTTCAAAGTTAACACTCTCCTTATTAGCCGATTGTTCGTTCATTCTCATCAAACAAATCATCTAAAGAACTTAATGAACCGTCTTCTTCGACTTGATGTGTATGAATTTTCCCCTTTGAAATCGATAATTCAATAAAGCAGTTCCAGCAATAATATTGATTCACACCGATTTTTCCAATATCTTTTCCTTTACAGTTTGGACAACTGAACATATGGCGTTCATCTCCTTACAATCTCCCGTATTCTATTACGCCATTATGTCCAAACTATATATGTTTATACATGAGAAGAACTGCATTACAGTATATAATTTCACCTCGTTACATAAAATCATACGGTGAAATGTTTTCCACATCGAGACCCTCTTCTGTCACAATCTCAGTTGCTTCAGTCTTTCCTTGTAACCTGTCGCATAATGTTGTTTGACGAAGTGCATCATCAAGGCGGCTTACACCAGATTGAAACGCCGATTCTTCTCCGCAAATAATTAAAAACTTTTTGCTGCGTGTAATCCCTGTATAAATTAAATTGCGGCGTAGCATACGATAATAACTTTTCACAACAGGCATAATCACAATTGGAAATTCACTTCCTTGTGATTTATGGATAGAACAACAATACGCATGTGTAATTTGATTCAAATCTGCTTTTGTATATGTGACTTCGATGCCGTCAAAAGAAACAACAACCATATCTTGCTGCTCCACGTTTTCTTTCGCATAGAACACCGAAACAATTTCACCAATATCGCCGTTAAACACTTGACTTTCCGGCTGATTGACAAGTTGAAGCACCTTATCTCCAGCCCTGTACAAAACCTCGCCATATGCAATTTCACGGCTTTTTTCTTTTTTCGGATTAAACACTTCTTGCAACGCTTCATTTAACGTATTAATACCTGCTGGTCCCTTGTACATAGGAGCTAACACTTGTACATCACGCGCACTAAATCCTTTTGTTTTTGCGTTTTCACACACTTGCTTAACAACCTCAACAATTTGTGTACTTGCACATCCAATAAACGAACGATCTTTTTTATTTTGCGTCACATCAGGAGGTAACACACCCTTTTTAATCGCATGGGCAAGTTGAATAACAGATGAACCTTCCGCTTGTCTATATATTTCCGTAAGCTTGACCGTCGGAATAACGCTCGACTCTAATAGATCTTTCAACACTTGTCCAGGACCAACAGATGGTAATTGATCTTCATCTCCAACGATGATGACCTGAATGGTAGATGGCATCGATTTGAACAATTGATTCGCAAGCCAAATATCAACCATGGAAAACTCATCAATAATGAGTAATTTTCCTTGAACAGGATCATGCTCATTACGCTGAAACGACCCTTCCGGTGTCCATCCGAGCAGACGATGAATGGTACAAGCAGGCAAGCCTGTTGATTCACTCATTCGCTTTGCTGCACGGCCCGTCGGTGCTGTTAATAAAATAGGGAACGGATTGTCATCACTATAATCCTTCGGGTCTAGTGATAAGCCATGAAGAGAAGCATACATTTCTACAATCCCTTTAATGACAGTTGTCTTTCCTGTACCAGGCCCTCCTGTTAAAATCATCATCGGTTTATGAAGAGCTGTTTGAATACCTTCTTGCTGAAGCGGTGCATATTGCACTCCGAGCTGTTCTTCAATTTTCCCAAGCGTTAACAATAATTCCGATTCAGGAAACGAAGGAAGCTCTTCTTGGGCAAGTAAACGATGAATAGAGGCAACAACACCTTTTTCGGAATAATACAAGGAAGCTAAATACACACGCTCATCTTCTATAATCACTTTGCCTTCCCCTTGCATCATTTCCGCGCATTGCAACACATCTTCTTCTGTAACAGCCGTTTCCTGGTTATTTAATAGATCCATTGTTTGCCGCACTAACTGGTCTTTGTTCATATATACATGACCTTCTTGCAGCGAAACGTGCTCTAATGTGTAAAAACACCCTGCACGTACACGATCAGCATGATTACCAGAAATACCAAGCGCTCGTCCAATATCATCAGCTCGTCCGAAACCAATACCATCTACCTCTTCAATAAGCTGATACGGATTATTCCGAATGGCTTCAAGTGTCATTTCTTTATACTGTTGATAAATTTTAATAGAAAGCTTCGTTCCAAATCCATAACCGCTTAGAAAGCTCATCACTTTTTCAAGACCTTGATGTTCAATAATTGTATCGTATATTTCTTGTGCTTTTTGCTTATTTACAATTCCATCCAGAGCTGCAGGATCATCCATAATTTTCGAAATTGCATGTTCACCAAGATGATCAACAATCTTTTCAGCTGTTCGTTTCCCAATCCCTTTAAATAAATCGCTCGCTAAATATTGCACCATTCCTGTTTTTGTTTGCGGCAATTCTTTTTTAAACGTTTCAATATGATATTGTTTCCCATACTTCGGGTGATCTTTAAAATGACCAGTTAGTGTAAACACTTCATCTTCATGCATCCGGGGAAAGTAACCCGTTATCATGACCTTTTTTTCGTCATATGTTTCGTTCGTTTCAATAATTTTCATACTGACAACGGAATAGAGGTTTTCTTCGTTGTGGAAAATGGTATGAAGAACTTGCGCTTTTATAAACTTTTGCTCTTCCTCAAACAAATCCATTGCATGTTGATTTCCCATCGTTCCCCTCCTTTCCGGTTTATACGTCTTGCTCTAATAAACGAATACCGTTACCTGCTAAAAAATGATCTGGTTGAATAGCTACAGCTTTTTTAAACATCACAAGTGCCTTCTCACTCTTTTCTTCAAACGCATACGCAACACCTAAATTGTAATAGGCATCTGCATGTTCTTCATCAAGCGCTACAACTTTTTCAAAATAAGGTTTTGCTTCTTTTACATGTTCTAGACGCGCAAAGCATAATCCGCATTGGAAAATGGCTTCAACGTCACTTTCGTTTAACTCAGCTGCACGTTGTAAAAATGGCAGTGCTAAGCGGTCATTTCCAAGCTGCACATATGTAATGCCAAGCATAAACGAAACATCTCCGGTCTGCAGCCCTGCTTGCACCGCTTTCTCAAACGCTTCTATTGCCTGTGCAAAAAGCTCTTGCTGGTAATATATATTTCCTAGTCCATAATACGCTGTAGCAGATTTTTCATCTAATTCAATCGCGCGTTTATAAAAGGCAACAGCACGCTCACTGTCCCCTAATACATCTAATAAATTTGCAAAGTTAATATAACCAAGTGCATCTTTTGGATTTTCCTCAATGGCCTCTGTAAAATTTTTTGCTGCTTCTTCCCAGTTTCCTTCTTGCATATATTGAATGCCTGTTTCAAGCTTGTTTGACATATTCCTCACCTCTACAACAAATTATAACAAAGAATCTATTTTTACAACGAACAAAAATTCGCCTTTACTAAAAAGAAACCTCTGACCGGTACAAGGCAGAGGTTTTTCTTTCTTATCCTAAATAATCAAGTTTCTTACCATTACGGTATACTTCATCGATTGTCGCGCCGCCTAAGCACTCATCTCCATCATAGAAGACCACTGCTTGTCCAGGTGTAATAGCACGAATTGGCTCATCACAAAGAATTCGAATTGTATTTTCATCAACAATTTGAACCGTTACAGCGTTATCCTCTTGACGATAGCGGAATTTTGCTGTGCATGTAAATTCTTTTTCTTTCGGCATATTGCTTACCCAGCTTACATTTGTAGCAAACACTTCGTCACCATATAACAGCTCATTATGGAATCCTTGTTCTACATATAAAATGTTTTCTTTCAAATTTTTCCCAACAGCAAACCATGGATCACCATTGCCACCAATGCCAAGGCCGTGACGCTGTCCAATTGTATAATACATTAAACCGTCATGTTTCCCTTTGACTTCGCCAGATAATGTTTGCATCTTACCTGGTTGCGCTGGTAAATAGTTACTTAAAAAGTCTTTAAAATTGCGCTCTCCGATAAAGCAAATACCTGTGCTATCTTTTTTCGCCGCTGTTGCTAAACCTGCTTCTTTCGCCATTTCACGAATTTGCGGCTTCTTTAACTCACCAAGCGGGAACATTGTTTTTGATAATTGGTCTTGGCCTAGTTGATTTAAGAAATATGTTTGATCTTTATTATCATCAACGCCGCGGAGCATTTTATACTCACCATCAATATACGCTACACGTGCATAGTGCCCTGTTGCTACATAGTCTGCACCAAGCGCCATTGCATGATCTAAAAATGCTTTAAATTTAATTTCTTTATTACACATTACATCTGGGTTTGGCGTACGCCCAGCACGGTATTCATCTAAAAAGTACGTAAATACTTTATCCCAATATTGTTTTTCAAAATTGACTGCATAATACGGGATTCCAATTTGGTTACATACTTCAATCACATCGTTATAGTCTTCTGTTGCTGTACATACGCCGTTTTCGTCCGTATCATCCCAGTTTTTCATAAAGATTCCGATTACATCATAGCCTTGCTTCTTTAACAGCATTGCTGCTACAGATGAATCAACGCCACCGGACATCCCGATGACAACGCGTGTTTCGTGAGGTAGTTTGTTCATCATGTCACCTCCTATATTAATTTTGTGTTAATCGCTTCACGATCTTCACTGTTTCGTACGCTGCCTTTTCGACTTGTTCTTTCGTATTCCCAAGACCAAAGCTAAAACGTACGGATGAACGTATTTTATCGGATTCTTTTCCGAACATCGCCACGAGCACATGTGATGGATCAATAGAGCCGGCTGTACAAGCAGATCCGCTTGAAACCGCAACTCCTGCTAAGTCCAGATTCATAAGAAATGACTCAATATTCATTCCTGTAAAACTTATATTTAACACATGTGGCAAGCTATGCTCGAAGCTTCCGTTTACCTCGAAAGTAATGTCTTCTTGTTTAAAGACAGATATTATTATATCTTTAAATTCCTTGTATTGGGCAATTTTTTGCTCACGAGTTTGCTCCGCTAACAAAACAGCTTGCCAAAGCCCGACAATTCCCGGCACATTTTCTGTACCAGCGCGGCGTTTTCGCTCTTGCTCTCCGCCTGTTAACAGCGGTTCAAATTTCACATGCTGCCCTGCATATAAAAAGCCAACACCTTTTGGACCGTTAATTTTATGGGAAGAGATTGATAACAAATCAATGCCAAGCTCTTTCACATCAATTGCTGTCAAACCGTATGCCTGTACTGCATCTGTATGAAAATAAGCATCATGTTCTTTTAATAAAGCACCAATTTCTGCTATCGGCTGCACTGTACCCACTTCATTATTTCCAAACATAATCGATACAAGAATCGTTTGATCTGTTAATGCCTCTTGCAGATCAGAAATACGAATACGCCCTGTTTCATCAACAGGTAAATACGTCACTTCAAACCCTTCCCACTCTAACACATTGCATGTATGCAAAATCGCATGATGCTCAATCGCTGTCGTAATAATGTGATTTCCTTTCTTACGATTTGCACGAGCTACGCCGAGAAGAGCTAAATTATCAGCCTCTGTACCGCCGCTTGTAAAAATAATTTCATTTGGGTTTGCTTGAATGCTGCGCGCGCACGCACGTCTTGCTTCATCAACTGCATGACGGCCTTGGCGCCCAAAGAAATGGATGCTTGACGGGTTACCAAATGCTTCTGTCATATATGGAATCATCTTTTCGACTACTTCTGGGTGAGCCGGAGATGTCGCAGCATGATCTAAGTAAATGCGTTCCATTATATCTCCTTCTTTCCAAATCGTTACACACGGAATTAAATGTAAAACATATAACCACCGTTGTTTTCTTCTTCATAGCGTACTAAGTCTTCTAACGTTGTACTATCAAGAACTTCTTGTACCGCATCACGAACACGTATCCAAAGCTGACGCTGTGCTGGTTCTTCTTCATCCAACATTTCTACTACGTTAATCGGACCTTCTAATACGCGGATTACATCACCAGCTGTAATGTTAATCGGTTGATCTGATAATACATAACCACCATATGCACCGCGTGTACTTTTTACAAGGCGGGCATTACGAAGCGGAGAAATTAATTGCTCTAAATAATGCTCAGATAAATCGTGCGCCTGAGCAATTGATTTTAATGAAATCGGACCTTCTCCAAACTTCTTGGCAAGATCAATCATAATTGTTAAACCGTAACGGCCTTTTGTTGAGATTTTCATATATGTTGCACCTCTTTTCAAGTCTTTTGCTTCTACTTGATTCGTTATTCTTTTATTTAACAGGAAAAACACTCTCTGAAATCAAAATCCTTTGAAATTATAGCATAATATAGTATGATAAGGAATTTCAACTTTCCTAACAGAAATGATAACATATAAGTATATCAAATAACTCGGAATTTATAACATAAAGTGAAACTTTAATCAGTGGGGATTTTCTTTATCCCCCACTGATTATTAGTTGAACCAATCGGGCTTTTACGGGCAGTTTATCTCCCATCTAACTTCTTTAGAAAAGCGGAAGCGGCTCGCTCAGAATCGCAGGGCGTTGGAGCCCCCGACAGAGAGGCGCTTTTTGCCTCGTCCGAGGGGGCGAAACGACCAGAGATTCTAGCCGCTAGAGCTGGCCAATGCTTTACCAAATTTTGAGGTAGGAGTATTACTGCCCGTTAATGCGGGATAAACAACGAACGGTCACTGAAGGAGAGAGAACATATGAAACAACCACTCGCACATCGAATGCGTCCGACCAATATTACAGAAGTTATCGGACAAGAACATTTAGTGGGCGAAGGCAAAATTTTATGGCGGATGGTACAAGCAAAGCACCTACAATCAATGATTTTATATGGACCTCCTGGAACAGGAAAAACATCCATTGCAAGCGCCATTGCGGGCAGTATCGGTATGCCTTTTCGTCTATTAAATGCCGTTACTCATAATAAAAAAGATATGGAAGTTGTTGTCCAAGAAGCAAAAATGCACCGACACCTTATCTTAATTTTAGATGAGGTACATCGGTTAGATAAAGGAAAACAAGATTTTCTTCTTCCTCACTTAGAAAGCGGACTCATTACATTAATCGGGGCAACAACAAGCAATCCATTTCACGCAATTAATTCTGCTATTCGTAGCCGTTGTCAAATTTTTGAATTACACGCTTTAACAGAAGAAAATATTTTACAAGGATTAAAACGCTCTTTAACAAATAAGGAAAAAGGGCTAGGAGAGTACAATGTCACAGTAACAGATGAGGCTCTGCGTCATTTTGCAAACGCATCGGGCGGTGATATGCGCTCTGCTTATAATGCGCTTGAGCTCGCTGTCTTATCTAGCTTTACAACAAATGAAGACACAGTAAAAATCTCACTTGAAATTGCTGAAGAATGTTTACAAAAAAAGAGCTTTGTACACGACAAAGGCGGCGACGCTCATTATGATGTGTTATCAGCTTTCCAAAAATCAGTTCGCGGAAGCGATGTAAATGCAGCACTTCATTATTTAGCCCGCCTTATTGAAGCTGGTGACATGCAAAGTATTGGTAGACGATTGCTTATTATGGCCTACGAAGATGTTGGGCTTGCAAATCCACAAGCCGGGCCTCGTACACTAGCTGCCATTGAATCCGCAGAACGCGTTGGCTTTCCAGAAGCTCGTATTCCGCTTGCAAATGCAGTCATTGAACTATGCTTATCACCAAAATCAAACTCAGCATATAAAGCGCTTGATGCAGCGCTTCATGATCTTAGAAACGGCCAAACAGGTGATGTTCCATCTCATTTGAAAGATAGTCACTATAAAGGAGCCGAATCGCTCGGTAGAGGGATTGGCTACTTATATCCGCACGATTATCCAAATGGATGGGTTCAACAACAATACTTGCCAGATAAAATAAAAAACAAACAATACTATAAACCAAAGAAAACGGGAAAATTTGAACAAGCACTCGCTTCTGTTTATGAAAGATTGCAACATTCGTATAAAAGTGAATGAAAAGGGTAATATAAGCGAAAACGACATGAAATATGGGGGTTTCGCAATGAAAATGCGCCAAGATGCCTGGACTGGAGAAGAAGATTTACTTCTAGCAGAAACCGTTTTACGTCATATTCGCGAAGGCAGCACCCAATTAAAAGCATTTGATGAAATTGGCGATCAATTAAACCGAACATCCGCTGCTTGCGGCTTTCGCTGGAATGCAGAAGTTCGACAAAACTATGAAGAAGCTGTGCAAATTGTGAAAAAACAACGGAAAGAATTGAAGCGGGCACAAGCAACGGAGCAAAAACAGCAAATATCACGCTTGAAACCGAAGAAAAGTGTCGTAATTGATGCTGAGTTTTCAGAAGAACTCAGCGCAAATCAGCCATCGCTTACGATGCAAGAGGTAATCTCATTTCTTCAAAACATTGAACAAAACAATCCACGATTAGAGAAGTTACAAACTGAAAACGAAACATTACGTCGGCAGCTCGAAAAACAGCGAAAAACAAATCAAGAATTAGAGAAAAAACTTGAAACGTTGAAGAAGCAACAACAATCTGTACAAGAAGACTATGAAACACTTGTCAGAATTATGGACCGAGCTCGCAAACTTGTTATATTAGACGAACCAAAAGAACAGATGGCACCGATTTTCAAAATGGATGAAAACGGAAACTTAGAAATTGTTTCACAGTAAAAAAGAGAGATGCATAAGCACCTCTCTTTTTTACTCTTGTCCCACACGCTTTACTTCTATATCCTTCAAACGTTCACGCACAACATGACTTGCCATAATTAAGCCTGCCACAGACGGAACGAATGCGTTAGAGGACGGTGGTAATTTCGCTTTGCGAATTTTTGCATTTTCATCTGGAACGATTTCCTTACGAATGTCTTCACGAATCACAATCGGATTTTCGTCAGAGAATACAACTTTCACGCCTTTTTTAATGCCCTCTTTACGAAGCTTTGTACGAATGACCTTCGCAATTGGATCTGTATGCGTTTTTGAAATATCAGCAATACGGAAACGAGTCGGATCCATTTTATTTGCTGCACCCATACTTGAGATGAGTTTAATTTTTCTTCTTAAGCATTGTTTAATTAAATGAATTTTGTACGTAATTGTATCAGATGCATCCACTACGAAGTCTAAACCGTATTTAAAGAAATCTTCATACGTTTCCTCTGTATAGAACATTTCTAATGCGATTACTTCACAATCTGGATTAATATCGGCAATACGTTCTTTCATTAATTCTACTTTCGAACGGCCAACAGTAGAAACTAATGCGTGAATTTGACGATTTACGTTCGTAATATCTACAACGTCTTTATCGACTAATACAAGACGACCTACGCCAGAACGCGCTAATGCCTCAGCTGCAAACGAACCAACGCCGCCAATTCCTAAAATACCAACTGTACTATTCTTTAATATTTCAAGACCTTCTTTTCCGAAGGCTAATTCATTACGTGAAAATTGATGTAACATGCGTTCTACACTCCTATTACAAAAATGGTCTACCATGTATTCTAGCGTTTTTCCGACTATTTGTATAGAAAAAGTTATATACCCAAACAAAAAATCCTAGATGGAATTAGTATGTCCATCTAGGATTCGTTCTTACTTCTCTTCTTTGACCTTTAATTGTAAGTAAAGTTCTTCAAGCTGTGCATCTGCAACTGGGCTTGGTGCTTCTGTTAATAAGCAGCTTGCGCTTGCTGTTTTCGGGAAGGCAATTGTATCGCGAAGGTTCGTACGGCCTGCAAGTAACATTACAAGACGGTCTAAACCTAATGCAATTCCTCCGTGCGGCGGTGTACCGTATTCAAATGCTTCTAATAAGAATCCGAACTGCTCTTGTGCTTCTTCTTGTGAGAAACCAAGTGCTTTGAACATTTTTTCTTGTACATCACGCTCGTAAATACGAAGTGATCCACCACCAAGTTCATAACCATTTAATACAAGGTCATATGCTTGTGCACGCGCTTTTTCTGGTGCTGTTTCTAATAACTCTACATCATCACGGAATGGCATTGTGAATGGATGATGCGCCGCGAAGTAACGATCAGCATCTTCATCATACTCAAGAAGCGGCCAATCTGTTACCCATAGGAAGTTAAACTTGCTTTCATCGATTAACTTAAGTTCTTTACCTAAGCGTAAACGAAGTGCTCCTAAGCTATCTGCAACAACGCTCTTCTTATCGGCAACGAATAATAGTAAGTCACCAGCAGTTGCTTCTAACGTGCTCATAAGTGCGTTTGCATCTTCTTCGTTAAAGAATTTTGCGATTGGGCCTTTTAAGCCGTCTTCTTCAACTTTTAACCATGCTAACCCTTTTGCTCCGTATACTTTTACGAATTCTGTTAATGCATCGATGTCTTTACGAGAATATTTGCTCGCTGCACCTTTTGCATTAATTGCTTTCACTTGTCCACCGCTCTCTACAGCGCTTGTGAACACTTTAAAACCGCAGCCTGCTGCAAATTTTGATAGGTCAATAAGCTCCATCGCAAAACGTGTATCTGGCTTATCAGAACCGTAGCGAGCCATTGCATCTGCATATGTCATGCGCGGGAACGGTGCATTAATCTCTACACTTTTTGCTTCTTTCATTACCTTTGTCATCATGCGTTCCATCATTTCTAGAATTTCTTCTTGTGTTAAGAATGATGTCTCAATGTCGACTTGTGTAAATTCTGGCTGACGATCTGCACGTAAATCTTCATCACGGAAGCAGCGTGCCACTTGGTAGTAACGCTCAAAACCGCCGACCATAAGAAGCTGTTTAAATAGCTGTGGAGATTGCGGCAGTGCATAAAACTCGCCTTCATGTACACGGCTCGGTACTAAGTAATCACGAGCTCCTTCTGGCGTACTTTTCGTTAAAATCGGTGTTTCTACTTCTAAGAAATCTTCACTATCTAAGAAGTTACGAATTGTTTTTGTTACGTCGTGACGCATTTTAAATGTGTTATACATCACAGGACGACGCAAGTCTAAGTAACGATATTTTAGGCGTACATCTTCTGATGCATCTGTATCATCTGTAATCATAATTGGCGGTGTTTTCGCTGCATTTAGTACGTTTACTTTTGTTGCTTGTACTTCAATACGTCCTGTAGCCATATTTTCATTGATTGCACCAGCCGCACGCTCAACAACTGTACCTTCTACGCGCAGCACATATTCACCGCGAATTGTTTCTGCTATTTCTAACGCTTCCTTTGAAGTTTCGGGACTAAATACGACTTGCACGATACCTGTACGGTCACGTAAGTCAATGAAAATTAATCCACCTAAATCACGGCGCTTTTGTACCCAACCTTTTAATTGAACCGCTTGTCCAACTGCTTCTACTGTTACTTTTCCGCATGCATGCGTTCTTTCAGCCATTTCCTTTTCCCCCTATAGAGACTTTTCTGCTACGTACGAAGCAAATACATCTAACGCAACTTCTTCTTGTTCGCCCGTTGCCATATCTTTTAAATTGATAATGCCTTTTTCTAACTCATCATCACCTAATACAGCTACATACTTTGCACTTAGACGATCAGCTGATTTAAACTGCGCCTTCATTTTACGATCTAAGTAATCTTTTTCAACCGCTAATCCAGCCTTACGAAGATCAAATACAATTTTCGCAGCATGATCTTTCGCTTTTTCACCAAGCGCTACAACATAACAATCAATGTGATGAGCAAGTGGTAATTCAATATTCTCAGCCTTTAACGCCATAATTAAACGTTCAATACTCATAGCAAAACCAATACCAGGCATTTCTGGGCCGCCGATTTCTTGTACAAGTCCGTTGTAACGACCACCGCCGCTTAACGTCGTAATTGCACCAAAACCTTCTGCCTCGCTCATAATTTCAAATACAGTGTGCTGATAATAATCTAAACCGCGCACAAGGTTTGGATCTTTCTCAAATGGAATACCCATCATTGTTAATAGTTCTTGTACCTTTTCATAGTACACACTTGATTCTTCGTTTAAATACTCTGTAATAGATGGTGCTGTCGCCATCAATTCGTGATTGCGATCTTTTTTACAATCTAAAATACGAAGTGGGTTTTTCTCTAAACGAGATTGGCAATCTGAACAGAACTCACCAATGCGAGGCTCAAAGTGTGCGATTAATGCATCGCGATGTGCTTTACGGCTCGCTGCATCACCTAAGCTATTTAAAACAACTTTTATATTCTTTAAGCCCATGCCGCGGTAGAATTCAACAGCAAGTGCAATCACTTCCGCATCAATTGCTGGATCATTACTGCCAATCGCTTCAATACCAAACTGAACAAATTGACGGTAACGGCCTGCTTGCGGTCTTTCATAACGGAACATCTGTCCGATATAATATAATTTTGTCGGCTGCGTAGCATCACCAAACATTTTGTTTTCTACATAAGAACGTACAACTGGTGCTGTTCCTTCTGGACGAAGCGTTAAGCTACGCTCTCCGCGATCTTCGAATGTGTACATTTCTTTTTGTACGATATCCGTTGTATCACCAACACCGCGTAAAAATAATTCTGTGTGTTCAAAAATTGGTGTACGAATCTCTTTATAGTTATAACGACGGCAAATTTCACGTGCTTGTCCTTCAATATACTGCCATAGTTCCACAGTACCAGGAAGGATATCTTGCGTTCCGCGTGGGATTTGAATAGACATATTCAGTTCCTCCTCATTTTTTCAATAATAATAAAAATAAAAAAACTCCCGCCTCTACTGATTCTACAGTAGGGACGAGAGTATAATACCCGTGGTGCCACCCTAATTGAAGCACGTATGCTTCCACTTTTTTAATAACGCTTAAATTGCGTTCGATCTCTACTAAGCACTAAACTGTTCAAGACGAAACCTACAGAGTGTCATTCGATCAGTCATCATGCAGAAATGTTTTCAGCCCCGGACATTTCCTCTCTTTTCATGTGTCTCTCATCTACTCTTCTCTATCATCGGTTTATACCATATGTAACTGTAATAAAATGAATTTGTTTACTACTATACGGTTATTCACAAATGTTGTCAAGGTTCTTAAGAACGTCCAAGATGTTTCTTTAATGTTTTCACATCTTTTAAAGAAATGCCAAATTCAGAAGCAAGTTCAAGCGATGTATTTTGCGATTCTTTTGAAAGAAACTCATGAAAATTCACATTAAACAATTGATTCGCTCCGTTAGTAGCAGCGTTTCCTTTCTCATTCATACGCATATTGTATATCCCTCACATTCAATAGTGGAATTCTAATGACTAGTGTTCCATATTGATCGGCGAGTTATACTTACGAATGAAACGACTACCTTTTCATACTTATTTTTCGTCTAGCAGCAGTATTTCCTCAATTTCAAAATAAAAAAGAGAGAATATATTTCTATATCCTCTCTTCATTCCTTCTTATTTACTCTCTACAATTAAGGTCACCGGACCATCATTAATTAACTGAACATCCATCATCGCGCCAAATTTTCCTGTTTCTACGTGCATTCCTTGTTTGCGAAGTTCTTCGTTAAAGAAATCGTATAAACGTTCTGCATAGTCAGGTTTTGCTGCATCCATAAAGTTTGGGCGTCTTCCTTTTCGGCAATCTCCGTATAACGTGAACTGTGAAATGGAAAGAACTTGTCCACCAACGTCTAATACAGAATGGTTCATTTTCTCGTTTTCGTCTTCAAAAATGCGTAAGTTTGCAATTTTTTCAGCGATATATGTTGCATCTTTTTCTGTATCTTCATGGGTGATTCCAACTAATAGTGTTAAGCCGAAAGGAATTTGTCCTACAACTTCACCTTTTACTGTTACAGATGCTTCTTTTGATCGTTGTAAGACAACTCTCATATATATTCACTCCTAATTAATGCATCATGCGGCGCACTGCATAAATTTCTGGAACTCGTTTAATGCGTTCCACAACTTTTTTCAAATGCTGTAAGTTATGAATAGAAATAGACATATGAATCGTCGCCATTTTGTTGCGGTCGCTTCTTCCTGAAACAGCCGAAATATATGTTTTCGTTTCTGTTACAGCTTGCAATACTTCATTTAGTAAACCGCGGCGGTCATATCCTGAAATTTCAATATCAACGTTGTATTCAATTTCTTTTTCTGGGCTGCCTTCCCACTCTACATCCAGCAATCTTTCTTGCGCTTCTTCTGTATGAACATTTACGCAGTCTGTACGGTGAATCGATACACCACGACCTTTCGTAATATAGCCAATGATGTCATCGCCTGGAACTGGATTACAACACTTTGATAAGCGGATAAGCAAATTATCAGCACCACTTACTTTCACACCAGAATCCCATTTCCGAATTTTCATCGGTTTCCGAACTTCTTTTACTTCCGTTATTTCTTCTTCACGTTGCTTGCGGAATTTATCTGTTAAGCGCGTCACAATTTGGGATGCGGTAATGCCGTTATAGCCAACAGCGGCAAACATGTCCTCTTCGTTCGCAAAATTAAATTTCTCAGCAACACGTTTTAAGTTATCAGATGCTAATACTTCTTTCATTTCATACTCAAGGCCTCGCACCTCTTTTTCAACAAGCTCGCGACCTTTTTCAATATTCTCATCACGGCGCTGCTTTTTGAAAAATTGACGAATTTTATTTTTCGCGTGCGATGTTTGAGCTAATTTCACCCAGTCCTGGCTTGGACCATATGAATGCTTAGATGTTAAAATTTCAATGATGTCACCTGTTTTTAATTTATAATCAAGAGTCACCATCTTACCGTTTACTTTTGCACCAATCGTTTTATTCCCTATTTCAGAGTGAACGCGGTAAGCAAAGTCAATTGGAACAGAACCAAGCGGCAATTCCATTACATCTCCTTTTGGTGTAAAGACAAACACCATATCAGAGAATAAATCAATTTTTAAGGACTCCATAAATTCTTCTGCATTCGAGGCTTCATTTTGCCATTCTAAAATTTGACGGAACCATGTTAATTTTTTCTCAAGCGTTCCTGTTGTGTCAACCGCTTGTCCTTCTTTATATGCCCAGTGTGCTGCGATTCCGTATTCTGCAATTTCGTGCATTTCTTTCGTGCGAATTTGCACTTCAAGCGGATCGCCTTTCGGTCCAATTACTGTTGTATGCAGCGACTGATACAAGTTTGCTTTTGGCATTGCAATATAATCTTTAAAACGGCCTGGCATCGGTTTCCAGCACGTGTGAATAATACCTAGAACTGCGTAGCAATCTTTAATACTATTTACGACAACACGAACAGCTAACAAATCATAAATTTCATTGAATTGTTTATTTTGCATTGCCATTTTACGGTAAATACTGTAAATATGCTTTGGACGACCAGAAATATCCGGTTGAATCGCCACTTCTTTTAACTTGTCACGAATTTCTACCATAACTTCATCTAAATATTCTTCACGTTCGGCACGCTTGCGTTTCATTAAATTGACAATACGATAATATTGCTGCGGATTTAAATAACGAAGCGCTGTGTCTTCTAGTTCCCACTTAATCGTATTAATTCCGAGTCTATGTGCTAATGGTGCGAAAATTTCCAATGTTTCATTTGCAATGCGACGCTGCTTTTCTTGTGGTAAATGTTTCAGCGTACGCATGTTATGAAGACGGTCAGCTAGTTTAATTAAAATCACTCGAATATCTTGCGCCATTGCGATAAACATTTTTCGATGATTTTCCGCTTGTTGCTGCTCATGTGATTTATATTTAATTTTCCCAAGCTTTGTGACACCATCAACAAGCATCGCAATCTCTTTTGTAAATTCACGTTCAATATCTTCTAACGTTACCTCTGTATCTTCTACTACATCATGTAAAAAGCCTGCAGATACAGTAGACGGATCCATTTGTAAATCAACTAAAATACCTGCTACTTGAATCGGATGAATGATATATGGTTCTCCTGATTTTCGGTATTGCTCACTATGTGCGGCACGCGCAAATTCATAAGCGCGCGCAACAAGATCAATATCATCATCTTGTAAATATTGCCCTGCTCTCTCCAGTACCTGTTCAGCTGTTAGTACTTGTTCATTCGCCATCTAATCACCTTTTATTAAAGATTAATAATCTCTTTCCTTGCCAATTAGAATAATTTTTATTTTACCATTATAACGTAATGATTGTGAATTGTGAAAAGGAAAAGATTTTATAAACATTTCACTTTACTTTTTCGATAAATATATAAAAATACCCGATCCTCTCAAAGAGATTCACGGGTACTCCTTCATGTCGCCCTGTTTCCGATTAATATTTTTCTAATACTAATACGTCATAACCGTCTAACATTTTACGGCCATCTAAGTAAGTCAACTCTACTAAGAATGCAATCCCTGCAACAACACCGCCAAGTTCTTCTACTAACTTAATTGTCGCTTCGATTGTTCCGCCTGTAGCTAATAAGTCATCTGTAATTAATACTCGTTGACCAGGTTTAATCGCATCTTTATGAATTGTTAATACATCTTTACCATACTCTTTACCGTAATCTACTTTGATTACTTCGCGTGGTAATTTACCTAATTTACGAACTGGTGCAAAGCCCACTTCTAATGCGTAAGAAACTGGGCATCCAATAATAAAACCACGTGCTTCTGGCCCTACTACAAGGTCGATATTTCTTTCTTTCGCATAAGCAACGATTGCATCCGTTGCTGCTTTATATGCTTTTCCATCATTCATTAAAGGTGTGATGTCTTTAAAGACAATCCCTTCTTTCGGATAATCCGGTACAATTGCAATATGTTGCTTGAAATCCATATTTATGAATCCTCCTCAAATATAAAAGGGTTGTAAATACAAATCCTTTATCCTAACTGTTCTACTTCTTTATGATTACGAATCGTTTCAAACCATGCATATAATTGTTGATATGTGCTATAAACCAGTTCCTTTTCTAATTGTAAGTGGTTTATTTTCTCACGATACGTGTTTGATTCGGTTAAATCACGCTTTTTCATTTCTTCTGCCATAAAAATGACACCGTCTTTTATTGTAACAAATTCTAACTCAAAAAACACCTGTGTCATGAAATTTACTGTGTCTTTTGACCAACCTTTATGACGGCAAAGTTGCTCTCCGTATTGACGAAGAGAAAATGGTGCTTTTTGATGTAAAAATGAATAGTACCATTTAAAATGTTCCCTCGTTGGAACCGTACTAAATAAATGATTGTTTTCTTGATAAAAAACAGCATAAATACGCGCTGGGAATCCTTTTTCACATATGCACTTTAAATCTTCTGTCGCGTCTGGTAAATCAAGAACAACAACATAACGACCTTCTAATGTTGTCACATCTTTGGCGTGTACAAGATAATCTGTATACGCTTCTAAAGAAAACTTTTGCAATGCTTCTTCCTTAAAATACACAATTGTCAGTTTATCACGCGAAAGATCAGCTAGATTTACTTCTACATTACGCATGCTGCGCCAATCAAATAATTGCCAAGCTTCTACAGCAATATCTTGAATCATAATTTGTGGTTTACGGAAATTATTCCATTCATTAATAGAAACTTCTCCAACGATCGATACGTGCGCTACAGGAGAAATTTCTTTTGCAAATGCACCAAAACCAAAACCAACACTATCTAATGTCGCTTGGCCATCACGAAGTGTCATTTTCAAATGCGAACCATCAGAACCAATTGCACGAATACTTTCAAGACCTGCACCTTTCACAGCGATACGCGGCTTTGGATTTCCAACACCAAATGGGGCAAGCTTTTGCATTTCTTCAATTGCAGCAAGCGTTACATCTTCCACGTCACACACTGCATCTACTGCAGTGACTGGAATAAAATCTTCATCTGATAGCTGAACCGCAGCTTGCTCGTTTAAGCGTCGGCGCAGTTCACTGACATCATTCATACTAAGCGTCATACCAGCAGCCATTGGATGCCCGCCAAAATGTGGTAAAATGTCCCGGCAATCTGATAAATTGGCATACAAATCAAAACCTTCAATACTACGGGCTGATCCTTTTGCCGTTCCTTTTTCCTGATCAATGCTTAGTACAATTGTCGGACGATAAAAGCGATCTACGAGCTTTGAAGCAACAATCCCAATTACACCAGGATTCCAACCTTCTTTTGCAAGAACTAATACTTTATTCTCTTCCGGCGGATAATGTGCTTCCACTTCCGCAATCGCTTCTTCCGTAATTTGCTTTACAATATCTTTTCGCAATTTATTCAGTTCATCAATTTCTTGTGCAAGTTCTTTTGCTTCTTCTACATCTTCTGACAATAGTAAATGCACAGCTGGCGTTGCATCTTCTAAGCGCCCAACTGCATTAATGCGTGGTCCAATTGCAAACCCAACACTCTCTTCTGTAATTTCACCTTGCGAAATATTAGCAACTTTGAACAGTGCTTGTAATCCTACTCGCTGCGTTGTTCGCAATTTTTTCAGTCCACGCTGCACGAGTAGGCGGTTTTCACCATAAAGAGGCACTAAATCAGCTACTGTACCAATAACTGCGATTTCTAATAAATGTTCTGGCACACTCCCAAGCAATGCATGAGCAACTTTAAACGCAACCCCAACACCTGCTAAGTAATGAAATGGATATACACCACCGTCTAGCTTCGGATGAATGATTGCTAAAGCTTCCGGCAATTCTGGTGGCGGCTCATGATGATCGGTAATAATTAAATCGATGCCAAGCTCCTTTGCAACCTGTGCCTCATGAACAGCTGCAATTCCCGTATCAACCGTAATAATAAGCGAGAAACCTGCACGGTGCGCCCAGCGAAACGCCTCTTCATTCGGTCCATATCCTTCTGTAAATCGGTTCGGAATATAAAACTCTACATCCGCTCCAAGTTCTTGCAATGCTAAAAATAAAACGGTTGTACTACTAACACCGTCTGCATCATAATCACCAAAAATTAAAATTTGCTCTCCATTTTGAATCGCTTGGCGAATACGCTCTACAGTACGGTCCATACCTTCTAATAAAAACGGATCGTGAAATTCTTGCTGCTCCGTATTTAAAAAGTCCACAATCTTTTCTTCCGTATCTAAACCTCTATTCAATAATAGCGAGGTAACAAGAGGAGACAATTGAAGTTTATTTGCCAATTGTCCTACAAGTTCCTCATTATTACACTTTTCTTTCCAACGCGTCTTCGCTTGTAACAACGAAATCACCCCTCAACCTATCCATTATACTAGACAGACTAAGGGGTGACAATAAAGCGAAACTTTCCTTTAGTGCTTTTTGCTAAAGGTTAGTTGAGTCAATCGGGCTCAAACGGGCAGTTCTTCTTCTTGAAGCTTCCACATTCTACTGCCCGTTTGAGCGGGGTAAAGTGAGACTTCTATTTTGGGAACGCACTTCTCCCAAAATGGTTAGTCGAACCAATCGGGCTCTTAGGGACAGTTCCTTCTCTGCATTCACTACCGCACTACTGTCCCTTTGAGCGGGGTAAAGCGAAACTTCCTTTCGCATTTTTTGCTAAAGGTTAGCCCCGCCAATCGGACTCTTACGGGCAGTTCTTCCTCTTCACCTACATTAATCAGGAGAATACGGATTAATGTGCACGAAAACATTTTGCACATTGTCTTGCTGCATGAGCACCTCTTTCACATGTTTACCAATGCGATGTCCATCTTCTACCGTAATGTACGGATCGACAGACACTTTAATATCAACGATGACATAGTGCCCATGCTCTCTTGCATATAGTGAGCCTATTTTCTTTACTCCTTCCACTTGCATAACAGCTTCTCTCATCGGAACGATATCTTCCTCATGAAGCACATGATCCAACGTTGTATGAATTGCTTCTTTTCCAATATCCCAAGCCATTTTTGTAACGAGTAAAGATACAAATAAACCGGCGACTGGATCGGCATATACAAGCCAATCCATGCCCATTTTACTTCCTATAATCGCCGAACAAATCCCAATTAAAGCCGCAATTGATGAAAATACATCCGAACGATGCTCATACGCGTTTGCAATAATGGCATCACTATTAATCCTTTTACCTAACTGATATTTGTAGCGAAACATCCCTTCTTTCACAACAATAGAAAGAAGCACAGCAATAACAGTAATCCAGCGCGGCGGCTCTAGCACTTGTGTAAAAGCTTTAATAGAAGAAATGACAATTTCAATTCCAACAATAAATAAAAGAACAGCTACGATAATCGCTGAGATAGATTCCGCTTTTCCATGTCCATATGGATGGTCGTCATCAGGCGGTTGCTTTGCTGCCCGCAGTCCAAAAAAGACTGCTAAAGAGCCAATGACGTCCGAACCAGAATGAACAGCATCTGCCATAAGCGCCTTACTATTCCCAACATATCCGATAACTGCTTTGATAATCGCAAGCACAATATTACCGACAATTCCAACAATCGCTCCAAATTCCGCTTGTTTAAAACGTTCATCTTTTTCCATAACCGAAATCCCTTCTTTCGCCAACCTACACTTTATCCCGCACTAACGATCAGTAAGCCCCCACCTTAAGATTTAGAGAAATCGAAGAAGTGAGGTGGGGACTTACTGCTCCTAAGAGCCCGATTGGTTCAACTAACCTTCTGGAAAAAACGTTCTAGAAGGAAGTTTCACTTTATTTTATCCCCGAACAAAAAAGAAATGCCTACAATGAGGCATCTCTTTTTATTCAAACTTAAGTGATTTTACTTATACTTGCGGTTCAGACGTATTTACTTCAACTTTCTTCTGACCTTTTCCTTTTTTCAAACGACGGCTTTCTAGCATCAGCCAAATTTGGGATGCAACGAAGACAGAAGAATACGTACCAACAATTAAACCGACAAATAATGCAATTGAGAAGTTACGCAATGACTCACTGCCGAAAATTAATAATGTAATAACAGGTAGTAACACTGTCATGACCGTATTAATAGAACGACCAATCGTTTGACGAATACTCGAGTTCACAATCTCTTCTAAATCACTTACAGTACGAATTTTTTGTTTCTGTTTGTATAACTCACGGTTTCGGTCAAACGTAACAATTGAGTCATTAATAGAATAACCGATAATCGTTAACACTGCTGCGATAAACGTTAGATCAACTTCTAGGTGAAGCAAGCTGAACACAACAATAATGAAGAATGCATCATGTAACAGTGCTAATACTGCCGATAGCGCATATGTGAAGCGGAAACGAATACTCACATATAAAATGATAACAGCTGATGCTATAAACACTGCAATAAGTGCATTTCGCGCAATTTCTTTTCCAATTGTCGGAGAGACTGTACTTACGTTTGGTTCTGTACCATATTTATCATGGTAGAATGTTTTTACTTTCGCAATATCATCTTTTGATAGTACACCAATTGTACGAACAGCAAATCCTTTATTATCATTACCTGTCGGCACGATATCTTCTTTCTTCACATCTATGTTTAAATCATGTAACTCTTGTTGTACTTGTGAAACCGTTATGGATTGATTTGTTTTAATGTCCATGCGCGTACCGCTTGAAAAGTCAATTCCAAGATTCAACTTAAAGATTGGTAAAATAATCGCACCTAGAATCATCACAACAACAGAGAACCAGAAAAACTTATGTCCAATATTAACAAAGTTAACACGGTCAAATTTCGTTGGTGCATGTACTACACCTTTTGATAACGGACTGACTTCCTTCGGTTTTACACCAAAGTAAGAATATTTTTTATCAAAGTAACGACTCTTAACAAGTAAGCCAAGTAAGAAACGTGTACCGTAAACATTTGTAAGGAAGCCGACGAAAATACTTACAATTAAACTTGTCGCAAATCCTTTAACAGAGCTTGTACCGTATACAAATAAGACAGCAGCTGCCGCAAGTGTTGTAATATTCGCATCTAAAATCGTTGATAACGAACGCTGATTACCTGCGCGATATGCTGACAACATCGATTTTCCGATGCGCAGTTCTTCTTTTAGCCTTTCATATGTAATAACGTTTGCATCAACCGCAATTCCGACCCCGAGCACTAGTGCCGCTATACCCGGTAACGTTAGAACCACATGCATCCAATTGAATACGAGTAACGTTATGTAAATATATAAACCAAGCATAATTACCGCTACAAGACCCGGTAGACGATAGAATACAAGCATAAATAAGAAAATAAGAGCTATACCAATCGCACTCGCAAAAATTGTTTTTTGCAATGCCTGCTCTCCAAATTTTGCTCCAACAGAAGTAGAGTATATTTCTTTTAAATCAACAGGAAGTGTTCCGGCATTTAATAAATCTGAAAGTTGTTTTGCACTTTCTACTGTAAAGTTTCCACCAACAATAGATACTTCCGCTTGATTAAATACTTGATTGACAGTAGCTGCCGATAAATATTTAGGATTTGGCTTCGCTGCTTCTGCCTTATAAGAATCTTTTCCTTCTTCAAAATCAAGCCAAATTACCATTAAATTTGTTGGCTGCGGCATGCTAGATACTTTTTCAGTTACTGCACGGAACTTATCAGCACTCTTTAATTTTAGACTAACGCTTGGACGTCCTTGTTCATCAAACGTTTGCTTTGCTCCATTCGTTGCTAAATCTGAACCATCCATAAGAATGTTATCATTTACATCACGAAATGTTAATTTCGCTTGCGTTGATAACACATCTCGAGCTTGCTGCTGATCTTTTATACCTGCAAGCTGCACACGAATGCGATTATTTCCTTCAATCTGGATATTCGGTTCACTTACACCAAGAACGTTTACACGTTTTTCTAGTGCACCAACCGTACTCACAAGAGTGTCGTGGGTAATTTTATCCCCTTTTTTCGCTGGTTGTACTTCATATAAAATTTCAAAACCGCCTCGAAGATCAAGCCCGAGGTTAATCCCTTTTGTAATGTTTTTTGTCGTTGCTCCAATGATTCCTCCAATTAATAACACAACGAGGAAAAAGGCAACAATTCTGCTACTTCGCTTTGCCATATGTTTCTTGTTCCTCCTTTGAACAAAGGCCCTTGTTCCAAAATTACCTCTTTATCAGTATTCATTATTATACTCCAAGAGGAAGAACAAACCAATTACAACCTATTATTTATTTTCATATTCTTCGAACGACCAAAGCGGTGCTTGATACGCCTTCATCGTTAAAAATGTCATGTAATCGTTAGCTGTTAACGTTAACACATCATTTACAAGCTCATGCAATCTGACATCTCTATCTACTTTTTTCCACTTTCGGGTCTTTAAACATTTCCAAACGTCTTCCGCTGTAACGCGATCATAGCCGAGCATTTGAAACTCTTCTACTTTACTTTCTAAGACGATTCTTAACTGTTCCCGGTATGCTTCTATTAACTCTTCTTTTCCAACCACTTCCAGCTCATCTCCTTCTTATCTCACGTTCCTCATTTCAAATGCTTGTCATGCTTGCCTTATAGTTGCATATAAATTATTGTAAATCATTCCATTGATTTTGAGAAGGTAGGAGAAAACTATGACGAAACAAACCTTTTTACGAGGTGCTTTTATTTTAATGTTAGCTGGTTTTATCACGAAAATATTAGGCTTTATTAACCGCATTGTAATGGCACGCACTTTAGGAGAAGAAGGTGTTGGATTATATATGATGGCTGTTCCAACATTTATATTAGCTATTACCATTACGCAAATCGGTCTCCCAGTCGCCATTGCAAAACTGGTCGCTGAAGCAGAGGCTACACATGATAAGCAACAAGTAAAAAAAATATTAACTGTTTCATTAGCTATTACCTCAGTCATTAGTATTCTATTAACAGCCGGAATTATGCTTCTGACACCTTTGTTAGCAGAAACATTACTAACCGATAAACGAACCTATTATCCATTAATCGCTATTTTACCCGTTGTACCTGTTATTGCAGTTTCCTCTGTGCTTCGTGGTTATTTCCAAGGGAGACAAAACATGAAACCGAGCGCCTACGCACAAGTACTAGAACAAGTTGTTCGCATTACAATTATCGCAGTATGCATACGCTTTTTCTTACCGTATGGAGTAGAATACGCTGCAGCAGGGGCAATGCTATCTGCCGTGCTCGGAGAAGTTGCTTCTCTTTTATTTCTATTAACGTTGTTTCAAAAAGAAAAACATCTTTCTATTCGATCTCATTTTATAGGTACTGTGAAAGAAAGCAAAGACACCTTTTATTCTTTAATGGATATTGCACTTCCTACAACAGGTAGCCGCCTAATCGGATCCATTTCTTACTTTTTCGAACCAATTGTTGTCATGCAAAGTTTAGCAATGGCCGGAGTTGCAGCCTCTATCGCAACACAGCAATACGGTATATTAAATGGATATGCCTTTCCACTTTTGTCTCTGCCAGCTTTTATTACCTATGCTCTTTCAACAGCACTCGTTCCTTCTATTAGCGAAGCAAACGCCAAAAAGCAGCACCGTTTAGTAGAGCGTAGATTGCAGCAAGCAATGCGCATCTCTCTTATTACAGGAGGCTGGTCCGTTGTTATTCTATACGTATTCGCCGCACCGATTTTAACTCTTATGTACGGTTCCGATAATGCGACCCTTTTTATCCAAGTACTCGCACCTTGCTTTTTATTTCACTATTTTCAAGGACCGCTCACATCGGTATTACAGGCCTTAAATTTGGCACGTGCTGCCATGATGAACACGTTTATTGGAGCCATTGTAAAATTACTTGTTATTTTCGTCCTTGCCTCGCAGCCAGAATTTCAAATGATGGGTGTCGCACTTGCAATCGCAGCAAATATCGTTATCGTTACCTTACTTCACTATGCAACGGTATTAAAAAAGATCACGTTTACTATTTACATAAAAGATTATGTATACGGATTGCTTGCCATGATCATTGCCGGAGGAGCAGGTTTCTATATGCATAAACACATTTTCTTTTCACCTTCACTGGGTATGCAAACATTATGGGAAGTACTATTAACTACAGCACTTTATATCTTCCTTTTAATCCTCTTTCGCCTTATTAGAAAAGAAGAATTACTTCGATTACCTATCATTCGTAAATTCTCTTTTTTAAAATAAAAAGTTGCTGCCTATTTCAAGAAGCAACTTTTTATTTATCTTTTAGATCAACAAAAAACTGACCGTTTTGAAAACTACAATATGAAATGTTTTCAATATCCTTATACCCTAATTTCTTTAGTTTTTCTTCCAGCCATATATCGGTATGTTCCATCATATATAAATGTTTTCGCTGAATTTCACCATCAATAATAAGCGGAACTGAAAATAATGGTGTGTCATTTTTACTTTTTTTACTTTTTTGTTTTTCAAATACTGATAATCTTCCAGATGGCTCTAAAATGGCATATTCCACATCACGTATATCACCGATACTTTGCTCACGCAATTGCATGAGCAAATCATCCATATTGTAACGCTGTTTACGCATTTGCTTCTCATCGATTTTCCCCTCACGCACGATAATAGCCGGCTCTCCTTCTAATATATGACGAAGACGCTGACTTTTTAACGAAACAAGGGATAAAGCAATTTGAATGACCATAATAAGCATCATCGGAACGAGTTGATGCCAAATGGATTTATCCATATTTTCAATCGCAATAACCGCCATTTCACCAAGCATAATAAAGACAACTAAGTCCAAAACGCTCAATTCACCAATTTCACGCTTTCCCATTAGACGAAAAATAATGAGCATTACACTGTATAAGATAATTGTTCGAAAGACAATTTGAACTAGTTCCATCTTTCATTTCCTTTCTCGTTGCAATTTCTACATATTAGTTTCCCCGCACAAAAAGAAACTAGTCTAACTTAGCAAAACAGGAAATATGCTTGTATTAGAAAGGAGAGATGCTCTATGGATGGAACAAAAAAATTATCAATTGCAGTTGGATTCGGCATCGTTACCTTACTTATCTTCGCTTGCCTAGCAAGTATCATCATTGCTTTATTATTGAAGTTTACAAACATAAATGAAGGAACTTTATCCATCGCACTTTTTGTCCTCGCAATTGTGTCGACAATAATCGCTGGATTTGTTGCTGGGGTAAAAGCACAAGGAAAAGGATGGTTTGTCGGTGGATCCACTGGAGTCGTATTTGCCATTCTCGTATTTCTTGTAAATTATTTAGGCTTTTCATCGGCGTTATCAAAGGTACAGCTTCTATATCAACTTGTGATTATTGCAGCAAGTACAATTGGGGGCATACTCGGAGTCAACATTGGTAAGCGTACAACATATTAAAAAAAGCTGTCCTAAAAGTAATACTTTTGGGACAGCTTTTTTCATTAGCTTTTTACAATTTCACGAATCGCACTGCGATCAAATGTAAGGTGTGAACCACCAGATTTAATCACAATTGTTGTATCAGTTACAGATTCAATTGTACCGTGCATGCCGCCAATTGTTACGATTGCATCACCTTTTGACAGTTCGCTTTGCATTTGTGCTACTGCTTTTTGACGCTTTTGTTGCGGGCGAATTAATAAGAAGTAGAAAATCGCAAACATCGCAACGATCATGATAATATTCATCATACCTGGATTCATCTTTTATTCCTCCTTAATTATTATGTATTAGAAATTTTTAGCATTTGGTTTATTAAAGCCATACTGTTCAAAGAACTCATCACGGAAGTCTCCAAGACGGTCTTCACGAATAGCTTGTCTCACCTGCTCCATTAATTTTAACAGAAAATGCAGGTTGTGATAAGACGTTAAACGAATTCCGAATGTTTCATCACATTTCATTAAGTGACGAATGTATGCACGTGAATAGTTTTTACATGTGTAACAATCACAATTTGGATCAAGCGGGCCAAAGTCTTTTGCAAATTTTGCATTTTTTACAACTAAACGACCTTCACTTGTCATACATGTACCATTTCGCGCAATACGAGTTGGAAGTACACAGTCGAACATATCGATACCACGAATTGCACCGTCAATTAACGAGTCTGGAGATCCAACACCCATTAAATAACGAGGCTTATTATCTGGAAGAAGTGGTGTTGTAAATTCAAGCACACGATTCATAATATCTTTCGGTTCTCCAACAGATAAACCACCAACTGCATAACCCGGGAAATCCATTGAAACAAGGTCGCGTGCACTTTGACGCCGAAGTTCTTCAAACTCTCCGCCCTGTACAATACCAAATAAACCTTGATCCTGCGGACGCTGATGTGCTTTTAAACAACGCTCTGCCCAGCGGCTCGTACGCTCTACTGATTTTTTCATATACTCAAATGTCGCTGGAAACGGCGGACACTCATCAAATGCCATCATAATATCAGAACCAAGTGCATTTTGAATTTCCATTGCCTTTTCTGGCGATAAGAATAATTTATCTCCATTTAAGTGATTGCGGAAATGAACACCTTCTTCTTCAATGCGGCGGAAGTCACTTAAACTAAATACTTGGAAGCCACCAGAATCTGTTAAAATCGAACGATCCCAGTTCATAAATTTATGTAAACCGCCTGCCTCGCGTACAATTTCATGACCAGGACGAAGCCATAAATGGTATGTATTACTTAAAATAATCCCCGCATCCATTGCTTTTAACTCTTCTGGCGACATTGTTTTTACTGTCGCAAGTGTTCCTACTGGCATAAAAATTGGCGTTTCAAATGAACCGTGCGGTGTATGAACGCGGCCTAAACGTGCTCCTGTTTGTTTACATGTTTTAATTAATTCATAACGTATTGCTGTCATATAGTTACTCCTTTTTATTTCTTCTCTACTTTAGAGTGAGATGCAACAAACATCGCATCACCGAAACTAAAGAAACGATACTTTTCTTTTACCGCTTCATTGTACGCATGAAGAACATTTTCTCTTCCTGCAAATGCGCTCACAAGCATGATTAATGTTGATTTTGGCAAGTGGAAGTTTGTAATCAAACCATCGATTGCTTTAAATTCATATCCTGGATACATGAAAATATCGGTCCAGCCAGAAGCTGCGCAAATCTTACCATTATTGTCTGTTGCAATTGTTTCAAGCGTACGCGTTGATGTTGTACCAACAGTGATAATACGGCCGCCTTCTTGTTTTACACGATTTAGCAAATCTGCTGTTTCCGCCGACATATGGTAATACTCTGCGTGCATATGATGTTCTTCGATTGTATCTGCAGAAACTGGTCTAAATGTCCCAAGTCCAACATGCAGTGTAATAAACGCTAAATGAACGCCTTTTTGCTTCAGTTGTTCTAATAGCTCTTCTGTAAAATGAAGCCCCGCTGTTGGCGCTGCTGCTGAACCAACTTCGCGTGCAAATACCGTCTGATAACGGTCACGATCTTCAAGCGTTTCTTTAATATACGGAGGAAGCGGCATTTCACCAAGTTCATCTAAAATTTCATAGAAAATACCGTCATACGAAAATTCCAAATGACGACCACCTTGTTCGCCAGTTCCAACACATGTTGCTTTTAGTTTTCCCTCACCAAAAGAAATTACCGTTCCTTCTTTCACACGTTTCGCAGGTTTAACAAGCGTCTCCCAAGTATCTCCATCTTCTTGCTTTAATAAAAGCACTTCAATATGTGCACCTGTATCTTCTTTTACACCATGCAAACGAGCAGGCATCACTTTCGTTTCATTTAAAACTAAGCAATCACCCTCATGTAAATAAGAAAGAATATCAGTAAAATGTTTATGCTGAATCTCACCCGTTTCACGATCTAACACCATTAATCTTGATGTTTCACGCTCTTCAAGCGGTGTTTGTGCAATGAGTTCTTCTGGTAAATGAAAATCAAACAGATTAATATCCATAACTATGTTCACCTATTTCTATTTAAATCGATTTATAACATACATAATAAAAGATAATACAATACTTATCACAATACACGTAATGATAGGAAAATAAAAGGTAACGTTCCCCTTTTTCACAAAAATATCGCCTGGAAGTCTCCCTATAAACTTCCAAGCTAATCCAACAACAACCAAAAGGATACCAGCCGTAATAAGCAGCTTTGACATATCCATCATACTTGCGGCATCTCCATTCCGAAATGTTCATATGCAAGCGGTGTAACAATGCGGCCCCTTGGTGTTCTTTGCAAGAAGCCAATTTGCAGTAAGTACGGCTCATACACATCTTCAATTGTATGAGATTCTTCCCCAATCGTTGCTGAGACTGTTTCTAACCCAACTGGACCGCCGCGAAATTTTTCAATAATACCAAGCAATAATTTATGATCAATATGATCTAGTCCAAGTTTATCTACTTGCAGTAGTTCAAGTGCCATTTGTGTAATATCCATCGTAACGGTTCCATCACCGCGCACCTGCGCAAAATCACGTACACGGCGCAGTAAACGGTTCGCAATTCGCGGTGTACCTCGTGCACGCCTTGCAATTTCTAAGGCAGCCAACGAATCAATTTCAACTTCAAACACTTCTGCTGTACGTTCTACAATGGCTGATAACTGATTAACTGTGTAATATTCTAAACGAGACAATACACCGAAACGATCTCGAAGCGGTGCGGATAACGCACCTGCACGCGTCGTTGCACCAACTAGTGTAAACGGAGGTAAATCGAGCCGAACAGAGCGCGCTGTCGGACCTTTTCCAATTACAATATCAAGACAGAAATCTTCCATCGCTGGATATAATACTTCTTCAATTGAGCGATGTAAACGATGAATTTCATCAATGAATAAAACATCACCTGGCTGAAGCGCCGTTAATACCGCTGCTAAATCACCTGGTCGTTCAATTGCCGGTCCTGACGTTGTACGAATATTAACGCCCATTTCATTCGCAATAATATTTGCTAATGTCGTTTTCCCAAGTCCTGGCGGTCCATACAATAAGACGTGATCTAACGTTTCTTCACGCATTTTTGCCGCTTCAATAAATACTTCTAAATTATGTTTTGCTTTATCTTGCCCAATATATTGACGGAGCGTTTGTGGTCTTAACGAATATTCTAAGTCCACATCTTCATATGCGGATTCCCCCGAGACAAGACGTTCGTCCATTCTACTCACCTCTTACCATTTAGTAAAAGACTAAGTGCCTTTTTAATATATTGATCCGTCGTAAGTGACTCTTTTAATAGTTCTGGCACAACGCGAGACACTTCTCGCTCTGCGTATCCAAGTGCTCTAAGTGCTTCCAGTGCTTCATCAAGCTCCGCAGATGTTCCTTTCTTCTCATCGAAACGCTCTGCATCTGAAAATAAGTCAACAAAGGCATCCGACACAACATCTGCCAATTTCCCTTTTAAGTCTAAAATCATTTGACGCGCTGTTTTCTTTCCAACACCCGGGAACTTCACTAAGAATTTTTCATCCTCATGTTCAATCGCCTGCACAACCTGCCCTGTTTGACCAGAAGCTAGAATCGCAAGGGCACCTTTTGGTCCAATCCCCGATACACCTAAAAGCTTTGTAAATAACAAACGCTCTTCACGCGTTTTAAATCCGTAAAGGGCCATGATATCTTCTCTTACATAATGATATGTATATACGCGAAGTTCTTGTTCACTTCTTTGGAATACATACGGATTTGGCGTAAAAATTTGATAACCAATTCCTTTATGGTCAAGAACGATATATTCCGGTCCTACATATTCCACATAACCTGTAATATATTCAAACAAAACTGTATCTCTCCCTCTCAAATCATGTATTCCATTTTAACATAAATAACGATATAAATGCGAGATTCCCCCAACAAATGTTCTCTATTCTATTTTGTCATTTTCATATTGACAGAGCACCTTCAAAAAATTAATATTGCAAAATGATTTTAGAAAAACAAAAATAAGAAACAGCCGTAGCTATTTTAAGCTACGGCTGTTTCCATTACTCCTAGAATACTGCTCCATATCCTTCATTACTTCCACAAATCGCTCTTTTGATTTCACCCGAATCCCGCGCTTCAACCGTTCACGCTGATAACTCTCCATCTTTTTCATATCAATTTGAAAGAAGGAATGAATGACATTATCGGTTTCTGGCACACCGTTAAAAATTTGGAGAATCCCCTCTTTCGAAACCCCAAAATAACCGCTTGTTTTTAATAACGGTGAAATATCATCAATGCGCTTTTGTAATACAATTTGCCCATCGTCTCGATCAACAAGTTGCCACTCTTTATATTGCTCCAAAAGCTTTTCTAAATTCACGACCTTTTCCGTGAAGATTTCCTGACTCACTTCCCCGTCTAAATATGTACGCTGCAACATGATTGTAATTTGAGGTTCTTGTTGCACTGCATTACCCGAACTTTCTGCCAATGCTACACTCGATTCATGATAAAAACAAAACACAGCTAGCACGATTTGCATTGCAATGATCATGAATTTCATATGCTGTCACCTCTTTTAGGGAAAATAAAAAACTTCTATTTACAGTTTGACCGAAAATAGAAGTTTTATCCCCTAGAAAAGCGGCGCCGACTGTTAACCCACTTAGGCTAAGGTTCTTAGGCGGAAGGAGCTAGGAGGCGAAGCTAGACAATACGAAAAGCGGAACTGACTAGAATAAAGTGAAACTTCCATCAGTGGGGGGGTCTTCATCCCCCACTGATGGTTAGTTGAACCAATCGGGCGCATGCCAGCAGTTATCCCCCACCTATTTTCCTCGTTTCTTTTTGAATCTTGAGGTGGGGGTCTTACTGCCCGTTAATGCGGGATAAACAACAAAAAAGCGGAATAGGATCTTCATCCTACTCCGCTAGGTTTCTATATAATAAGAAAGACGCCTGTCATGCAGGCGTCTTGATGCGTTTTACGGCGAGAGACCAGGCGGCCACATCCGCGTGTTTAGCACTTAAGCATATCTCTCGTCTTACGTAAATTAGCTCATCGCTTTGTTAATATAACATTAATCATGTAAGAAAGCAAGAAGAAAATGAATTACATTGCCATCGTTGGCTTGGAATACATAGCTATCTACGCCAATATTTCCACCACCGGTGCTACGCATAACGAAATTGCTATTTCCAGTTACTTTATATCGACCAACTGGAATATCCTTTTCCGCTTTTACTATAACATACAGAAAAAAGGTCAAAATCACGTGTTCTTATATTTAAGCTCCCACTGTGACATATTCATATTTCATATGTAAAAAGGGGAAAGGGCTAGCCCTTTCCCCTTTTCATTATCGCACCACATTATTTACATTTGCACGAAGGTCTTGGAACAGCTGCGTTACGTCACGATTTAAATTGTTTGTAACTGTCCCATTTCGAAGACTTGTGCTCAACGTGTCAACACGAGTAAACATATCTTCTTTTGCCGTTACATAGACATTTCGATTGTTAACAAGCGGCGCAACAGCTTTACGAATGTCATCTGTTAATGCTTTTTCATCTGTCCCACTGCGAGATTTTACTGCAATGACAACATCATTACCACGCACAACAGTAGAAACACGTTCCACGTTAGGCATACCCTTTACACGATTGGTAACAGCTTCAGCTGTTTTGGAATCAGCGTTAGCAGGCGCGTTGTTCATCGTCACATTACGAGTTGGATATGGATTCGCTATTTGACCGTGATAATTTACATCACGGTAATAATTGTACCCGACGTTATCACGACGATCATGAATGTTTTGGTTAATATTGGAATATTTTACATTTCCATACTGGTCTGTTTTTGCATTGTTACGGTATGTGACATAATCTGTGGTACGATCTGTACGAGTTACATTATTGTTATACGGATAGGTATTATCGTACGATGTACGCTGATAATTATAAGTTGCATTACGGTCCATCGCACTTTTATTTGTAGTCGTACCACATGCAGCTAAAGCACTGGTAACTAACAAAGAAGCGGCAATAAGTTTAATTTGTTTGTTCAATATGAAAACCCCCTCTGTTAGGATGAACTTTTCTTTCGAAAAGCTCCTTCTTATCATGAGTCGCAAAGGGGGTTTTTACACTGTCAGTATTTTACTTAAAAGTTTGGAGGTGCTGCTGCTAAACGACGTTTATGCTCCGAGCGGGCATGAAGACGCTCAATGATAAGGCGATCCTTTTCAGGAACCTCTTCACCTTTCAAATACTTGTCAATCATGTTATATGTTGTACCCATTTCATTTTCGTCTGTTTGACCTTCCCAAAGACCTGCGCTTGGCGCTTTATGTATAACTTCATCTGGTACACCTAATACTTTTGCCATTTCTCGTACTTCACCTTTTGTGAAATGAACAAGAGGCACTAAATCTACGCCGCCATCGCCATACTTTGTGAAATATCCAGTATGCCATTCTGCCGCATTATCTGTTCCAACAACAAGGTATCCAAAGTTGTTTGCAACAGCATATAATGTTGTCATACGAAGACGAGCACGTGTATTTGCATCACCTAATGTTGCACGTTCTTCATCCCATTTTCCATTTGACTTCAGTTGCTCTTGTACTGCACCAAATAATGTTTTATGTGTCTCTGTTAAATCAACGATATAATGATCAATTCCAGAACTTTCTACAACTTTTAATGCGTCTTCTTGATCTTTCGGGTTACTTTTACAAGGCATAATAACGCCTAAAGAGTCATTTGGACATGCACGTTTAATTAAATGCGTTACAACAGCAGAGTCAATGCCGCCACTAATTCCAACAATAAGACCTTTTACATTTGCTTCTTTTACTTTCGTTTGTAACCACTCAACAAGTTTTTCAGTTTTTTGTTCCATTTCTGCTACTTCCTTTCTCAGCAGGATTCATTTGTACTCATTTTATCCCGCATTAACGGGCAGTAAGACCCCCACCTCAAGATTCAGAGGGAAGCAAAGAAGATAGGTGGGGGATAACTGCCCGTAAAAGCCCGATTGGTTCAACTAACCATCAGTGGGGGATGAAGAAAACCCCCATTCACTTTATTATATTATCTAATCTTTTCCGAATTTCCAAACAGATTTTCACAAAAAAGCCGTTCTTTATAAAAGAACGGCTCCCTGACACTCTTTTTAATTTTCCTCTTCTTCCTGATATAGTGTACCAAATATAGAAGGAGGACTTGGTGGATAATACATTGTACCCGGCTGCGGTGTATACGGAATATATGGGTTTTGCTGATAAGTTTCACGTGGGAAATATGGTATACCTGGCTGCGGGCTATACAATTTAGGTTCATCATCACAACCACAATCCTCTTGTATTGGCGCAATTGGCGGTGCATTATTATCCATTGTTATAGGTGCGACATTTGGATTTGGCATAGAAGTGTATTGCATATCATATGGTGGCATGCCGTGCATTGGCGGCATACCTTGCATTGCTGGCATGCCGTAGTATGGGTTTTGTTGATATGGCATTTGATTATGTGGTCTTGGCATCATTTGCTGTGGATATGGTGATTGATATGGCATCTGTTGTGGGTATGATGGTTGATATGGATACGGCATTGGTGCAAATGGTGGCATTTGATTATTTTCCATCATCGGCATCATACTTGGCATTTGATTACTTTCCATCATCGGCATCATATTTGGCATTTGATTACTTTCCATCATTGGCATCATATTTGGCATTTGATTACTTTCCATCATCGGCATCACATTTGGCATGTGGCTACTTTCCATCATCGGCATCATGTTTGGCATGTGGCTACTTTCCATCATCGGCATCATGTTTGGCATGTGGCTACTTTCCATCATCGGCATCAATTTTGGCATGTGTCTACTTTCCATCATCGGCATCACTTTTGGCATGTGCCTACTTTCCATCATCGGCATCAAGTTTGGCATGTGGTTACTTTCCATCATCGGCATCACGTTTGGCATGTGGCTACTTTCCATCATCGGCATCATTTTTGGCATGTGCCTACTTTCCATCATCGGCATCATTTTTGGCATGTGTCTACTTTCCATCATCGGCATCACATTTGGCATGTGGCTACTTTCCATCATCGGCATCACGTTTGGCATGTGGCTACTTTCCAT
>NZ_CAKJTI010000006.1 GCF_917563915.1 Bacillus rhizoplanae | reverse complement strand
GAGCCAGGATCAAACTCTCCAATAAAGTGTTTGTCTAGCATCATAAATAAAAATTGACGTTTCACGTTGTTTGTTTCGTTCAGTTTTCAAAGAACTTGTTAGCCGCTCAATTGCGACTTCCTTATGTTAACATCTTTGTTTTTTGATGTCAACATTGTTTTTTATTTCTTTTTTGTGCTTTCTGCTGTTGTGCATCAGCGACGTTTATTAATATAGCATGGTGAAAATCGAAATGCAACACCCTTTTAAATTTTTTTATAAAAACTGTCCAACTTCCCTTCCTTGTACCATATACATAAAATATAAACTCGTCTATTACCTCAATTTACAGGAGGGGATACAAATGGAACACTTCGATTTATTACTTAAGTTAGGCCTCTCTGCCATTTTAGGATTTGCGATTGGTTTAGAACGGGAATTAAGGCGAAAACCACTAGGCCTCAAAACTTGCTTAGTTATTTCTATTATTAGTTGTTTACTTACCATTGTTTCAATTGAAGCAGCTTATAACTTACCGAGCTCCGTCTCAAACAGAATCGGCATGGATCCCCTCCGCTTAGCAGCTCAAGTTGTATCAGGAATCGGTTTTTTAGGAGCTGGTGTTATTTTACGAAGAGGTAACGATAGTATCGCAGGCCTCACCACTGCTGCAATGATTTGGGGGGCATCTGGAATTGGCATCGCAGTCGGAGCTGGTTTTTATCTAGAAGCGATCTTCGGCATGTGTTTTCTTATGATTAGTGTAGAACTTATTCCTTTTGTAATGAGTATTTTAGGGCCGAAGTCACTTCGTCAACGCGAGATTGTTGTAAAACTCGTTGTGAATAGCATGGAAAATATCCCTACCGTTATCGAAGACATCAAGAAGATGGATATAAAAGTTAAAAATATGAAACTCAAAACGTTAGAAAATGGAGCTCATTTTCTACAAATGAAAATGTCTGTTGACCAAAAAATGCATACAGCTGACGTGTACTATGCCATTCAGCATCTTGAAAGTGTACGACAAGCCGAAGTGGAAAGCATGTGAAGACTCCCTTATTCCTATGAGGGGGTTTTTCTTCTTTTTATAATGGTAACACTATAACCATATTGATTGGGGAGGAGCTGCAGACATTGAATGCAAGAAGTAGTATTTTAGACACGTTTCGCAACTCTATCATTTTACGATTGGTTACCTTAATTGTTGGATTCATTATCTTCTTTGGATTTCTTATACACAAATTAGAACCAATCCACTTTCCAACATGGTTTGACGGTATATGGTGGGCGCTTGTCACAACGTTCACTGTTGGATACGGCGATTACGTTCCTCGCAGTGTACATGGAAGAATACTCGCAATTATTCTCATTTTATTAGGAACTGGATTCGGCTCCTATTATATGGTATCGTTCGCTACGGAAATGATTAGTAAACAATATATGAAAATAAAAGGTGAAGAGGCTGCCTCTTGTCATGGTCATATGATTATTATCGGTTGGAACGAACGTGTTAAGCATGTTGTAAGCCAATTGCACGTATTACAACCAAACCTTGATATTGTTCTTATAGATGAAACACTTCCTCTACTCCCAAAATCATTTCATCATTTACAATTTATTAAAGGCTGTCCTCATCATGATCATATTTTACTCAAAGCAAACATTCGTACCGCACATACAATTTTGATTACAGCTGATAAAGAGAAAAGTGAGAGTTCTGCTGATACACAATCTATTCTAACCATTTTAACAGCGAAAGGATTACATCCAAATATTTATTGTATTGTTGAAATGCTGACGTCCGATCAAGTTCGAAATGCAAACCGAGCTGGGGCGACAGAAATTATTGAAGGAAATAAATTAACAAGTTATATATTTACCGCTTCACTATTATTTCCTTCGATTTCAGAGGTGCTGTTTACAATTTATAATGAAATTACTACAAATAAATTGCAGCTTACGCATATTCCTCAGACATACGCTGGTGAAACATTCGAATATTGTAACAGTGCTTTATTAAAACAAAATATACTATTACTTGGTATACAACGCGACGGACAATATCACATAAATCCAGTTCACTCATTTACTCTGCAAGAAAATGATTCACTCATTGTCATTAAACATTAAAGAGATATTCTTCTAACTCTCGAACTATAGCTTTACCAATATCAATATATTTAGCTTGCATGTCCCCATCTGCATCTTTCGGTTCTGCAAACTGATCGAAAGACGATAAGCCTGCTGTGAATGTATTCACCTCATCATCTAGTTCATCTTGGTACACATGCGAAAGAAGATAAGGTGTATCAAGACGAACTATAACTCCGTTTACATCAAGCTCTCCTTCAACTGCTGTAAACGGTAATCGTAAAAATTGATATCCATCTTCCTCATCTATCTTATAATCAAAACACCCTTTCTCATAATCCCAATTCCCACCGATTGTATAACCGAGCGGCTTTAATATTTCTTCTAACTTGAAGAGAGCAAATGTTTGTCCTTCTAACTTTGAATGAATCGGAATCAAATGTATCATCCTTTCTAGATTTTTTTTAGCATACCCAATTCGTGCTCCATATATCGGCGCTTCGACATGAGATAAAGTGAAACTTCCATCAGTGACGCTTTTCTCACTGATGGTTAGTTGAACCAATCGGGCTTTTACGGGCAGTTTTCTTCCCCGCTCTTCTCCATCCTTTACTGCCCGTTAATGCGGGATAAAGACCCTTCGGCAATATTCGACACACACGCACATTCATCAAAAAAAAGCTGTTGGGATAATCCCAACAGCTTTTCTTATTTCAAACGTTCTTCTAGTTCTGCTTTTAGTTCTTCGAATCCTGGTTTTCCAAGTAGAGCGAACATGTTTTTCTTATATGCTTCTACGCCTGGTTGGTCAAATGGATTTACGCCTAATAAGTAGCCGCTCATCGCACATGCTTTTTCGAAGAAGTATACAAGATAACCGAATGTATACTCATTTAGTTCAGGAATATTGACGATTAAGTTTGGTACACCGCCATCGCTATGTGCAAGCAATGTTCCTTCGTATGCTTTTGTGTTAACAAAGTCCACTGTTTCACCAGCAAGGTAATTTAATCCATCTAAATCGTTCTCATCTAATTCAATTTTTAGTTCGTGTGTAGATTTTCCTACTTTTAGAACTGTTTCAAATAGATCACGGCGTCCTTCTTGAATGTATTGACCTAAAGAATGCAGGTCAGTTGAGAAGTTTGCAGAAGATGGGAAAATACCTTTTTGATCTTTTCCTTCACTCTCACCAAATAATTGTTTCCACCATTCAGCAAAATATTGAAGTGCTGGTTCGTAGTTAACAAGCATTTCAATTGTTTTACCTTTATTGTATAAAGCATTGCGTACAACTGCATATTGATAAGCTGGATTTTCTTCAAGTTCTGATTTCGCAAAATCATCACTAGCTGCAGCTGCCCCTTGCATCATTTCTTCAATATTTAAACCACTTACAGCAATCGGCAATAAACCAACTGGTGTTAATACAGAGAAGCGACCACCAACATCATCTGGAATCACGAATGTTTCGTATCCTTCTTCGTCAGCTAATGTTTTTAAAGCACCGCGCGCTTTATCTGTCGTTGCATAAATACGTTTACGCGCTTCTTCTTTTCCGTATTTCTCTTCTAATAGCTTACGGAAAATGCGGAATGCAATTGCAGGCTCTGTTGTTGTACCTGATTTAGAAATAACGTTAACAGAGAAGTCCTTACCTTCTAATACATCCATTAAATCTTTCATGTAAGTGGAGCTAATGTTTTGTCCAACAAATAGCACTTGTGGAGTTTTGCGTTGTTCTTTAGACAGCGTGTTGTAGAAAGAATGGTTTAGCATTTCAATTGCTGCTCGCGCTCCTAAGTAAGAACCACCAATCCCAATAACAAGTAAAATGTCAGAGTCATTTTTAATTTTCTCAGCGCATTTTTGAATGCGAGCAAATTCCTCTTTATCGTATGCAAGCGGAAGTTCTACCCAACCTAAGAAGTCATTTCCTGCTCCTGTTTTTTCATGAATTGCATGGTGTGATACTTTTACTGCATCACGTAAATATGTTAATTCTTGTTCACTGATGAACGATAACGCCTTTGAATAGTCAAACGTTACATGTGTGCTCATCTTTTTCCCTCCAATACAATATGTATATGTATTTCTGTCTTCACTTTAGCGAAACCACAGTTGTAAATCAAGCGAACTACAAATTGTAAGCGTAGCCATTTTATTTTTTTTACAAAATCGTCATAACTTCCATTTTTTTCGGTCTAGACAAGTATACAATGAGAAATTTTAATTTTTTGGGTATAAGAACAACAAAAGGTATCCATTCTATAAAGGAAGCTTCATTAAACGAGCAAATGTATCTCGTTTTTGCTTCATCATTTAAGGAGGGACTGCTTAAAATGAGTACATTACAACGCATTGCCTTAGTATTTACGATTATCGGCGCAGTAAACTGGGGACTCATTGGTTTCTTTCAATTCGATTTAGTAGCAGCTATCTTCGGAGGGCAAGATACAGCACTTGCTCGAATTATCTATGGTATTGTGGGTATTTCAGGTTTAATTAACCTTGGCTTATTATTTAAACCTTCTGAAGAACTTGGAACACACCCAGAAGCACGTGAAGTACGATAAATCTAATAGCATTCTAAAATGATATTATAAAACATGCATCTCCACTTGTTTTCACACAAGTGGAGATCTATGATGCTTTACTAACTTCTGACATACGGATGTTTCTTTATACTGATTACAAATGCAGCAAAAGAAATGTTTGATTATTTTATATCATAATGTATCACATTCACCGATTATTTGGTGAACAAGAAATAAAAGCAGAGAGCTATGCTCCCTGCTTTTATTTTGTGATTTGAGATTCTTCAATCCACTCTGTTAACTTTTCTCGCAATGTGTTAAATCCATTTGCAGAAGGATTCGGTATACGCACTTTTCCTTGTTTACGTTTGGCAGCCTTCAATGATAGACTCATTTTTCCGTTCTCTCTATTAACTGAAAGCACCTTTACTTCTACTGCATCCCCAACTTTTAAAAAATCATGAATATCTTTCACATACCCATTTGTAATTTCAGATATATGCACAAGACCTTGCGTTTCTTCATCTAATGCAACGAATGCACCGTAATCTTGAATTCCTGTCACTTTTCCCTTCACAACCACTCCTGTTGTGTATTTGTCTGACATAAGAAACACTCCCATATGTTTTACCTTTTGTATTAGTAAATTATACCACTTACTAACATTTCATTCAAAAATCATGAAAAAATTTTCCTTAACATGTATAAATCTTCAAATGTCAGGATAAAATACTAACACATGGCTTTCTAGTATTCCCCCCCTTTTATGGACAAAACGTATTATGTTTTGTCCTTTTTTCGTTCTCCATAAATCGTTTCATGCGTTTCATCGCTTCCATAAGTTGTTCAAGTGATGTTGCGTATGAACAGCGAATAAATCCTTCTCCGCCCTCGCCAAACACACTTCCAGGTACAACAGCGACTTTTTCCGCTAATAATAAACGTTCGGCAAATTCCGCCGAAGATAATCCTGTTGAACGAATTGAAGGAAATACATAGAATGCTCCGCCTGGCATATGACAATCTAGTCCCATTTCATTAAATGAAGTCGCCATAAAGTTTCGGCGTTGTTTATAGCTCTCACGCATTCGAACAACTTCTTGTTCTCCAGAGCGAAGTGCTTCTAATGCTGCAAATTGCGACATCGTCGGCGCACACATCATAGAATATTGATGGATCTTTAACATCAATTCCGCAAAATGTTGAGGGGCTGCGATCAAACCAAGGCGCCAACCTGTCATCGCAAACCCTTTTGAAAAACCAGAGATTAAAATTGTATGATCACGCATATGTTTCACGCTCGCAAAGCTTGTATATGTCTCATCATAGACAAGCTCTGCATAAATCTCATCGGATAGTACGATTAAATTGTATTTCTCTATAATGACCGCAAGTTTTTCTAATTCTTCTTTATTTAAGAGCGTTCCTGTCGGATTGTTTGGCGAACATAATAAAATCGCTTTCGTGTTCGATGTAATGGCAGCTTCAATCTGCTCCGGCTGTACTTTAAATTCATCGGTTGGAGATGTAGAAATAGGTACAGGTACCCCGCCAGCCAGCGTAACAAGCGGTGCATATGATACAAAGCTTGGTTCAATAATAATAACTTCATCACCAGGATTTACAATTGCACGCATCGCTACATCTAACGCCTGACTTGCCCCAACCGTTACAATAATTTCTTCTTTTGGATCATAAGATACTGCAAATTGTTTTTCTAAATATTTTGCAATTTCTTCGCGAAGCTCTAATAATCCAGCATTCGCAGTATATGCCGTATATCCTTCTTCTAATGAACGAATGCAAGCTTGCCTTACATTCCAAGGCGTTACAAAGTCCGGCTCGCCAACACCTAATGAAATAACACCTTTCATACCCGCCGCTAAATCAAAAAATTTACGAATACCGGACGGTTGTAAAGATTGTGCTACTTTTGATAATTCAAATTTACTCATGGTACCACCACAATTCGCTTATCATCATCTTTGTTTTCATATATAATTCCTTCATGTTTATACTTTTTCAAAATAAAATGCGTTGTCGTCGATACAACAGATTCAATTGTCGCTAACTTTTCCGCTACAAATGTCGCAACTTCAGCCATCCCTTTTCCTTCTACAGTAATGGAAAGGTCATATGTACCTGACATTAAATAAACTGACTTCACCTCTGGATATCGGTAAATTTGCTCCGCTACCGCGTCAAATCCAACGCCGTGCTTCGGTGTAACTTTCACATCAATCATTGCTGTTAAACCTGTATGTTCTTTTACCTTTGTCCAATCAATCAGCGTAACATAATCTACAATCACTTTTTCTTTTTCTAATTTTTCAAGGATCGTTATCACTTCTTCTACATCTATGTTTAACATTTTGGCTAATGTTTCTTCAGATAATCGGCTACTCTTTTCAAGACAGGCTAACAATTCTAATTCTTTTTCTGTCATCATACTCGCCCTTTCTCTTTTTGTGTATTTTCTAAATTATACAGACAGCTTTTCCTGTTTGAAAAGAAGATTTTTTCAGATAATTATGTAACAATAAAGTGAAACTTCCTTTTGGAGCGTTCTTCTCCGAAAGGTTAGTTGAGCCAATCGGGCTCTTACGGACGCTCCTTCCACGAAAAGGCTTTAAGAAATAGCGTCCGTTAGAGCGGGATAAAGTGAAACTTCCATCAGTGGGGTTTTGCTTCATCCCCCACTGATGGAAAGCCAGCCTAATCGGGCTCTTACTGCCCAAAAGTAGCGGGATAATATAAAAAGGGGATGAAACCATGAAACAAAGAGTATACATTGCAGAACAAGTTCCTGCCTTTGTTGAAGAATACATTGCTGAGCATTATGAATATGAGGCATGGGATGAAAACGAAAAAATCCCGCGCCACGTACTATTAGAAAAAGTAAAAGATGCACATGGACTATTAAATTTCGGGGCAATCATTGATGAAGAATTACTCCAAGCAGCTCCGCAGTTGAAAGTAGTAAGTAATATTTCTGTCGGCTATGACAACTTCGATATCGAAGCTATGAAAAAAAGAAAAATAATCGGAACAAATACACCGTACGTGTTAGATGATACTGTCGCTGATCTTGTATTTGCATTAATGCTATCTGCCTCTCGCCGTGTTTGCGAGCTTGATTGTTACGTGAAATCTGGAGAATGGAATGCAGAAATTAACAAAGAACATTTCGGCTTAGACGTTCACCATCAAACAATCGGAATCATCGGCATGGGTCGCATCGGAGAAGTCGTTGCCAAACGTGCGAAATTCGGATTCGATATGGACGTTTTATACTACAATCGGAGCCGCAAGGAAAAAGCAGAACGAGAGCTTGGTGCAACATATTGCGAATTAGAAACGTTACTACAAAAAGCAGATTTTATCGTTCTACTTACGCCATTAACAGAAGAAACTTATCATTTAATTGGAGAAAAAGAATTTAATGTAATGAAAAAAACAGCTGTTTTTATTAATGCGTCTCGGGGTAAAACGGTAAATGAAACAGCATTAATTGAAGCATTGCAGCAAAAGAAAATTTTCGCCGCAGGCATTGATACGTTTACACAAGAACCAATTGAAAAGGATAACCCATTGTTATCTCTGCCAAATGTCGTTACGCTCCCTCACATTGGTTCCGCAACGTTAAAAACACGCCAAAACATGGCGATGACAGCAGCAAAAAACTTAGTAGCCGGACTGCAAGGGAATACCCCTCCAAATCTCGTCAATGAACTGAAATGATCAACAAAAAGACAAGACCACATCACGGTGGTTTTGTCTTTTTTTATACATTTGGTTTTCTTCCTGCTTTCCCTTCTTCCACGGGATAATTTCCCCTAACAAGGAGATGATATGAACAAAAAACAACGGAGTGATGAAGATGGAAAACGAAGTTCAACTCCCTCACTTCACCTTTTCTACAAGAGGGATTACGGTTCATTATGAGCTCTATCAGTCTTTTTGTGCAGAAGAAAAACCAACATTTGTTTTAATTCATGGCTTTCTCTCTTCGACCTTTAGCTATCGGCGGCTCATTCCGCTTTTAGCTCAGCAAGGGAACGTGATTGCTCTAGATTTACCGCCATTTGGAAAAAGTGATAAACCATTTCATTTCACATATTCTTATCAAAACCTCGCAACGATTGTTATTGAACTCATCGAACATTTACAGAAAAAAAACGTTATTTTAGTAGGGCATTCAATGGGCGGACAAATTGCGTTATATATAAGCCGGTTGCGGCCTGATTTAATTCAAAAGACAGTTCTTTTATGCAGTTCAAGCTATTTATCACGAGCAAATTTGCCGCTTATCTACACTTCTTATTTACCGTTCTTTCATTTATACGTAAAAAATTGGATTATACGACGAGGCATCATCTATAATTTAATGAATGTTGTTCACGATCATTCTTTAATCGATGACGAAATGATGCAAGGCTATGCAGCACCTTTTTATGATAATCGCATCTTTCCTGCACTAACCCGTATGATTCGAGATCGCGAAGGAGACTTAACATCAAAAGAACTACAAAAAATTAAAACACCTACTTTGCTTATTTGGGGAGAAAAAGATCGTGTTGTTCCTATTAATGTTGGACACCGATTACACAATGACCTGCAGCATTCACACTTTATCTCTTATGAAAACACAGGACATCTATTACCAGAAGAAAAGCCGGAACACGTATATGAAGAAATTATGACCTTCTTAGCAAATTGAACACACCTGTCGCATGTGTGCAGTAACTACCCTCTTTGATTTCTCAGAACTTTAAGATGAGAGCCTTACTGCCCGCGAATAGCGGGATAAAAAAAGGCCGATATTCAAAAGTCCAACTTCAATGAACTTTTAGATATCAGCCTCTTTCTCCTGCTATTTACGGACACTATTCTTAAGACAACTCTCGTGGGACAAGCTTCCGTAGGTTCAACTAACCTTTTGGAGAAGAACGCTCCAAAAGGAAGTTTCGCTTTATCCCGCTCTAACAGTCGGTAAGATGCTTAGCTACGAAGAAACAACAAACCGTCTGTAAGAACCCGTAGGTTCAACTAACCTTTTGGAGAAGAACGCTCCAAAAGGAAGTTTCGCTTTATCCCGCTCTAACAGTCGGTAAGATGCTTAGCTACGAAGAAACAACAAACCGTCTGTAAGAACCCGATTGGTTCAACTAACCTTTTGGAGAAGAACGCTCCAAAAGGAAGTTTCACTTTATCCCGCTCTAACAGTCGGTAAGATGCTTAGCTACGAAGAAACAACAAACCGTCTGTAAGAGCCCGATTGGCTTAACTAACCTTTTGGAGAAGAACGCTCCGAAAGGAAGTTTCGCTTTATAGCGTACAACTTCCGCCACCTTTTAATAGTAACAATTGTTCTGCTAACCATTGACACTTTTCAATAGGTAATGTTTTTTCAAATGATAGCAAATAAATGTGCTGTATTTTCTTTGCGATATATTTCGCATCATCAAATGTACTTACAATGTAGACGATGTCACTTGCTTCTGTTTCATAAAATTCTGGCCCCATTCGAAACGGATCCCAACTCTTCACAAAATCTATCATTTTCTCATATGTCCCCATACACTTCCCGCCTTTTTCTTATTTTCCACTTTTCTTTATCGTATCATATCAGCTATGCTAGAAGAAATGAGAGAACATTCAGTACTTTTAACCTATTATTGAAAGGAGTAACAAATATGGGGAATTTTAACGAAATGGTAAATCGCCGCGGGACAGATTCCGTTAAATGGGATACACATAAAAACGAGGAACTTCTTCATGCCTGGATTGCAGACATGGACTTCCCTGTTCCCTCACCAATTCAAGACGCCTTAACCAAACGGTTACAACATCCTATTTTCGGTTATAACACTTCAAGTGAACAAGTAAAAGAAACAATTTGTCATTGGGTAAAAACACAATATAATTGGGTCATTGAAAAAGAATGGCTTGTCTTTAGCGCTGGCATCGTTCCTGCACTTAGTGTTTCTGTACAAGCTTTTACTGAAAAGAAAGATTCAGTACTTGTACAGCCGCCTGTATATCCACCATTTTTCGAAATGGTAACAACGAATGGGCGCCAAGTGCTTACCAATCCACTACACTTAGAAAACGGTGTTTACAAAATGGATTTTGAACAGTTAGAGAAACAATTTCAGCAAGGTGTAAAACTGATGTTCCTGTGCAGTCCACACAATCCGATTGGACGTGTATGGACAGTGGAAGAGTTAACTAAACTCGGCACGCTCTGCGAAATATATGATGTAATCGTCATTGCAGATGAAATTCATGCTGATATTATCTTTAATGGACGCAAGCATATACCACTCGCTTCTTTATCAGCAAACTTAGCAAAGCGAGCTGTTACATGCATCGCCCCAAGTAAAACATTTAATATTGCTGGGCTGCAAGCATCGGTTATTATTATTCCAAATGAAAAGCTGCGAGATTCCTTTACTGCTGTGCAGCATCGCCAAGGCTTTCATGGATTAAACACGTTTGCTTACGCAGCAATGCAAAGTGCATACACAGAATGCAATGAATGGCTAACAGAGCTGTTATCTTATATAGAAGAGAATGCACGATTTGCATGTGATTTTATTAAACAGCATATTCCGAAGCTATCCGTCATTCAACCAGATGGTACATTCTTGCTTTGGATTGATTGTTCCAAACTTGGACTGACTCAAAATGAACGAATGGAATTATTAGAGAAAAAAGGGAGAATCATTGTAGAACCAGGAGAAAAATTTGGTGCTGGCGGTGAGCAACACATTCGTTTAAATATCGGCTGTCCACGCCCTGTATTAGAAGATGCGCTCCGCCGCTTACAATGCGCGTTTTCATGTACTTCCAAGGAAAAGCTATCTATGTGACTTAAGCCTGGTTATTATACACTCCAACATTCTTTGATTGAACTACCCCCACCTACCGCTTCGCGCTTGAGGTGGGGGTCTTCTCGTCAGATATGATAAAAATCCGCTGCTGCGCCAAACCAAAATCTGTATGGTGATAGATTCATATAAGATCCGACGCAGTAGCGGTAATTAAAATTTTCCGAAGTCAAAAATTATAGCGAACACAAAAAGCGCAGTAAGGAGAAAAACCAAACTCAAATAAATTAACGTACAGCGTCTGAATGCAGAAAGTGGAACACCAGAAGCTTGCGCATAATGGGAAGCAGTCAAACCAGCCAAAATACCCATAATGACAAACCACGGTTCGTAAAACAAGAGATCCCATATAGCTAAGCTATGGACATCGACTACAGTCCAGCCAGGGAAGTTAATTGTAATGACACCTGCCAAAAGCATAGCTTTTGTAATCATGCCACTGACTCCATGAGCAATTAAAAAGGCAGTTCCGATAAGAGTAGGGATTAATAAAATAAGACGATGGATCTTTCTGCCTCCAATCAACGGCACCCATTTCGGAATGACCTTTCCCCATGGTTTGATAAGTGTAAGCAAGGCAAATCCACATAACATGATGATGACACCAGCGATGTAACTTGCCATGTAAAATGATTTAGGGTCATTAAGTTGGCCCGAAAGGCCTATATTCCCCCCTGCCGCTTCATAAAATCGAACAAAAACTGCATACATAAATGCCCATAGGCAACCAACGTAACCAGGCCATACCGCTTTCTTTGTAAAGCGTTCAAAAACATTTAATATTTGCATGGAAGATTCCCCATTATTAGTTATTTTGTTCCTATTCATGCAACTCTCTTTTTTCTGCTTCAATTTTGATCGTCTCTCCCACAATGCGTACACTTACCACGCCGACGATAATAGTAAGCGATGGCAGCAAGACCAAGTGCTACTCCCCATGGCACCCAGAAAATCATAGGTCCAACCGTCCCCCATATCTGACTGAGGAGGATGTTATCGACTGGCATAAGGTGAAATGTCACAGCAAAAAAACTAAAGGTAAAGACAAATCCGGCTGCAGTTACAGCAATGGCTATAATAGAGGCTGGAACCACTGCGAGCATGATGGGAACTCTTTTACCACCAATGAACGGGAACCAACGAGGGAATATTTCACCCCATTTTTGAATCAAACCAAGTGTAAGAATCCCTCCGCCTACGCAAACAGACCCAAATACCCATTCTGTTATCTGTGACATAGAATTGACTTTTGAAAAATCGTGAAGGAATTGCGGGTCGACTCCTAAAGGGATATTAAGTGCCCACGCAAAACGTGTGAGCGCATAGGGAATAGGTGCAAGAGCTGCGATAATGGTCAGCCATCTCCCCCAGCGTACCAATAAAAATGTGTTTCCATTCTCTGTCCGTCCACAATATTCACAAGCATCACGGGTCCTACGTTGATATGCGACAGCAGTCATAATCCAAAGAAGAGCACCTATAATACAAATGACCTGGTTGAGCATAATCCAGTTAAAAGCAAACTTAAATAAAAAGGCATAAGCCATGACCATAATTAGGCTAATATCAGGAATAAAAAGGAGCAAGGCAACAGCAAAGCACCAAGCAAAAGTAAGCATTAGCCACCGAAGAAGAACACTTCTCCATGTTTTTTGCATGGCTACGCCAATCACTATTCCTAGTAAACAGAGAATAACAAAAATGAGGCCTCCAACTCGGGGTGGAAGATAAGTAACCATAGCCGCAAACAAGTCCATTTCACCACGTTTAAAGGGATACCCCGATCCTCCAAGTAACCAGTAAAGCTGTACAGTCCCGTAGAGCAGTGACCATCCCACAGCGCCATATCCAATCCATAAGGGCCATCGTGTAAAACCTTTTCTAATCTTTTCCTCAATTATGGGTGATGAAGTCTCCATTGAAATCATCCTCTTTTCTTTACTATTGTAAACACCTACGACCTGAAGCTAAGGAACCAACCAGATAGGGTATTGATATTTATTTATGTTTCAAAATTTAACCCCACCATCATTTTAATCAGTGAAGATTAAAATGATGGTGGGGTCTAGTTTAAATTTCGTTTAACTTTTGCCAAGCGAGCTAATGCATGTACAGTGCTTATTTCGTTTATAGTTCAACTTTTTTATATAGATAAATGCGAGTGCCGTTCGTGGAACTTGTTATTTTCCATTCAAGATTCATTTCTTGGAGCATCAATGAAACAATGGATAAACCAATTCCGGCTCCTTTTTCACTGGAGATGCTATCCATTCCAGGACCTTTGTCCTCAACAACAACAGCAGTCCTTCCATCTAACTCTTCCAAACTTACACCAACATACCGTCCGGCTTTTGCGTGTCTAACAGCGTTCTGGAATAGATTATCTAATATACGGGTAAACCAGTGCGGATCGACATTCCACATTAAAGCTTTTTTTGACAAACGAACCTCCACTTCAAATCCTTCCTTTTCAAATACGGGAAACCACCCTGCAGCGGAAGTCCGGGTTAATCGGATAATATCTGTCTCCTTCTGTTGCAAAGTATATTTCCCCGCCGATAATAACGTGTAGGAAAGAAGGTTTTCGAGCAATTGGCTAAGAGCATCTACTTTTCTTTCAATCAAATGAAGCGATTCCCTCCCTTTAGGAGATAAAGTTTCCTTTTGCAATGAATAAGCATGTCCACGGATGGTGGTGAGTGGTGTCCGTAAATCGTGTGATATATTAGCAATCAATTGTTTACGAAGAGCCTCCTCCTCCTGTTCACGTTTCCTACTGTTTATCAACTCGTCAATCATATGATTGAATGCCGACCCTAGTTGCGCGATTTCGTCCTTTTTACGAATGAGAATTTTCTGAGGAATGCCGTTCTCATCAACTTCGGCCATTGCGGTTTGTAGTTGAACGAGCCGCCTGCGAATTTTCGAGAAAAATACCCAAGATGTAATTAGAAAAATTGCAAAGACAAGCACAGCATATACCAGCAAAAACTTATCATCGATAGCGGACAGGCCGGGTGGTTGTGTAACGGAAAGAGGGACTTGAAAAACCATAAAGCCTTGGCTCTGGTCGCCGCCAATAAAGGCAATAATTGTGAACAGGTCATTATCAACATTTTTCTTCATAAACTTAGTGCTTTCCTGAAACGTCCATTGGTCAGGTATACTCTTTTTTTCGGGAAGTTTGAGCTGTGTTTTGCCTGCGGCGTCAACCCAAAACATTGTCGCCATTGAATATCGCTCTTTTAACGAACGGAGTTGTTTGTCCACTTGATCCGGGGGCGCCCCGTTCAACTTTGCTGCCTCATCATTCCACATTTGTTCCAACTTTTTTGTATCCATATACTTGACCTTTTGTTGCATATCCTTGTCTAGTGTATATTTCGGCAAGTAATAAAGAGGTAAAACAAACGGCCATAAAACAAGTGCAGTTGTAATGATCAACAAATATCTAACTAACAGCGAATGTCGGAATTTCATTGTTTCACCCTATATCCAATGCCGCGAATTGTTTCAATTATTTGTGGTTGACTTGGCTCCTGCTCTATTTTTTCGCGTAAATGGCGGATATGTACCATTAAGGTTTTATCTCCTTCAATATATGGATTTCCCCATACAGCCTCATAAATTTGTTCTTTTGTTAAGATTTGGTTTGGATGACGGAGTAAATAGGTGAAAATTTGAAACTGCTTAGCCGTAAGTATGACATCATTATTCGATCTGGAATCCACAATGCGGTTCTCATTCAAATAAATGCGGAGATGTGATAGTACAATGAGCGGGGAGCATATCTTGTCAAACCGTCTGAGAAGCACTTCCACCCGTGCCGCGAGTTCATCGGGGTGAAAAGGCTTTGTCATATAATCATCTGCAAACTGCAGCCCCTGCAACTTATCATCAATCGATGATCTGGCGGATAGCATTAAAATAGGAGTCTTTGGAAATTCCTTTTTCAATCGCTGTCCAACTGAAAAGCCATCCAATCCTGGAAGCATAATATCAAGGATTACTAGGTCGATTTCCGCCATATGTTCAATGGCACCTTCACCTGAAGTAATCCAAGTTACCTGATAGCCCCGTTCGAATAAATCTTCACATACCCAAGCACCAATTTCCTTATTGTCCTCAATATATAGAAGCTTCTTTTTCATGTAATCCCCTTTCTTTATCCCCCACCTATCTTCTTCGTTTCTCTCTGAATCTTAAAGTGAGGGTCTTACCGCCCGTAAATATCGGGATAAAATGGGAATATTGTATATTAATAGGTTATATTAATACAAACTGAGGTATCAAGTAGTAAAATAAATATTTTCAGGTGATAAAGTGAAATTTCCATCAGTTAGAGTTTTCTTCATCCCCCACCTATCTTCTTCGCTTCTCTCAATCTTGAGGTGGGGATCTTACTGCCCGCGAATAGCGGGATAAAATCATTTCATAATTTCAAAATTATAAAGTGAAATTTCCATGTTCGTTCTTCGACGGCTGCTTATCGTCGTGAAATTGTCCGTGCTTTAGCGAATGTCGCACGCGAATATGAGTTACCTTACACGAAGGACCAAATTTTGTTGAAACACTTTGTGCCCGCATCCAAGAACTTGTATCGGCGATTTTAACATCAAAATATATAAAGGCTGCCGAGACTTTCCCGGCAGCCTTAAAACGTTCAGTTTTCCGAACGTTTTTCTTATTTTCCTTTTTCTTTTTTTATATCCGAAGCTTTTTTCACAATCACACCGCATACAATTCGTTTCCCCGAATTTCCAGCTGGTTGCGTCATCCCGTCATCTGCATTTTCTGTAATAATAAGCGATGCGCCGTCTTTTTTATGCAGCGTTGTTTTTCCTTCTTTTAAACTCACTTGCGGTGCAGTAATATCCGCTTTAATCTTTCCTTCACCATCTGCAATTACATTCGGTAAATCTCCGTTTTCATACCCTTGCGGATGCAATAATCCATGCTTCTTTTTACTGAGATTAAAATGATCTCCAGAAGAAATAAAGTCCGGTGCTTTACATTCACCCATTTCATGAATATGTACTCCGTGTACACCAGGTGTAAATCCTTCTGCTTTAATAGAAATCTTTACACCGCTTGTCTCCTGAGAGACCTTAGCTGTTCCAACTTTATCTCCAAAAGCATTGTAAAGCTTCACTTCTATTTTTGTCGGCTTCTCTTGTGCACATCCAGCAAAGAGGAAAGCTGCGAAACATCCCAATACGAGTTGCTTTTTCATCCGTATTCCCTCCAGACTCATTCTGTTCTTATATTGTCCGAGCCTAGAAGGAAACATACAAAAACTCCCGCTACTTATAGACGCTATACTTCAGCCAATTCTCGATGAAGAAGCGTCCGTAAGTGCCCGATTGGTTCAACTAACCTTTTGGAGAAAAGCACTCCAAAAGGAAGTTTCACTTTATCGTTTTTCTCGTCCCATAATACGTTTTTCCATCTCTTGCAAATTCTCTGCTTCTCGTTCTGATGATTTAATAAACATACGCCACGTAGCAACTGCTCCAATAAGAAATAACACACATACAATGGCAGGTATAATATATTCTGTCTTGTCTTCTGGAAAGTATAAAGGCATCATAATTCTTCACTCCTTTGTTCATTTCCTTTATACAATCAATTATACAGAACTTTCAGTCAAAACAAAACTTCCTTCTCCTTTGACTCCTTCTCTTCCATTGCTTACTATGAGAAAGAGGTGAAAAACATGAATGAAACATTCCAAATTGGTGATGTTGTAACAGGCATTTACAAAACAGGGAAGTACATTGGTGAAATTACAAATGTTCGTCCACAGCATTATCTTGTAAAGGTTCTCGCAGTTATGAAACATCCAATGCAAGGCGACTTACATAACGTAAAACAAGCTGACGTGCCATTTTTCCATGAACGCCGCGCCTTAGCATTTCGTGAACAAACAAATATCCCACAGCAAATGGTCAAGCATTATGAAGGTGACGTGCCTGATTATAAAGAATCGCTTCGAAAAGCATTAACAGAACAAATGCAACAATTACAAGAGGACGACTCTCCATTTGCACAGCGAAGCTTACAAGTGCTAGAACAATTAAAGCATGATTATCAATTGTAAGATCAGTAGCGCTGAACAAACAAAACAGCCAAATTACAATTATGATTGTAATTTGGCTGTTATTGTGCACTTACCTTTTTTAATACTTTCGAAAAGTCTACAAGCTCGCCAAGTGTTGGAGGAGCTGGTTTTACTAAGTATTGCTTATCTTTCTCAACAAGTTTAAAAATGTTATATGTTGTCATTGCATCATCTAACGCACAGTGATGCTTACCTGTAGCGACCTTTCCGTATGCTTCAATAGCTTTCCATAATCCAGTTTGGTTGCGATCCCCAAAAAAACGCTTATACTCTAACGATAAATCACGACATTGTCCCGTAAATGGATAAGAAATATTCGTTATTTCGCAATTATGTTTCAGCACTCTCATATCCATATTTCCCCACGTCACAACTGTTGTACTGCAACGTTTATCATAGTTTGCCAGCTTTTCAACAAGCGTTGCAAATGAAATCCCATCATCCACTGCTTCTTGCTGAATTCCTAAAAACTTTTTGCACCGTTCTGTTAACGATGAAAAAGTTTCCGGTTTTACATAAGAAGAATACGTATCAACTACAACATGATTTACAACCGAAACAATTCCTACTTCAATAATTTCCGGAAAAAATCCTTTTGGCTTTTTTCGATTCTGAGGCATTGTAAACTCAAAATCTAAAAATAATAATTGTTGTTCATCCATACGATCCCTTCCTTATAAATTCTTCCATATTCATCCATTATATCACAACAAATAACCCCGAACACGTTTACGTGCATGAATCCTAATTGAGAAAGAAGAAGCGTCCATAAGAGCCCGATTGGTTCAATGAGATGTATCTTATATATATGTCAAATAACAGCAAATATTTTCAAAAACAAGAAAATAACTCATTTCATTTGTGCGGAAAATATGACAAAACAATTGCTTTCATTTACATCTTACATTTTTCTACTTTATAATGACTTTAATTGTGTTTATTACATAATTGTATCAAACAATAAAAAAAACTACTGAGGGGAGATGGGATTTTTGCATGAAACAACACAAGAAATTGCAAACTGGCAATACTATTTTGCAATTGCTGTCTTTTTAGTTACATATGCCATCATCATTTCTGAAAAAATTAACCGCGCTGTCATCGCACTGCTTGGTGCAGCCTTAATGGTAATTGTAGGAGTTGTTGACTTACATAATGCTTTTACGAAGCATATTGAATGGGGAACGATTACCTTACTCATTGGTATGATGATTTTAGTTAACATTACGAGCAAATCAGGGGTCTTTCAATATGTTGCGATTAAATCCGCTAAGAAAGCGAAAGGAAATCCAATTCGTATTTTAATTATTCTTTCTTTATTAACTGCAGTTGGCTCCGCTTTTTTAGACAACGTAACAACGGTTCTTCTCGTCGTACCAGTTACGCTATCTATCACACGTATTTTACAAGTAAATCCTGTTCCGTATTTAATATCAGAAATTATTTTCTCAAATATCGGTGGAACTGCTACACTTATCGGTGACCCTCCAAATATTATGATTGGCTCTGCAAATAAACATTTAGATTTTAATACTTTCTTAGTGAACTTAGCTCCAATTGTGATCATCATTATTGCAGTGACAGCAGTTATGCTGTACTTCATGTATAGAAAACAATTAATAGCTGATCCAATCCAAATTAAAAAATTAATGAGCCTAGATGAAAAGCAATACATTAAAGATCCAGTACTAATGAAAAAATCACTAACTGTACTAGGGCTTACAATCATCGGATTCATGACACACTCTATTTTTCACGTTGATGCAGCAGTTATCGCCTTAACAGGAGCAACGGTATTAATGTTAATCGGTGTAAAAGAGCATGAAATTGAAGAAGTATTTGCTAATGTAGAATGGGTTACAATTTTCTTCTTTGCTGGCTTATTCGTACTTGTTGGCGGTCTTATCGATATTGGTTTAATTAAATCGTTAGCACAGCAAATATTAAATATAACTGGCGGTGACATTTCTTTCGCTGCTGTACTTATTTTATGGGTATCTGGCATCGCTTCTGCAACGATTGATAATATTCCATTCGTCGCAACAATGATCCCGCTTATTAATGATATGACAATTGGACTCGGCTTAACACCATCTGATGCACAGGTCGACGTACTCTGGTGGGCACTAGCACTTGGCGCTTGTTTAGGCGGAAACGGAACATTAATCGGGGCATCTGCAAACGTAATCGTTGCAGGTATTGCAAACCGCGAAGGACATGCCTTTAGCTATATGGAATTCTTAAAAGTTGGCTTCCCAATTACAATTGTTTCATTAATCATTTCGAACATTTATATTTATTTACGTTACTTAATGTAATGTAACGTAAAGCGAAAGCGGCTCGCTAAGAATGAGAAGCGAAGCCACTGACCATGCTAGCCGCTGGAGCTAGACAATAGAAAAAACGGAAGGAAACCCTTCCGTTTTTTCTTATCCTTAATATCTCGGTTCATTATTTCGAATTACAAATAAGTGAATCGGAAGAAAAATAGAACATGTAATAACGTGTAGCACCGTATATAGCACTGCATTGGTTGTATATCTTTCTAATAGTAAATATACGACATAAATACCTAACACAATAAATAGAACTGAAGATATGGTATACAAAAATGGAATCCATTTGATAATAAAGCAGGCAACATACACACCAAATAACTTCCATCCCGCTTGCGGCTGCATAAATTGCGGTAATTTCTTTCCAATTAAATCTCCCCATGTTTTACAGTTTAAAAATGGAATAAATGCAAAGAAGGAATCTTCCAATCCATCAGCCTTTGCCATGTTATACAGCGCAAATGCTGTTAATAAATAAGCAGCTACAGCCCAAACTAAAAAGATAATGACAAAAATAAGTCCTAACGCTAAAAAGCCGGCTATAATCCCATCATTCGCTGTCCCACTTATTACAACTTGATCCCCCATCTTAATGCCCCCTTTTAACTCAGTTCCGTTCTTTTTCTATATATTCGTAACGGAAAGTATTAAGAAGTGGATAAAAAAATTTTTATCCTGCTATTCGCGAGCAGTAAACCTCGCCTCAAGATTCAAAGAAATCAAAGAAGATAAATGAGGATAACAAACCGAATCCTTTTGTAAAAAATGTTAAACTAAAATAAAAATATAAATGAGGAATGAGCTATGCATCCATTCACCGAAAGCTTACAAAAACACTTTGAAGCACATCGCAACCGTGCAAAAGCAGAATCGATGGAACGTTATATGAAAAATCACTTTCCATTTCTCGGCATTCAAACACCCGAGCGAAAACAGTTATTTCGTGAAGTGTCACAAAATACTGAGGCACCAAAAGTAGCAGAACTTCCTGTTATTCTTCGCGAACTATGGGCATTGCCAGAACGAGAATTCCAAATGGTCGCTTTAACTCTATTAGATAAATATCGTAAACATTTAAATGAAACTCATTTACCACTGTTAGAAGAGCTCATTACTACAAAATCATCGTGGGATTCTGTGGATATGCTTGCAAGTCATTTTGTCGGCCTTATCTTGGCGGCGCATCCGCATTTAATCGAACCGTATGTGCAAAAGTGGATGGCGTCTGACAATATGTGGCTACAGCGAACATGCCTTTTATTCCAGCTAAAGTATAAAGAAAAAACAGATACGAAACTTCTCTTCTCGTTAATCGAACAGCTCAGTCACTCTAAAGAATTTTTCATTCAAAAAGCAATTGGCTGGGTACTTCGTGAATACGCAAAAACAAATCCAAAAGCTGTATGGGAATTCGTGCAAACCCATCATCTTGCACCGCTTAGTAAACGGGAGGGTATTAAACATATTAAAGAAGTATTCCAGCAGTAAGTTTTGGGCTATACTATATAACAGACCCTGCATATACTACGCTAAACAAGTCTCTCTATTGTGAATTAAAAGAGAACATGATAAAATATGGTCATCTATTTTTTAAATATGGTAGCGATGAAGGACAAATAAGTACTTGCAAAAACGAAGCGATTCAGGGATGGTGAAAGCCTGAAACTGCAAGGAAAAAGGCAGTCCTGAGCAATACAATATAAAGTGGACATACAATTTTGTGTGTCAACTAGGGTGGAACCGCGGGCAAACGCTCGTCCCTAGGCTAAATAAGCCTTGGGATGAGCGTTTTTTTTATTGAAAAGCGGGAATATCGCTTCTACAAGTACTGCTCTATCCTTCATCGCCAATACGTTATCTTTCAAGGAGGAATTGAAAATGGCTTCAATGGAACAAATCGTAAACTTAGCAAAACATCGTGGTTTTGTTTTCCCGGGTTCTGAAATTTACGGCGGTCTCGCAAATACTTGGGATTACGGTCCACTTGGTATCGAATTAAAAAACAACGTGAAAAAAGCTTGGTGGAAAAAATTCATTCAAGAATCTCCGTATAACGTAGGTTTAGACGCAGCAATTTTAATGAACCCAAAAACTTGGGTAGCATCTGGCCACGTTGGAAACTTCAACGATCCAATGATCGACTGTAAAAAATGTAAAGCGCGCCACCGTGCTGACAAATTAATCGAAGATGCTTTAGATGCAAAAGGCATCGAAATGATTGTTGACGGTCTTACTTTCGATCAAATGGCTGGATTAATGAAAGAACACGAAGTAAAATGCCCAGATTGCGGCAGCGAAGACTTCACTGAAATTCGTCAGTTCAACTTAATGTTTAAAACATTTCAAGGTGTTACAGAATCTAGCACAAACGAAATTTTCCTTCGTCCTGAAACAGCACAAGGTATTTTCGTAAACTTCAAAAACGTACAGCGCTCTATGCGTAAAAAGCTCCCATTTGGTATCGGCCAAATTGGTAAGAGCTTCCGTAACGAAATTACGCCTGGTAACTTTACGTTCCGTACGCGTGAATTTGAACAAATGGAACTTGAATTCTTCTGCAAACCTGGCGACGATTTAGAATGGTTCACATTCTGGCGCAACACTTGTAAAAACTTTCTTCTTTCACTTGGTATGAACGAAGAAAGCATGCGTCTTCGCGACCACGGTGAAGAAGAATTATCTCATTACAGTAACGCAACAACTGATATCGAATTTAAATTCCCATTTGGCTGGGGCGAACTTTGGGGCATCGCGTCTCGTACGGACTTTGACTTAAACCGTCATATGGAGCATTCTACTGAAGACTTTAACTACGTAGACCCACAAACGAATGAACGTTACGTACCATACTGCATCGAGCCATCTCTTGGCGCAGACCGCGTAACATTAGCATTCTTATGTGATGCATACGAAGAAGAGCAATTAGAAAACGATTCTCGTACGGTTCTTCGTTTCCACCCAGCATTAGCACCATTTAAAGCAGCAATCCTGCCGCTTTCTAAAAAGCTATCTGAAGGTGCTCAAGAAGTATTCGCAGAACTTGCAAAAGACTTCATGGTTGACTTCGACGAAACAGGTTCTATCGGTAAACGTTACCGCCGTCAAGACGAAATCGGTACACCATTCTGTATCACTTACGACTTCGACTCTGTTGAAGACAAAGCAGTTACAGTACGTGACCGTGACACAATGGAACAAGTACGTATGCCAATTAGCGAGCTAAAAAGCTTCTTAGAGAAGAAAATTCAATTCTAATGAGAAACCGACTGCTTGAAGCAGTCGGTTTTTTCATATTCTCAATATATCGGCGCTTCGACAGGATATAAAGTGAAACTTCCATCAGTGACGCTTTTCTCACTGATGGTTAGTTGAACCAATCGGGCTTTTACGGGCTGTTTTCTTCCCCGCTCTTCTCCATCCTTTACTGCCCGTTAATGCGGGATAAAGACCCTTCGACAATGTTCAACATATGAATAGTCCATTCGCTAGTACTGGATCACACCAAGAAGTGAACTTTTTCATCTTCTCAATATGAATACAGCACGAAAAAGAAAAAACGATTGCCAATATCGGCAATCGTTTTTATTTTTTCTCTTTCACTGCAACTGTACATCTGGAAATACAAATTAAAGTATTGTCTTCATCAATAATTCGAATGTCCCACACCATTGTCGTCTTCCCTTTGTGAAGTGGTGTTCCGATCGCTGTTACAATTCCTTCTCGTTTTGAATGTAAATGATTTGCATTAATTTCAAGACCAAAGCACAGATATTTATCTTGATCAATTAAATTATATGTACCAACACTTGCAACTGTTTCCGCTAGAGCAACAGATGCTCCTCCGTGTAAAAAACCCAATGGCTGATGCGTACTTCCATGTACTGGCATTGTCGCTACAACCTTCTCCTCTGTCATTTCTAATAATTCAATACCTAATGCTTCCATTAATGTTTTAGGCATACGATTATCCCCTTTCGAATTACCAAAAAACGCATAATAATATCTATTTCTTTTCAAACTATCAGTGAATCTATAATACATGGAGGTACCTTTTATGAAGAAACTATTATATATTATATTGTTTTCTTACTTCTCTATCGCTATTGTACCAAAAAATGCAATAGCAGCCCAAACACCTAACCTTACAATTAAAGTTCATACTATGACCCAAAAAGGTAAGAACCCTTATTTTGAATATCAACTTAATTATCCACAATTTCATAACATTCCAGATGGACAATTTCAAAAGAAATTAAATACGTATTATGAAAAAAGCACGAGCCAGTTTAAAAAGAACTTAGAAAAAGATGCAAAAACATATTATGAACAATCAAAAGAGACAGATGCTCCATTTCATCCATATATCGCGAATGTTGACTACAAAGTAGGATTAAATAAATTCCCATTGCTCAGTCTATATGTAAATCGCTATCAATATACAGGCGGTGCCCATGGCATGTACGAATGGAAAGCAAATACATTCGATGTAGAGAAAAACAAACCTCTCCGCTTAGCAGATTTATTTCAAAAAGGTAGTCAATATGAAACAATCATTAAGACAGAAATCGTTAGACAAATTGAGCAAAATAAGGAGATCTTCTTCCCAGATGCTGCCGAGAAAGCGATGAACGAAAAAAAACTCAAATACGTTTTAGAACAAGATCATCTCATGATTTATTTCCCGCTGTACGAAATTGCGCCGTACGCAAGTGGTATTCCACAATTCCGGATTCCATATACACTACTTCGTGAGGTTTTAAAGCCAAAATATCAAAATATTCTAATTGACAATGCATAGATGGATTCAGTACGATAATGTTAACTACAAAACACTCGGAGGTTAACATTATGAATAAACTTCGTGCATCAGACTTAGCTTTAGCTGCAATGTTTGTCGCACTTATGGCGATTGGCGCAAATATTACATCTTGGGCACCATTTCTACAAGTTGCAGGTATTCCGCTTTCTATGCAGCCATTCTTTGCTATTTTAGCTGGTCTTCTTCTTGGAAGCCGAATCGGGGCCTTATCTATGATTGTTTATACACTAGTTGGAATTGCAGGAGCACCTATATTCGCTGGCTTTCAAGCTGGATTTAGTACTCTATTAAGCCCAACTGGCGGATTTATTCTTTCTTTCATTGTTGTTGCTTATGTAACAGGTAAAATCGTTGAGCAAGTCAAAAACCCAAAATTCGGTACATTTGCTACTGCTTCTGCTGTCGGAATCATTCTTGTCTATATCATTGGCACGACTTATATGTACTTAGCTATAAACACTTGGGTAGGCGGTCATATTAGCTATGCAGCTGCTTGGAAGGTTATGATGTGGTTTGCTGTAAAAGATATCATCTTTACAATGATCGGTGCAGTTATTGCACCTCGTATATACTATGCTGTTCGCCGTTCTGCCTATCAGAATAGTCGCTTTGCTTCATAAAGTGAAACTTCCATCAGTGGGGGTTTTCTTCATCCCCCACTGATGGTTAGTTGAACCAATCGGGCTTTTACGGGCAGTTATCCCTCACCTATCTTCTTTGCTTCTCTCTGAATCTTAAGGTGGAGGGCTTACTGCCCGTTAATGTGGGATAAAGTGAAACCGTTATTTCATACTATTGTTTTGTTATAAGAGGCGAGAATTATTACTGTCTTTTATTGCGAGCTAAAAAGGATATCCCCCTCTATTGGGTGATATCCTTTTTTAATTGGGAAACATTTTACGTTACCAAGATATATTTGATTTTTACATACAAATAAATTATGCTTGAAAAAGAATTAAATTTAAATAAGGAATTGATTATAAATGAGTAGAGAGGCATCTCAAGAAAATACAAAAAGATTTCTCATTGTAACACTATTTTTCACACTTGGGACAGCTTTAGGAAAACTACTTGGATTTACAAAAGAAGTAACACTTGGAGCTTATTTCGGTACAAATTATGCCGTTGATGCATACGTTGTAGCTTTAAATATACCAACTATTGTTTTTACTGGTATTACAGGGGCTTTCGCCTTTTCTTTCATCCCTATTTTCATGGAATTGAAAGGAAAAGATCCACTTAAAGCCTATCGATTTATGAATAACTTTTTAAACATAGTTCTACTTATTTTTTTCATTCCGCTTTTGCTCATTGAATTACAGCCCCGCTTCTTCATTTCAATATTTGCGCATGGGCTCCCTGAGCAAACAGCTTTATTATCGGCTCATCTATTGCAAATTATTTTTCCGACTGTATTTTGCACATTCATGATTGATATTTTTAATGCTTATTTGAACAGTTTACATAAATTTCGTATTACGAGTATGCAATGGGTTGTATTAAACGGTATTACACTTATTATTTTTATTTGCCTTGTACAATGGATTGGAATTTATGCACTAGCATTAGGTGTTATTGTCGGAAACATCGTACAAAATATACTCGTTTATTTCGCCTCCAAGCGTGAAGGATATCGCTATCAATTTGTAATCGATTGGAAAGATCCTTCTTTAAAAACCATGATATCTTTGAGCATTCCTGCTTTTATTACAAGTATGTCTGTTCAAATTAATCTACTTGTAGATCGTACACTAGTCTCCGGATTACAAGAAGGATCCATCGCAGCTCTTAATTACTCCCAAAAGCTATACTTTATTCCGCTTGGGTTAATTGCTGCTCCTGTCTTAACAGTTATGTATCCTAAATTTGTCGAATACGTAAATCACTCGAACTGGAAAGACTTCACAAAATTAATGGAAACAAATATAAAGGTGCTTTTATATTTGTTTATTCCTGTTTTTATTTATTTCACCTTTTTTACAGAGGAAATTGTCAAAGTTGTTTATAACTATGGGGCATTTGGGGAAGATTCTATCATAATGACAGCAACCGCGCTGCAATTTTATGCGTTAGCTGCCCTCATGCAGCCTTTAAAAGACTTACTTGATCGCTTGCTTTTTTCTTTGAAACTGAATCGATACATTATGTATGCATCGATTATTTCCATGATTATAAATGTTATATTATGCATTATACTCGTTAACCAAATTGGTTTAGCTGGTGCAGCTCTTTCCACTTCAATAGCATCAGCCAGCACTGTACTCATGCTATTATGGATGCTCCGAAAATTTATGAAAGAGAAAGAACAGGTGAGCTCGCACTACGGTGGCTTTTTACTTAAATGTATTGTTGCATCTTTTGTAAGTTTGTATGCTTCCAAACTGCTGCTTCATTTCTCACACGATACAAAGTTGCTTATCTTATTAGCAATAGCAATTGGTGCCATCGTTTACTTACTCGTCACTTATATATTAAAGATAAAGGAGCTACAACAATTGCTGTCGCTATTTTTAGGTAAAAGGAAGAATATAAATGAATAAAATTATGTACCTTTTAAATTATATCGGGGATGGCGGATCCGAAAAATACGTTCTAGATTTAATGGAATCCGTTGGTCCAGAACACTGTATCCTTGTATACTCTATCCCTGGTCCTTTCTTAAAAAAGTTTGAACAACTAAACGTACCGATGTATCAAATCAAAATGCGTCATCCTTTTGATATACAAGCTGCTATGCAGCTAAAGAAAATTATAAAAAAAGAAAAAATCGATATCGTTCATGCACAGTTTTTACGTGAAAATTATATCGCTATTCTAGCCAAATTATTAGGTGCTCCTGTTCGGGTTGTTTGGACATACCACGTAAATGTGCCGATGTCATTTCACTTAAAGTGGAGCAATTCCTTTTTTACACGCTATAATGATGCTATCATTTGCATCTCTCAATTTATGAAGGAGCAGCTATGTCAAAAGGGCGTACCAGAAAAAAAGATAAAGGTCATTTATAACGGCGTTGCAGATCCGTATATAGATACCTCTCTTTCTCAGCATCACCCAAAAAAAATAGCTGTTATCGGAAGGCTTAGCAAAGAAAAAGGACAACTATTCTTATTAAAAGGCTTGAAAGAGCTAAAAGTACTACATCCATCTTTACAATGGCATTGTGATATTATCGGTGAAGGACCATTAAAAGAAGAGTTAACAGAGATGATTCAAGAGCTATCTCTATGTGAACATGTATCATTAGTAGGCTTTCAAGACGATATTATAAAAGAATATACAAAACATGACATTATTGTGATCCCATCAGAAAATGAAGGATTATCCTATGTCGCTATTGAAGCAATTGCTATGAAAAAACCTGTTATTGCAACAAATGTCGGCGGCTTGCCAGAAGTAATTGTTCATAATCATTCAGGTCTATTAATACCGTATGGATCGGAAGAAACATTGGCTGCATCTTTAGCGCAATTATTACAAGATGAAAAATTATATCATTCCTTAGCAGAATGCGGACGCGAGCATTATTTACAAAACTTCACTTTTTCAAAAATGTTGAAAGAAGTTACAGCAATTTATCGCACACCATCATCATGTTAAAGGAGGATATATGACACATTCAACTCGATTCTACTATATATGGGCAAGTATCTTCTTCGTTATATTGGGATTACTGTTTCCATCAACTTATACCGGACTTTTCATTTCTGTCGCACTAGCATGTGCTGCTTTTCGAGATGAAAAGCTCGGTATTGCTTATTTACTAATGTTTATTCCGATGCGCCCCTTTCTCGTTGCTTATAATCCTGGGCTAAAGTTTATCGGTCTATTCATCATCATTTCTCTCTTATTGCGTCTATTATGGCAATACCGACATAATATTTCACAGCTTTTTTCATTCCGATACTTTGAAATATTATATTTTCTTTTCTGCTTGTTTGGTGCTGCAATCGGTCTATCGCATGGTGTTTCACTCGTCGCAATTGCTATGCAATTACACACACTGCTTCTATTTTATTTTGTATACTATATCGCTTCTCGTATCACCATTCACGATGAGGATATATTATTTTTTGCGCAAATCACCTTCATTGCTTCTGTCATTATGTCTATACAGGGGCTGATTGAGAAACTATCATTGCGAACCATGTTTTTGCCAGAAGCTTGGAAACATCTTTTGCTTGCTCCAACAAACAAAATTCGGATATACGGAATGGCGGGCGGCCCAAATGAATTGGCACTATATTTGATATTAGCTTTTCTTATTTCACTATACGTTCTTCGAAACGTATCAGGGAAAATGAAATATGTCACATATATAGGGCTCACACTCATTGCCACAACATTATGGCTCACATATTCACGTGGTGCATTTCTAACAATTACTGTCTTTTTAGTTGTCTATTTATGCATCAACCGGAAATTTTCAAATTGGAAATCACTGCTAGTAATCGCTCTTGTGTCATTCCTATGCGCTTCATGCATCTCCAAAATGACGAACTATTTAGAGGGAGAGAGAATGGGTGTAAAACGCTTTACAGAAGCACTCTCAGAAGACACAGTTGAACTTAGTAAACAAGATGGGCGCATTTACTATGTAAAAAAAGCAGTTGAAATCTTTCAAGATAAACCAATTACCGGCTATGGATTTGGAACATTTGGTGATGCTGCTACGCAAACTTTCTCATCGCCTATTTATAAACACTATAAGATTACATGGGACTTCTATTCCGATAATCAATACATTCAAATACTCGCTGAAACAGGTATAATAGGCGTACTCTTATGTGCGGGATTCGCCTTTGGATTCCTTTCTCTTCTTTGGAAATACAGGAAAGAATCACCGTTTGCTCCTCTTGTTTTATATTTAATAGTTGGAGCGATTATTGGCGGCGCATTTTATAACATATTAGAAAATGCTTCATTTATGCTGTACTTCTTTTTAACAACTGGGTATATACAGCACCGTACAAAAAAAAGCTACTGAAGAATTCAGTAGCTTTTTTCTTTATTTTTCATTTCTTATTCTACGTTTTTCCGTAACATCCTTGTCTGTACAATAGCAAATAATACAGTAAGGATGATGCTCACAACAGAAATAATGATACCCAGTTTTAAACCTGGAGAATGGTAAGTAAGTACAACTTCATGGTCACCAGCATTCGCCTTGACTCCTAATAAACCATTCACAATTTTTTCTGTAGACTGCTCTTTCCCATCAATTGTAACGGACCAGCCAATATCATAAGGAATCGGAAATACAAATGTAGATTCATTCTTTAATGCTATATTTCCTTTTATTGTTGTTCCTTTGTTTTCAGTAACTTTCATTGTGTTCTTTTGTAATTCTTTTACTGTCTCATTAAATTTGTCTATGTCTAATCCATAAAACTGAATCCCTTTTAATGAGAAGACATCCTCGTCCTCAATCTTTATCTTCATTGTTGTAGTCCCTTTTGTTGGGAAGTATCCAAAATCAATTATAGATTTTTCTGGATCAGGCGGTAAGTAACACGTATACTGGTCATTCACTACGATTTCTTTCCACTTTTCAATTCCATCAGCTAATCCATATAATTGAACCTCTTTTGGTATACTTACTTGAAGCGTAATATATCCCGGCTCTGCCTTATTAACTCTTTCATATATTCCTTCTTCTCCTGGAACAGCAGCCATATTTTTTAGCGAAATTTTTGGATCTGCTAGCTTTTTAAATAGCGTTCCTTCTTGGGCACCAATCAGCTTTTCTTGAAAAACAAAAGGATTCTCTTCATTTTTAGAAGGTAAACTTTCAACTGGATAACCAAATGGAACAATATTATTGTTCTTAAACACATTAGCAAAACCAAATTGTTTTATTTTCTCGTATCCGTATTTCGGTATACTACCATCTTCAATTCTATATCCATTTTTAAAAATGGCGTCAAATACTAATGTATTACCATGATTATTTGCTACTAAAAAGTCCGGAGACGTTGAGTACCCTGTCTGCTTTAAGAAGCGATGAAATGATCCATTTGCCATCGAATTAAATGTTTGAAAAGATGGATAATCATATTGTAATGAATCATTTAGCGTTCGAAAGTATTGAGAATTTACACGATACCGCTCTGTATTGATTTCATTTACATACTGAATAGCTTGTTTAGCAGTTTTATTCAGTTCGTATTCTTTCCGCTTTGCATAAGTCATTTCTTTATGAAGGCCATGAATATAGTTATTTGTATTGAAACTAACATCAGCTATTAAACAAATGAGCAATAATCCTGTTGTTAATTTTGATAATGATGGTTTCACCATACGAATATGCAATACTATAACCACAACCGTAATAAAAAGAGCGTTTGTAAGCAGTATATCATTATGAACCGCTTTATATCCTTTCACTGACAATGAATATAATAGAATCAGATGTACGATATAACTAATCCATAATGGTACAACATACTTTCGATTCATATGTTGAAATACTCTGGCTGCCATAAAAATTGTCAACATAACAAATACAAAGGCAAAACGATGTGGATACGCATTTGGCGGCTTATTCCCATGCCAAGCTAAATTTAAAAACGGAATTGCAAAACTGCAAATTAAGAACAAAAATACAAATATAGATAAGAATTTTTCCCTCTTGTTAATTTCTTTATTCACAAAGTATAAAGGTAATAATACCAATACTAATGTGGATGCATATACGTTAGGAGCACCAAATAAACTTGAATCATATCCTCCCGATAATAGCTTCCAATAAAAATCAAGTAAATTAAGATTCCATTCTAATTTGAAGTCCATTGAACTGATACTATATGGGTTACTCTTTAACGCTCCCAAAGTTGGAAGAATAATTATAGCTCCTATTCCAACAGCTAGTCCCGTTCCAATGCAGAACAACAGAAAATATTTTCCCCATGTTTTTATATCTCGAAACTTATATTGTGAAAAGAGTCGAATAACAAAATAAAGGAATGTAAAAATCCCGAACATAAATGAAATATAGAAATTAGCGATAAACATAATCGCTAATGCAACCGTAAAGAAAATAACCTTTCTGTCTCGTAAAAGCTTTTCAACTCCAATTAAAACAACAGGCAGGAACACGACACCATCTAGCCACATGACATGAAACGAATAGGCCATAACATAACCTGACAATGCATAAGCAGTTGAAAACAGTAACAACCCTTTATGCTCTTTCCCTATCACATAACGTAAAAACCAACCACATGTTAATCCTGCAAATCCTACTTTTAGAAGTGTAATAAGAAAAATAAATTCTGGAATGCTTTCTTTATTAAAGAAGTAAAGAAGTAAAGAAAACGGACTTGCTAAATAGTAGGCGAATGTCCCAAGAAAGTTAAGTCCCCCGCCTAATTCAAATGTATATTGTAAACTCTTCCCTTCTGTAAATACGCTATGTAAATAAGAATAAAATTGAACATATTGTGTGTTTAAATCACTAATTAATATCGAATACTTTCCAAACGGATACACACCGAACAAAGCATAGCATATAAGTAATATACAGAATGGAACGAAAAAGAACAGAACGCCGTACAGACCTTTTAATTGTTTCATTATTTTACGCTCCTGTTTTATTTTTATTTTCCTCTTGCATACCTTCTGATTCTTGACGTAAGCGAATATATAAAAATCCTCTCTAAGTAGGCTCTGTTAGCCCTACTTAGAGAGGATCCTCTTTCATTTTACTTCCTCTTCTTCAGCACGATAAAGCAAAGAGAAACCGTTGCTAGTAAGCTGATAACAGAAACAATAACCCCTACTGTAAATCCTGGGGATGTATACTTCAATTCAATTGTATGTGTACCTTTTGGTAGTTCTACTCCAAGAAATGCATCATTTAATTTCAGTACTTTTGCATCTTTCCCATCAACAGTTGCTTTCCAGCCTTTATCATATGGAATAGATAAGAAAAGGAAATTATCTTCTTTTACATCAACTTTTCCTTCAACACTGCGACCTGTGTAGTTTGTTACGTTCAATGACTGCTGTCTTAATTCATCTACACGTTTTTCAAACGTATCCATATCAAGTCCATAGAACAATTGTTGATCCAATTCAATAGAATGAGGTTTTACCTGTACTTCCACTTCCACTTTTTCATTTTCAAAAGCGCCTAAGTCAAGAATACCATTGTTCCAATAATACTCTGGATAATTAGATAAGTCGCTATCCGGTCCCTCACCAATTGTTTTACCTAATGTTTTTCCATTTACGTAAACCTTTGTTACACCAGTTGGGTCCACACGCAATTTTGTATATAACTGTTGTTTGCCTTTAACATCAAACACATATTTAATGCTTGCTGGCTTATCATCTTGCAGTTTTGCCAACTCAATTGGTTTTTGGTTTGTAAGAGCCATTTTTTGCTTTTGATTAGCAAGTTGCTTCTTGGTTTTTTCTGTTTCTACTACTTGTAAGTTGTTATATTGAACAGAAACCGGTTGAAGCGCTTTATAATAGTCAACACTTTGTCCATTTAACTTGCCAATTAGTTTATTTTGCTCTTCAAATGAGTTTGTATAATTGTATTTTTGAACCTTTAACTTATCTTTTCCTTTTGTATCAAACTCTTCTTTATTGACCATATATCCAAACGGAAGGGCATTTTTATTCTCATATATGGAGAAGTCACCGACACTGTCGATTTTTTCAAAACCATATTTATTTAATGGACTATCCGAGATCATATATTTCATACCAAACAGGGCATCAGTTGAAACAATTCCTTTGCCGTTTTGTAAAATTAATGCGTCCAAATAACCGTAACCTAAATCTTGCATATATAAATTCAAATGCCCATTCGCAACAGAATTGAAATGAGTAATCCCTTTATACCCGAAGCGCATCGCATCATTCCAGGTTCTCCCCATTGTCGTTTCCATGCGATATAACCCTGGATCTTTTTCAGCTACTTTTTGAATCGTTTCTTCATATCCCGGATATGGAGATGCATATTCTTGACGATTAATGTAACCATACTCATAACCCATTAGCTTAATCGAATACATTGTATTCAGTGCAACATCCAGCGAGGCTATAGCTAACAAGGCAAAAGATACTAATGCTTTTTTGTTTTTTAGTCGAACCTTTAAGTATAGTAACAACGCATAAACAACAACCAAAAAGATGTTTGCCATCATTTTATTGGATTGCATATAAGAAGGTGCTACTTTCCCAAGTAAAATGATCATAAATATGTTGAAGAAAACTACTTTTTTCAATGCTGGTAATAATTCTTCCCCAAATATCATAAATGTTCGAGCAGCTACATAAACAAGCAAAAATGAAAATACAAACGAATAACGATACGGGAAATTCGTTGGCGGCTCAAAACCATGCCAAGCAATATTTAAAAACGGTATTTCAAAAGAAATAACTAAAAACAGCATCACTGCCCCATACGCAATTTTTTCTTTTAATGAAATTTTCTTTGTTACAAAGAACAATGGTACAAGCAATACTGTTAATACACCAGCATAAACGTTTGGCATTCCATTAACCGTTGTATCTACAACTCCATTAAAGAAACGACTATAAAAGTCAAATGGGTCAAAATTAAATGTTGTAGAAAATGGAATTTTCGCACGTTCCGCAAAATTGCTCTTTAAGTCCAAATACGTTGGGATCGTGATGAATGCTGACATTCCAACTGCTAAACCTGTCCCAATACAGAACCATACAAACTTTTGAAAGAATTGCTTTACATTGCGAATGTCATAAAGGACACAAAAGCGCACGATAAAGTAAATAAATGTAAAGATTCCAACCATATAAGAAATATAGAAGTTTGTAATAAATGTAAGAGCTAAACTAAAAATAAACAATCCGTATTTTTTAGTCGTCAGCAACCTCTCAATTCCAAGCATAATGAGTGGAAGTAGATAAATTGCATCTAACCACATGATACAGAAAGAATAGACTGTTACAAATGACATTAATGCATAAAAAGTTGAGAATACTGCAATTGTAATATCACGACGCTTCATCATGTGACTTAAATAATACGTCATTGTCATACCAGCTAACCCGACTTTTAATAATGTCATGAGCATAATCGCTTCCGGAATATGTGCACGATCAAAAAAGAGAATTAAAATAGAAAACGGGCTTGCTAAATAATAAGCAAATACGCCAAGGAAGTTTAGTCCCATTCCACCTTCCCAGCTATAAAAAATGCTTTTTCCATTTTTCATAACATCATATAAATATGTGTAAAACTGTACATACTGTGTATGCAAATCAGTAACAAGAATTGATTTGTCTCCAAACGGGGCAATACCCAGCAGTATAAACATTACACCATAAATAGAAAATGGAAGGAAAAAAGCTAATGCGTACAAAAATTTCTTTTTCTTAAATAAATCCAACAGTTGCTGCATTATACGCCTCCATGTTATTCCTAGTTCGAAGTATATATGTATAAAAAACAATAGCCGGCATAGAGCCAAGCTATTTGTTTTTCATGCATTTTGGCCTTACTGAATTTCGACCTTTTTTTTAAAAATTATATATTTACTTGCAAAATAATTAACAACTACAACAATAACATTCGCTATAATCTTAGATACTAAATCATTGATACCTAACCACTCAACTAATGCAATCATGGAGAAGAGATCAATGAAATACGACAATACGCGAAAGCCCATAAAATAGAAGAATTCTTTCATTGCATGGGCAACACTTGTTTGTTGGCTGCTAAATACATATTTTTTATTTGTAATATACGCAAACAACACAGATACAATCCATGCAATTGTCGTGGCAACTTTGTAATCCATTCCAGCTAAAGTTGCACAAACATAATACGTAACAATGTTGACCAGCGTCGTTAAACCACCAAAAACCAAATAGTTAAAGATTTCCTTCGTTTTGTTATTCACGTTTGTAATCTCCTAACGATTTGATTTTACTTTATGATCTTCTACGCGATATAACTTTGCTGTCGGCTTTTCATCCAAATTTGTTACTTTATCATCATTATACTCATCTACAAAGTATAGTGGACGATTTTTCGTTTCGTTAAAGATACGACCTAAATATTCACCGATAATTCCAATTGCGATTAACTGTACGCCGCCAATGAATAAAATCGCTGTCATCATAGATGGATAGCCGCTTACCGGTTCACCATAAATCATCGTTTTAATAATAATCCACACCATGTAACAAAATGCAAAGAATGATACGGTAAACCCTGTGAAGGATGCAAGACGTAATGGAAACGTAGTAAAGGATGTAAGTCCTTCAATTGCTAAATCCATTAACTTAAAGTAGTTCCATTTCGTTTCACCAGCTGCGCGCGGATCGCGGTCGAATAAAATTTCTTTCTTATTGTAACCAATCCAACTGAACATTCCTTTTGTATAACGCTGTGTTTCACGAATTTTCTTTAATGCTTCCACGCAACGTCTATCCAATAAACGAAAATCTCCTGTATTTTCTTGAATTGGAATTCTTGTTGTTTTCTTTAATAGACTATAGTATTTACCAGCTGTCCATTTTTTCGCCCAAGATTCTCCTGCACGAGAACGTCTTTTGGCATAAATGTCGTCATAGCCTTGCTCCCAATATTGAATCATTTCTGGGATTAATTCCGGTGGGTCTTGTAAATCAGCATCAATAATGATAACCGCATCTCCCATTGCATGATCCAGTCCGGCAATCATTGCTGTTTCTTTTCCAAAGTTACGAGATAAATCTACATAAGAAATGCGTTTATCGTGTACTCGAAACTCTTTAATAATATTTAATGTATTATCTTTACTTCCATCATTCACAAACAAAATCTCAAAGTCGTAATTTGGCACCGACTCAATTACTCCTGTCAACCGACTATACAATTGATCTAACACTTCTTCTTCATTGTAGGCCGGTACTAAAATTGTAATGGTCTTCAAAGTAGGTACCCCTTTCTTTTTCAAATTTTCCAAGTAAAGAACAATTTATAAGCACAGATTAGACATAGTAAATTGGATGTTTTCCTTAGAATACCTCATTCTCCAATTCACTATGTCTAATCTTACACATCTATCAATAATTAGTTTTTAATCGCTTCTCCTTGTTCTTTCACAAGGTTTTGCATAATTTGTAGTAAATCTTCTTTTAATTCGTCATGTTGCAGCGCCATTTCAATTGTTGTTTGAATAAAGCCAAGCTTCTCACCAACATCATAACGTTTTCCTTCAAAATCGTAAGCGAATACGCGTTGAATTTCATTTAGATTTTGAATTGCATCCGTTAATTGAATTTCACCGCCAGCACCGATATGTTGCTCTTCTAAGAAACGGAAGATTTCCGGTGTTAATATATAACGACCCATAATCGCTAAATTTGAAGGTGCTGTACCTTGTGCTGGTTTTTCAACGAATTGTTTTACTTGATAACGGCGTCCATCTTTTTCTGATGGATCAATAATACCGTAGCGATGTGTTTCATCTTCTGGAACTGTTTGTACACCAATTACGGATGACAGTGTTTTTTCATACTCATCGATTAACTGTTTTAAGCAAGGTGTTTCTGCTTGTACAATATCGTCTCCAAGTAATACAGCAAACGGCTCATCACCAATGAATTTGCGCGCGCACCATACTGCATGGCCCAAACCTTTTGGTTCCTTTTGACGGATATAGTGAATATCCACCATTTTAGAAGAAGCTTGTACTTTTTCAAGTAGCTCATACTTTTTCTTTTCTAATAAATTTTGCTCTAATTCAAAAGCATTATCGAAATGATCTTCGATTGCACGTTTTCCTTTACCTGTAACGATAATAATATCTTCAATACCTGCAGCAACTGCTTCTTCAACGATATATTGAATTGTTGGTTTATCAACAATCGGTAACATTTCCTTTGGCATTGCCTTCGTTGCTGGTAAAAAACGTGTTCCAAGACCAGCAGCTGGGATAATGGCCTTTCTTACCTTTTTCATGCTTATAACCTCTTTCTTTGTTGGTCTATATGCGCATTTATACAAATATTTATTTTTTAATTTGCCCCGTCAAAGTATATTTATTGAATAAATTTTATTCCTTGACAAGACATCTCTTATAGAAAAAACGCAACTTCTATATTATATATCTATTAATCTGAGTGTCATATTACAGTTTTCTTACATGTTTGTTTCTCACTTACCGAAAATGACACTTCCTACAAATTCTACATGATTGCTTCTTTATTCGTCAAGGTTACTTTATAGTTGTCCTTTATTTGTCACTTCCTTTAATAAACAGTTAATATCTAAAAGCGCACATAATGTAACATGCTTTGTTCTAGCATTACCATATGCTCCTGCCGTTACTTCTTCATTCTTTTTACTTCAATAAAATAAGAATTTACTATACTTTTCCAACGAAAAAATCCACTTAAATAGTAAGAAAATGAAGCAACCCTAATTATTATATAAACATCACCAATAATCATAATATTCCCACTTTATATTAACCTAAATGAGTTTGAATTACACGCATGCAAAAAGGAGTGAATGCAAGATTCACTCCTTTTTGTTCTCTTTATCTCACTCTAATAGGCAATAAGCCCTCCACTCAAAGTCCTGAGCAATCCAAAAAGTTAGGTTTCCTGTTAGAGTCCGATTCGTTCAACTAACCACCAGTAGGGAAAGCGCTCCGATGAAAAATTTCACTTTATTACATAGTCACTTTTTGGTTCTCTTCTTTATAATAGTTATCCAATTTTTTCTTCATTTTTTCATTTTCATGCTGATGAATCGCTACGATTTGCGTCAACTCTTTAATACGAGCAGAGGATCTCGAAACAACAATCGTTAAAAAGAACAATACACATGTTACAAATATAAATCCGAAAAAAAACAATGCGTTAATTGGCGTTGCAACACCTAACATATCCGATACAACATTAATCGTTTTTGGCAAGATTCCAATGATGAGAATACCGATTAAAACGCCAAACCATGTCAGTACATACTTCAGGTCTAATTTCTCTTTACGCACTAAGTTTGTAAAAATAATCAATCCTACTAATACACCTAAAATAATTAATACTTGAAGGCGAATTGTCATGAAGCATTCTCCTTTCGTTTAGGTTTTAATCTGTCGATTGTAATCGCAAGTGTCACTTTAATCATATAATAAATTGCTTTGTAATTTACAATCGAAGATGTGCCACCGATTCTGTCTCGCATAAGTACAGGGGCTTCCTCTATTTTATAGTCATTTCTTAATACAGAAACAATACTTTCTGGTTCTGGATAATCTTTTGGATAGTAATCGCAAAATTCATTAATAATATCGCGATTCACCATTCTAAATCCAGAAGTAGCATCTGTGATTATTTTTCCAGATACAGCTTTAATTAACTTTTCAAAGAAACGAATTCCTAATCTTCTTGTGAAGGAAGACTGAAAGCCTTCTTTATTAATAAAACGTGAACCAATAACCATATCTGCCTGTTTTTCTTCCATCGTCTGAAGAAGAACGCCTAAATAGGCAGCATCATGTTGACCGTCACCATCAAATTGTACAGCAATATCATAACCGTAGCGCTGCGCATATTTATACCCCGTTTGCATCGCTCCGCCGATTCCTAAATTAATTGGCAAACTGACGTAGTTAAATTTATTATCTTTACAAATTTGCTCTGTATCATCCTTTGAACAATCATTAATAATGACGTAATCAAAATCCGGTGCATTCGCTTCTATATCCTCTACAACATGAATTAAGTTCGTTGATTCATTATAGGCAGGAATAATAATGAGCTTCTTTTTAAACAAAAGTAATCCCCCACTCCACTTTAATATAAATAACCCAACATAAAAACATTGGCATACAACAACATCCAACATGCTAACTTCGCTGACCTTTGTGCCGTTAACTCCGAATGCTGTTTTACATTCATTTTTTCATTAAACATAAACAATATAATTGGCAAAATAGGTAAGAAATATCTTCCTTGTAGCCCATTTATAAAATCTGCACCAACTTCAGACCAAGTTAAATATAAACTTAACATAACTAGTCCAACTATACTTATACTTGTTAAAATAAAAATCCAATAATCAATGTTGCGTAATTTAAACTTATCTTCTGTATAATCAAAGATTGCCGTCATAACAAGCCCAACCAAACTAATAATTACAATACCGCTCATTAAATGCGTTACCCATCCAACTTGATTTAACATGGTCAGCCACGTACTCATTCCGTCTTCAAAAGTTCCAAAGAATGTTTTCATAGCATCAACTGGATGTCCAAACATGAATTTCAATTGCTCAACTGGATTAATTTTTTCATTTGGATTAATTGTTCCAACAAACTTCATCACAAATAAATTCCAAGAACTCATCAGTAAACCGGATATACCTGCAAGCGTAAGGAAAGAAATAATACCTTGCATTTTCGTACGGAATAGGTCCCGTCCAACAAATGACAGCATTAAGAATGATAATGGCCAATACGTAAATTTACACAATACAATAAGGATTAATAACAAGGTTGGAATAACAAAGTCCTTAACTCGTAATACATCCTTTTCCGAACACATAAGTTTCTGTAATATAATAGCGATAAATAAGTAAGTTAACCCCATCAACATTGCATCAGCCGAAAATGATGCAGCTAATGATACAAATAACGGAAATGAAGCTAAAAACGCTAGCGTATTTTTCAATCTTGGAATTATTTTTATCGCCATTGCAGTCAACACAATATACACAATTAAGTTAAAAATTCTTCCTAACATTAGAGCACTGAAAGCTTTTAAACCTAATATATTGGCAATAAACAAGCCAAGAGCTTGTGGAATATATGGAATTGGTGTATAAACAGCCGTTGTCGGCTGCTCGACGAATTTTGTTTTATTTGCAAAAGTATACGTATCCCAAGCCTCGCTCTTAGCTCTATCGTATCTTTCGCCTTTTTGAAGCAATCCATAAGTTGTTTCAAATTGATTTGGTCGTGGCATGTCGTCTATATTTTCTGGCAAGTTAACGCCTACTTTATCACCTTGTTTCGTAGACAGAAGATGCCCTAAACTAATATCATAAGCTTTTGCAAAATGAAAATTCTCATCAGTTGCTTCAAAAAGCGGATTATTAAAACTAAACATAATCCCCATTGCTCCAGCCACAACAACAAAATTCTTAATTGTATTTTTCCCAATTAAAGCTAAAACAACTAAGGTAACTAATGCGGTAATTGCAGCTTGTCTAATTTTTAGCCAATCCAGTTGATCGTATAATACTTTAGCCGCTACTGCTTGTCCTTTATCTTCTTTACCATTAACAATCAATTTTCCATCTGATGATAATGATGCCCCAGTACGAATAGAAATTTTTTCACCATTCTCCGCTTTCACGATTTTCACTTTTAAGACAACATCATTATCTAAATCTTTTGCAATAGGAACTATGATACTACTTTTAAAATGAGGATCTTTAATATAGTCTTCTCCACCCCATTTTTTCAAATCGATTGTCTCTTTACTTACTACTCTTCCTTTAACTGAAAGTTCATACTCCAATAGTGCGTTTTTATGATAGCTTTCGCTTGTAAGAGGTAATAACAAATACTTTGGGTTTTCCCCAGCAAAACGAAACTCTTGTCGTAATTCATCGCCCTCGGCTAAATCAACCATCTTATAATTGCTATAAGCAAGGCTTTTGTTTACAGTATGAATAGGTCCCGTCAGGAATACATAAAAAACTGCACAAAAAACTATCAAAAAAGACAAAAATATCTTTTTCCTATTTACCATACAACATAACACTCCATTTATATTATTTTCCTTAAATTAACACTACTTATTATAGAAATACACTCCTTTCACTGCATACAAAACACAGCAATTCCTATAATGATAATAATATTTCCTATTACTTTTCTTTTCGTAATTTTCTCGCCAAGAAAATACCAACTGAATATTAAAATAACAACATAACTAAGCGACTCTAAAACAGGTGCTTGCTTTAACGGGACACCTTTCATCGCAATTACATTTAAACCTGCATTTATCACAAATAAAGAATATCCAATAATTACATAACGATTCACATATTCTTTCCATTTCTTATCATAAACAGCTAACGTTGCTTTTTTTAATAAAATTTGTGAGTAATTTGCCAAAATAATCCCAAAAATATAAAGCAGTACAAATTTATTCATCTCTTGTCACCACAACAATTCCAATTATAATGATAGCTGCACCTAGTAAATTATTCCATTTTATAACATCTCCAAAAAATACTACGGACCATAGAAGTCCCCATAAAATAATAACTCCTCGATGTGAATACGCTTTAGATATTTCAAAATGTTTAATTACTTGCTGCCAAATAATTGCATATCCAAACAAAAGAATAATAAGTCCCATGTAAGCTAAGAAAAAACTAATTGAAGTAACTGAAAATTTTGCCGCCCATTTCATATACACCATTATAATAGAGTATAAAAAAAAGGCTGCATGTAAAAACACATAATTTTTAGTAGATGCTTTCATACACTCAACTCTCTTTTTATGAATTAAAACCTAGATAGAAAATGAAACTTTCATCAGTAGAAATTCTCCTGTACTGATGATCGGCTGAATCAACAGCCACTTCCGGGCTTATCTTTGAACATTACGAATATTTTGATATTTTTTCACTACTTTTAACATGTATGGATAAAACGTAATCCTTCTAAACTTTCAATTTGAAAGCGCATACTTATCCCGCACGGAATAAAATTCTATCATAAAATAAGAGAAATTTCATGCTTGTCTTACAATCTTCCTCATTTTTATATGAAAACGTAAAAAAAGAGGGAAAATATTCCCTCTTTACTCATATTAAAAACGATTCATAATATCTTCTTTAATCGCTTCAAGCTTCTCTTCACTATGTTGTAGTGAATCTCCTTGTACACCAAAGTAAAACTTAATCTTCGGCTCTGTTCCTGATGGTCGCAGGCAGAACCAAGATCCATCTGCCAAATAATACTTTAATACATTTGATTTTGGTAATTCAATTTCTTCTGTCGCAGCTTCTTTTACTTTTGTTCTAACGCTTGCTTTATAATCTTCCGCAATCGTTACTTTTAAGCCAGCCACTTCTGTCGGCCTATTTTCACGGAAAGATGTCATCATATTTTGAATTTGCTCTGCTCCATCTTTTCCTTTTAACGTTAAGGAAACAAGTCCTTCACGGAAATATCCGTACTTTTCAAATACTTCAAGTAAACCATCATATAATGTTTTACCTTGCGCTTTATAATATGCGGCAACTTCACATGCAAATAATACAGACTGTACTGCGTCTTTATCACGGCAGAACGGGCGAATTAAATAACCGTAGCTTTCTTCATAACCAAACTGGAACTCATATTCTCCGCTCGCTTCATATTGCTTAATCTTTTCACCGATGAATTTAAATCCAGTTAACGTATCGATTGTATCAAGTCCGTAAGCCTTTGCGATTGTGCGTCCTAATTCGGATGTAACGATTGTTTTTAATACAACACCGTTTGTTGGTAAAATACCTTGTTCTTTCTTTTGTGTTAATAAGTAATCCAACATTAAAGCACCTGTTTGATTTCCTGTCAACACTTGATACTTGCCATCATGATTACGAACTGCTACGCCAAGGCGATCAGCATCTGGATCTGTTGCAATTAATACATCTGCATCAATTTCTTCACCGTACCGAATTGCCAATTCAAATGCAGCATGTTCTTCTGGATTTGGTGATTTTACTGTTGAGAAGTTTGGATCTGGCTGTTCTTGTTCTTTCACAACAGTTACATTTTTAAATCCAACAGCCTCTAATCCGCGGCGAGCCGGAATATTAGATGTTCCATGTAAAGGTGAGAAGACAATTTTTAAATCTTGTCCAACTTCCTTCACAAGCTCTTTATTAAGAATAACTGTTTTTAATTGTTCTAAATACGCATCGTCAACTTCTTGACCGATAATCTGTAAGAGACCATTTTGTTTCAATTGCTCTACATCAGCAACCTCTACTGTCAATTCGTCACTTACATCATTTACATAACTAATTAACTCATCCGCTTCTTTTGGAGGCAATTGCCCGCCATCATCTCCGTACACTTTATAGCCATTATATTCCGGCGGATTGTGGCTTGCTGTAAGAACGATTCCACTGCATGTATGTAAATAACGTACTGCAAAAGAAAGCTCTGGTGTTGGGCGCAGGCTTTCAAATACATATGTTTTAATGCCATGAGCACCTAGTGTTGCTGCTACTTCCATCGCAAACTCTGGAGACTTGTGACGAGAATCATATGCGACAACTACGCCACGTGCTTTTGCTTCTTCACCTTGGTTTTCAATGAAACGGGCTAAACCTTCTGTTGCCTTGCGGACAGTGTACACATTTAAACGATTTGTGCCAGCACCTAGTTCCCCGCGCATACCACCTGTACCAAATTCTAAATCTTTATAAAAACTATCTTCAATTTTCTTTTCATCACTTTGCATTGCTTCTAGTTGCTGCTTTAGCTCTGCATCTAAATTCGCAAAGGAAATCCAACGTTCATATTCTTTTTTCCATTTCATGTTGCTCTCTCCTCTCAATAGACATAATCCCATTATATGAAAAAAATAGCGCTTTCCTCAAATATTTTTTATCTTTTTACAACATTTAACTCCTTCTTTATCAAAGAAAAACGCTGGCACGCATCAAAAAAAGGATTGGCATCTGCCAATCCTTTCCTCATTTACTCTTCCCCAAAACGCTCAACAAGTGTTGCTAATGTACGCACCATCGTGCCTGTTCCACCAGCTGGACCTAAGTCGTGTGAGCCCTTTGTATCAGATGTTCCTGCAATATCTAAATGCACCCAAGGTGTTTCTTCTGCAAACTCCCCAAGGAATGTTCCTGCCATGATTGCATGACCATCGCGTCCTGGTGAGTTGTTTAAATCTGCAAATTTACTGTTACGAACACGTTCTTTATCACGTTCAAAAATCGGTAATTGCCAAATTGGCTCATCTGTTTCCATCGCTGCTTCTAACATTTGTTCATAAAATGCTTCATCATTTGTCATTGCACCTGTCGTATGGTTTCCAAGAGCAACAATAATGCCGCCTGTTAATGTCGCGACATCAACAAGGTAATTTGCACCAAGCTTTTTCGCATACGTAATACCGTCAGCTAACGCTAAGCGGCCTTCTGCGTCTGTATTTAATACTTCAATTGTTTTACCGCTCATCGATGTAATCACATCATCTGGTTTAAATGCAGTGCCGCTCACCATATTGTCCGTAGAAGGGATAACGGCAACAACGTTTTTCTCTGGGCGAAGTTCACCGATAATTTCCATTGCGCCAAGAACAGCTGCTGCGCCGCCCATATCGCCTTTCATACCAACCATGCTTTCGCGCGGTTTCAGAGAATAACCACCTGTATCGTATGTAATCCCTTTACCAACTAAGCCAATTACATCTGTCCACTCTTCTTTACCTTTGTATAAAAGAGCAATCATTTTTGGCGGTTCTGTAGAACCTTGGTTAACTGCAAGCAGCGCACCCATTCCAAGCTCTTCCATCTCTTCTTTTTCAAGTACTTTATAATCCATATCATATTTTTCCGCTAGTTCAACCGCATAGTCTGCTAAAGCTGTTGCCGTTAATACGTTTGGCGGCAGATTCACAAGCGTACGCGCAGAGTTTGTAGCACGGCCATGTACATAGCCAACTGTTAATGCTGCTTCAATTTCTTGCGGATCTTCTTCTGTAATGACAGCAAAGCTTTCTAATTGATGTGCTTCTTTTTGATTTGTTTTATATGTTACTAATTCATATGTACCAAGGAAATATGTTTCTGCTGCAATATGTGCAACATCAGTTGCATCCATTTTTTCAGTAACGAATGAATCTAATACAAATGCAACATTTTTTACTTTTGCACCTTGTAACGTTTTCGCTAACTTTCCAAGTGCACCGCGCAATGTTTCTGTTGTATATCTTTCTTTTTTGCCAAGACCAACAAAGTAGTAACGCTTTGCATCGGTTTTTCCTAAGCTATGTACTTTCGAAATTACTTTTTTCTTCGGAGAAATTTCTTTCTCGTCTAGTAGCACTTGTAAATGTCCATCAAACGCCTGATCTAATTCTTTTACAAAACTACTCATTACCTCGTCTTCAAATAAGGCAACAACTACCGCTTCATGACTTGCTAGTTCTTTTTGTACTTGAAACATGCTAGCACCCCCATATTTTTTCTGTTTCTATTATAGCTTTATTTTCGCGAAAATGCGACAATTCAAACTTCTTCCATATATAAAATAAACTCTGGGAGCTGCGGCAAATTCTGAACTTGCTCGTATGGAATTCGATTTATCTCTTTTGGTAAAATTTTGCGGCACAATTGAATAAAGTGTACGACCTTTTCAACATTCAAATTCCAATAAACAGGACAATATGGAGTTAAATACTCTTCCGCTACTTCCATCATCATTCGTGCTCCCTTTATATTCCCATAGCTGTAATGATACTGAGCGACTGCCATTTGCAATAAACCTTTTAAAAACAAATTCCCCCGATCTTCAAGCCACATTTCTTCTAATAAGTCATGACACGTATAATAATCGCCTTCGTTATACTTTATAAAAAACTCATAATACGCTAAAGGATAGTCTTCCATATATGCTCTCCCTTTGCTATATTTTCTTTCTCCTCTATTTCATCCCGCACTAACGGGCAGTAAGACCCCCACCTCAAGGTTGAGAGAAGCGAAGAAGATAGGCGGGGAATAACTGCCCGTAAAAGCCCGATTGGTTCAACTAACCATCATTGGGAGATGAAGACCCACTGATGGAAGTTTCACTTTATTTCATGATGACAAGAGAATGAAAAAAAGTCTAGCGCTTTAAGCGTCTAGACTATCGTTGGTTTAAATATTGTCCGCGAAACACTTGCATCGGTTCCGCTTCGTTTAAAAGTGTTAACTCTTGTTCTGTAAATTTTCCATTTCCCATTTTCACAATGTAAACATTCACTTTCTTCTTTCCCCATTGACTGTATACATCTTGCACGGTTTCATAATATAAATCAAGTCGATTTCCTTTAATAGCACCGCCTTTATCCGCTACAACACCATAGCCATATCCAGGAATAAACAAGATTGTCCCAATCGGAAATACGCGCAAATCAGCCGCAATTGTTGAGTATATGTCCCGTTTTACTTTTACACCGGAATATGTAATCCCATACTCAGGATGTCCTTTTGTCTTCCCTGTTGACTCCCTGCCAGCTGTATATCCTGTTGCCATAACTTCCATCGAACGATATTTTGACCAATCTTTTTCATTCTCTAAAGCATGAATGACTGAGGTATTTGGAATCGCTTGCTTACTTTGCTCAGCTGCGTGAACTTCTTTCACTTCATTTTTCTTATACATATGAATCATTTCAGAAAGAGAGATTCCTGACACAGCTTGCCAAGTTACACATAATGCAACTAAAAATAAGCAAACCATCATCATGCGAATGCTAAATCGTTTTATCATTTTTCACACTCCTTCATCGTCATTGTTCCCTAAACGATGAAGAAAATACGCATAAAAAACGTAAGTGCCCTGTTTAGCAAAGACAAGCACTGAAGTTGGACATCTCTAAAAAAAGCTCCTCCGAAAGGAGCCTCAAAACATTTGATATCCATTTTTCCGCAATGTTTTGATCACAACACCAGATAAAGCAGCACCAACTAAGCCAGTTGATAAAATCATAATATCAGCTTGTCCAAGATGAAGAAAACTTGTTCCTAATGAAGAGAAAGCCTCTTTCGGCTGTACAAAATAATCGAAGAAATCAACTTTATCAATAATAAACACACAAATAAGCGGATATACAACGGCCATCACCCATGTTGCTCGTAAAATCATATTTAATAAAAAACCAATTCCAAAAAATAAGACTAAAAATAACATCATTGAAATTAATAAAACAGGTATGCTCATGATTTCTTCACCCTTTCTTACTTATCAATCTACTCTTCCTACAAAAACGTTATATACCGTATAATCAAACTGTTCCCCTGGATTTAACGTCTCGTCCATTTTTAAAAGCGGTGCTGGCATCGCTTCTAACAAATAACGAATTAATACTGAGGCATTTTCATCATTTACAATATCCTCCGGAAATAAGAACGCTCCCTCATACAATTCTCGCTCTTGAACGACAATGTCTTCTCCTTTTGGCTCTAAAAGAAAAATAATCATATTATCACTAATCTCACCGCGTATCACGCCAGATCGTGCACCCATTATTCCTTTTACACTTGTGGCAATTCCTGTTTCTTCTAATACTTCACGCTGCACTGCTTGATCGATTGTTTCTCCTTCGTTCACAAAACCCGCAGGCAATGACCATTCCCCTTTTAATCCACCATATTTTTTCTTAACGACAAGCCATCTTCCATCTGCTGTGATAACGAGACCGCTTACCGCTAGCCACACATTTCCTCGCTTACTCATCACTGCAAACCCCTTCCAATTAAACGAACAGAATATTCATTCTTTTCTTTCATTATACTATAAAGTGAAACTTCCGTCAGTGGGGTTTTCTTCATCCCCCACCTAGCTTCTTTGCTTCTCTCTGAATCTTGAGGTGGGGGCTTACTGCCCGCGAATAGCGGGATAAAGCCTTCAAAAGGAGAATGATGGGAAATATGCGATTTTTGTAAAAAGGTCTTTATTTGTTTCGGAATTTTCAGTAAAATTAAAATGAAACATACCTCGAATCATTCTCCTTATTGAGTTAGCAAATGAAATAATTACTATAATAAAAAAAGCAGAAACAGCTTACAGCCATTTCTGCTTTACATTACGTATTAAAATAACTTTAACTTACCTTTTTTAAGAACTAATAAAGGTCCGCCAAGCATGAATAGGTAACGGTTGTCGATTACTTTCTTCATGAATGAAGCTTTCCAACCAGTTAATTTTTTGCCCATTACAACGCCCATTGCATCGTCATGACCTAATGAACATACAGAACCTTTGTTATCGAATACAAACTTCTGCATTTCGCCTTTACCACGAACAAGAACAGCTAAGTTATGTGCAATGTTGTAACCTTGTTGAATTGCGATTTGTGCTGTTGGTGGGTATGGACGGTTAATTTCTTCGTTAATGAGTAACGCTGCATCACCAACCATGAATACTTCTTCATGACCTGGAGCGTGCATGTACTCGTCCACTTTTACACGGCCGCGCATTGCTTCAAAGCCAGACTCTTCTACAATACCATTACCGCGAACACCTGCAGCCCAAACTACAGTTGCAGATTTCAGTAATTCTACATCGTCGCCATTTGCAACAATGATACCTTCTTCATTTGCTTCTTTAATTGCTGTACCAATGCGGAATTCTACGCCTTTTTTCTCTAATTGTTTTACAGCGTATTCAACTAGCTCTGGATCAAAACCAGGAAGCGCTGTTGGAGCAGCCTCAACACAGATGATGCGTGCTTTTTCGCGAGGAACATCATACTCTTTGCAAAGCTCAGGAACACGGTTTGCAAGTTCACCTACGTACTCGATACCTGTAAATCCAGCACCACCGACAACGATTGTAACTAACTCGTCACGTTTTTCTGAAGCATATAAAGAGAACATGTACTCCATATGATCACGGATTTGACGAGTTGCATTAATGTTAGCGATAGAGAATGCATGCTCTTTTAATCCTTTAATACCAAACGTTTCAGATTCGAAACCAAGACCGATTACTAAGTAATCATACTCTAGCTCGCCATCTTTTAAGATAACGCGTTTTTCAGCTGCTTTAATTTCTACAACTGTGTCTTGCACGAAGTTTACTTTGTTTGTGTCGATTACATCTTTAATGTCTAAGCGAACTTTATCATGATGCAACGTACCAGCTGCACTTTCATGTAACCAAGTTGCTTGATAATGATAGCTGTTGTTATTTACTAATGTGATTTCAGCTTCACTTACAGATAATGTTTTTTGCAGACGTACAGTAGTAATCATTCCGCCATAACCTGCGCCTAGAACTACGATTTTTGGCTTCTTCACCCTAATCACAACCCTCTTCTTTATATAGATAGTAAAAATAATAAAAATAATGCTAAAGCAATTTAAATGCTAAGAATGTAGACTTTCTCACAATCTAGACAAAATAAAAAAATTAAGTTTGAAAAATGTTACGAAATTTGTCATAAAAAATTAACACATTCACTTTCCTATATTAGTCGTTTTCTCTTTACTTTTCAAGCAATTGTAGAATTATCAATATTTTAAAATAACGCGGTCTTTTCAAGTTTTTTGACATTCCCTTATTTGCTCAGAATTTAAGAGACAATTACAGTCTTCTCACCTTCAAATGTGGAATCATTATCTATAAATCTGTTCAATTAACCAAAAATGGTTATAATTACTAAATGATATATACTTCACTTATTGGCTAGTTTTTCTTTTCTAACAAATCTATGCGAAGTGTATACACAATTCAGTCGTTTTCTAACGCTTTTTTTTATAAAATATGATATCATTTGTCTTGAGTGCGCTTGCACTCCGTTCACGGAAGTTCCGTATAACATACATACGAGTGTATATAGGAGAATCACGAAAGATTTCCTAATTATAGGGGGAGTAAACAGTGACAGAAAATCAAAAAGTATATGACATCACTATTATTGGTGGAGGCCCAACTGGACTATTCACAGCTTTTTACGGCGGTATGAGACAAGCAAGCGTAAAAATTATCGAAAGCTTGCCACAACTCGGTGGTCAATTATCTGCATTATATCCTGAAAAATACATATATGATATCGCAGGTTTTCCTAAAATTCGTGCACAAGAACTCATTAACAACTTAAAAGAACAAATGAGCAAGTTCGAACCAACTGTTTGCTTAGAAGAAGCTGTTCAAACGTTAGAAAAACAAGATGATGGCGTGTTCAAGCTTGTAACAAATAAAGAAACACACTACTCTAAATCAGTTATCATTACAGCTGGAAACGGTGCGTTCCAACCACGCCGTTTAGAATTAGAAGGTACAGAGAAATTCGAAAAAGCAAACTTACACTATTTCGTTGAGGATATGAATAAATTTGCTGGCAAACGCGTTGTCGTGTTTGGCGGCGGAGACTCTGCGGTAGACTGGACAATGATGTTAGAGCCAATCGCAGAAGAAGTAACAATCGTTCATCGTCGTGATAAATTCCGCGCACATGAGCATAGCGTTGAAACGTTAATGAACTCGCGTGCACAAGTCAAAACACCACACGTTCCTGTTGAACTGATTGGTGAAGAGAAAATTGAACAAGTTGTACTTCAACATGTGAAAACGGAAGAAAAAGTTGTCATTGATGTTGATGATGTCATCGTAAACTACGGCTTCGTATCTTCTCTTGGTCCAATTAAAGACTGGGGCTTAGATATCCAAAAAAACAGCATCGTTGTGAACTCTAAAATGGAAACAAACATCCCTGGCATTTACGCAGCTGGTGATATTTGTACATATGAAGGAAAAGTAAAACTAATTGCATGCGGATTTGGCGAAGCGCCAACAGCGGTAAACAATGCAAAAGCGTACTTCGATCCAAATGCGAAGCTGCAACCAATGCATAGTTCTAGCATGTTTTAATATAGGGCTGATCCAAAAGGCACATAGGTGCCTTTTGAGATCAGTCCCTTTTTTACGTGTCCGCCGATATACCGGCGTTATTTGTGATATATCGGCGGAAATGGTGCATTTATCGGCGCTATTTGTAAGATATCGGCGGAAATGGTGCATTTATCGGCGTTATTTGTGATATATCGGCGCTTCGACATAATATAAAGACCCTTCGACGATGTTCGACATGCGAGTGGCCGAGCCGCTGGAACTGGATAATATCGAAAAGTAGAAGGAAATATTCATTAAAAATAGATTGATATAGGATACCAACTTAGTTTTACTGAAACCAAAAGGAGCTAATTTAAAAGCCCGCATTTAGCGGACTTTTAAATCAGCTCCTGAAAACATTTCAAATTGTTCTATTTCTTCAACTTCAGAAGTAATTTTATCTTCTCTAACTACGTGGTCTTTTTTAGATTTATTGGTTGTTTTTCGACTCTTATCTTTTTCTAATTTAATTCCGTCATATCTTTCTGTTATTCTCGTTCTTCTCAAACCGATTAAATAGAAGTCTTTATTGAACTCAAACCCCAATGCTTTTCTGCCATTCTTAACAGCAACCGCAGAAGTAGTAAACGAACCAGAAAATGGATCTAAAACAATATCACCCGGATTAGAAGAAGCTTTTATAATTCTTTCCAAAAGAGCTTCTGGTTTCTGAGTCGGATGATTTTCGTATTCTTCCATCTTAAATCGAACACGCGGAAATTCCCACACATTCCCAGGAACTTTTTCAGTACTGTAAGGTTGTGGTGGATTCTTACGATAATCAATTAGTTTTCTTTTTGCACCCGTTTTTGCTTCAACTAAAATATCTTGAGCATTAAAAGTATAAGCTGCTTTAGAGTCCTTATTTATCATAAGAATGGGTTCATAAAGTGAACCGAACATTTTTTTAGACTGAACACCTGAGCTATCGTATGTCCAAATAATTCTAGATAGTACATTGTAGTTTTCACTAATATAAACATCTAAGTAAGGCATATATTGTGTTGCTGTCATAAAATAAAATGTTCCATTATCCTTTAATACACGGAAACATTCGTCAATCCATTGCTTGCACCAATTAATGTATTCATGAGTACTATCCCACTTGTCCTTATTATTACCAAAATCTTTCCCGATGTTGTAAGGAGGATCTGCAAATATTAAATCAATCGTTTTATCATTAACTTTCTTAAGTAGATCTACACTATCTCCCAATCCTACAAAGCTATCATTATTGTGAAGGTTTTCGAATTCCATATTTTTGAAAACTTTGTTCCACATTTATAATCACCTCATAATTTGTCAAACGGATAATTCATGGGCTAGGCTACTTTAACATACAATAACAGTACGACAAATAACAATACAATACTGAATCCCACATATTAGATATATTCTTATATGTGGGATTCAGTATTGTATGTTTTAGGCGATATGCTATATTTGTGGTGACCTCTAAACAACTTATGCAAATCAAGCTGTTATTATAAAAAAAACAATCATAAAAGATATAAATTCCCAAATACGGTCAATACCTATATGAAATTTGAACAAATATCAAAATGATTAGGTACTTAATCAATCAAAAGAATCCTTCGAAAAATTAATCAACTTTTTTCGAAGTGTCTATTAATGGAACAGTTTAATATCAACCTACATTATCTTTTATTTCTAATAAATCATTTAATAAACTATTTATATTATTGTTGTGAAGTTGTAAAAGTTCATTTTGCACTTTTACATTTGGGATCATCATACCTTGAATACGAGCTATTTCAGAATACTTAAATGTATTCCAAAGCTTATCTCTTTTTTGATCTATAGCTTTATTTTTTTCCATTATGATAAGTAACTTGTAAATGGTATCACCAAAAATATTTTTTGCTGCCTGTTCACACATTAACGTTTTAATAATTTTACCGTACGAAATAAATTTCCTGCTTCCATAAAAAAGGGCAATATCGCCTTCATCAATTTTCTCCCAAAGCTTTTGATTTTTAGGGCTGTAACGCATAGCCCATATCGATACAGAATCTAAAGAACTATCAACTTGTTGAATAGCTACTTTAATATTTTTGCCCAATTGATTAACTGATACTGGTTGCTCAACAGATTCTTGAAAATTTTTATAAGCTTCTGAACTACAAGCACTAAAACATATTATTTTTTGTTCCATACATTAATCACCTCTTACAAATAATTATGGTCAATTACTACAAAATATACACACTTGTACTATTACTGTATTGACTTAACAACTTTAACACCTAAACAAGCACTTGAAAGAATTACTAAAGATGCTTCAGCTCTGTATGAATTGTATTCTGAAACATATCAAAAATACATCGATTGTTTTGAAGAATTAATTACAATCCCCACTCTTTTAGAATACTTAAACGTTATAACCAAAAATAATGATATTACAGGGTTTTTCGAGGAACTTGTAATACAGTGTAAAGTAGAATACAACATAACGGGATAAACGAACTTTCGATCCAAATCATGCACAAGTTGATATTTATATTGCGTTAGTTTAAAGTGTAAAATAAGAAGGTGCCTCGGCACCTTCTTATTTTTATGCTTCAAAAATCCGCTGGGCAAATTCTGCTTTTTTGAATACAATGGAAAGTATCTGTATAGAAAGATTAGAAACTGTTAACAAAGATAAAAAGACATATGACAGAAAGGGATTCATATGGAGGAATTACATAAAAGTAAACTTGCTTTAAAAGAAATGGGGACACCTTTATTAAAAAATACAAACTTCCTGTTTCTTTGGGCCGCTACCCTATTTTCAAGCTTTGCCTTAGCATTTTTTACGTTTTCGCAAACGTGGTACATAGCAAAAACATTAAACTTAGAAGCATCACTTGGAATTGTATTTGTTGCCCTTAGTGTTCCGCGCCTAATCTTTATGATTATCGGCGGAGCCTTTGCAGACAAATTCCAGAAAAAAAACATCATGTTTTATTCTAATATTGTGCGCGCGCTTCTTGTAACGATTATTCTCATTTGGTTCATCATTGGTCACGTCACATTATACACATTTGCTTTCTTTGCGCTCTTCTTCGGTTTAGCCGATGCCTTTTTCTGGTCAGCTGATGGCTCTATCTTACCGGAGCTCGTAGAGAAGCATCGCCTTACACAAGCAAATTCACTCACGCAAATGACAAACCAAGCATCTGTTATTCTTGGTCCTGTCATTGGCGGGATACTGATTGAATTCAGTAATTATGAAACGATCTTTACGATAACGATTTTATTATTACTTACTTCTGCCATACTCGTCCAAAAAATTCACACAAGTATAGGGCAAGAAGAACGAAAACCAAACAAAGGCATGTTCACTTCTATTAAAGAAGGCATCCTTTATGTGAAAGAATCATCGTTTTTATCAACGTTTCTTATTTGCAGCGCCTTTTTGAATTTATTTTTAATTGGACCGATGCAAGTCGGTTTTCCGCTGTTTGTTAAAAATGTACTGCACGGCGACTCGCTCCACTTTAGTTACTTAGAAGCTGCTGTTGGCGGAGGAATGGCCATTGGTGCAGTTATCGTCGGGCTGCGAAATATTACTCGGCGCCGCGGTTTATTTTGCATTATTATGATGCTGTTATCCGGTGTTTTCTTCTTATCTATTAACTTTAGTACAACACTTTGGCAAGCAGTTCTAGCAGGCTGCTTTTACGGCATTACAATCGCCATGGCAATCGTACCGTTAATGGCCATGATTCAATCGACTGTGCAGGAAGAAATGATGGGACGAGTCATGAGCTTACTCATGTTATCATCGATGGGCTTTATCCCTATTTCTTATGCCATTACCTCACTTGCATTAGCTGCCGGGATACCAATTGTGACGATTATGAAAAGCGGTGCAATTGCTGTCATTCTGTTTGTATTATTTATCGCCATTCGTGTTCCAACTGTGCGAAAGTTTGATTAAAACTAGAGAGTCATGCCTGACACGCATGACTCTTTTCTTTGTTTACTTTCAAATGGATCATATAGCGAAGCCCTACTGCGCCTTCTCACTGCCGCTCCCCATTCTAATGCAATATCTAAAAATAACGCCTGCATCGTACTATATAAGAGCGCACCGAAATCTTTGCGAATCTCACCGTACTTATACGCCCTTACAACACTTTTTGTCCGCCGAATGATTTGCATTTGTATATCATCATGCGTCATAAGCTGCTCCCACAACAACCCTCCCTCAAGCAAACCACTCTTTTTGTAAGCAAGTTCCACTTTGCTCCAAGCAAAATTAATCGTTTGTGGATGACGAGACATTGGTGAAATCGCATCTACAAATCGCACTGGAATATCATGACGGCAATACGTTTCGTCCATATCATACGTATTTATTTTCTGTTGTATCTTTAAATTGTTTTCATAAACACTAATTTCCGTTTCCTCATTCAACTGCTCCTTCTTACACTCTCCTGCATTCTCGCTATTTTCACATGCGGTCATTTGCATACGGTCACTCATGCGGTCAACTGCCCGCTTACGAAACACATACAAACTCGCACTATATCCCCCTCGCTTATATCTTTCCTTCGTGAACACACGCTTAATAATACTAAGCTGCTCAAGCTTTGCGACAGAACGGCGTACAGTCCGTACACTCTTCCCTATTTTCACTGCAATTGTTTCCATTAAAGGACATGCGACACCAACCGTTTTTTGCTTTTCGTTTATTGCATACCTTCCTAACAAACGAATCACGAGAAAATCTGTTTTATTCATATGAGCTTGATACCGCGTCAAAATTTGCTTTTGATATGTATTAAACTCTTCTTTACTTTGAAACTCACTATATTCTTTCATTAACTCATACAGTTTACTCATATTTATCACCCCTGTTTATCCCGCTATTCGCAGGCAATCCCCCCCCACTGATGGAAGTTTCACTTTATAAATAAGAAGAAAAGCATAAAAGTGGCGAAAGATTTTGTTGTATGATGAAAGTAAATTCATCAAACTGAGGTGAAAAAATGATTGTAATTAGTGCATGTTTAGCTGGAATTGCTTGTCGTTATGACGGAAATGATAATCTCGTTGCAAAGATTCAAGAACTACTAGAAAAAGAAGAAGCAATTCTTATTTGCCCGGAAGTATTAGGCGGATTACCAACGCCTCGTACACCTGCCGAAATTATCGGAGGAAACGGTGACGATGTATTGAACGGAACTGCAAAAGTAATAGACCAAAAGGGAAATGACGTGACAGAAATCTTTATTGCGGGAGCCTACAAAGCATTACATCAAATAAAAGATTTAAATCCTGAGTATATTATTCTGAAAGAACGCAGTCCATCTTGCGGAAGTTCCGTCATTTACACAGGTGAATTTAATGGTCAAAAACAAGACGGTTACGGCGTTACAACTGCATTATTCAGACGACACGGTTTTACGGTTATTTCGGAAGATGATTTTATCCCGCACTAACAGGCAGTAAAACTCTCACCTCAAGGTTCTGAGAAAACATAGAAGATAGGTGGGAGATAACTACCCGTAAGAACACGATTGGTTCAACTAACCATCAGTGGGGGGATAAAGAAAAACCCCCACTGATGGAAGTTTCACTTTATACGAACGTAATGAGATTGAAGAAATCAAACGATATGAACAAAAAAACGGAGAAATCGTTATAGAAGATGAAGAGGACGCCAACTAATGAGCATTCTTTTTTATCCCACTATTCGCGAGCAGTAAGGCCCCAACCTTAAGATTCCATTTGAAGGTTATTATAACGTTAGTGCCACGTATCACCGACTGAGTGTTATTATAGATACATTTCTGGAACATCCTAGATTTCCTAACTGTATAAAAGCATTTGGACACGGAACTTAAGAATGAAGTTTATCATATCGTGAGGTATATATGTTCAAAGGAGTGTAATCATTATGTACCCTTATTGGCAATCCAATTATTTCACATATGATATACCTTATGTAAATTGGGATCCGCAATCTGCGTTTCCAATGGCACGAAATTACCGTATCAGTAAAAATGAAGTTGATTTGAAAAGTTATATGCGCTCACTATAGGAACAGCATGTCGCTTGGACAAGACTGGCTATCATTAGCATTATTTTTAATTTACCAGATGTTAACGTTACTATTACGCGACTCCTTAAAAACGCTCCAGATATGGGTAATTCACTCAAACCTTTCTACGGTCAAAATGCAGCGACAAAATATAGTAATTTGATAAAAGACCACTTAGTAATCGCCGCAGACCTTGTCAAGGCAGCAAAGGCTGGCGATCAACACGCTGCATCAATCGCAGAGAAAAAATGGTACGCCAATGGAGACGAAATTGTTGAATTCTTAAGCAGTATCAATCCTTATATACCTAAAGAAAAATTTAGAAAAATGTTTTATGAGCATCTAGCATTGACGAAAGCTGAGGCAGTATCCATGCTAAAGAAAGATTATCAATCAGGTGTGCAATTGTATGACAAAATTGAGAAGGAAGCCTTAGAAATGGCGGATGCGCTTACTGAAGGAATAGTAAAGCAGTTCCCTCAAGTATTTCAGTGAAAGAAAAAACCAGCCATTATGAGGCTGGTTTTGTAATTATATAACGTTGTTCAATTCGTTGTTCAATTCGTTCCAATTCTTGTTTATCATTAAGTATCTGTTGTTTATTTTCTTGTACTAATTCTTTAAATGATTTATTGAGTAATTTACGGGGCTTTTTTGTCATAATCATTCCTCCTTATTTCCTTTGGTATCAAAGATGTAGAATGAAAAATACAACCATAAAACTTCTCGATCTTTATAAAAAATTTGTCTTTATTTGTCGAAAAATTCGACTTACCTAAATAATACTATAACTTTTGATTTTTCAAACATTATTTATTTGAACGTTATGTGAAAAATTATTTTTCCCAAGTTACCATTAATTATCTGGGAATTTTTTTCGAAAATTTTATGTTAACTAATCATGTATGGGATATGCATTCTGTTAAAGTCTTGCAGAAGCTTTTTTTAATAAAGTGAAGCTTCCATCAGTGGGAGGTTCTTCATCCCCCACTGACGGTTAGTTGAACCAATCGGGCTTTTACGGGCAGTTATCCCCCCTACCTTCTTCGCTTTCTCATAATCTTGAGGTGGGGGTCTTACTGCCCGCGAATAGCGGGATAAATTAAAACACCAGCCATTATGAGGCTGGTGTTTTAATTATATGACGTTGTTCAATTCGTTGTTCAATTCTTTCCAATTCTTGTTTATCATTAAGTATCTGTTGTTTATTCTCTTGCACTAATTCTTTAAATGATTTACTGAGTAATTTACGGCGCTTTTTTGTCATAATCATTCCTCCTTATTTTCTTTGGAATCAAAGATGCAGAATGAAAAATACAACCATAAAACCTCTCACCATTTGTAAATATTTGTCTTTATTTGTCGAAAACTTCTACTTACCTAAATAATACTATATTTTTTTGATTTTTCAAACATTTTATTCGAACGCTATGTGAAGAATTATTTTTCCATAGTTACTATTAAACATCTGGATTTTTTTGTAAAAACGTCATCTTAGCTAATCATGTATGGAATATACATTCTGTTAAAGTCTTGCAGAAGCTTTTTTTTATAAAATGGAAATGCTAAGACAAAAAAAAGCCGCTTTACACGGCCTTTTTTCTCTTATAAAGTTAATGCTCCTTTTAAGTTGAAAATCTTTATTTCGATTCCTTCCTACCAACCAAAATGGATAGAACGGATAAAATGATGAGAATACTTACGCATACAATAGAATTAATTATATTGCCTGAATTGAACAAGAAGAAGATAAAAATAATTGACAAGGCAGCTGCTGCAAACAAAGTGCTGTACGGGAACAACCACACGCGAAAATACGGCATTTTAGAATACTGTTTACGCAACTTGAATTGCGCAAGGCAAATGCTAGTCCAAATGAGCAAAACAGTAAAGCCCGGGATAGACATCAAATAGCCAAAAACATGCTCTGGCGTAAGGAACGCGATAAAAGATCCAATTAATAAACCAATGCAACTGACAAGAACTCCCCAGACAGGAACACCACGCTTAGTAAGACGCGAGAATAAAGCAGGAGCTTCTTTATTTTGCGCCAGAGAGTACAAAATTCGAGAAGTAGCATACATTCCTGAATTGGCAGCCGACAACACAGCGGTCAATAAAATGAAGTTCATAATATGTGCTACACCTTGTAATCCAGTTGCAGAGAAAACCTGTACGAAAGGACTGCCTTGCTTTCCTACTTCGTCCCAAGGGATAAGTCCAGTGATGATGAGAATAGGTAGTGTGTAAAATAAAACCACTCGGAACATAACCCCTTTTATTACTTTAGGAAGCGTCTGTTCCACGTTTTTCGTTTCTGTTACAGTTAATCCGATTAATTCTGAACCTCCGAAAGAAAAAACAACTATTAAGAGTGCTGTGAAAATACTTCCCAATCCTTTTGGAAAGAATCCGCCGTGACTTGTATAGTTTGTAAAATATGCTGCTTCATGATTTGGAATGAAGCCAAATAATAAGGCAAAACCAAGCAAAATAAATAAAACAAGAGTAATAATTTTGAAACTCGCAAGCCAAAACTCTATTTCACCGTAAAGTTTGACGCTAAACAAATTGATAAGAAGAAGAAGCGCAGTACATGCTAGACTAAGCAGCCATAAAGGAGCGGATGGAATCCAGTATTGTAAAAAGCTCCCCCCTGCCAAAACCTCAACAATAATAACTAAAATCCAGTCGACCCAGTAGAGCCAACCAATGACAAAGGCGAAACGAGAACCGAAAGCTTTTTGAATCATCCCTTGAATGTTTAAACCAGGATAAGCAATAGCCATTTCCGCTATTGCACTCATAACAATGAGAAGAAGAAATCCTGCAAATAAATAAGAAAAAACGATGCCGGGTCCTGCAGCTGAAATTGTATCTGCACTTCCTTTGAAAATTCCTGTCCCAATCATCCCACCTATTGCCATAAGCCTGATGTGACGCGGTTGCAGTTCGCGTTTCAATTGTTGTTGTGCCATGTCTAATCCCCCTTTAGTAATAAAATAGAAACAAAGTTAGTATCTTTTTCTCGAAAGTGATTATGTAACATCACTAACTGCTGTATAGTTCTTCTAGGCGATTTAATATTTAAACTATACAATAATCTTTTTGATTTTGGCATATTTTTTTGAAGCATATGTTGAGAGAATATGGGGGACAAAGTAAAAAAATAGTGACGATTTTTTCATCGTCACCGCTGCATCAGTTTTTTCTATTTAGAACTGTTTTTGAGTATCTGAATGTTTTTATCTCTTTCTCCGCCATCGGAAAGCTCCTCTGAAAATTCATGGTCCGCTTTCTTCCCTAACAGGAGTTCAGATGAACGAATTGTGCTAGCTGGCAAATTATTATTCGGTGCCGCCTGTTCATTCCATTTTCCCATCAAAATCACCTCTTTTTTATTAGTATTGAATTTTTGTCATGATTTTATTAGAAATCAACAATAAAAAAACGCTTGAACGAATCCAAGCGTTTTTCATTTATAACGAATTAGATACCTACTTGATTAAACCCTTAATAAGGCTTCTTTAGCAGCATCTCATATTCCATTAAATACTCAATACTCGTTGCATTAGCACTCTTCAGGCTTACCAGCATTCGTTGCTGTACGGAAAGATGATCCGCATCCGCACGATGCGATTGCGTTCGGATTATCGATTGTGAATCCGCCGCCAAGCATTGATTGCTTATAATCGATTTTTACTCCTTTTACAACCGGAGCACTTTCTTTATCAATAACAAATTCAACACCGAAAAATTCAAGAACTGTGTCGTCTTCATTTGGTTCTCTTTCAAATCCTAAGCCGTAAGAAAGACCGCTGCATCCACCGCCGTGCACTGCAAGACGAACGTATTTCTCTCCATCTTCGGCATCTTTTAACATATCTTTAATTTGATATGCCGCTTGTTCTGTTACATTAATCATAGAACCCACCTTCCTTTCTTCTCTCACTTTATTATACATCTTTACTCTTCAATCTTATAATAATATACACCGCTGCAAGTGACTTCTGCAGGACCATTCATTAAAACTGTTCCTTCTTCTGTCCACGTAATCATTAAATCTCCGCCTGCTAAATGAACAGTGATTTCTTGTCCGCGCTTCATCTTTCCATTCAAGATTGCAGCTACAACTGCGGCACACGCTCCTGTTCCACACGCTTGTGTAATACCAGAACCGCGTTCCCATACACGGAAATGCATTTCATGGTGATTCAGGACTTCAATAAATTCCACATTCACGCTTTCTGGAAACATCTCGTGTGTTTCTAACACAGGGCCTAATGTTGTAAGCGGTGCTTCCCCAATATCATCTACAAAAATAACAGCATGCGGATTTCCCATTGAGACAGCTGTAAAGGCATAGCGGTGATTGCTGTAAAGGAAATCTTCACGAATAAATGGTGTTTCTCCTTCACCTAACATCGGTAAATCCGTGCGTTTTAATCGCGGCGCACCCATATCAATTGTAGCGGAAGTTACAATTCCACCTTCAACTGTTACTTCTGCTGTAACAATTCCTGCTAACGTTTCGATTGTAAAAACAGTCTCTTCTACTAATTTATGCTCATATGCGTACTTTGCAACGCAGCGCAGTCCATTTCCGCAGCTCTTTCCTTCTGAACCGTCTTTATTAAAAATACGCATCTTCACAGGAGCAACGTCAGATGGACAAATTAGGATCATTCCGTCAGAACCGATTCCCGTATTCACATTTGACACTTTTTCAGCAACTTTCGCTAGATGCTCTTCTGCAATTTGCTCTTCAAACATATTCACATAAATATAATTATTTCCAAGACCATGCATTTTCGTGAAAGAAAGTTGTCCCATATTGTTTCACTCCAAAATTTTTTATTGTTATAAGTATAAAATGAGCGCTTTTGGAAAACAATAAGAATGTCCCCCGTTTCTCATATTCAACGACAATTTTGGCGTAACAAAGTCGTGCTTACACGTATCGTGTAAGAAAAAAGCCCTTCAACAAAGGGCTTTCTTTTTTTATATGTGCATATCAGTAATTGCTGCACTTGTTAGCCTGTTCCTTCGAAATGATTTTATACGTTTATCCTTCATCAAATAAAAAAGACGCTGCTTCGTTGCAACGCCTTAGAACATCGGATTTTCATCTAAATAATCATATATGTTTTTCACAAGGTCCTCCGGTGTTTCGCCTTTTACAACTTCACCATTCACAAGTGCATACAGCCCTTCAAAACAAACGCCGCAATAGCCAAGACAACCATACTCAATCACATCTAAATTCGGATCTTTCTCCAGTTGTTCCCGTGCCTTTTGCGCACCACTTGCAAGGTTGCCAACACAAAATTCAATTAACGGTTTAATCACCCTTATTCCCCCCCTACATCTATATATTAACCCTTGTTTTATAACAGTAAAACTAAGATGTTGTATAAATCGAGCTGAAACGACTAAAATTTTCAATCGTTTTATGCGTTAATCCTTAATAAAAGGCACTTTTCGGTCGAAAACTGCAACATTCTACAATTTTTTCACAAATCGCCCCACTTTTCTTCTTATTGTACAACAGATTATTCATTCATACATTGTTATTTGCTTCTAAATTCGATATAATTTGAGTGGGTAAAGTCAAAATATTTTTGTAATATAAAAACTTTTTATGATTAGGGGATATTTCAACAGAAAAGGGGTAATCCATCATGAAGCACCTCGTAATACTTGGTGGGGGCTACGGTGGAATGAGAGTTTTACAGCGTCTTCTTCCGAGCAACCAACTTCCGGATGATGTTCAAGTGACATTAATCGACAAGGTACCGTATCACTGTTTTAAAACAGAATACTACGCATTAGTAGCAGGAACGATTTCTGAAACGCATATTCGCATTCCATTTCCAGAACATCCACGACTTAATATTCAATACGGGACGATAACTAATGTTGATTTAGAAAACAAAGCCGTTCATCTTGATGACGGTGAAATTGTGAATTATGATGACTTAATTATTGGGCTTGGTTGTGAAGACAACTATCACAACGTTCCAGGAGCGCAAGAACATACGTATAGCCTTCAATCCATTGAACAAGTTCGTCAAACATATCAACAACTAAATGGTTTAGAGCCACACGCAACAGTTGCTGTTGTAGGGGCTGGACTAAGCGGTGTTGAAGTAGCAAGTGAACTTCGTGAAAGCCGTCCAGACTTAAACATTTATTTATTTGACCGAAAAGATCGCATTCTTTTCCCATTCCCAGAAAAATTAAGTAGATACGTAGAAGAGTGGTTTTTGAAACATAATGTTACAATCATTCGCAACTCGAACATTACAAAAGTGGAGCCAAATATTGTGTATAACCACGATGAACCACTTGAATGCGACGCAATCGTATGGACAGCTGGCATTCAAGCAAATGAGGTTGTTCGTAATCTACCTGTCGAGCACGATAATAGCGGTCGGGTTGTATTAACAAAACATCATAATATTCCGGACTATGAGAACGTGTATGTGTTAGGTGACTGTGCAGCGTTACCGCATGCACCATCTGCTCAGCTTGCAGAAGGACAAGGCGAGCAAATTGTCCAAATATTGTTAAAACGTTGGAATAATGAAGCATTACCAGAAGAGCTACCTGTTATTAAATTAAAAGGTGTTCTTGGTTCTCTTGGTAAAAAACACGGCTTCGGTTTACTCGCAAATCAGCCGTTAATGGGCCGTGTACCTCGCCTTTTAAAATCAGGTATTCTTTGGATGTATAAACATCATAATGGTTAAACAAAAAAACAAGAGCCCAAGTGTAGCTCTTGTTTTTTTGTTTAACCATACTATAATAATTAAGATTATATATATTAGAGGTAATTTCAATGAAAACACATAAAAACTGCCAAAGCTGTGGTATGCCCTTTTCAAAAGACGAAAAAGGCGGCGGCACAGAAAAAGATGGCCAAAAAAGCAAACTATATTGTAGCCATTGCTATGAATACGGAGAATTCACTCTACCTAATATCACAATAGACGAAATGAAACGACTCGTTGAAGATAAAATTGTTTCATTCGGCTTCCCACGATTTCTATCTAAGTTCTTCACAAGAAATATCCACAAACTAGAAAGATGGAAAAATGCTTAATACATGATGAAAAGATAAAAGAAGTTTACAAAAAATGTGAACTTCTTTTATCCCGCTATTCGTGGGCAGTAATATTCCCACCTCAAAATTCAAAAAGAAACGAGGAAGATAGGTGAGGGATAACTGCTGGCATGCGCCCGATTGGTGAGAGCTTTCCATCAGTGGGAGATGAAAAAAACACTGATGGAAGTTTCGCTTTATCTTCCCCACTTCTTCTTACATTCCTCTATCCCAAACAATAAGTATTTCTTCGTCATCTCAGCACGTCTCCATCTCGATAAGGACGGTTTCATTCCTCCTTTGTGACGAATTCGATATACGTCTTGCAGCAGTGGTTCCCATTGATTACAAGATTGCATCGCGTATTGCAGCCCTTCATCTTTAGAAACAATCCGTTCCGTCTCTAACGTGTATATGATACGTCCCATTGTCACAACTGCAAACTCCACCCATTCTGTAGATAAAAATAAATACGGACGCTTTACTTTCTCACTCCAATATTGTTCCACATTGTATTTCATTGTGTTCACAACATCATTCCACGTTATTGCATACGGAAGTTCGTTTGCTTGTTTACCCCAAACAGTAATACCTTGATTTTTTAATGTCCACCACGTCACAGAATTAATATCCCAATGCCCTTCATTCATTTTTCCATCCGAACAATATAAATACGGAGACATCTCATGATTTTGCTTTCCTACATCTACAAGCGGAATATACATACCGTCCATTCGTTTTCCAAGATCATGTTTATACAACTTCTTATGTAGTTCACGTATTTTCACTTTCTCTGCTTTACTGACTTGTTCTGTCATCACCGTTACAAAGTCAATATCACTCGTTTCCGGCTGAAACGCAGCCAATGCTAATGAACCATACAAATACACACCAACTAGCTTTTCTTTAACAATGATTTCCTGAAGTCCATTCACATATTTATCTAATAAGAGTTTCACTTCTTCTGGTATAGAATGCTCCGTTACGATACCCATAAGTATACCCCTAACGCAGCTACCACATTTGGAATCGCAGCAAACGCATTCGTTTTAGCAGATTGAAAACGGGATTCTTTTCGCGTTGGCTTTGCTGAAGCAAATGTCCCCCGTGCTCCTAAAATGAATCCATCTATACAAAGAAATGCTGCACTAGCTAAGAAAAAGACGCTCAGCCAACCTGCTAACGAGTAAATTGCTGCTGCATCCCCTTTCATATAAGCAATACTGCTTATATGAAAAAGCCCAATACTTCCCATTACAAAGCCCTTCTTCATCTCTCCCACCCTTTCGAACACAGAAAAAGCCCTTGCGTTTCGTAATCTACGTTGCAAGAGCTCTGTGAGTTATAAGTTATATTATAAATATTTCTCAATTTCTTCGTATACATCCTTCAAGCGAGGATTGCCTTCTCCGACAATCTCATTATTTACGAGAACCACAGGATAAAATAAGTCCTCTTCAATCACACGCTCAGCAAAAGCTCGTTTTTCTTCCTCTTCTTGCTGCTCGTGAATGTCCACATATTCAAAATGAAATTTCTCTTCTTGTCCTTCATACTTCCGGCCAATTGCTGCTTGCAGCCATTCATACGTTTCCGTTGATGACGGCATCCCAACACAGCTAGCACACACAACCTTTGCCCCGTAAACGCTAACTTTTATCATATTCTTTCCCCCATTTGCACATACATTCTTTTCTGCATCTTATTGTCACATATAAGAAGGAAATTTCCATAAACTATTTTGACAACATAAGAAAGATATTAAAAATAGATTTTCCCCTGTATCTTGATTATAATAAAACTAATGAAAGGAGTCGATAAAAATGGAAAACGAAAACTTACACGAACAAGTAGCAGAAGTATTAGATAAATTACGTCCATTCTTACTTCGCGATGGCGGTGACGTAGAATTAGTAGATGTTGAAGACGGTATCGTTAAATTACGCCTTCTAGGTGCTTGCGGCAGCTGCCCAAGTTCTACAATCACATTAAAAGCTGGTATCGAACGCGCACTTTTAGAAGAAGTACCAGGAGTAATCGAAGTAGAACAAGTATTTTAATGTAAAACCTTTAGTGGATTATTTTAAATAGCCACTAAAGCTAAAGAAAAGAGACCCACTATGGTCTCTTTTTTCTAAATTACATATTATGTTAACCAATCCAGCTTACGAATTCCTAACTTATCAACAGGTAAATGAATAAGGTCATAGAAGTGCTGAAGAAATTGTTCCGATTGATCTACCCGCTGCAAAATGGTTTCTAGCCGATCTTGATATACATATTTCTGCGTCTCGCTTCCAGTTAAGTAATACCCTTCAATTGTTTCAAAGTAATGAAGAGGAAAGAGAAGACGCGCAAATAGCAGCCGCCATCCAAAAGAAGATAATGGATAGTTACGTTCATAGTCGGTTACAAATTGAACAATTTCTTCTTCCCAGTTCGCTTTTTTTTCAAAAAAAACGTGACGGACCCACTCTGCTAAGTCGCGGCTTGGATGATCGTATACCCAATCAACAGGCAGCTTTAATCGCTTCGTTTGCTGCCAAAGTAATGGCGTAAATCGTTCCTGACAAATCGTTGCGGCGTCAGCGAGTTGAGGAATATCATCAATTTCTGTATCCATTACATATTGAATCGCATTTTCGGCAAGACCTAAGTAGTAAGGAAATGATTCGATAAATAATTGTTCAAACATGTCAGTAGGGTGACTCACTATTTTTGATTGCCAAAAGCGTTCGAGCTGATCTAATCGTTTTTCCCACAGCGCCTTCCATTCACCAATTCGGCTGAGATGTTCAATATCATCAGAAAAGAATGCTCCGCGCTTATGAAATAACGATAGCTCGTTTCCTGGAGACATTACATTGCGCTCTAACATACGCATTCCTTTCAGCAAACAATAATTTGTATCTTCTATCTCGCTAACATAATAACCTTGTATGTTTGGAACAAACGTCGCAACTGTAATATCGCCTTGCTGATTCATATAATCACTTAACTTCTTCATTTCAAAAAGCTCTTCTTCTTGCAAGTTTCCCGTAGCAAGAAGCACATAAGTTTTATTTCGAACCCAAAAGCTTTTATAGGGACCGAGGGTTGTAAATTCTTTGACGTGTATATGATAATGCTCATAAATATGTTGAATCATCGTACTCGCCACCTATATTTTTTCTATATATATATGAGCTTCTGACTAACTTTCATTCCTATGCACATAGTACACCTATACGTATACAATATTAAAAAGAAAAAAAGGTGATAATCATGACACAACGAAATGAACTACAAGAAAGAGCATTTCAATTACTACAAGAACGCGGTGTAACAATTGACGACATTGCAGAGCTCGTTCATTTTCTTCAAAAAAAATATCATCCCAATTTAGCAATGGAGGAGTGTCGTTATAACGTAGAACGCGTCTTATCCAAACGCGAAGTGCAAAATGCACTCATTACAGGAATTGAGCTGGACGTCCTTGCCGAAAAAGGGTTGTTAAGTGCACCTCTTCAAGACATCATACATCGTGACGAAGGATTATACGGTGTAGATGAAGTCGTTGCCTTATCTATCGTCAACGTATACGGCTCAATCGGTTTCACAAACTTCGGCTATATTGATAAGTTAAAACCCGGTATTTTACAATACTTAAATGACAAATCAACAGGAAAAGTTCATACATTCCTCGATGATATCGTCGGAGCGATTGCCGCTGCTGCATCAAGTCGTTTAGCGCATAGAGCTGCACATGCTGAATAAAGTGAAACTTCCATCAGTGGGGCTTTCTTCCCCCCACTGATGGTTAGTTGAACCAATCGGGCTTTTACGGGCAGTTAGCCGCCGCGTCATACTCCATAAGCAGGAATTCCCTTTCCCTGCTCATGAAAGAAACCTTCTTTTGAAAACCTGCTTTCATATAGAGATGAATAGCACGTTCATTAAAAACGGCGACACTTAAACGAATTTTCTCTGGTCTAAATTGCTCCTTTGCAAACTGCAGTCCAGCTTGTAAAAAAGATATCCCCAATCCCTTTCCAGTTAACGCCGGTTTCATTCCAAGCCCAATATCCACAACACGCTCACCTGTGTATAACTTTGTCTCTCTTCCGCCCGGAACTTGTGCGTTATCCCCAAAACAAAAATAACCGACGATTTCATTACGCTCATTACGAACGCCATAATATGTACCGTTCAACAATTCCTCCAGCATTTCAGACGCTCCGGTAAAACTATATAATTCATACGGTGCATCATATTGCCACACATTTATGTTTTGCGCTTCCTTTAGCGTAAGTCTATGAATGTTCATTCCTACGTTCCCCTTCTCTTTCCTTGTACATATTCGCTCACGCTAGGAAAAATCCTGTTTCTTAATCTGTAAGAAGCGTCTTCTTTGACTTCTTAATACAATGTAACTACAATTGTTACAAAATATGTTTTATTTACACTTTTGGACATATTACTAACATATCCACAGACAGGAGGAATTGTAATGAAACATTTAATCGTTTATGCACACCCGAATCCACAAAGCTTTAATCATGCAATTCTAGAAACATTTCAAGGACAGTTGCAGGAAAAAGGACACGAAGTACGTGTTCGCGATCTATATGCTATAAACTTCAATCCTGTATTAGCTGCCAATGATTTCATTTCCTTTTCACAAGGAAATACGCCCGCTGATATTAAGGCAGAACAAGAACATATTACGTGGGCAGATGTGATCACATTTATTTATCCAGTTTGGTGGACAGGCCTTCCCGCTATCTTAAAAGGGTATGTAGAACGTGTATTTAGCCAAGGATTTGCTTTTACATACGGACCAAATGGCGTTGATAAATTTTTAACAGGTAAAAAAGGGGTATTATTATCCACAATGGGCAATTCAAAAGAGAATTACGATGCAAGCGGTATGTTTGAAGCAATGAAGAAAACAACTGATGCAGGTATTTTTGATTTTACTGGTATTGAAGCAGTAGAGCACGCTTTCTATACGAGTGTTCCTTCTGTGGATAACGAGACGAGAACACAATACCTTGAAGAAGTGAAAGAACTAGTGAATCGATTATTCTAAGAAATTTGTCACGTGTAAATAAAGAAAAACGAGATGATTATCATCTCGTTTTTCACATTTTTTCAATCCACTCTGTTAAACTGTGGATAACATGCGTTGGCTGTACATCATATTCTGTTAATTTTTCCACAGATGTGACTCCTGTGTGGACAAGAAGCGTATCCATCCCCGCATTCATACCAGCTAAAATGTCCGTATCGTAGTTATCCCCAACCATTAACGTTTCTTCTTTCGTTGTACCAAGAACTTTTAGAGCCTGTTCCATAATAATGGATTCTGGTTTACCAATGAAGATTGGATTTACCGTTGTGGATACCGTTACAACAGACGTTAAAGAACCGTTCCCTGGTAATAAGCCGCGTTCTGTTGGAATCGCAATATCGCCGTTTGTTGAAATGAATGTTGCCCCGTTACGAACGGCTAAGCACGCTTTTGCTAGCTTTTCGTATGTAACTTCGCGATCTAATCCAACGACGACAAAATCCGGATTATTATCCACAAGTGTGAATCCTTTTTCCACAAGGGCATCACGCAAACCTTCTTCCCCAATCATATATACAGAAGCATTTTGCTTTCTTTCATATATAAAGTTTGCTGTTGCCATGCTTGTCGTAAATACTCGTTCTGCGCTAGCTGGAATATCAAACTGCACAAGCTTGTCTGCAACTTGCTCTGGTTTACGTGTTGAGTTGTTCGTAACAAATAAATATGGTAAGTTACGCTCTTGCAGCGCCTTTACAAAATCACTTGCCTCTTCAATTCGTTCTTCGCCTCGATACATTGTTCCGTCTAAGTCAATTAAATAGCCTTTATACATAGGTGCCACTCCTTCTTGATACATACTCTCCTCTTATCGTATCCTTTTTTCCAAAAGAAAAAAACGCTTTTTCGAAAAGCGTCCCATAATGTTCATTTTTTTTCTATTATTTGATACGAACAGAAGCAATCTCCATCACACATATTAGATAATACTTTCACATCAGCATCTGGCAACAGTGTATTATACATGTTTTTCTCATCATGACAAATTTGCGGAAATTTTTCAGCTACCTCTATTAACGGACAATTTTGCTTTTGTAATAGGAAGGAGCGCTCACTTTCTCGCTGCACACGCACCATATAACCATTTTTCTCTTGCATGACTGCAATTTCTTTTAATCGCTCTAATGTTGTTTCTTTTCGATTTATACGGTTTGCCAATTGTTCTTCCATACGGTTCGTACGTGCCCTTAAAAGCTTTTTAACGAGTTCCTCATCGCCAATATGCAGCAAGTCCTCTAATATTTCGACTGCAAACTGCTTATATTGTTTCGGAAACAAGTCTTCTCCTTTCGTACTTAAACGATAGACATACATCGGTCTCCCGACATGTTGACGCACCATCTTCGTTTCAATCAACTCTTCCTTTTCAAGCTTACTTACATGACGACGCACTGCCATCTCCGTAATTTGCAATGCTTCCGCTAATACTGCAACAGTCTGTTCTCCCCTTACTTTCAAAAGTTGAAGTATTTCTTCTTTTGTAGAACGTGCTGCTTCCCCCATGTCTCTACCTTCTTCCCTTTATCAAGCTTTAATGAACAAAGTAAATCACGGTCCATTAGAGCCACATGTATTTATCCCGCTATTCGCGGGCAGTAAGACCTCCACCTCAAGATTGTGAGAAAACAAAGAAGAGAGGTGGGGCTAACTGCTGGCATGCGCCCGATTGGTAAGAGCTTTCCATCAGTGGGGGATGAAGCCCCCACTGATGGAAGTTTCACTTTATCCCACTATTCGCAGGCAGTAAAACCCCTACCTCAAAATTCTGACAAAACAAAGAAGAGAGGTAGGGACTAACTGCTGGCATGCGCCCGATTGATAAGAGCTTTCCAACAGTGAGGAGGAATCCCCCACTGTTGGAATTTTCACTTTACTCTCCTGCAAACGCAGATACAGGACCAAGTTCTTGCTCCAAATAACGGCGAATATTGGCAGGGTACTGTTTAATCATATCAATATGTTTTTGCACTGTATCATACACTTCTGTATGATTCATATTTACATACTCCTGCACAATCATTTTACGAAGACGAACGACTTCTTTTAAACGTTCTCCTTCTTCATTCGTAACCACTTTTTCATCCATTAAAATATCAATAATATCTTCATAACTACCTGGATCGCGCATAATAAATCCATCAATCATGGCATTGCCTACGTCTAAAATACAATCGATCATAAGGTGCGCCATGCGCTCTAATGCATATTCATCAAGCGCTCCGCGGTACTCTTGTTTTGTTTGAAATGCTGCAACAACTTTCTCTAAACACTGTAACATTTGTTCAATTTTTTTACGGTCTACAAAGTACATATATGTCACCTACCTGGAAATTAAAGCATTTTCATTCCCAATTGTACCCCTTTATTCAAAAAAAATCGACAATTTTTCGAATTCACCTTTTTCTCTTTCTTTGTTATAGTTATACGTGTATGATTTTCGGAATTGGAGGAATGACACCATGGAACGTGAACTCGCATTAGAAATTGTCCGTGTAACAGAAGCAGCAGCCCTTGCATCAGCACAATGGATGGGCCGCGGTAAGAAAAATGAAGCAGATGATGCTGCAACAACTGCAATGCGTACGATGTTTGACTCTGTGAACATGGCTGGTACTGTTGTGATTGGAGAAGGGGAACTTGATGAAGCACCAATGCTTTACATTGGTGAAAAACTTGGAACAGGAAACGGTCCAGAAGTAGATATCGCCGTTGACCCGTTAGAAGGAACAAATATCGTAGCAAAAGGTCTTGCAAACGCAATGGCTGTTATCGCTGTCGCTGATAAAGGAAACCTTCTACACGCTCCTGATATGTACATGAAAAAAATCGCAGTTGGCCCAAATGCAGCTGGTAAAATTAGCTTAGATGATCCAATCGAAAAGACAATTGAAATTGTAGCAGAAGCAAACAATAAAAAAATTCGTGACTTAACAGTTATCATACAAGAGCGTGAACGTCATCAAGACATCATCGAACGAGTACGCGCAAAGGGTGCACGTGTAAAATTATTCGGCGACGGTGATGTTGGTGCATCTATCGCAACGGCCCTTCCTGGAACAGGAATCGACTTATTTATCGGTACTGGCGGTGCTCCGGAAGGCGTTATCTCTGCTGCTGCACTCAAATGTCTTGGCGGAGAAATGCAAGCACGTCTCGTTCCAATGAATAAAGAAGAAGAAGCACGTTGCCATGCCATGGGCTTAGAAGACCCACGTCAACTTCTTATGCTAGATGATTTAGTATCTGGTGACGATGCAATCTTCTCAGCAACAGGTGTATCTGCTGGCGAGTTATTAGATGGTGTGAAATTCCTTGGCGGAGACTTAGCAGAAACATATTCTATCGTTATGCGCTATAAAACAAGAACAGTGCGCTTTATTAAAACGCACCACCATTTAGATCATAAACCACACTTAAATTTAGATATTTAAAAAGGAGTCATGTTCATGGGAGAACGCTTTTTTCTTTATGATGATACAGTAGAAACAAAAACGCGTTTCGTAAGCTTTATGGGAGAAAACGAGCGCCACGATTTAGCACTTTTGTATTCTGACCGTCATTATGGTAAAACAATCGTCCTTGATATACAGCGCAATAAATTTGCCATTATCGGTCGTGATGACTTGGAAGAACCTGGATACTTAGAACATGCATTTTCTATTTCAGAAGAAAATGCAGAAGAATTACGTTCATTTTTATTTGAACTGATGTGACCCAAATCACCAGCTTGCAACAAAGCTGGTGATTTTATTTCTATATACATGTAGGTAGTCTCACCATATTTGAATCAAAGAATTCCTCTTACCCGATGTAAGAGGAATTCTTTTTTACTTCTTCACTTTTCGTAGTACAAAGTACGCACATCCAAAATTACAATACTCGTATAAGTACTCCGATAACGTACTAATTTTCGTATCATACGTTGCACGCTGATTGCTATCGTCAAAAAAACCGCGCAATCGCAGCTGATCATACCCCCAATCACCTACGATATAATCATATTTATTTAAAATTTCTGCGTAGCGAGCTTTAAATGCTTCTTCATTAAATCCATTTCGCTTTTCTTCTATGACTTCATAGTGGATATTATTCACGTAAACTGTAGTGCGAATCTCCTGCTTCTGCTCCATCTTCCATTCCCTTTCCTATTCTTTCTTCTTTTTATCGTATCATAAAGCCACAAAACCAACAATTTCAAATACAAAAAACCTCCTAAGTGGGAAATGCTATAGAGTGAAACTTCCTTTTGGAGCGTTCTTTTCCAAAAGGTTAGTTAAATCAATCGGGCTCTTACGGACCGTTATCTCCCCCCCATCTTCTTTGACTTCTCACAATCTTGAGGGGGAGCCTTACTATCCGTTAGAGCGGGATGAATAAAGCTCTCACCAATTAGGCTTTTACGGGCAGTTATCCCCTACCTATCTTCCTCGTTTTTCCTTGAATCTTGAGATGTGGGTATTACTGCCCGCAAATAGCGAGATCAATAAGGAGGAAACAATCATGAAAAAACAACTGCTCCTATCCCTTCTCACTCTTTCCATCTTTGCTGGATGCCAAACAAACAACAAAGCGGAAATGAAACAGGAAGAAGGAAGCCGTGTACTCGTGTCTGAGCATAAAGACATATACGGGAAGGACGTGCCAAACCGAATGCTGACAAGAGTCGGCTATTCTCAAAAACAAAAAGATGAAGTGTCGAATCGCCAAGTCGGTACAATTAACAAGGAACGATTAGCAGAAATGATTACAGATATAACGGTGAAACTTCCAGACGTTATAAATGCCGCAACACTTGTAACAGATGATGAAGTATTTGTTGTATACCGAGCAAACACGACAGATCCGGCTCTAGTCGCTGATCAAGTACAAAAAGCAGCATTGTCCGTTGTTCCCCGCTATTACAAAGCATATGTATCAACAGATCAAAAATTAATATCACAAATCCAAGGACTCAAATCCGGCACATTAAATGATAAAGAATATGCACAAACACTCGATATGCTCAAGCATGAAATGAGTAAAAATCCGCATTTAAACAACACGCAAAATACTACACTGCCTAACACAATGAAATAAAGTGAAACTTCCTTTTGGAGCGTTCTTCTCCAAAAGGTTAGTTGAACCAATCGGGCTCTTACGGGCAGTTAGCACTTCTTTGCTTTTGCTAAATATTACTGCCCGTTAGTGCGGGGTAAAGTGAAACTTCCTTTTGGAGCGTTCTTCTCCAAAAGGTTAGTTGAACCAATCGGGCGCATGCCGGCAGTTAGTACTCCTTTACTTTTGCTAAAATATTACTAATAACAGGATACAGTAAATGACCTGAGAATATACTCTCAGGTTATTTACTAAACATTTCACCGTTTTTCCTGCATAATAGAAATAGTATATATATTAGAAAGTGGTGAAATGTATGGTTTCAAATGCAACAATTGGAAGTATGATTGTGCAAATTGCTATTTCAGTTCTTATCCCAATCATTGCTCTCGTTTACTGTCGAAAGAAATATGGAATCTCTTTAAAAATTGTCGGTGTCGGGATTGTATTCTTTCTTGGATTCTCACAAATTTTAGAAAAAACGTTACATGTCTATGTATTTGGAAATCCAGCAGCAACTGAGCTACTAAAAAATCCGTTTATCTATGCTATATATGGCGGATTAACTGCTGGTATTTTTGAAGAACTTGCACGTTTTATCGCCTTTTTCTTTTTACTCAAGAAGTACCAGGGGTATAAAGACGGCCTTGCTTATGGAATCGGTCACGGAGGAATTGAATCATTATTAATTGGGGCGACTGCCGGAGTGCAAAGTCTTGTATTTGCTTTCTCTATTAATAACGGAACCTTCTCCAAAATGATTGAAAAGGTACCTCAGCTCAGTGCTGTCCAAGACGCATTACTACATACTCCGCCTTACTTCTATTTACTTGGCGGAGTAGAGCGAATCGTTGCTTTTATCATGCAAATTGCTCTTACAATGCTTGTCTTATATGGTGTAAAGCATAAGAAGTATATGTTTGTAGGACTGGCAGTATTTCTTCATGCGTTTGTTGACTTTTTCGGAGCACTCTACCAACGCGGACAAATCAATTTGTTCGTAACGGAAGGAATTATGATACTGTTCGGCATTGGTGCTTACATCCTAATTCGTAAAATGAAAACAAAATTCCTAGCAGAACATGCAAGCTAAGCCGAATCGGCTTAGCTTTTTATTTTGATTTCAGTTACCAATAACTAGAGAAAGGAGGATTCCTCACTCTATTTGTCGAAGTACGTACAAATTCGTCTATTTATAAGCGAGGGATGAATTATGAAGAAATTAATTGTTGTCCGCCATTGCAATGCAACTGGGCAAGAACATGATGCACCACTGACAGCAATAGGTCAGCAACAAGCTAAAGCTCTTGCAGGTTTTCTCATCACAGAACAGCTCCCTATCGAAAACATTATCTCTAGCCCATTTACTCGTGCTGTTCAATCTATTACACCTTACGCGTCACATATGCAGCTCCCTATTCAAGAGGATGTGCGGTTAACTGAGCGTATACTGAGCGGCGCTCCAATGAGTAATTGGCTACAAATGCTAGAGCAAACATTTATAGAAATAGATGTCGCATTTCCTGGCGGAGAATCGACGCGCCAAGCGACGGAGAGAGTACAGCCACTTATCCACAGCATATTACAAGAAGATACGAAAAAAGTTACACTGCTCGTTACACATGGTAACTTATTCACACTCATTTTAAGGCTTTTCGATGAAAATATCGGGTTTTCCACATGGGAAAGCTTAAGCAATCCAGACGTATACGAAATTACGTTAGAAAAACGTGCAACAACTATCCACAGATTGTGGAGAAATCAATTTAAAAATCGTTACGTTAGCTACTGATTAAGTGAAACTTCTATCAGTAGGAATTTTCTTCATCCCCCACTGATGATTAGTTGAACCAATCGGGCTTTTACGGGCAGTTATCCCCCACCTATCTTCTTTGCTTTTCTCTCAACCTTGAGGTGGGGGCTTACTGCCCATTAATGCGGGATAAATTTAAATCAAAGCATATTTACTGTGCACTAACGAGGAATATATCGCACATAAAATTTGAATCGAAACATGAGAACTACAAAAGTGAAGAGAAAGGAGCTTGTATTCCAATGTACGAAGAAGTCATCTCGCTACTACATAAAACGAATGTTTTATATGAGAAATTTGAACATGAACCTGTTTTAGATTATGAAACAGATCGAATGATTCGGGAACGTCTCGGTTTAGATGGTGAACCAAGTAAAAGTCTCTTTTTAAAAACGAAATCCGGGGCTTACTATGTCTTTTTTACATTAGAAGGAACTCACCTTGATATGAAGCAAATGAAAAATATGATCGGTACAAGCGTCGCTCTTTGTTCACCTGATGAACTAAGAGCGACAACAGGATGCATCCCAGGATGTGTTGCTCCTTTTGGCTATACAGAGGATGTAACAATTATTGTGGATTCTTCTATTTATCAATACGAAAAAATATTGATTTCACCTGGTGTCCCTGAATTTACAATTGCTTTATCCACAGAAGAATTACGTAAAGTGTTATCCACATGTGGAAATACCGTATTAGAATGTGGATGAAAAAAGGGCTGAAAATTTCAGCCCTTTCTTCATCCATGTGCACCCGAACCTGACATATTCAATACAACAACTCCGCCAATAATAAGCACTAGGCCAACGAACGTTTGCCATGTAAAAGCGTCCTTCCAAACGAGAACACCAATTAATGCCGTTAGTGCTGTACCAACTCCGGACCAAATTGCATAAGCAGTACTAAGTTGAAGATATTGCAACGCTTGAGATAAACAATAAAATGCAGATGCAAAACCAAGAACAACACTGATACTTGGCCATACTTTCGTAAATCCGTCTGACAACTTCAACATCGTTGTCCCAAAAACTTCACTCACAATTGCAAACGCTAAAAAAACAAATCCTCTCATAGACTTCCTCCTTTATGCTCTATCGTATTATATCTTGTCCAAAAAAAAATCCCCCTTAGCTGATTCACTAAGAGGGATTTCCTCATTATTTTGCTGCTACCGTATTTTCTTTTGCAGATTGTACTTGCTCATCTGCATGGTAAGAAGAACGTACAAGCGGGCCAGCCTCGCAATGACTAAATCCTTTGCTAAGTGCAATTTCTTTTAACTCTGCAAATTCTGCTGGCGTGTAATACTTAATAACTGGTAAATGCTTTTTAGATGGTTGCAAATATTGACCAAGCGTTAAAATATTAACGTTGTTTGCACGTAGGTCATCCATTGCTTCGATAATATCTTCCGTTGTTTCACCAAGCCCAAGCATGATACTTGATTTTGTCGGAATGTCAGGCTGCATTTCTTTAGCACGACGTAAAAACTCTAATGAACGATCATATTTTGCTCTTGCGCGAACTCGGTCAGATAATCGACGTACTGTTTCAATGTTATGGTTTAAAATATCAGGACGTGCATCCATTAACATTTTTAAATTTTCTTCTACTCCGCCCATGTCAGAAGGTAAAACTTCGATAGATGTGAATGGATTTTTACGACGAACTGCGCGCACTGTTTCAGCAAAAACAGCTGCTCCTCCGTCTTTCAAATCATCACGTGCAACTGCTGTTATAACAACGTGTTTTAAGCCCATTTGTTCTACAGAATCTGCTACGCGCTCTGGCTCTTGTAAATCAAGCTCTGTTGGTAAGCCTGTTTTAACCGCACAAAAGCGGCATGCACGTGTACAAACTGCACCTAAAATCATAAATGTTGCTGTTTTACGAACAGCCCAGCATTCATGAATATTCGGACACTTTGCCTCTTCACAAACGGTATGAAGGTTCTTAGAACGCATCATTTTCTTTAAGCCTGTATAGTTTTCATTTGTATTTAATTTAATTTTTAACCATTCGGGCTTGCGCTTGTATTCTGTTTGTTTTGTCATGTTCATCAACTCCGCACAATATGAAATAGTTTACCATGTTCGCTTCTTTCAATGTAACATATCTATTCTATCGCATGAAAGCGATTTGCTCAAATGAAGATTCTAAGAATTCCTTCCAATTATTACTTATAATGAAATATCGTGTATATCCCACACTAAAGGTAGTGATTTCGAAAGGAGCTTACTGCCGTGCATCGAAAATTTTTCCTTCTGCTTTCTATTTGTTTTCTTCTCCAAACAAACATTGTTTACGGACAAGAAAACAAGCAAGAAGACATATACATGAAGCGAATGACATTATATAAAGAAATGGAGACAGCCTCCCTTATTCCATGGTACTACTTCGCTGCCATCGATCAATACGAGCGGAATATCCGTGCTGTTCGCCGCGATATTCCGAAAAAGCCAGATGCTATTATCTCTATTTACTTCAAACCAGAAGTATGGTCCGGGCCAGCAAATCCAGACCCTCATGATACAAAACTGTACACAATCTCCTTATTTGGAGGCATGGGGTTAGACGGAAACAACGATGGATTGGCAGACGCAAATAATGAAAAAGATGTTCTCTATACAATGGCTACTATATTAGGGAAACGCGGGACAAATCGAGAACAGCTAAAAATCATGTTGTGGGAATACTACCAACGCGCGAAAACAGTAGAGTTAATATTAGGTTACGCTCGTATGTACAAACATTACAATCGGATTAATTTAGAAGGTAACGCTTTCCCTCTGCCTGTTCGCAGCGATCATAGTTACCGCAGTACATTTGGTGCTAAACGAAGCTTTGGCGGACGGCGTATGCATGAAGGAACAGATATTTTTGCCGGCTATGGTGTACCTGTTCGTTCTACTTGCTATGGCATTATTGAAACGAAAGGTTGGAATCGTCTTGGCGGCTGGCGCATTGGTATTCGCGACTTATATAACAACTACCATTACTACGCACATTTAGGCGGATTTTCAAAAGAAATACAACTCAGACAAATCGTCGAGCCTGGAACTGTCATTGGATTTGTCGGCAGCACTGGTTATGGTCCGCCTGGAACAGCAGGTAAATTCCCGCCTCACTTGCACTTTGGATTGTATAAAGATAACGGCTATACAGAATGGGCGTTTGATCCGTACATGCATTTAAGCTTATGGGAGCGGAAAGAACGAATGAACTCCAAAAAATAACCGCAGTGCGGCGGTTACAAAGTGAAACTTCCATCAGTGAGGGTTTTCTTCATCCCCCACTGATGGAAAGCTCTCACCAATCAGGCGCATGCTAGCAGTTATCCCCCACCTATCTTCTTTGCTTCTCCCTAAATCTTGAGGTGGGGGGCTTACTGCCCGCGAATAGCGGGATAAAAAAAGCGGATAACCTCAGTTATCCGCTTTTTTCTCCTTCTTCTCCGGTACAACAACTCCACCGCTTCCGTAATAGCCAGGCACTTCTCCTTGAATAATGCGCGTGGCTACTGGAATATCTTGCTTCACAGTTACTTCCTTCGTATGAAACGGAATAATAACCTGAAGAGCCACTTCAATTTCCATCACAATTTTAATAGCCGTATTGTTAATTCCTTGCTGCTGAAAATCTTGTTTAATATTCGTGGATACATGACCAATTGTTGTAAACGTAATTGGAATATCTGGTCCTATGTTACCAAGCAATGCATTATCCGTAATTCTACCAAGAGGAACAGATAGTGCAGTTCCGTCATCTTCTGATAACCCTAACCCTTTCGTATCCCCTTTCTCGACTTGATGTAAATATTTCTCTATATACGTTGTTGTCGATGTTAAAATCTCATTCACTGCTTCTGTATTTAAATCGATTGTAGATACTTTTCCATTCTTATCCGTTTGAACCTTCATTAATGAATCAACATTGATCCCTTGTGCAATCCTATCTTTCACAGCTTTCGTCATCACAACTGTCGCAGTTTGCTTCGTCTGCATTTCTGCATATTTCATTAATGTTGGCTGAATGCTTTTGTTCACAAGCCACAATCCCTGTAAGGTCAGTATAATAAAAATAGCAAATGAAATAAGTAATACGTACCGAAATGGCAGCGGCCCTTTCCGAAATCGAGAAGTCCGGGGGCGAAACGCACGCATAACAAATCCCTCCTTCTTACACATGTATATGCAAAAAAGAGGGACGATATATTTAGATCATTTTTAGCAGTGCATCTTTTCCAATTGTACCAGTTGTAATCCCTAACCTTTCCGCTTCAATCGTAACCGATTCAAGCGGTGCTTCTAACAACTGCTCAATCGTTCTTACGCCAACAGCGCGCCCCGCAAGAATGCCGCGATCGCTTAACTTTTCGTTTAACAACGCCACATCTAACGCCCCGCACATAATATATCCTTTATCGCTCATAACAGCTAACAAATTTGTCTTTGGAAGCTTTACACTCACTGCTATAAACGTGTATTCCTTTATTATAATTGGTTCTATATTAACCATAGTTCACACTCCTCTCTCCTTTATCTGTATGAAAAGAGAAAAAAGAATGTGAATACAAAAAGCCTACTGCAATCAGTAGGCTATAATCTTACAGATGATGCGCATTTCATTAATGTATCCTTCAAAACATCACGGAGCAATTCCGGCATATAATATTCTTTTTCTGGCACGACCGCAAACTCTGGGTATAAGTAACCGAATGTGAACATATCAATCGTTCCTACTGTATAGATTCGTTCTAGATCTAATGATTCCCCGTTAATGATTACGTCCTCGAGTAAAACTTTATTACCCGGAATCGTATCTGGTACAACTTCTACGCCAGCATACATCATTTTCCCCATGACTTTCCCCCGAAAACCTAAACCTTTTACTTCAAGCTGTTCCATGTTTGGACGTCGTGCTTTCAAAATAACATCTCGCAATGTTTTCCCTTTCACTTGCAAGCGGCATGGATTAATCGGATGTGGACAAATGCGATGAATATCTCCTCGGGTAACTACACCTTCCTGTAATCCTTCGAGTAATACACCAGCATTCACCATACCAATTTCAGCATCGCACCATTCCCTAAGGGATTCGGCAAGCATATGAGCAAATTTCGTTTCCTGAAACCAGTCCATTTCTAACGATTCCTTTAAACTTACAACAGGCTCTGCCATGATGAACTTACTTTCTTGTTCAAGCTCCCCTAATAAAACATGGTGCTCTCCATATGTGCCTAATCGCTTCGCACTAATTGCCCGTCCATCTTTTTTCGTCACTTTCTTTGTTTGTAAGTCCACCGTTATTTGCACATGCCCCACATAATGTCCCCACTTCTCGCAACAGCAAAGAAGCGTTCCATTCACTAATACACCACGCTCAAATAAATGATGGGTATGTGCGCCTAAAATAACATCTATATCATAATGCTCTGCCATATATTCATCTGCATTCTTTCCTAAATGAGACAATACAACAATAACATCCGCCTTTGAACGCACCTCTTCTAAAATGGCTTCTAAATGTAGATATGGATCTTCAATATGCCAATCTAACTTCGCATAAAAATCAGGATATGCCACTGTTAAACCGATAAATGCAATTGTAATCCCATTATCAAGTGTTTGCAGCACATATGGTTTTACCCAGCTAGGGCGTGTTTGATTTATTTCAAATAAATTCGCAACGAGCACTTCAAAATTCGCATTGTCATATAAATGATCCAGTTGCTCTTTCGCAAGTGTAATCCCTTCATTGTTCCCAATCGTTACATAATCGTACAACGCTTCATTTAATAGCTGCACATTTCCTTTTCCGCTCGTTGCCTCAGAAATCATATGAAAGCGATCAACGTGATCGCCAATATCTAATGTAAAGACCGCTTCACCAGCAGCAAGACGACGCTTTTTCTCTTCTACAACAAATCGAGAAATTTGCGGCCAATTTTCAAAATGACTATGTATATCATTTGTATGATAAAGGTGAATTGTTACTTCCGTATCTATATGCAGAGAAAAAACCTCCTCTCAATTCCATACTTCTTGTTTACGCTACATGTAAGCTCGAATCCTGTAAATACTTTTCGTCTTTTCTTGCTATTTTACATTGTACTCTCATTGATGGAAAAAGCAAAAGTTTCTTCTTTTAACTGTAAAATCCTTTCCTATGTCGAATGTCGTTGAAGGGTCTTTATATTGTGTCGAAGCGCCGATAAATGCCCCATTTGCGCCGATATTTCGTGAAAAGCGCCGATAAATACCCCACTTCCGCCGATATATTTGCCGCCAATTAAAAAAGCGCCCTGTAAACAGGGCGCTTCTACTTTTAAATTAACCGATAGAACCTTCCATCTCAAATTTGATTAGACGGTTCATTTCTACTGCGTATTCCATTGGAAGTTCGCGAGTGAATGGCTCGATGAAGCCCATTACGATCATTTCTGTTGCTTCTTGCTCAGAAATACCGCGGCTCATTAGGTAGAATAATTGTTCTTCTGATACTTTTGATACTTTCGCTTCATGCTCAAGTGATACGTGATCGTTTTTGATCTCGTTGTAAGGAATTGTATCAGATGTAGATTGGTTATCCATGATTAATGTGTCACACTCGATGTTAGAGCGAGAGTTTGTCGCTTTTGGTCCGAATTGTACGATACCACGGTATGTTACTTTACCACCATGTTTTGCAATCGATTTAGAAACGATTGTTGAAGATGTGTTTGGCGCTAAGTGAATCATTTTCGCACCAGCATCTTGGTGTTGGCCTTTACCAGCAATCGCGATTGATAATGTTAAACCGCGAGCGCCTTCGCCTTTTAAGATAACAGCTGGGTATTTCATCGTTAATTTTGATCCAATGTTACCGTCAATCCATTCCATCGTTGCGTTTGCTTCACAAACTGCACGTTTTGTAACTAGGTTATATACGTTGTTTGCCCAGTTTTGGATTGTTGTATAACGGCAATATGCATCTTTCTTAATGATGATTTCTACTACCGCACTGTGAAGTGAGTTTGTTGTGTATACAGGTGCTGTACAACCTTCTACGTAGTGTACGTGTGCGCCTTCGTCTACGATAATAAGCGTACGTTCGAATTGTCCCATATTTTCAGAGTTAATACGGAAATACGCTTGAAGTGGTGTATCAACTTTTACACCTTTTGGAACGTAGATAAATGATCCACCAGACCAAACCGCAGAGTTTAATGCAGAGAATTTGTTATCAGTTGGCGGGATTACTTTTCCGAAATGCTCACGGAAAATATCTTCGTTCTCTTTTAATGCGCTATCTGTATCTTTAAATACGATTCCTAGCTCTTCTAAATCTTCTTTCATGTTGTGGTATACAACTTCAGATTCGTACTGTGCAGATACACCCGCTAAATATTTTTGCTCTGCTTCTGGAATACCTAATTTATCAAATGTTGCTTTAATTTCATCAGGCACTTCATCCCAAGACTTCTCAGATTTCTCAGATGGTTTTACGTAGTACGTAATTTCATCGAAATTTAAATCATTTAAGTCGCCGCCCCATTGTGGCATTGGCATTTCATAGAAGTGATCCAGTGATTTTAAACGGAAGTCTAACATCCACTGTGGTTCTTCTTTCATACGTGAAATCTCTTCTACGATTTCTTTTGTTAAACCGCGCTCAGCACGGAAAATCGAAACGTCTTTATCTTTGAAACCATATTTATAATCGCCGATATCTGGTAACTGCTTCGCCATGTTCGTATATCCCTCCTTGGATAAACTTCGTATTTAGGAACTCATTTGCATTACTTCTCTTCGTTCAAGCCTTTTTCTAACGCTTTCCAAGCTAATGTTGCACACTTAATACGCGCTGGAAATTTGCATACACCTTGTAATGCTTCAATATCTCCTAAATCAACGCTGTCATCATACTCTTTTCCTAGCATCATATCAGAGAAAATTTTAGAAAGCTTAAGTGCTTCTTCAATTTTCTTTCCTTTTACTGCTTGCGTCATCATAGAAGCAGAAGACATAGAGATGGAACAACCTTCTCCTTCAAACTTTGCTTCTTGAACAATACCGTCTTCTACTTTCATTGTAAGTTGAATGCGGTCACCGCAAGTTGGATTGTTCAAATTAACCGTAACACTATCTTCTAATACGCCATGGTTACGTGGATTTTTATAATGATCCATAATAACTTGACGATATAACGTATCTAAATTATTAAATGACATTTGTGAAATACTCCTTTGTTTTCGTCAGCGCTTCGACAAATGTATCAATTTCTTCTTTTGTATTATATAAATAGAAGCTTGCGCGTGCTGTAGAAGAAGCTTTCAGCCACTTCATTAGCGGCTGTGCACAGTGATGACCTGCACGAACCGCAATGCCTTCTACATCTAATACTGTCGCAACATCGTGTGGATGTACGTCATCAATATTAAATGTAACAAGACCTGCACGATGCTTTGGACCATAAATTGTAACACCGTCTACTTCTGATAGTCTTTCTAAAGCATACTGCGCTAATTCATGTTCATGCTTTTCAATATTATCAAGACCGATTTCTTCTAAGAAATCAATTGCAGCTCCAAGCCCGATTGCGTTGCCGATAATCGGTGTACCCGCTTCGAATTTCCACGGAAGCTCTTTCCATGTAGACTCTTGTAAGTCTACGAAATCGATCATTTCACCGCCAAATTCAATTGGCTCCATATTTTCAAGCAATTCCTTCTTACCATATAATACGCCGACACCTGTAGGCCCGCACATTTTATGAGCGGATAAAGAATAAAAATCACAGTTTAAATCTTGTACGTCCACTTTCATATGCGGTGTACTTTGTGCACCATCAACGACCATGATTGCTCCGTTTTGGTGTGCAATTTCTGCAATTTCTTTTACAGGGTTAATCGTTCCAAGTACGTTTGATACGTACATAATAGATACGATTTTCGTATTTGGTGTAATCGTTTGACGAGCATCTTCTAATGAAATTGTCCCGTCTGGTTGAAGCGGAAGATATTTTAATGTTGCGCCTGTTTTCTTCGCAACTTGTTGCCAAGGAATAATGTTACTATGGTGCTCCATGTAAGAGATGACAATTTCATCGCCTTCTTTTACATGTTCCATACCATAGCTTGCCGCAACTGTATTTAACGCTGTTGTTGTACCGCGCGTAAAAATAATTTCTTCCATAGATTTCGCATTAATAAACTTACGAACTTTCTCGCGTGCGCCTTCATACGCATCGGTTGCTTTCGTACCGAGCGTATGAACACCGCGATGAACATTAGAGTTGTATTCTTTATAGTAACGTTCTAACGTTTCAATGACTTGAATTGGTTTTTGAGAAGTTGCCGCACTATCGAAATAAACAAGTTGTTTGCCGTTCACTTTTTGATCAAGAATTGGAAACTGTTTGCGTATTTCATGAATATCCATTAGCGAACTTTCCTTTCAATTACCTCAACAAGCTGTGCTTTTACTCCTTCGATTGGAAGCTCATTTACTACAGGTGCTAAGAATCCATGGATGACTAAACGTTCTGCTTCTTTCTTCGGAATACCACGGCTCATTAGGTAGTATAGTTGTGTAGGATCTACGCGTCCTACAGAAGCTGCGTGACCTGCCATTACATCATCTTCATCGATTAAAAGAATTGGGTTTGCATCGCCGCGTGCTTTTTCATTTAACATCAGAACGCGAGAAGATTGCTGTGCGTTTGATTTAGAAGCACCGTGCTCAATTTTACCAATTCCGTTAAAGATAGATGTTGCGCTATCTTTTTGTACACCGTGTTTTAAGATAAAGCCTTCAGAATGTTTACCGAAGTGAACAACTTTTGTTGTAAAGTTTTGTGTTTGGTTACCACGGCCAATTGTTACTGTTTTTGTATCAGCAAATGAACCGTCGCCCATTAAGTTTGTTACGTTCTCAGAAATTGTGTTTCCATCGTTCATAAGACCTAATGCCCACTCTAGGCGTCCATCTCGTCCAACTACGCCACGACGGTTTACGTAAGATGTTACATCTTTTGCTAATAAGTCAACTGCACCAAATTTCACTTGTGCACCTTGTTCTACAATTACTTCTGCCACGATATTTGCAATACCAGTAACATTTTCATTTGCCACGTAGTTTTCTACATATGTTGCAGAACTATTTGCATCTGCTACAAATAATACGTGGTTATATACATTTGCTTCTTCACCGTCTACTAAGAATACAGCTTGAAGTGGTGTTTCAAGAACAACGTTTTTCGGAACGTATACGAACGCACCGCCGTTGATTAGTGCAGCATGAAGCGCTGTTAAACGATGCTCGTCAACTTTCACGCCGTCTTTCATTAAATACTTTTGTACTAGTTCAGCATGTTCAGTTGCAGCTGTTACGATATCTGTAAAAATAACGCCTTTTGTTTTCGCCTCTTCTGATAAAGAAACGAATGCAGTTGTACCGCTGCGACCTACAAGAACGCTATTATTTTCGTCAATTAAATTTTTCACTGCTTCTGGAAGTTCTTCTAAAGAACGTACAGGCTCTTGCTTTGCAGTGTGACCTTTGCCGATAAAATCCCATTTATCAATTTTTGTTTTATCAGGCGTTGGCATTGGAAGTTCAGTTGCCTTTGCAAGAGCTTGTAAGCGGAACTCAGTCAACCAAGCAGCTTCATTCGCTTCACTTGCGCGTTGACGGATTGTTTCTTGATCGAAAGGTAATGTACCAATTGTCATGTTTATGCTCCTCTCTTACGCTTCTTGCTCTTCTGTTTCGTCTTCAATACCTAGTTCTTTTTTAATCCAGTCGTAACCTTCAGCTTCTAAACGTTGTGCAAGCTCAGGGCCGCCAGATTTCACAACACGACCATTCATCATAACGTGTACATGATCTGGAGTGATGTAGTTTAATAAACGTTGGTAGTGCGTGATCATTAAGCAACCGAAATCTTCGCCGCGCATTTCGTTAATACCTTTAGATACAACTTTTAACGCATCGATATCAAGACCAGAGTCGATTTCATCTAAGATTGCGATTTTTGGCTGAATCATCATTAATTGAAGAATTTCATTACGTTTTTTCTCACCGCCAGAGAAACCTTCGTTTAAGTAACGTTGTGCCATTGATGGATCCATTTCTAGGAATTCCATGTTTTTATCTAATGTACGGATAAATTTCATAAGAGAAATTTCATCGCCTTCTTCACGACGTGCATTAATTGCAGAACGTAAGAAGTCAGCGTTTGTTACTCCGCTAATTTCACTTGGATATTGCATTGCTAGGAATAGACCCGCTTGTGCGCGCTCATCTACTTCCATTTCTAATACATCTTCACCGTCGATGATGATGCTACCTTGTGTTACTTCATATTTTGGGTGACCCATAATTGCAGAAGATAAAGTTGATTTACCTGTTCCGTTAGGACCCATAATTGCGTGGATTTCTCCACCTTTTACTTCAAGGTTTACACCCTTTAAAATTTCTTTGCCATCGATTGATACATGTAAATCTTTAATCGTTAATGTAGAACCAGCCATCTCAATACCTCCATTAATCATCTATATACATTTTAAAAATTCCTAAAACGTTCACATTCTCATTTTATTCTCATTCTAATTTTATATCAAATAAAATGATATCGCAAACGTTAAGAAAATGTAACAATTTTTCTACAAATACGAGCAGGTATTTTCTGCACATTATATTATGATACACCTTTCTTCCTACTTATATAAAGAAAAAAGGGCTATAAAATTCCAGCCCTTTTTTTGCCTTATTCACTTACAGGAAGTACAGCTCCTTTGTACTCTTTCTTAATGAAATCGTGAATTTCTTTTGAATGTAATACTTCGACAAGTTCTTTAATTTCTTTTCTGTTTTCGTCACCTTTACGAACAGCAATAATATTTGCGTAAGGAGAGTCTGATCCTTCAATTGCAATTGCATCTTTTGTCGGATTTAATTTTGCATCAATTGCATAGTTTGAGTTGATGAATAATGCATCGCCTTCATTGTTTTCATATAATTTCGGTGTAAGCCCTGGCTCAACATCTGTTTTGAATTTCAAGTTTTTCGGATTTTCTACAATATCCTTTTCTGTCGCTTTTACGATATCTACACCATCTTTAAGTTTGATAACGCCGCCTTTTTGCAGAAGTCCTAACATACGTCCACGTTCTGATACGTTATTACTCATAATGACCGTTGCACCATTTGGAAGGTCTTTTAAACTTTTATATTTCTTAGAGTAAATACCCATAGGCTCCAAATGAATTTTTCCTGCATTTACAAAATTATATCCTTTTTCTTGAATTTCTTTCTCTAAATACGGAATGTGCTGGAAATAGTTCGCATCAAGATCTTTATCAGCTAATGCTTTGTTTGGTAATACATAATCTTGGAATTTTTCAATTTTTAATGTAATACCCTTTTTCTCTAATAGTGGTTTCGCTTGTTCTAAAATAACTGCATGCGGTACGTTAGAAGCACCAACTACAAGTGTCTTCTTATCTTTTCCGCCGCCGCCACAAGCAGCTAATGCAAACACAAATACAGCAAGAAGTGCTGAAAATAATACCTTCTTCATGTTATGACACCCTCTTTTTTCAATATTCTAAATATAAAATCTATAGAGAGTTTTCGTATGAGACGAAAACTCCTTATCCCAGTAATAACTAGATTTCCTTTATCTTTTATCAAGACGCTTCGTAAGAAGATCACCAAGTATTTGAATAATAAATACAATAACAAGTACAAGAATTGTTGCCATGAGAGTGACATCACCATTATTACGTTGGAACCCCTCTAAATAAGCAAGTGTACCAAGACCACCTGCTCCAACAACTCCAGCCATTGCTGTGTAGCCTACAAGTGCAATTGCCGTTACCGTAATACCCGAAATAAGTGCTGGCAAAGATTCTGGTATCAATACTTTTAAGATAATTGTACTCGTCTTTGCTCCCATCGCTTTTGAAGCTTCAATAACGCCCTTATCAATTTCACGAAGCGCAATTTCAACCATTCTCGCATAGAACGGCGCTGCTCCAACAATTAATGCTGGCAATGCGGCACTTGCTCCAAGAATCGTATTAAGAAGAAACTTCGTAAACGGAATCAATAAAATGATTAAAATAATGAACGGAATGGAACGGAAAATATTTACAAACGCGCCAATTACAATATTGACTGGCTTGTTCTCCCACAGATTATCTTTTCCTGTGAGAAACAGTACTAATCCAAGAATAAGACCCAATACGAACGTTGCAAGCGTGGCAATTGCCGTCATATATAAAGTTTCTTGTGTTGCTTCTAACATTTGATCCCAATCGACATTTTGAAACAAATTATCCATGTGCAATCACCTCCAGCTCTACTTGCTCTTGTTGAATTGTTGCAACTGCCTCTGCAACTACATCTTCGTCACCTTTTAAATGAACAATTAAACTTCCATACGCCCCGTTTGTTGTTTGAGCAATATTCCCTTGCAGAATGCTCACTTCCACTCCAGCTTGCTTCATTAACTCCTGCAAAACTGGTCTTTCTACCGCTTCACCAATAAATTGCAGTTTCACAACTTTTCCTTCCGGGTATTTCTCTACTAAATGTTCAATTGCTTCATCTGTATCTTCAGAATCTGTTATTTGCTTAACAAAACGCTTTGTAATGTCTTGCTGCGGATTACGAAATACATCTAACACACTGCCGCTTTCAACAATCTTTCCTTTTTCCATAACAGCAACGCGGTTACAAATTTTTTGAATAACGTGCATTTCATGTGTAATGAGTACAATCGTTAAACCGAGGCGTTTATTAATATCGAGAAGCAAATCTAAAATTTGATCTGTTGTTTCTGGATCTAGTGCTGATGTCGCTTCATCGCATAATAGTACTTTCGGGTTATTTGCTAATGCTCTTGCAATACCAACGCGCTGCTTTTGTCCACCGCTTAGCTGAGATGGATACGCATCTTCTCGTCCTTCTAAACCAACGAGACGAATCAATTCATCTACACGCTGTGTTCTTTTCTCTTTTGTCACTCCAGCAATTTCAAGCGGAAAAGCAATATTTTCACGAACAGTTCGTGACCAAAGCAAGTTAAAATGTTGGAAAATCATCCCGATTTCTTGACGTGCTTCTCGCAGTTCTTTTCCTCTAATTGCTGAAATCACACGCTCTCCAACAGTAATTTTTCCAGACGTCGGTTTCTCCAATTGATTAAACAAGCGAATTAAGGAACTCTTTCCGGCACCGCTATATCCGATAACTCCGAAAATTTCACCTTTTTCTATTTGTAAATTCGCATTATCAACAGCAGTAACATCACCGTTTTGGGAACGATATATTTTCTTTACATTTTCTAATACAATCATTGATGTCACCCCTTTTTAATTAAAAAGTGTAAGCGGCTCACCGCTATACCGATAAATGAAGTTGTTGTTTGAGCGTCCTCCTACACTGAAACAACAAAAAAACCTTTCTGCTTTAAAATGAGCAGAAAGGTTTATATACATAAATTACTATTATCCTTTCCTCTCATCTCTCAAAGCATTCGCCTTGCAGGAATTGGCACCATTTCAACATAAGTTGACGGTTGCCGGGTTTCATAGGGCACAGTCCCTCCACCTCTCTTGATAAGAGAAAATCAGATATAAATTTCGTCTGATTTTGTCGTTATGAAGTTTTCGTTATTTCATGTTTTGAATTGTATCAACGCATGAAATAGATGTCAACAGAAATTTTCGTAAAGAAGAAACTTTCTGAAATTTAAGCGCCAACTCGTAGCGGCTTACAAATATGAAATACAGATTCTAATAATAACATTGTTTGGTATGTCCCTCTATATGTAATGGCCTTTCTACGCAATAGTGACTGCAAACGAGCTTGTCCTGTAATTAATAACTGCAAGTCATCTTCTTGAAAACAAACAAGTTCTTCCGTTCCCATTGCGCCATTCGTAAGCTCAATTTTATCTCTTGAAATTTTCAAGGAATAACGCTCATCTTGAAAAGTAAAACAAACAGCCCGCTCAAATCGCGGCAGTAGCGGTTCTAAATGATACTGCGTATTGGCATATGTTACAAATGATTGAAGCAGTGAATACAATTTCATCTCCGTCACACTCCTCATATCACGTTCTACATAATACCATTCCATTTCTATAACGAGCTCTCCTGTATCTTTCTCTCGACAAAAAATCACTTGTTACTTATATTTCCCAAGAAATATGTCGAGGCGGCAAAGTATTTGCCGCCTATTGTAATTCCATATATAAATATTCCACAGATTGAAATGCATATATTTTCTTCATAAGTTGATTTTTCTCAAATATAAGTAAACACGGAACGCTTTCAATTTCGTACTCCCGCGCAAAATGCGGTGCGTAATTTAAATCTAGCATCCCAATTTCCAAATGAGGTAATGCGGCTTCAACAACTGTTAACATTTTTTTAGCAAGTTGACACGTACCACACATTGGCGTATATACGTATAACACCGTTTTATCTTGATTTTCAACTGCAGCTACAGCTTCATTTCCTGTCAAATCGATCATTCTACCATTCCTTACCGTAAAAATTCTGTATAAACGTCAATGTCGGCTCCCCATAAAACGTTCGCTAAATGATTTGATGGTGCAGTTGCAACCTCACGATACGAACGATCAATATAAATATGTTCAGCATGTGGAAATTCTCGGCGGAATTGTTTGCGTAGCTTCTCTCCTGCATCATCTGCGTCCACAAGCACATACACTTCTTTATCGTACAGCTGATCAATAAGTTCATCCATTTTCGACAAACTAATTGTACCATTTGTACAAACAATTTCCACCGGTTCTCTAATAATCGTTTTAATCTTCTTCTTATCTGATTTACCTTCAACAATAATTACTTTTTCCACATAGACCACTTGGCATCACCCGATCACCATATACTATGATACAACCTTACCTTTAGTATATAGTATATTCGATATTTCGATGTTGTTTCCTGTTTATTTTTGTGAATAAAAGCGGAAGTGGCTCGTTCAGAATGTGAGGAAGAAATAAAGATACCGAATATTCCGAACGATACACTAGAGCTGACACAAATAAAAAAGGACAGCTATTAGCTGCCCTTTCCATATTAGTCTTGATTGATCATTTCTTCGTATTGTTCTGCAGTTAATAAGTTATCCACTTGACCTGCATCTTCAATCTCAACTTTAATCATCCATGCACCTTCGTATGGAGATTCGTTAACAAGCTCTGGCTTGTCGTTTAATTCTTCGTTTACTGCTACAACTTTACCTGCTACAGGTGCGTATAACTCAGAAACTGTTTTAACAGATTCTACGCTTCCGAATGGCTCGTCAGCTTCGATTGTTGCACCAACTTCAGGAAGTTCCACGAATACGATATCTCCTAATTCGTGTTGTGCGAAATCTGTAATACCGATAACAACTTGGTTGCCATCAACTTTTACCCATTCGTGTTCTTCAGAGTAACGTAATTGTTTTGGAATGCTCATGTCTGTACCTCCAATGAATGTATTAATTATGTAAAAATACCTTATCGGTACTTTTTCCACACGCTTTCAAATTGTTCTTCATTAAAGCCAACTGTTACATGATTACTGCCTGTTACAATTGGTCGTTTGATTAACATGCCATCAGAAGCGAGCATGTCCAACATTTCCTCTTCACTTATATCTTTTAGCTTATCCTTTAAACCAAGCTCACGGTAACGCATTCCACTTGTGTTAAAGAATTTTTTTAATGGTAATTCGCTTTTTTCATATAAACTGCGAAGTTCCTCCTTAGAAGGTGGATTTTCGACAATATGAATCATTTCATATGCTACATCATTTGCCTCTAACCATTTTTTTGCTTTTTGGCATGTTCCACATTTTGGATATGAATAAAATGTTACTGACATACATTCACCTACTTTTCACTAACCTTTACCTTATCATATAGAAAATATTTTTTCATTTCAAACTTTAACTTAATTCGCTAAGAATTTCTTTTATCCTGCAAAATCTTTGCTTTTTCGTAAATTTCCAAAAAAATATTTTATGATTCCACAAACATTATTCCATCATAATATTAATTATGCTAAATATAACGTTTTTAAAACTCGAAATATTAAATCGATTTATATTGTTTTTTAGTAATTTGTCATGTATTCTCTTTAAGGAACAATAAAAATGTTTAATCATTTTTACTACTTGAAACTGTTATATTAATTCTTTTGTTCTATATTTCTATCTTTATAGCACATAAAGAAAAGGAGATTATTTATTATATGGAACTACAAATTTACTCATTCATCCAGCAACAAATTCAAAACTGCTCAGATCAAACTACAATCCATTTTCAACTTGAAGAACTTGATGAATTAACAAACACAAAGTTAAAATCAACAACATTGTCTGTTGCTATAAACAAAGACATTCTCCAGTTTCAAGTGATAAAACAAACCGGAATAAACAGTACGAATACATATCGCAAAACATATGTCATTCCTGTAAAAGCATTTCACTACATTCTCGTATCAACACAAGAAGATTCAGAACAAATGGATGCTAATATACAAGTATTTGGACATCACGGTGAATTTCTCTTAAACGAAAAACTCTCTTTACAACATATAGATAATATTCGCACAAATAGTTCAGAATTCACAGACTTTTTAACAACATTAAATGAAAGGGTTACCAAATACATAAACGAATAAAATCCATCTATTTAAGCCCTTACATACTATTTTGTTGAAATAATAAAATTCTAACTATTTTTATTATAATATATTTAGAGACAGAAAAACACTTCATTTTTTTGAGAAGTGTTTTTTCATTTTTTTAAACAAGGTGTGCAGCATTATAGAACATATATCTTAATCAAACGTTTAATTAATACTATAAAATCGAACATACATCTTAAACAAACGTTTGATTAAGATCACAAAATCGAACGTACGTCTTAATCAAACATTTATTTAATGACAATTCTCTTTTATTGAAAATGCAAACGAACTACATCGTCACTTTAGAAGATGTTATAGCGAAAACGCTTTAAGGAAAATCGATTGCTCATTTATATTTTTCTATTATAATTTTTCATCAGTGCGAGGTTCTTCATCCCCCACTAACCGAAAACTTGCCCAATCAGGTGCATGCCAGCAGTAAGAGCCCCACCTATCTTCTTTTCTTCTCTCTGAACCTTGAGATGGGGATCTTACTGCCCGCGAATAGCGGGATAAAGTGAAACTTCCATCAGTGGGGGGCTTTCTTCATCCCCCACTGATGGTTAGTTGAACCAATCGGGCTTTTACGGGCAGTTATCCCCCACCTATCTTCTTCGCTTTTCTCTGATTCTTGAGGTGGGGATCTTACTGCCCGCGAATAGCGGGATAAACTCGAACATACATCTTAAACAAACTTTTGTTTACTGACAGCTCCTCTTCATCAAAAATACAAATGAATCATATCGTCACCTTACAATATGATATAGTGAAAGCGCTTTAAGGAAAATCGATAGCTCATTTACATTTTTTCTATTTATAATTTCTCAAGTTTTATTTCATTACATTAGAAATAGGAGAACTGCTATGGGAAATAATAAACTTTCATCCTTTCTTCCATTATGTTATATATTGCTACTCATGCTTGTAAGTCCTCTTTATGACGTGCTCAATCAATCAGCAGTAGGTGCTGTGAATGTAACAACAAAAATAGACGCATGGATTCCTTTTACAAAAGAATTTATCGTTCCATACTTACTTTGGTTTCCCTATCTATACGGTGCTCTAATTTATTACTGCTTTGCTGACCGAAAGCTCTACTACGTTACATTAAGTAGTGTTGTATTAGGTGACCTTCTTTCTTTTAGCATTTATTATATGTGGCAAACAACTGTAACACGTCCTGAAGTGATTGGTAATGATGTGTTTGCTAATTTAGTTCGCTTTATTTACAGTATCGATCAACCTGTAAATTGTTTTCCTAGCATTCACGTGCTCACAACATTTGTCATTATGATTACAGCATATAAGAGAAAAAAGCAAAACAAATGGGAATATAGTCTATTAACATTCGTTGGCGTACTCATTATTTTATCTACTTTGTTTACAAAACAACACGCCTTTATAGATGTAATAACAGGCATCGTAGTAGCAAGCTTTCTTTATGCTGCTATGCAATCTGTATTTGAATTACGTAAACAAAAGGTTAAAGCCCCTGCTGGATGATCATATAATCTATAAAAACAAAAGCAGACTGCGGCTTCTTCAGTCTGCTTTTATCTATGTAAGAAGAGATTTTCAAATTGGTATATTATAGTCTCTAAGATTGCGGTACAGTCATGTCGCCAGGTTTAATGCGACCTGCTTTTTTCAAAATTATATACAGTATATAAGAAACAGCTACCGGAATTACGATATAAGTAATCACCATCGCTGGAACAACACTTAATCCTTCGTTTGAAATCATGTTAATTGGTGCGACAAGAGAACTAAGTCCCATACCTGCAATTTCTTTCCCTGCTGTCATTTGAAAGACAAGCGCCGATACAGGACCTACAATCGCACTAGCAACAACAGTTGGTACAAGAATCATTGGATTTTTAGTAATGTTAGGAAGTTGTACTTTTGGTGTACAAAGGGCTTGTGCTAAAATACCCCCTAAATCATTTTCCTTCGCAGAGATAACAGCGAATCCGATAAACTGGGCAACGCATCCTGCAAGGGCTGCACCACCTGCCACGCCATCTAAGCTAAGTGCAATTGCTAGAGCCGCTGATGACGCTGGAGAAATTAATAACAAACCCCAAACAACCGAAAGTACGACAGAAGAAATAAACGGGGTACCAGCTGAATTATCTTTAATAAATGCTCCAACAGTATTTAATACAGGGCTAATATGGTGTGATAACCAAATTCCAACAATACCTGAAAGTAAAATTGTCACAAAAGGAACAAGCATCATATCTAAAGAAGTTTTTCCACTTAAACGTTTTCCAATATAAACTGCTAAAGTTGCAGCTACTAACGCACCGATTGGTTCACCAGTTTTAATTATCAGACCGGCTGCAGTAATCGAAATCGATCCAGCTCCAATCGCTCCTGCAACCATTGCTGAGAAAATAACAAGACCATTTGCTCCGAGCATAAAAGCAATCCCTACCCCAATTGCTGGCGCCATAAGTGATTTCGCAACAACTCCGATTGTAATTAACATAGGAATATCAGCAATTCTTCCTATATTTTCAATGAGCAGCCCAATTCCAATAGATACGAAAATACCTTGTGCAATTCCAGCAGATCCTTTGAATATACGAGGCATGATATATTCCTTCATCTGTTTCACCTTCTTCTAGTTTAGTAACCGATTGTTTTCATGTAGTCGCGTAAAATATCATTTGATTTTCCAAATCGGCTTTGTTCAGCTTCTGTTAAGTTCAGTTCGACAACTTCTTTCACACCATCTCTTGTAATAATCCCTGGTACACCTGTACAAATATCAAATTCGCCATATTCACCTTCTAAAATTGCTGAAACAGCAATTATACGATAATTATCATTAAAGATAGATCTTGCAATATAAGCAAGTGAGTTACCAATACCGTAATAAGTAGTTCCTTTCCGTTTATAAACTTCCCAACCAGCTTTTGCTGTTTTTTCCACAACTTCATCTAAATCAATTTCACCTAGACGCTCTTTTTGCTCCTCTAAAATTTGCAAGACAGGCTTTCCACCTACTGTTACATGTGACCAAGCAACCATCTGTGAATCGCCATGCTCACCTAATGAATAACCGTGAATGCTACGAGGGTCAACTTCCAACATTTCAGATAAAATTGTTCTTAAACGTGAAGAATCTAATGATGTCCCAGTACCAAGAACGCGATTTCTTGGCAGGCCTGATAATTTCCAAACTTGATAAGTAATAATATCAACTGGGTTTGACGCGATTAGGAAAATGCCATCAAATCCGCTCTTCATTACACCTGGTACGATACTTTCCATAATTTTCGCACTTGCCCCTAAAGTATCAAGGCGACTTTGACCTGGCTTTGGAGCAGGTCCTGCAGTAATAATAACAATGTCCATATCTTTGCAGTCTTCATAAGTTCCTGCATATACTTTTGTTCTTGTATTTGTAAAATTAATGCAGTGTGATAAATCCATTGCTTCGCCAACTGCTCGTTCATGATTGAGATCAATTAACGCTAATTCTTCACAGATTCCTTGATTCACAATAGAATACGCACAGCTTGATCCAACTAATCCAGTACCAATAATCGCAATCTTTCTTGTGTTTCTATTCATGACAACCTCACCTGCTTCTTAGTGTAATTTTCTTTGTGTTGTGTTCTTTACACTTTTTATTATAGAAGTTTTTACCATGGAAACCATGTACAATTTGTGAAATATATCACAAATAATATGGACGTTTTATGTCCCCTTGTACATATTTTCGACAAAGTCACGAACATTTTACTTTCACAAAAAAACAGGTAACGTCTTAATCACGTCACCCGTTTTAAAAAATCTCTTTTCTTATTGCGCACTTAATTGATTCTTCAACTGCTGAACAATCGTTGGATTAGCAGGAGCTGCTGGTTGATAATAATTCTTTTGTTTTGCGTATTGATACAGATTACGTTGACGCATTTCGTCTTGATTACGAATTTGAATTAACGTTTGATATAATTGATCATTATTCGTTTGAGCAATGTAATTCGCATAGCCTGTTAAACTTGCATTTAATTCAGCTAAATAATCATTTACCATATCTTTTTCATTCATGTTCTTTACACTCCTATCCTAGAAAAGACATTAATTGTTGCTTCGTATTTCTTGCGTCCTGTACATCTTTTTGCAGCATCTGCTTCAGCTGCGGATCCGTACATCCCTGCGCATACTCTTCTAATTTGTTAATAACTGTTGCATGCCCGCCAATAAGATGACGTAAATTCTCCACTTCAAGCTCGTTTAAATTTTGCATCGTAACGGCCTTCCTTTCTTTGTTCATTCAACATTTAGTATCTATTTATTTTTGAATTGTATGCACTAAAAAAACCTTAGAATCGCTTCTAAGGTTTCCTCTTATTTATCCCGCATTAACGGACAGTAAGACCCCCACCTCAAGATTGAGAGAGAAGCGCGGAAGATATGTGGGGGATAACTGCCCGTAAAAGCCCGATTGCTTCAACTAGCCATCAGTGGGGGATGAAAAAAAAACCATTGATGGAAGTTTCACTTTATACTCAAGCCGCAAAGCCAACTACATCTGTAATTAACGAAAGAATTAATAACACAACTACTACACCGCCGACTATTCTTGCTATAAATTTCTTTTGTTGCTCTACATTTGAAACAACAAATCGGAAATATAATATACCACCTAACGCAATAAGAATACATTCCAATGCGATACTAATAGCCGGAAATCGCCACAACTCAAAGCCAAGCATAGGTAAGTCTCCGAAATTCCCTGGAAGTAACGGCAAATCAGCGCGATGCACAAGTAAATCAAGGATCCAATGACTAAAAACTACCGCTCCAATAACAAAGCCACTTCGTCTTCCCCAAAACTTCATACCCACTATTCCTGCAAAAAAGGCAATACACAGCGCTCCTATTAAAGAGTGTGAATAATCCGCATGAATCACAACTTCACCATAACCATTACCACCAATAGGCACCATTGTCTCCACTCCTAAAACATAAAGCGGCACAAAGATGACATCCAATAGTTGTGTGCTTAACATAAGAGCCCAAAGCGGTATTTTCGGTGACTTCACTTTCACTGCTGCAGCTAAGCCAAAATGTCCTGCAAACACTTCACTTCACATCCTTTTGCACTTTCATCTCTAACAAGCCGCAACCTACTGTAAAAAGAAGCATGAACAGCAAAAAATTCATGGTTTCTCTCTCCTTATTTATTCTTTTATTACATGTAGCCCTTTAATAAACGTTTCCAATAATAAATGTAAACTTGTATCTAAATCCATCGGCAAACCAAATCCACCTTGCTGTTCAATTGACGCAAATCCATGACAAATACTTCTTAATCCGCGCGTCGCATGAAGTGCATTTTCACCTTCTAAACCATAATGTTGTAAAACATGAAGGCAAAGCTCTACAATTCCATCTCCTGCTTGTTGCACTTCTTCATCTCGTAAAAAAGTTGCTTCATACAATCCAGGATGTTTTCGGACAAACGACACGTACGCCTCTCCTAATGCATGAATTGCTTCATCCATACTTTTACCCTCTACTGCCTCTTTAAGCGCCCCATACAGCTGTTCTATTCCGTAAACACCAAGGTTTTTTCGTACGTCTTGTAACCCTTTCACATGATTATATAGAGAGGGAGAACGTATTCCCAACCTTTGCGATAATGACGCTAGTGTTACTTCTTGTATCCCATTTGTATCCGCGATTTCTGCTGCTGTGTCTACAATTTTTTGTAATGTAAGTCCAATTCTCGGTGACATAAATTAACCCTCTTTCACACTTTCTACATTTCGTTTTGCTTCCTTAATAGCACGATCTATTGCAGCGACTGGATTATTTATCATTTTCCCATGCCCTGCCGCAAGCAAGGAAGGTTCATATTCTCTTAGCTTCTCTGCACTCTGTAATGCCACTTCTTTACTCCACGTTGCCATCGCAGGAAACGGAAACCAAAACTTCATTTGTCCTGAAACGGCAGTGCCTCCTCTTGTTTGAAATGCATCACCAACAATAAGGGCGTTATTTCGCGTATCCAGAAATGACATAGAACCTGGTGTATGTCCCGGTGTCATAATCGCAAGAAGCGATCCAATTCGATCTCCATCCTCTAATAAAACATCCGGTCTCGTTTTCACTTTTTTAGGTACACCGCCTTTTATTGGCGTATTTGGTTCATCTCTTTGTAATGTCGTATCCCCTTCTAACAAACGCGCATCCCGCTTAGAAATATAAACAGGAACATCAGGAAGTACTTCCTTTAATGCATCTAGCGCACCAATGTGATCATCATGTGCATGTGTTAATACAATATTAGTAATCGGTTTTCCGATTTTTTGAGCCGCGTGTAAGATGCCTTTTGCACTATATGGCAGCGCCGCATCAATTAAAGTTAAACCGTCTTCTTCCTCCACAAAGTAACAATTCACAGGAAACACTCTTGGCAAAAATGACAATTGATATACCGTTTTCTCATGCATCATTCTCATATTTCCAGCTCCCTTTCAAAAACTAATGACGTTAGTTTTATTATACTAATGGTATTAGTTTTTGTCACTGAAAATTCCATTTTTGTGCAAAAAAAGATTCCCGTGTCGAACATCGTCGAAGGGTCTTTATCCCGCATTAACGGGCAGTAAAAGATGGAGAAGAGCTGGGAAGAAAACTGCCCGTAAAAGCCCGATTGGTTCAACTAACCATCAGTGAGAAAAGCGTCACTGATGGAAGTTTCACTTTATATTGTGTCGAAGCGCCGATATATTAGAAAAAGCGTCGATAAATGGTGAACTTGCGCCGATATATTGCGAATAGCGCCGATATATCCACCACTTCCGCCGATATATCGATGGACACGAAAAAAGGAGCCGCTCTAAACGACTCCTGCTTTTTACATATTAAACTGTATAACGCTCATCCTCTAACACTTTCGCCGCAATTTCACGTTTCTTCGGAATTACGTTTAGCGGTGTGTGACGAGTGAATTTACGAAGCGCAGATAACATCATGCGCAGCATATCGCCATTTTCTACAGCGATAATTGTTTCTTTCGCATCTGCTTCGATTTGATTAAACGCTTCTTGGCAGAATACTTCAGTGTATAATACTTTTTGTTTGTTTTTCTCAAGGCCAGTTGTTTTAATTGCTTTTTCTGTACGAAGAACTACTGATTCCATTGCGTATAGGTTGCTTACGATATCAGCGATATTCACAAGAACTTCTTGTTCTTTATCTAAAGCTTTACCATACTTTTGAACAGCTAATCCAGCTACCATTAAGCCGATTTTCTTCGCATTCTTCACTAAATGTTTTTGCAGTGCTAATGGCTCATCGCCTACTTCTTCCGGCATCATCATCATTAATTCTTCTTGTAGTTTTTGTGCTTTTTCGAGAAGTGGTAATTCACCTTTCATTGCTTTACGCAGGAACGTACCTGGTACGATTAAGCGGTTAATTTCATTCGTACCTTCGAAAATACGGTTAATACGAGAATCGCGGTACATTCTTTCAATCTCGTACTCTGCCATAAATCCGTAACCACCATGAATTTGAACACCTTCATCTACTACATAATCTAATACCTCAGAACCAAATACTTTATTTAAAGAACACTCAATTGCATATTCAGCGATAGAGGCTGCTACAGCTTTACCGTCTTTTACTTCTTCTTCTGATAATGTACTCATACGGCTTTCAAATAAACCAACTGTACGATATACAGAGCTTTCCGCTGCATAAATTTTCGCTGCCATATTTGCAAGCTTCTCTTGAATTAATGGGAAGCGAGCAATTGGCTGCTTAAACTGCTGACGTTGATTTGCATATTGTGCTGAAATTTCTAAAGCACGTTTAGCCGAACCAACTGTACCAACACCTAATTTATAACGGCCGATATTTAAAATGTTAAATGCGATTACATGACCTTTCCCAATTTCACCAAGTACATTTTCTTTTGGCACTAATGCGTCTTCTAAAATTAACGTACGAGTCGAAGAACATTTAATACCCATTTTCTTTTCTTCCGGGCCTGTGGATACGCCAGCGTATTCTCTCTCTACGATAAACGCTGTGAAATGTTCGCCATCTACTTTTGTGTATACAATGAATACGTCAGCGAAAGCGGAGTTTGTAATCCACTGTTTTTCACCGTTTAATACATAGTGTGTACCTTCCGCATTTAAACGAGCCGTTGTTTTTGCTCCTAATGCATCAGATCCAGATCCTGGCTCAGTTAATGCGTACGCAGCTAGCTTTTCGCCTGTTGCTAATGCAGGAAGATATTGTTTCTTTTGCTCCTCGTTACCAAATAATACGATTGGCAACGATCCGATCCCTACGTGAGCACCGTGCGTAATCGCAAAGCCGCCCGCACGAGAAAATTTCTCTGCAATTAACGCAGAGCTAACTTTATCAAGGCCAATGCCGCCGTACTCTTCTGGTACATCAGCACCTAATAATCCAAGCTCACCTGCTTCTTTTAATAAACGAACAGAACGATCAAACTCATGCTGCTCTAAATATTCAAGCTCTGGTAGTACTTCATTTACGATAAAGTCCTCTGTCGTTTTCGCAATCATTTTATGCTCATCTGTATAATCTTCAGGTGTAAACACTTGATCAATTGTAAAATCATCAACTAAAAAGCTGCCGCCTTTTACTGCACTTCCTACTATTTTTTCCATGAAAAATTTCCTCCTTCATATTTTCATAGGCTGCTTCTCTTGTTGTAAGAGAAGCTAGCCCTCCCTTTGTTTGTTTTCATACCCTTTAGTCGCTTCCACTCTTTATCTATCTAGTTTCACTTTTATTGAATCCAGTTCCAGCGGTTAGAATGTTCGGTGGCTTCGCTTCTTCCTGCGAGGCAAAGGACGCCTCTATGTCAGAAGCTCCATCCCCCTCACATTCTGAGCGAGCCGCTTCCACTTTTTATTTTTTACAATAACTCAAACACTCCAGCAGCACCCATTCCGCCGCCGATACACATTGTTACGATACCGAATTGCTCATTACGGCGTTTCATTTCATGAATAAGAGATAATGTTAGTTTCGCTCCTGTACAGCCAAGTGGATGTCCAAGGGCAATCGCTCCGCCGTTTACGTTTACTTTTTCTTCATCTAGTCCAAGTTCGCGAATAACTTGAATCGATTGAGAAGCGAATGCTTCATTTAGCTCAAATAAACCAATATCAGATAGTTCTAAGCCTGCTAATTTTAACGCTTTTGGAATCGCTGCAATCGGACCGATTCCCATTACTTCTGGCGGTACACCTGCTACTGCGAAGGAACGGAATTTCGCAAGCGGCTTTAGTCCGTCGCTTACTGCTTTCTCACGATCCATCAGTAGCACTGCTGCTGCGCCGTCGCTCAGCTGCGAAGAATTCCCAGCTGTTACCGAACCGCGCACGTTAAATGCTGGTCGTAGTTTCCCAAGCACATCTAACGTCGTATCTGCTCTTACACCTTCATCTTGTGAGAACACAATTGTTTCTTCTTGTAATTTGTTATTTGCTAAAACAGTGCGAAGTGTTACATCCACCGGTACTGTTTCATCTACGAATTTTCCTTCCACTAATGCTTTTGCTGCACGTTGATGACTTCTTACGGCAAATGCATCTTGCTCTTCACGGGAAATTCCATATTTCATCGCTACTTGCTCCGCTGTATGTCCCATGCTCATATAATATTCTGGAGCTGCTTCAACAAGGCGGTTGTTTGGGCGAACAACGTGTCCCATCATCGGCACTAAACTCATAGATTCGGCACCGCCAGATAATACTGCTTCTGAATGACCAAGCATAATACGCTCTGCACCGAAAGCGATACTTTGCAGTCCAGAAGAGCAGTAACGGTTAATTGTAATAGCCGGAACATCATAAGAAAGTCCTGCTAATCCACCGATATTACGCGCCATATTTAAACCTTGCTCTGCTTCTGGCGTCGCACAGCCAAAAATTAAATCATCAATTGGACCGTCATAGTTATTCGCACGTTTTAATGTTTCTTTTACAACTAATGCCCCTAAATCATCGGGACGTACTGTTTTTAATGATCCTCTCTTCGCTTTCCCAACTGGCGTTCTTGCCCCTGCAACAATAACAGCTTCTCTCATGAACACTCTTCCCCCTTAGTTACGTAATGGTTTTCCTTTTACAAGCATGTGCTGCATTCTTGCTTGTGATTTCATTTCGCTCACTAAACTGATAAATGCTTCGCGTTCCACATCTAATAAATATTGCTCATCAACTTCTGTTCCATATGGGATTTTTCCGCCAGCAATGACATATGCGAGTTTTTTCGCAATGTGTAAGTCATATTCGGAAATATAGCCAGATAAGTGCATTGCTTCTGCCCCAAGTACAAGCGTTGCATATCCTGTTTCACCGACAACTGGAATCTTTTTACGAACAGGCGCTTTATAACCTGCTTCATATAACGCAAGCGCTTTTTGTTTTGCATCATATAGTAAGTGATTGCCATTGACGCTAATACCATCTTTATCGCCTAAGAAGTTATGAGAAGCTGCTTCTTGTGCAGATGTTGAAACTTTCGCCATCGCTACTGTTTCGAACACTTTGTTTGCAACTTTTTGCAGATCAAATTCAACACCATTTGCCATTTTGTTCAAATGTTTAATGTATAACTCTTTGTTGCCGCCTCCGCCAGGGATTAAACCAACACCAACTTCTACTAATCCCATGTACGTTTCGCTAGACGCTTGAATGCTAGCTGCCGGTAAGCAAACCTCTGTACCGCCGCCAAGTGTCATCCCATAAGGCGCTGCCACGACTGGCTTTGAGCAGTACTTCATTTTCATCATTGCATCTTGGAAGTTTTTCACGACCCACTCAATTTCAAAATAATTGTCATCTTGCGCTTCCATTAAAACCATCGCAAGGTTCGCACCAACGCAGAAATTCTTCGATTGGTTTCCAATGACAAGTCCTTTATAATTCTTCTCTACTTCATCGACAGCGTAATTAATCATTTGCGTAATATCCATACCGATTGCGTTACTCTTTGAATGGAATTCTAAGCAAAGGATGCCATCGCCTAAATCAATAAGGCTCGCACCGCTATTTTTCTTCAGTACGCCATTTTTCTCTTTCAGTTGTTTTAAAGAAATTGCCTTTTTATTACGAACGATTTGTTTATATTCACCGTTATCATAGTAATAGCTCTCACCATTATCATGTTTATAGAACGATGTAATGCCTTTCTCGATCATCTCTTTTACCCAAGCAGGAACAACTTGACCGTCTTCCTCCATTTTTTGAACGGACTTCTCAACGCCAATTGCATCCCAAATTTCAAATGGTCCTTGCTCCCAGCCAAAGCCCCACTTCATTGCATTATCAATTGCAACAATATTATCAGCAATTTCTTTCATAAGCTTCGCTGAATATAGAAGAGTTGGCGTAATAATGTTCCATAATAATTCGCCAGCGCGGTCTTTTGCATATACAAGCGCTTTCAATTTGTTTGCTAATCCTTTTTCCTGTTTACTTAATTCAACAGAAGCCGTGTTCAATTTTTTACGTGCTTCGTATTCCATCGTTTCAGGATTTAACTCTAAAATCTCTTTTCCTTGTTTTAAGAAGAAGCCTTGACCTGTCTTACTTCCAAGCCATTTTCGTTCTAACATGTCGTGCATGAAAGCTGGTACTTTGAAGACTTCACGCTCTTCTTCTTGCACGTTTTCATATACGTTATTTGCAACGTGAACAAATGTATCTAATCCGACAACATCTAATGTGCGGAACGTTGCACTTTTCGGACGGCCAATTAACGGGCCTGTTACTGAATCTACTTCGCCAATGCTATAACCGCGTTTTACCATTTCTTGCAGTGTTACAAGCAGTCCGTACGTACCGATGCGGTTTCCAATAAAGTTTGGTGTGTCTTTTGCAACAACAACACCTTTTCCAAGTACATCCTCGCCAAATAGTTTCATGAAGTCTAACACATGAGGAGCTGTTTCTTCTGTCGGTATAATCTCAAGAAGTTTTAAATAACGTGGAGGGTTAAAAAAGTGCGTTCCCAAGAAGTGTTTTTTGAAATCGTCTGAACGCCCTTCTACCATTTTTTCAACGGAAATACCCGATGTATTTGAGCTAACAATAGAACCTAACTTGCGAACAGCTTCTATTTTCTCAAATACTTTCTTCTTAATTTCCAAATTTTCAACAACAACTTCGATAATCCAATCAACGTCAGCAAGGCGTTCCATATCATCTTCCATATTGCCAGCTTCAATTAACGTTAAGTTTTCTTTCATTGTAAGAGGAGCTGGTTTTTGCTTTAACAATTTTTGCAGCGCTCCGTTACTGAAACGATTTCGTACACTTTTATGTTCTAATGTAAGTCCCTTCGCTTCTTCCTCTTTTGTAAGCGTTGGCGGTACAATATCAAGCAATAATGTCGGTATACCGATGTTAGCTAAATGCGCAGCAATTCCAGAACCCATTACACCAGAACCAAGAACTGCAGCCTTTTTAATTTGGAACATCCAATTCTCCCCCTTATTCTTGAATGAATGCTCATTCAATTTTTCGACAAACGTCGCAATCTATGAATGAGCCTCTACTAATAAATATATGATATTGTTTAAATTTTCGCAATATATTTAAAGATAAAATTTTCTGAAATTATTTCTTTTTTTATATTTTGGGCATGATATGTAGTGAACTTCCTTTCTTAAAACACCTTCTCCTAAAAAGGTTAGTCACACTTTAAAAATCCATAAAGTGAAACTTCCATCAGTGAATGATTTTTTCACTGATGGTTAGTTGAACCAATCGGGCTTTTACGGGCAGTTAGCTTCCTCGCTTTTCTCTGCATCTTGATGTGGAGGTCTTACTGCCCGTTAAAGCGGGATAAATTTGATCACACGGAGGCATAACTTATGGCAAAAATTAAGAAAAACCCATCAAAAGCAGGTATTAGTTCTACAAGCGTAACAGGAAATGCTGGTCCAGTTGATCGCGGCATCGAAAAAGGCCGACAAGGAAATAATCAGCAATATAAAAAACAAAACATGGGTGAAAAATAAGAGTACAACTATAGGCAGCGAACGTGGCATAATGAAAAATAGGCTATATCGCTGCCTATTCCATACATAAAAGAGGGTACAGAATGAAACGAACGATTACACTACTTGTTATTACTGCTACATTATTTATTACGATGATCTTTTCCTTATATACACACAGACAAAAAGTAGCCAGTGCTGCCCAGCCTGATATATACGGAAAGTACGGCGTGACAATCGATGCAAATACAGGAGAAGTTTTATATGGAAAACGTGAACATGAACGCTCCTACCCAGCAAGTGTAACGAAAATGATGACTGCTCTTCTTCTACTAGAAAATGTAAAAGAAGATGAAGAAATTACCGTTACAGAACATGCAATAAAAACAGAAAGCCAAAGTAAAAAGATTACACTACATGCTGGAGAAAAGCTAAAGCGCGATGAGGCATTAAAGTTGATGCTTGTTATTAGCGCCGATCCAATCGCTGAATCGGTGGCAGAACATATCGCTGGTTCCAAAGAAAAATTCGCAAAAATGATGAATGAACGAGCAAAACAGCTCGGAGCGACACATACAACGTTTAAAAATGCAAGCGGGGCTGATGCGCTTGGAAACAAAACTTCACCATATGATTTAGCACTTATTACAAAAGAAGTATTAAAGTATCCAGAAGTCTTGCAGGATATGAATACCATTCATACAACTATACATACATCCATGCAAACGAAAAAAATCGCAAACTATGGACGTGAAGAACTGTACGCTGATCCACATGCGATTGGAAGTAAAAGCGGTCTTTCTACATTAGCAGAATATACAGTCGTCACAATAGATGAAAAAGACGGTAAAAGGGTTATTACCGTTGTCCTCTCTTCTGACCGCAAAACACTGTACCCTGATGCAAAAAAGATGGCAGACTATGCTTTTGAACAATTAAAATAACCAAGGAAGTTTAAACTTCCTTGGTTATTTTTTAACCATTCCTTTTAATACGAATGCTACGTTAGCTGGACGTTCTGCTAAGCGGCGCATGAAGTAGCCGTACCAGTCGTTTCCATATGGTACATACACGCGCATTTTATATCCTTCTTTCACAAGCTCAAGTTGACGCTCTGTACGAATACCATATAACATTTGGAATTCAAACTGATCACGGGAAATGTTGTATTCTTCAGCAAGTTTTTTTGTATATTCAATAATTGCATCATCATGTGAAGCGATTGCTGTATAATTACCATTTAATAAGTGCGTTCTAATAATCTTTTTATAATTGTCATCTACATCTTTCTTCTCTGGGAATGCAACTTCTTCAGACTCTTTATACGCCCCTTTTACAAGACGTAAATTTGGATGATACGCATTCAAATCATCTATATCTTTCTCTGTTCTATATAAATACGCTTGAATTACTGTACCAACATTATCATATTCTTCTCTTAGTTTCATGAAGATATCAATTGTTTTTCCGCAACGTGAATAATCTTCCATATCAATTGTTACAAACACACCGTTTTCTTTCGCTGCGTCTAAAATACGGCGCATATTGTTCATAACTAAATTTTCTGAGATATCTAAACCCATAGAAGTCATTTTTAATGAAAGCTGAGAATCTAGCTTTTCGCGACCGATTGCACGAATCGCTTCAATCGATTCATCCGCCATTTCATTTGCCTCTGCTTCGTTATCAACAAATTCCCCTAAATAGTCGATCGTAACGCAAAGGTTTTGTTTGTTTAAATCTTTAATTGCAGCTACTGCTAAATCAATTGTTTCTCCCGCAACAAAGCGTCCTGCTCCAAAACGTAAACCGTATTTTTTCGCTAGTTTTGTTAGCGCTTTATTTTTTGATAAAAACAAGAAAGAGTTACGCATTAATTGTTCCATGTATTTCACCCCTATGACTGTACTTTGTCTGTTTTTTACCCCTCTTCTAAATTATATCATTGTTTAAAATTATTTGATACAAATAATTATTTAGATAATTAACATAATAATAGTGGAATGCTTGCATAGTCGAATTTTAAAAGGAAAAAACGAAATGAAAATTTTTCGACATACAGAAATTTCGGAGGTATGAGTAACAATATAGTAAAATGCCTTCTACGAAAAATAATTTCGACAAATGTTTTTTAACATCTTCTCCTCTCTATAAACACTCCTTCCATTTCATATAAAAAATGGTATACAGATAAACAAACATTATATAAAAATAACTCATATACCTATTCATCAAAAATAAGAAAAGACCACTTATACAAGTAGCCTTTTCCTATTTTTCACTTATTTTGTCTATGTTCATCATTTCGCTTTTTAATTTCTGTAATTAACTTTACCATCTCTTCTTTTGCATCTGGATACGTTTCATTCCAATGCTTTACAAGAGCTGGCATCGTTTTAGCAATATACGAATATAATGCCCATTTCTCAACCTTTTGTTTATATTCTTCGTTGCTCTCTCCTAATAATAGCTCTGTATACTTCTGTAGCAAGCCGTCAAACTGTTCTTGAAATTTGTCACTCATCCCTCTAGCCCTCCTTCGTATTTCTTCATATTTGATAGTAAAGAAATTTAAAGATAGAAACAAATTTCTTGTCCTGCTTTTTTAAGTCATATAAAAAAAGAAGCAGCCCTACTTAGCTGCTTCCCCTATACGGGCAGTAAAGCCCGATTGATGAGAGCTTTCCATCAGTGGGGGATGAAAAACCTTTCCACTGACGGAAGTTTCACTTTATAACTTCGACTGTACAGACTGTAACTTCTTCTCCATGGAGCTGACTTTATCACGGCGGTCATCAACGCGAATATTTGTTGCTACGCGGCCTGCGCCTTTAGAAAATGGAACTTCATGCATTTGTTGAATGACTTCAAATAACACCGGAAGTTCTCCTTCAATAATTGTATTCATTGGTGTTAATTGATACTTCACGCGATCTGCATTTTTCTCAAGTACTTTTTGTATTTCTGCTACATACTCACTTACACTTGTAGTTCCTGTTCCAACTGGAATAATGGTAACATCAACAATTGCCATTTCTGTTCACCTCTTCTGTAGATTCTTTATCCCGCTATTTGCGGGTAGTAATACCTCCACCTCAAAGTTATGTGTGGGATAAACTGCCCGTAAAAGCCCGATTGGTTCGACTAATAATCAGCGAGGGCCCCCACTGATTAAAGTTCCACTTTATTATTGTACAAAATTTTCTTCTTAATTTCCTACATTATATACTTACGTAAATCTATTTTTCATCTTTTGAACTATCTATCACTTAATAACCTAATGCTCTATTTGAAATGAAGGAATTCAATAAACTAATTTATTTTCTCTGAATATGCTTATCTACCGTAACTCTTTTCTATCCGCCCTGCATATATTGGTATCACTTCTGCAAAAAATCGCATTTTCGCAACTTTGAAAGGGAGTGGCCCATGAAACGTTTATTTATTACCTCATTATTAGCAGGAAGTCTTCTGCTAGGAACAGCAGCATGTGAGAAAGAAAAAGAAAAACCAACTTCTTCTCCTCCAGTTGAAAAGCCAGTTCCACCAGAACAAATACCAGCTCCAGCTCCTATTCCACAACCTGCTCCTCAACCGAGCCAACCTGATCCACATCAACCAGCACAAGTTGAGACAACTCGAACTATCCAAGAATTTGTTTCCACTTTTAATCGTCTTGGAAAGCCGTCCGGATATAAATTAGGAAATGTTAAGCTATTCACAGAGGATCAAGCAACCGTTACGTACAATGGAACATTCAGCAATGGTTTAGGATTTGGCACGACAATTTATAAATCTAACGGCAATATCGGTGCTGTTGCTGTTGTCGGTTCAGATGCTTCTGAACAAGACACTTCAGCCTTTTATGCAACGGTAGGTCTTGTTATTTTGAGTTTAGACCCTTCTCTTGGTCAGCAAGGTGTTATGTCTATTTTAGAACAACTTGGATTAACTGATCGTACATCCCATCAATATACAACACAAGCTATTGGCGGGACATTAATGGTAACAGAAAGTAACGGCACCCTCACATTCCAAGCTGTCCATAATTAAATATGAAAAAGGTTACAATCTCAATATATCGACGCTTTTCACGAAATATCGGCGCAATCTCTTCATATATCGGCGCTTCGACACAACATATCGACCTTCCGACAATATACGAGATGAATACGCCCCAAAAAACATTCAAAAATGGCTGTCGGGAAAATCCCGACAGCCTAAAGTTCTATTTTAAATTGTTCTACTAACTTTTCTAAATGGCTCATTTCCACCGTTAATTGCTTCATCGTTCCTGACACTTTTTCTAGATGAGATACCTGTGTTTCTGTCGCCGCATTAACTTCTTCTGATACAGCTGCACTCTCCTGACTTGTTTCAGCGATGGTTTGCATAACTTGTGTAATATCTTTCTGCTCATGTCCAATATTTCGCACTTCAGTAGAAATGTTTTCAATAGAAATAACAATTTTGAATGCTTTCTCAGCATCGGTCGTTACATGACCTTGTACATTTGCAATTTCTTTTAAATTGCCGACAACTTCTACAACGCGAGACACTTCATGCTGCACTTCTCCAATAATAGATGTGATATCTCCAGTCGCTTCCTTTGATTGCTCCGCTAATTTCCGTACTTCTTCTGCAACAACAGCAAAACCTTTTCCTTGTTCCCCTGCACACGCTGCTTCAATGGAAGCATTTCATGCTAATGAATTTGTTTGATCAGAAATTCCTTTAATAAGCTCAACTAAATTTTGAATAGACTGTACACTATGTTCAAGCTTATCAGCTGCCGCTTCTGTTTCAATCACAAGAGAAGAAGCTTCTTCTCTTGTATTCACGAAGAGAGTTCCTTATTCTTAAGAAAGAAGAAATTTTCGTTCAGGAGGAACTATGTTACAAAGATTCGGTTTTTCACAATATGAAAGTCAAGCATACGAAGTCCTCGTTTCAAGCGAAGAGCCGCTTGATGCAACGAGCATCGTGAAGTATTCTGGTGTTCCGAAAGCAAAGATATACGAAGTATTGGCACGTCTTATTGATAAAGGCATGGTGATGGATTCTGTTTCTGAAAAGAAAAAACTATATATCGCCTTGCCGCTTCAGCTTGCTATCGAAAAGTTAACCGCAGAATTTCAATCAAATATTGAAGAGTTACAAAACAACGTATCGAAAAAAATATTTACAGATGACCGTGTTTGGAGCTTAAAAATGCAGTCTTCTATTCATGCGCAAAGTAAACAACTTGTGCAGGAAGCGAAGAAATCCATTCGTATGTCTGCATGGAATGATACGTTCCTAGAATATATGCCGCTATTAGAAGAGAAGAAAAAGCAAGGTGTAGAGATAGAAGCACTTGTTGTAGGGAATCTTGATACAACACTAGAACAAATTCACCTCCTCATTCCAACAGAAGAACATGATGCACTTGAGCGCTTTTTACTCATCATTATCGATGATCATGAAATTTTATTTGCAGGTGTTGAACAAAATTCATGGCAAGCAATGAAAACAATGTCTCAGCCATTCGTTAAATTTTTCACAGAATTTTTCTATCATGACGTTGCCCTTGCGAAAATTACAGAAAAGCATCATGATTTATTTATGAACGATGAGGAAATTCGAAGTATTTTAATGAAATTACGCTATTAAAAAAACGGACATGGCTGGAAATGAACTTTCCCTCATGTCCGTTCTTCATTTTGTTTCTTTATATCGGATAATAATGAAATAATTTGCTGATTTTGTTTCATTTGTTCTTCTGAGTTCATATATATAAACCGAATCCACCGAAACACAAAAGCAAGTACTACAATAGGAAGTATCGTAAAGTGAAACTTCCATCAGTGGGGGTTTTCTTCATCCCCCACTGATGGTTAGTTGAACCAATCGGGCTTTTACGGGCAGTTATCTCCCGCCTATCTTCTTCGCTTTTCTCTGAACCTTGAGGTGGGGGCTTACTGCCCGTTAATGCGGGATAAATAGAAAACCAATAACAGACGTTAACATTGTCACTATCATCCACCTCCTTGTAACAAGATATTCCACAATCTCTTTCAATATCCTTACACAAAAAAATAGGCATCTCTAAAAGATGCCTATTTTCAAAATCTCTATTAATTAACCTGTTTCTTATTCAAATACCAATAAACCGGTAATCCTGTAAGCACGATACCAATTGATAAGAAACAACTAAATGGATCATTGATAATCGCACTTCCAATTACAAATAATGAGCCTAAAATTGCTATAATTGGTACGATTGGATATAAAGGAACACTATATTCACGTTTTTGTCCTGCATTACGTTTTCGTAAAATAAATACACCGATAAATGTCATCATATAGAAAATATAAATAATAAATACGGAAATCTCGGACAATTTATTCGGATCACTTATAATCATTAAAATAATACCAAGTAGAATCTCTACAAAAATTGCATTTGCTGGCGTTTTAAACTTATCATTAATTTTCGCAATGAACTTTGAAAACGGCAACTGGCCAAGCTCTGCCATTGATACTGGAATGCGTGGGAATGTTAAAATTTTCCCATTTAAGCATCCGAAGATTGAAACGATAACACCAATACTAATCAATTTCCCGCCATATTCACCTAATAACACTTCAGCTGCTTTCGCTGTTGCATTCTCGCTAAGTGCAACAATTTGCGGAGCTGGTAACACTTTTAATAATGCAACGTTAATCAATACGTACGCTGCTGTTACCACAAGAATTCCAGTTATCAGTGCTTTTGGCAATAGCTTTGTTGGATTTTTCATTTCACCACCGATAGACGCTAGTAAAATCCAACCATCATATGCAAATAATGTTGCTAAAATTGCCATCCCAATACTTTGATTTGCGGACTCTGGTACAACGACGTTAAATATATCGCTATTCCCTTTCCAAAGTCCCATCACAATAATAAGTACAACCGGGATCATTTTCCCAATCGTTGTCACAGTTTGAACAATACCCCCATACTTTGTTCCAACACTATTTACAGCACCAAGAAATACAACTGTCCCAATCGCGATTGGTAAATTCCACACTTTATCAATATGGAAAAAGTTCAAAACTAACGAACTAAAATACAATCCTAATGTTCCAATAATTGCTGGTCCATATACAAGTGTTTGCATCCATCCAGATAAATAACCCCAAAATCTTCCATAAATCTCTTCTAAATACGTATACAAACCACCATTTTTTGGAATTTGTGCCCCAATTTCTGCAACAGTTAAACCGCTTGCTAATGTTAAAATACCCCCAACTACCCAAGCAAAGATTGCCATGTTAGAACTACCTGCGTAATCCAATACCTTACCCGGCTTCATAAATACGCCAGAACCGATAATTGTTCCGATAACGATTGATAGTGCGACTGTTAGGCCAATTTTATTTTTGTCATCGTGATGCATACTGCGTCTCCTCCCTCTAATCCTAGTTTGATCTAAATAAAATAAAAAAAACACTCTTCCCTAAAAAAAGGGACGAGTGTTTGATTCGCGGTTCCACCCTTGTTCCAATTGACACGAAGACAAAAAACGCCAATTGCTCAAGTTTCAGATAACGGCTGTTGCCGGCAAACAATTACTAGATGTTCGTTCACTGCTGCAGTTCAAAGGTGGTAAACTATTCTTTCGTATTAGGAAGCTTACAGCCTAAGGCTTCCCTCTCTGAGAATCGTAAAAAATAGATCATGTCCTTATCAATACTTTTATATTGTCGAATTTTGTTGTTACTGTTCATTATATTGAATTTTTGAAAAAATGCAAGAGTGTTTTATATTACATACACAAATTATACCGGTATAATATAACAGATATAAAGTTTCCTCTCTATTAACCTCCAAGCTCCTTCATAATCAAGCCGATAACAAGTGGTCATTACATTAATGCATCAATTTCGTATATCGAAATCACAAAAAAATAGACAGTGCTCACTAGAGCACTGTCTTATTTATGCAGTAAAAACCCGATTAGGCGGGCGGATGCCCCCATCGATGGAAATTTCACTTTATAAAAGTAAACTTTTCTTATGCGCTTTGCACTTGTACATCTTCACGATCCATAACTTTCCTCAATACTATAGTTTGAATCACAGTAAATAAGTTACTTGTAATCCAGTACAAGACAAGTCCTGATGGTGCAGCAGATCCCATAAATAAAATCATTGCCGGCATTATAAACTGCTGGACTTTTAATACTTGGCTTTGCTCTCCTGTCATATTAGACTGAAATACTTTCATTTGCAGGAATGTTGACATAGCAGCAAGGACAGGTAAAATGTGATAAGGATCTGCATGTCCTAAATTTACCCATAAGAAAGAAGATGAACGAATCTCTTCCGTGTGACTAATTGCATAGTACAATCCTGAGAAGACCGGCATTTGCAGCAGCAATGGTAAACAACCCATCAGCGGGTTTACACCGCCCTCTCTCATTAAAGTCATCATTTCTTGTTGATATTGCTTTTGTTTTTCCGGATTCTTCGTCGTATCGCCATACTTTTCCTTCAATTTCTGAAGCTTTGGCTGCATTTTTTTCGTTTTTAATTGGCTGCGATATTGCGTAATCGTCAGCGGCAGTAATATCGTACGAACTACAATCGTAATAATGATAATGGCAATCCCAAAGCTATGATTCGGCAAATGGTGCGCCACAAACTGCAGCATAACAGAAATTGGATATACAATAAAGTGATTCCAAAATCCTGGACTATTCGCATCAACTGGTCCTGCATTTGCATTCGCATTACTACAACCAGATAAAACAACAACAAGTAATAAAGATAAACTTACGAGCCAAGCTCGGTATGATTTAAACATATATATATTCCTCCAATGTTTCTTAATTCGTTAGCGAAACATTGGTTATATACGGACCTACATCGTCACTCTCTCCGCTTGCTTCTTGCCTGCGAACTGAGTGGGCCATTCCATGTTTATAAAAGATAGAGAAAAGTAAGCTATTCCCTATATGTTCCTCACATGTTTCAACGACTGCGAAAGCTTTCTGTCTGCCCCTATATGTTTGCTGACGTACAAAACGTGAAACATTAGTGAGAAATAAGACTTCTAATAAACAAAGTGCCGTTGTTACAACAGATATACATAACATTGCATCTTGCAACAGGAATTCCATCTCTTCACATCCTTATGACAGGATTATATCATACTACTTCAACATGTAAATTCCTTATATTTTACATATTCATGTTTTTATCCATACACTTAAATTGTAAAAATTTTATAAAATTTTTGTATAATAATAAAACTATTGCCAGTGCTTGAAAAAAGCATTATTCTCTTCTTGTAATAAAAAACGAATATGGAGATGAAAACAGACTATGGGCCAACTAGGAGACGCCGATTACGTTCCCGATACCGCCTTTTTATCATTCCGAGCTGCAAAAACATTGCATTTAGAATTCATCATTCAACTTGTTGTTATTTCAGTTGCTTCAATTCTCTATGCATTTTCAATGAATATGTTTTTTATTCCACACCACATGATTAGTGGCGGCTTTGCTGGCGTTGGGATGATTATCGGTTACTTAATGCACTACAGTATTGGTGCACTCATCTTTTTATTAAACATTCCACTACTTTTTCTTAGCTATTTTTACTTAGGAAAGAAAACAACTTTTTTAACAGCATACTTTCTTGCTGTATCGACTCTTGCTATGAATATCATTCCAGTTCATCAAATTTCTGAGGATGTTTTGTTGTCTTCTGTTTTTGGTGGTGTATTATGCGGAGCTGCGACGGGAATCATTTTCCGGTTTGCCTCTTCAACAGGTGGATTCGATATTATTGGGTTAATTGTAGCAAAACATAAAGATATTTCTATTGGATCCATTATTTTTGCCTTTAACCTTATTCTACTTGCAGTCGGTGGTTTTATTTTTGGATGGGATATTACACTTTACACACTTATCAGCCGATTTGTTGTAAGTAAAGTCATCGATTCTATTCATACAAAGCACATTAAATTAACAGTGATGACCGTTACAGAAAAAGGAAGTGCCATTAAAAAAGCATTACTACAAAACGGGATTCGCGGTGTAACAATGGTTGATGCTGTCGGTGGATATACAGATCATAAGAAAAAAGTGATTTACACAATTGTTACGCGCTATGAATTAGGAGAAATTAAACGTCTGATCCGTCACGTTGATAGCCATGCTTTTATTAACATTACAGAAACAGTAGAAGTGGTTGGACGATTTAAACGTATATAACAAAACGCAAGGAGGAAATCCTTGCGTTTTTATTTGCATATAAAAGAGTTCCGTAAAAGCCTAACTGATGGAAGTTTCACTTTATCCCGCATTAACGGGCAGTAAGACCCCCACCTCAAGATTCAGAGAAAATCGAAGAAGATAGGTGGGGGATAACTGCCCGTAAAAGCCCGATTGGTTCAACTAACCATCAGTGGGGGATGAAAAAAACCCCCACTGATGGAAGTTTCACTTTATGATATAGAAGAAAATGAAATGATGTTTATAACTATTTGAAACATCAAAAACTAGAAATATCAGATAATTATTTTTGTTCAAATCTAAAACATGTTATACTATGTATATATCATAAAAGTAGATAATGACTATAGCTTCTTATTTAATTTTTATTAATTAAAATTCAGGTCCTCCTGTTCAAATTATGATGATAAAGGAGATGAACGTATGAACAAACGAATTAGATTTATAATTGCAACATTATTTGCCATAGCAGGTGGTCTCGTATGCTTTTGGACAAATACTCATACTGGTGAAAATATATATATGAATGGAATCGATTCTATTGTAAGCGCTTCAATTTTAGGTTTGTTTACTCTCTTCCTTTTTAATCCGGAAGAAAACGCAAGAAAAACGACACTTTTAACGATGATTGGAATTGTCGGCGGTTGTATCTCATTTTCAACAACAACTTATGATTTACCTCTGCAACTCAGTACAGCGTTCTTCCATGGTCTTTGGACTTGGTTTATCGCATTTTGCGTAGCAGATATCTTTAATTTATTACAGGATGAAAACCACGTTCAAATGGAAAGTAATTCGTAATAGAAAAGAAGGTGGTCTCTGAAATGTGCCCTTTGTAAAGGGTACATTTCAGAGACCACCTTTTTCGACATAGAATGGATATTTTTAATTTACTGTTTGAGCAAACACACGTTTAATTTGTTTACGGAACCCTATCGCTACACCTGCTGCCACGACCACAACAACACCGATAATAATCTTTCCGATATGATCTTCAAACACTCCAAAAATAGCATCTATGTTTCCACCTAACCAATAACCGCCTACTAAGAAGAATGACACCCAAAATAATGCCCCGCAATAAATTGTTATCGCAAAGCGGCGAAATGGTAAACTAATAATACCTGCAAAGTACCCTGTAAAATGACGCACACCAGGAATAAAAAATGCAAGAAATATTAGGGAATACCCATACTTATCGAACCACTTCCGCGTTAAATCAATTTTACGCTGCGTTAGAAAGACATATTTTCCGTACTTTTGAATAAATGGCATACCGAGCTTGTTTCCTACAAAATATTGAATTGTCATACCAACGCTTGTCCCTAGAAAAGAGAAGAAGATTAATAATGTTAAGTGTAACTCACCTGTATGCACTAAATATCCTGCATACACTAATGTTGGCTCTCCCGGAAACGGAAATGCAATATACTCTAACAACAGTCCAACGAGTACAACATAGTACCCGTATTGTTGAAATAATTCATGAACCCATTCCATGTCGATCTCTCCTTTTCTTGCTGATATTCAATCTTCTATAACGTACTCATTTCGTATTATTATTATTGTATAATACGTGTTACCGGGAGTACTATCTCAATGGCTTACAATAAGATTACATTTTTGTAAGAAGGGGTTTTTTATATACTATTTGGAAATCATCTCCACAAACTCATACTCACTCCCAATTGTTTGCTGCAGAAGCGTTTGAACCGGCACAAATCCAACTTTCTTATACACCTTAACCGCTCGTTCATTAAATGCTGCAACAGCTAAAGAAACCGTATGGATTCCAAACTGTTCTCTTCCAAAATTCATTCCTGTGCGCACAAAGGATACTTCGAGTCCTTCTCCCGGAAAATCAAGAAAGCTTGCCAAGTGGATTATGGAAAATGATTCAAGATTGATGAATTTTTAAATGCAGCCAAAAAGTTACAGAAAGAATCGGGGAAATTGAGTATGATTATTCTTGACTGTCAGCTGATTGTAAAATTGCAGAGGGGTGTTCCTTGATGATAAATAGTAGAATGAATCCTAAGGTTGATGAATTTTTAAATGCAGCCAAAGAGTGGAAGGAAGAATATGAGAAGTTGAGAAATATCGTTCTTGACTGTGAGCTAACCGAAGAATTTAAATGGATGCATCCTTGTTACACGTTTGAGAAAAAAAACATAGTTTTAATACATGGATTTAAAGAATATTGTGCGCTTCTGTTTCACAAAGGTGCCTTGTTACAGGATACTCATGGGATTCTAATCCAACAAACGGAGAATGTACAGGCGGGGCGCCAGATTCGGTTCACCAATGTTCAAGAAATAGTTGAAATGGAAACCATCTTGAAAGCCTATATTTATGAAGCCATTGAAGTTGAAAAAGCCGGTTTAGAAGTGAAAAAGAAAGAGCATAAAGAGTTCATAATTCCTGAAGAACTTCAAAATAAATTGGATGAAATGCCTACTTTTAAAACTGCTTTTAAATCATTGACACCGGGACGGCAAAGAGCATACATTCTTTATTTTTCTCAACCCAAACAATCCAAAACTCGAGAGTCAAGGGTTGAAAAATATATCCAGAGAATTCTCGATGGAAAGGGATTAAATGATTGTACTTGTGGGCTATCTCAAAAGCAGCCCAACTGTGACGGCTCACACAAGTCATTGGATAAGAAATAATATTAATCAAACTTTAAGATATTGTCTCACTTTGCGTTCATTCGAACTTTTTTTAGATCGTAGGTAACACTCAATCAAATAATTTAAAATGAAAAAACAAAAAAATGATTCGTAGAGTATAAACAAACTACCGTATAACAGGCTTACGCATTACCAGTTAAGAAAAGAAAAATACTGCACACAAAAGTGTACCCTTTGGCTTTTTGCTGAAAGGTACACTTTTCTTGAACTAACGGGTGCTTTAGTTGAACAAGCCAATCTAAAAAAGTCGGTTCCTTAGCGTACAGGAATTCGACTTTTTTTAGGTTAAAATTCGCTTAGCATACAAAATTTCCGAAATGTTGGCGGTACCCAAATAAACAAAGTAGGGATAATCGTGTCACTTAAGTTGGTACAATTATGTCAATCTACATTAATGTCCTTTACAAAGGGTACATTTTAAGATCTGAAGGGACTTTTCATTCACATAATTAATGTTATCGATAGTTACTAAAGTACTCATTAGCTTAATACCTTACTTGCCATTTATTCCAGAAGGTAAGAAATAATACCTTGATTCGTACTTTGTAGCAAGCTTAGGATATCATCACGATAACGCAAATTATAAGAAGTTAATTTTCTTTAAGCTTGTTCCAGGTAGTTAGGTTAGGATTCTACTTGGTCGCCTCTCTCACCATCGTTTTCTGCAAGGCCACCGCCACCAACAGCGTGTTGCTGTTTAGTATTGGAACTTTCAATTGCCGCATTTGTTCCAGCTGTACTGTCTTTTCCAGCCCCACTTGCAACCTGAGTAGCCGCAGATTGTTCCTGACCTACATTGATTTGATTATTGATAACAATCACATTTTCTTGCTCATCGTGGCAATGTTCATGTTCAGTGTGCGGTTCAGTCTGATTACCTTCTATACCTGTATTTCTCGCTGTTCCCTGAGCCCCCACACTTTGTTGTTGTTCACTATTCGATGAATCAAGAGCAGCATTATTCCCTGCAGCACTGTTTCGTCCGGCCCCACTCGCGATTTGTGTAGTATTTGGTGCACTAGTAAACTGGTTGTTGATGACAATCACATTCTTCTTTTTTTCAGATGGAGAAGGCATAACAACAAATCTTTCTCCGTCTCTTTCAAAGATGACAGTCGGCCGTTCATCATTATCATGTTTTTTACCAAAATCCATTTTCAAATTTCCCTCCTTTTTATAGAGATAATAGAAAGGACATTCATATTTTAACGTTTTTATGTGCCCTGATTCCTTAACTTTTCCATTAAAATGTGAATAGCTCTCCCTTACTATAAAATGGAAATTCCAAAAAACTGCTTGGACAAATACATAAAATCTAAAAACTCTATCAAACATATACGAATTTCACGCTGTTTAACCTAATAAGATATTTATTTTATCCTAAAGACCCGTACAGCTTTTCTACTTCCTCCTCAATTTTCTTCACATCAATACGTTCAAATAGAGGTGACACATTCGAAATACAAGCTGGACATTCAGCAATGTAATTCCATTTGCTCTGAGAAACCTCTAACATTTGTTGTACTTGTGCAGTTGAAAACGGAAGAAACGGCGCTAATACTTGTGCAAAATTTACAATGAAATGAACACAATTTCGCATTGTTTCATCGCAGGCTCTCTTGTCCTCTTTTATTTATTTCCATGGCTGCCTTTCATCGAAATATTTATTAGCATAGCGAATCGTTTCAAAAATCATTTCTAGCGCTTGTTTAAAGTACGTTTTTTCAATCAATCGTCCTACTTCCACATATAATCCTTTTAGCTTCCCTTCAATTTCTTGCTTGATTTTTCCAACTGGTACAGTATTCTCATAATATTTTTCAAGAAACTTTAGCGTTCTATTAACAAAGTTTCCATATGCTCCTAACAATTCACTATTATGACTATAAATAAATTCTCGCCACGAAAAATCTGTATCTCGATTTTCTGGTGCGTTTATAGTTAAAAAATAACGTATCGAATCAGGATTATATTCCTTTAACATTTCTGGTATCCATACAGCCCAGTTCCTACTCGTAGATAATTTCCTTTTTTCCACCGTTAAATATTCATTAGACACAATATACTCTGGTAACGCTTTCGCCTGTATTCCCTGCAAAATGGCTGGCCAAATAATTGTATGAAATGGAATATTATCTTTGCCGTGCACATAATACGTTCGTGTATCCCCTTGCCAAAATGATGTATCATCACAGTTCGTTTCTTGTGCCCATTGTTTACTTGCTGAATAATAACCAGACACAGCCTCGATCCAAACATACACCTTCTTATCTTCGTACCCAGCAACTGGAACGCTTACTCCAATTGGCAAATCTCTTGAAACAGCACGGTCTTGTAACCCTTCTTGTAAATATCGCTGCGTCAGCTGCACGGCGTTCTCACGCCATGTACCATTTTTCTTTACTGTTTCTACATATTCTTCTAGCTTCTGCTGTAATGAAGTTAATGAAAAATAAAAATGTTCTGTCTCCTTAATTGTCGGTGCATTGCCGCATAGTTTACATGTTTTCTCCAACAAATCTATCGGATCTAAAATAGCAGAACATGCATCGCATTGATCACCACGCGCTCCTGCACCGCAGTGCGGACAAATCCCTTCCACATAACGGTCCGGCAAAAACTGCGCACAAGTCTCACAATATGTTTGTTCTACAGTCTTTTTATAAATAAACCCTTTTTCTAACAGTTCTAAAAAGATATGTTGAACCACTTCATGATGATGAACACAGTCAGTACGTGTATAACAATTATAGGAAAAACCTAGCTCTTGAAAACATCGCTCAAATTCCTCATGATAGCGATCAGCAATTTCTTTTACACTTACTCCCTCCTGCTTAGCACGAATCGTAATCGGTGTACCGTTACAGTCACTTCCTGATACATATAACACCTTATCTCCTTTTAAGCGATAATAACGTGCTAAAATATCTCCTGGCAGTAAACTAGCAATATGACCAAGGTGCAATGAACCATTTGCATATGGCCAAGCGCCTCCAATAAAAATATTCATCCTACATTCCCCCTTTAAAAATAAAAAAGCCTCGTCCTTATCTTCTAAAAAGATAAGGACGAGGCTGTATATACAGTCGTGGTACCACCTTATTTCATCAATCGCTTACACGACTGACCTCTGCAAGTACGGAGCAACTATTGCTCGTATACTGTGACTTTGATAACGAGAGCCAACACTCGTCGCCGCCTACTATTATCAAGCGATAAGTTCAGGACGAAGCTCAGAGGCCATTGTTCAAATGAGCATTCTTGCTTCTTCTCAGCTACCGAAGCTCTCTGGAAAGAATGATTTCATTCTACTTTTCCTCTTCAACGCTTTTCATATGTAATTTACATTTTATAATATTATACAGAAAAATCAAACTATTTTTGTTTTATTACAAAAAAATTGCAATTCATTCCATCGAAAGGAATTTTCAGGTTTATGAAGAATTTATACTCCTTCACGGAAAGGAGCGATCATTTTGAATCAACAGCAATTAAGCGCAAAGAATAAAGCGGGCTGGAGTAAAGCCGCTTATGAAGCTTGGACAAATCGCCACGGAACGCTGCATTCTTTTAGCAAGCAAATACGGGAAAACCCTACTGCCGAGGTCGCTTATTATTTGCCTTACATCGGTGAAGTGCAAGGAAAACGAGTTATAAATTTAATGGGATCAAAGGGGAGTAAAGCGGTTGCCCTTTCATTATTAGGAGCAGAAGTAACAGTTGTCGATATTTCAGAGAGTAATGCGAAATATGCTAAAGAACTTGCCGCAGCCGCTGAAACACATATTGAATACATCGTGTCGGATGTACTAGATTTACCAGAAACAATAGGCTCATTCGACATAGTATTACTTGAGCTTGGTGTGCTCCACTATTTCATAGATTTAGAGCCTTTATTTACACTTATTTCTCAATTACTAAAACAAGGTGGAACATTCCTTTTACGCGACTATCATCCAATGTATACAAAACTTCTGCAAATAGAAGATAACCAAGCAATCGCAAATGGGAATTACTTTTATGAAAATGTAATCGAAGTAGATGTAGCCTACAGTATGCTCTTATCAGAAGCAGAGCGCTCCTCTTTACCTAAAAATACGATTCGCAGATGGACATTAGGAGAAATTGTAACAAAAATCGCCCAAGCAGGACTCCGTATCGAAGAGCTCACAGAAGAATGTGGTGCAAAGCAAAAATGGGTCTTTCCACCTCACGCGCCGGAAGGAATTGAACATCGCATCCCTGGACTATATACACTGATCGCCAAAAATATATAGAAAAACTCTCTTCAAAATGAAGAGAGTTTTTCTTCTATGTATAGCGCGTATAAGTCGAAGTTGGAGATTACTAAAATATGATTAAATAGGATAAAGTGAAACTTTATGAGGAATACTTTTTTGATCTAGAAAAAAATGCTGTGAGCTCAATCACTGCATCTTCTCTTCTCATCTTGTATAATGAGAATAACTATCAATCATGAATAGAGGTGTTCGTATGTCTCAAACTTTAGAAGATAAAGTATATGCCAATTTAGAAGCTGTAATTGACCCTGAGCTTGGTGTAGATATTATAAACCTTGGGCTAGTATATGATGTCACAACTGATGAACAAAATAATGCTGTTATTACAATGACAATGACTTCTATTGGTTGTCCAATGGCTGGACAAATTGTATCTGATGTAAAAAAGGTATTATCGACAAATGTTCCAGAGGTCAACGAAATAGAAGTAAATGTTGTTTGGAATCCACCTTGGTCCAAAGAACGTATGTCACGCATGGCAAAAATCGCACTAGGAATTCGCGATTAGATAAAAAAAGACCTGACATTATTAAAGTCAGGTCTTCTTCGTTTCTTATTTTACACCTACTGCATCATACGCTTTCGTTACAGCATATACCGCATCAGAGTTTTGACCATATAAATCTGCAGCCGCTTGAATGGCAGCTTGGCGCATCATGCTAAAGTTTGAGTTTGCAGTTAAATATTTTGTAAGAGCACGGTAATAAATTTTCTCTGTTGCTGCGCGGCCTACACCATTTACAGCAACGCCGTAATGTGTACCACCTTCAGAAACGAGATATGCAGCTTTGTTGTTAATACTACTATTAATATGAACACCGCCGTTATCAACTGTTCCTGTGTAGCGTTTACTATAATGATCTGGATAACCTTCAGTTGGTTTTAATGGATTTGGAAGAGCAGCAGGATTACTTAAAGAACGCAGTGCATCTCCCGCTTTACCTGGCGTATAAATATCTTCTCCCATCTCCCAATCATCACGATCTACCATCGCACCCATAATATCAGATAACGATTCATTTAATGCACCCGATTCGTTTTTATACTCTAGATTTGCGGAGTATTCTGTTACTGCATGAGTCAGCTCATGCGCAATAACATCAAGTCCTGCTGATAATGGAATGAATACTTTTCCATCACCGTCCCCGTACATCATTTGGACACCATTCCACGCTGCATTATTCCAGTTTTCCCCTACATGAACAGAAGAGATTAATTTCGCCCCTTCATTATCAAAGGAATTACGCTTAAATGTTTTCTTATAATAATCGTATACTTTCTCAGCGTTAGCATGCGCATCAACAGCTGCTTTATCTTCAAAGAATTTGTTTCTACTTTCAATTTCATCACCTGTATATCCAAGCCATTGTGACAATATGTTAAATATAAATTCATTCATGTTCTTCGCATCGAATGTATGAATACCTTGTCCACGCGTGCCATCAAATAATTGAAAAGTGCCTGTCTTTTCATTTTGTGACATTTCAAACGTTGTTCGATTTCCTAACACACCATATCCAAACCCAGCCATATGATCAACTGCATTATATTTTTCAATCACATTACCATTTGTCGCATCAACGAAATAATGCCAATAGCCTGGTGCTGGATTTGAAACAGATGCTTTTACAAGATAGGAAAGATAATATTGTCCCTCTTTTTCATATACATATAAATCTTTCTTAATACCATCATAGTTATCTACTTTTCCAATTTCTTTCTCAATATCAGCTTTTGCAATATTTACAGCCTCATCTTCTGAAATACTTGCAGTTGCTGGGATATTTTTATTTTCTAAGTTTGGAATAACTTGTCCGAAAAATGCTTTCACATTATTGTCTTTATCAAGTGCTACTGTTTGGTCAGAGCCATATACAGGAACACCATTATATTTTTCAATAAGCTTCACATGCGTTGTTCCCGCTTCTGCGTCTTTTTCTTCTCCGACGATTTCAAAATGTTTCTCCATATTTCCTGCTAATTTAAACATGTCTTTCTTACTCTTTAAATACTCAAACACCGTTTCTTTTTTATCTAGTCCTTCCGGTGCTTTCCACTCTTCCCCAATATAAGATGGTGTCTGAAATTCTTGGTTGTATTGAATTTTTTGCTCTGCTGCATATGTACGTGACGTACCTAATGTCGCAAATGCCCCTAAAGCTAGAGATAAAGCTAACGTTGAAGATAAAACCTTCTTTTTCAAAAACAACACTCCCCATCCCCTAATGTTTTGACACTTTTATACAATTCTAGAGATAATAGTAATAACCTTCCGTTTAAATTTTAGAAAATTTCGACAGAAAATTCATACAAAAAAAGAGCAGCGCTATCTGTAGACGCTACTCGTGGCATATTTTTTATTAACGGGCAGTAAGCCCCCTCACTGTTGAAAGTTTCTCTTAATTATTGTTTCTTCATCTCAATTACTAAATAATGAGCTGTTTCTGCTGCTTGAATGTGGATATCTTCTTCAATTACTTCTGCTGCATCTCTCATCACTAACGCTTCACCATTCACAATGCCGCTTCCTTCAATTTGAACCAAGTAAGCTTGACGCCCTTCACCAACTGGGAATGTAATCTCTTTTCCTTTTTCTAAAGCAAGAGAATACAGATTTGCATCTTGATGAATTTCAATCGGTGCACCGCCATCAATTGGTGAAACCATGTGGAACCATGTATTCTCACGTTTACTCCAATCAAATTTAAATTCACCGTAATTTGGCATATGGCCAGCGCGGTCTGGTAAAATCCAAATTTGCAGAAGACGCAATGTTTCATCTCCTAAGTTGTGCTCACTATGGAAGACACCTGTTCCAGCACTCATATATTGCACATGACCGCGCTCAATTGTCCCGCGGTTTCCCATACTATCTTGGTGCGTTAATGCTCCGTCCACTACATAAGAAATAATCTCCATATCACGGTGTGGATGCGTATCAAATCCTGTTTGTGCTGCTACTAAATCATCATTAATTACGCGAAGTGCACCAAATCTCATATTATTTGGGTTGTAGTAATCTGCAAATGAAAAATGAAAATGTGTATTTAACCAACCGTGATTTGCTCTTCCCATTTGTTTATGATCAATTTTTTTGAACATATCCTTCACCTCATTTTATCTCGAACTCGAGATATTTATTTGAAATTTTTATGATTGTAATTTACGAAGTAATGCTAACAGCTGTTTCTGTTCCTCGCGATCCAACTTGCAAAATTGCGCTGCTTGAAATCTTTCTTGGGGCGGAACAACTTCTTCATACAGTGCTTTACCTTTCTCTGTTAAGGAAAGATACTTCGTTTTTCCTTCTTGCTCTCTTTGAATCAAATCAAGCTGCTCCATTTTACTCAAAAGCTGCGTAACGTTTCCTTTTGTAACGAAAAGCTTTTGACCCAATTCTTGCTGCGTTAAACGATCCCCTGTCCCAATTTGTACTAATACATCAAATTGTGCAGCAGACAAATCCCATTTTTTTAAATGTTGATTCGTTTCTCTAATACTTTGGTTGTAAAAGCGTGATAAACGAAACCATACTAATAAACCAAGTCGTTCATCTGTTTTCATTCCATCACCTCGCTAAGCTTTGTAACTATAGTTTAGAACTAAACTATAGAAATGTCAATTACTTTCTTTTTGTAAGTAAAACTAAAACATAGTGCCGGATTCACTATGTTTTAGTTTGCACACCTTCTCCTATATTCTCTCATCTTTCTCTTCGCAAACACTCTTGCATCCTTCTCAATCCACCGCTTTTCATACATTTCATTACCGACATATAATAACTTCCGTTCATGCTGCATATCATGCCGAAACTCATGCAACAATGTTTCCAATAAGCACTCATACTCCTGCCACATACAAACGAAAATTAAACGCTGTTCTTTATGATAAAATCCGTTCAGCGGAAATAAAAATTCTTCTTCCTCTTCTCCTAGTCGGACTAACACATCATTTGTTTCACACGTATCACAGAAAAATACAGATACCTCACGCCGTTCAATTAATGAGAACACATCCCTCTGCACTTGATTTATATCCCATGGAAAATCTTCATCAAGTACATACCAGTTCCCAGCTTGTTGATATATCTTTTGAGATAGAAGCTGCATCTTCATTCTCCCTTCTATTTATTCTCTTTTATCTATATGTCACATTATCTCCTGTTTTAAACCTACACCTGCGTCACAAAATGTTTAAAATTATATATGCAAAATGGGTTGATTTTATACCCTCTATTAGATTATTATAATTATAAATTAGTAATTGATATAAAACAAAAAAACGTGAAGGAGATTGATATTATGAATACACAAGTTATTGAAGTATTAAACAAACAAGTAGCAAACTGGAACGTTTTATTTACAAAATTACACAACTACCACTGGTACGTAACAGGACCTCAGTTCTTTACATTACATGAGAAATTCGAACAATTTTATACAGAAGCAGCTACGCACATCGATGAAATTGCAGAACGTATTTTAGCAATCGGCGGCAAACCAGTAGCAACAATGAAAGAATACTTAGAACTATCTTCTGTTCAAGAAGCAGCTTACGGAGAAACTGCAGAAGGAATGGTCGAAGCAATTATGAAAGACTATGAAGCAATGCTTCTTGAACTCAAAAAAGGCATGGAAATCGCACAAGATGCAGACGATGAAACGACATCTGATTTACTACTTGGCATCTATACAGAACTTGAAAAACACGCATGGATGTTACGCGCATTCTTGAATCAATAAGAAAAACGGCAGCAGCTTAGCGATATATCGGCGCTTTTCATAATATATCGGCGCAAACGCATCATTTATCGGCGTTTTTTACAATATATCGGCGATTCGACACAATATAAAGACCCTTCGACCACATTCGACAAATATCACACCAAAAAATCGAGCGGGACAATTCCGCTCGGTTTTTTATTTATGTTAACTGCTTCCACTTATTCCCCATCACTGGTCGTTTGTACTCTTTCATTTTAGGAATCAACTCATTAGCCGTTTTTGCAGATACAAGCAATTCTTTATTCGATGGATTCATAAAGCCTTCCTCTGCTGCACGGTCCACCATTTGTAATAACGGTGTGTAGAATTCTGCAATGTTCAGTAATCCAACAGGCTTTTCGTGAATCCCAATTTGTGACCAACATACCACTTCAAACAGCTCTTCAAATGTTCCATAACCGCCTGGAAGTGCAATAAATGCATCAGCAAGTTCACTCATTTTCGCTTTTCTCTCATGCATCGTTTCCACTTCGATTAGTTCTGTTAAGCCGTGATGAACAATTTCTCCTCTAAATAATCCGCGAGGCATGACACCTGTTACACGGCCGCCTAGCTCTAATACTTGATTCGCTACTTCTCCCATTAATCCAACGCAAGAGCCTCCATACACAAGCTCTATATTATTTTGAACTAATATTTCACCAAGCTGCCGAGCTTCTGTTTGAAACTCTGGACGCTCTCCAACATTAGATCCTGCAAATACACAAATACGTTTCATTACTCCACCCCAAAACTACATATTGTTATGCTACAATGTAATCATACTACATATTGGGAGGATGGGAAAAGGATGAACACGAATGAATTTCAAAGCTGGGTGGAACAATTTTATTATGAGCGGGGCTGGGCACAATATAATTCCTTTATTCGTGTTAATTTTTTAGCGGAGGAAGTGGGCGAAGTTTCTCGCGTCGTGCGTGCTATTGAAATTGGTCGTGATCGTCCAGATGAACGAAAAAAGAGCGAAGAAGAATTAACAATTGAATTAAAAGAAGAAATTGGAGATGTTTTAGGAAATCTTATTATTTTAGCGCAAAAATATAATTTAGATTTACAAGATATTATGGAAACGCATGTTAAGAAACTCTCCAAGCGATTCGAATAATAAGTGAGAATTATTTTCAATTACGATATGATTATATCGTAATAATATGAAAGGGGCTTTTTTATGTTATCTCCAACATTACGTGAAGCACTAAATGATCAAATGAACTTTGAGTTTTACTCCGCCCATGTGTATATGGCAATGGCGGCTTACTGTACGTCAGAAAACTACGATGGATTTGCCAACTTCTTTCTTGTACAAGCAGAGGAAGAGCGTTTCCATGCAATGAAGCTTTACAATTATATTAATGATCGCGGTGAGCGTGCTATTATTACTGGATTTGAGAATCCAAATAACGAGTACGAATCCATTTTAACTGCTTTTGAAACTGGACTCGAACATGAACGTGAAGTTACAAAGCGAATTTATCACTTATCTGATATTGCGTGGGATGAGCGCGAGCATGCTACGATCACCTTCTTAAAATGGTTCGTTGACGAGCAAGTTGAAGAAGAATCATCTTTCGATAGCATCATTCAAAAATTAAAGCGAATTACAAACGATTCAAACGCATTGTTTATGTTAGATGCTGAATTAGAAAAACGCACGTTTACTCCACCAGCTGAGTAATAGAGTAGAAAACTGAAACAGAAAAGAGATGGCTTTGCCATCTCTTTTCTGTTTCAGCTTCCCCTCATCAAACCGTACGTGAGGTTTTCCCTCATACGGCTTTCCGATGTTCTTCTTTCTTTGGTATTCAGTTATGTTTAACTTTGGCACAAAGATATAAAGTTTTCCGAAGTTCTCGAGCTTTCACATTGGTGTAGTTAGCTGTTTCCAGCATTCACTCACTCTTACCTCCTTCCAACTTATGAACAAAGTAGAGGTCCTTCCCTACATAACCTTGTGTTGTCGTTATGATGTTCAGTACTATGACCTCCTCCGACTCCCTATTTGCATTCCACCATTTCACTTACGCTTATAGGTTTCATTTCTCCTTTCTAAAAGAAAGGGCAAAGGAGCGCCTCCCCACTTCCAGACACTACTTTATCAACATACCGTCCTCCTTACCCCGAGGGATTCTTCGATGTTGCCTTTCCAAGTTATTCACATCTTCCATGGTCTTCGCCTATTTACTCCAGGCTCGACTTCTCCTATTGCTAGGGTGCTCTTGACGAGGCGGCAAGGTTCACTTTATGTTACGGTCTGCTGATTCGCTCGCACTTCTATTAGAAGTTACTTTTTCACAGGGCTTCAACCTTAGGATTTCTCCACCAGTTGCCTGTCAGCTACTAGGCGACTTGGTTCTTACCTAGACTGGACTTTCACCAGTAAGCAGTGTCCAGCTTAGCTGGGCACGCAAACAAAAAAAGCATAAATCAACCGCTTTCGTCAATTTATGCTTCTTACATTGTAAAATTGAAATAAAACAACAGATATAACGCCCTGTAAGTTCGTAGATTATAGTCATTAAAATCGAATGCTTAATAATCATTTTTATGTTAACATAGGTGTATTATAGTATATAATATACTCAGTTGGTAGACAAAGTCTTTTACTGGACAAGTCCATAAGCTAGAGGACGCAACTAGCCTTTTAAAATTTACTATTTCAGATTCGGTGATTACTTATAGTTCATTCGAATGTTGCAACGGTTTGAAAAGACATATTCACCGGCAATAGTAACTTTAAGAGCATTTTGCCCTAAATCTTTGTGTAAAGTTTTACAAATTTCCTCGAGTTGTTACGGACGAAGAAATCTTACCTGTAATGGGGAATCTTCTTTCATTACCAAAAATTTAAGAAGTATTGCTATCTTGCTATCGTAAAGGAGAATTGGAGATGCCAGAAACAATCACTCAAACAAAGCCTGAACAAAAATCATTACAAATTTCAGCTAGCCAAGGACAGCTTGATGTACTTGATCAGCTATTAAAGCCTGAAGTTCAAGAGTCTTTAACTACATTAGTAGAACAACTTCCAAAATTAACTGAGCTCGTTAACATTTTAACAAAGTCTTATGATTTCGCTCAAGCAGTCGCTACTGATGAAGTATTAAAAAATGATACTGTTGGAGCAATCCAAGAACTTGCAGAACCTGTAAAAGATACAGTGAAAACCATTGCTGCAACTGCTATCGAAGCGAAAGATCGCGCTGAAGAAAGCAACGAAGTTATCGGTCTTTTTGGCCTTTTAAGAATGCTAAAAGATCCGCAAGCACAAAAAATGTTTCGCTTTGTAAACGCTTATCTTCAAATTACTGCAGAACGCAATCATAAATAATTCTTTCTTACACAACAATTAGTAAAGACGGGGGATATCATACTATGTCAAAACAAATTGTCATCTTAGGTGCTGGTTATGGCGGACTTCTTGCAGCTTTAAATGTACGTAAACATTACAGCAAATCAGAAGCACAAGTTACAGTTATCAACCAATATCCAACACATCAAATTATTACGGAACTACACCGCCTTGCAGCAGGTAACGTTTCTGAGCAAGCAGTTGCAATGCCACTTGAAAAACTTTTCAAAGGTAAAGACATCGATCTTAAAATTGCAACAGTTGAGTCATTCTCAGTTGATAGCAAAGAAATTAAACTAGCTGGTGGCACTACTTTATCTTACGATGCACTTGTAGTTGCTTTAGGAAGTAAAACTGCTTACTTCGGTATTCCAGGACTAGAAGAAAACAGCATGGTATTAAAATCTGCTGCTGATGCAAACAAAATCTACAAACACGTTGAAGACCGTATTCGTGAATACGCTAAAACGAAAAACGAAGCTGATGCTACAATCTTAATCGGCGGCGGCGGATTAACTGGCGTTGAGCTAGTTGGTGAACTTGCTGACATTATGCCAAAGCTTGCAAAAAGCCACGGCGTAAATCCAAAAGAAGTTAAACTTCTTCTTGTTGAAGCAGGTCCAAAAATCCTTCCAGTATTACCTGACCATTTAATTGAACGTGCAACTACTAGCTTAGAAGCACGCGGCGTTCAATTCTTAACAGGTCTTCCTGTAACAAACGTTGCTGGCAATGAAATCGACTTAAAAGACGGTCAAAAAATCGTTGCTAACACATTTGTTTGGACAGGCGGCGTACAAGGTAACCCATTAATCGGTGAATCAGGTCTTGAAGTAAACCGTGGTCGTGCAACAGTTGATGCATACCTACAATCTACTTCTCACAAAAACGTATTCGTTGCTGGAGACAGCGCTGTTGTCTTCGCTCCAGACGGTCGTCCATACCCACCAACTGCACAAATCGCTTGGCAAATGGGTGAGTTAATTGGATACAACTTATACGCGGCACTAGAAGGCAAAGCATTCGAAGAGTTCGCACCAGTAAACTCTGGAACACTTGCAAGTCTAGGACGTAAAGATGCTGTTGCTTCAATCGGAGCAAGCTCAACTCCACTTAAAGGCTTACCAGCATCATTAATGAAAGAAGCAAGTAACGTTCGTTACTTATCACACATTAAAGGATTATTCAGCTTAGCTTACTAATCTGAATGATAGCCCGAATCATGTTTATCTATGATTCGGGTTTTTATTTGATCAAAATTCTCTACATAACTTATTCAACAAGAAAGTGACATACACCTTTTGAAATCTCTAAATATACTGTCTACTTTGTTACGATTTTGTGTATTGTAAATAATCTATGTACTCCTCTTTCTTTTTAAACGGTAAAGAGCAGTTCGCCATGCCTAGGCGGGCTCAGAGGTAGTAGAGTAGAAAACTGAAACAGATGTCTTATAGATGGCTTTGCCATCTCTTTTCTGTTCCGGTTTCCCCTCATCAAACCGTACGTGAGGTTTTCCCTCATACGGCTTTCCGATGTTCTTCTTTCTTTGGCTTTCAGTTTTGTTCTAGCTTCCCACTTTCACGAGTGTGTATGTTGTTTTCTTCATCAAGTCCTTAATACGAATATGTTTCTTTCGAACATTTCTTTTCTTGTTCCAGAAAAGATTCAGTCGTTCCAGAACGTACCAGCCTATTTTGCCAAGCCATTTCTGCCCCATTGGAGATAGGCTATAATAATTCTTAAATCCTTGTAAGATTCGGTTTAACCCTTTCACCATCTCATTCAATTGTAAGTACAGTTTATTTCTAAGCTCTGTGTACTTCTTGATGCGCTCTCGCATGTTCTTCATGGCTTTCTTACTCGGTACATGTGCCATGATATGCACTCTCTTCCCGCCTTTCACATGTTTTGGAAATTTCCGATGATGAAATCCAAGAAAATTAAATCCCTCTTTTCCGTCCCACGTATTCACTAATTTCGACTTCTCCTATTGCTAGGGTGCTCTTGACGAGGCGGCAAGGTTCACTTTATGTTACGGTCTGCTAATTCGCTCGCACTTCTAGTAAGAAGTTACTTTGTCACAGGGCTTCAATCTTAGAATTTCTCCCCCGATTGCCTGTCAGTTACTAGGCGGCTTGATTCTTACCTAGACCGGACTTTCACCAGTGAGCAGTGCCCAGCTTAGCTGGGCACGCAACAAAAAAAGCAATGAGCCCGCAGCTCATTGCTTTTTTCCTTTTTTATAGCATTACCCCAACGATAATCGCTGATAAGATACTTACTAACGTTGCACCGTATACAAGTTTTAATCCGAAAGAAGATACAACGTTTGCTTGTTTTGCGTCGATACTCTTCGTTGCACCTGCGATAATTCCGATAGATGAGAAGTTCGCAAATGATACAAGGAATACAGATAAAATACCAATTGTACGAGGTGTTAAGTGAGCTGCTGCTTTTCCTAAATCAAGCATCGCAACGAATTCGTTTGTTACTAATTTTGTTGCCATAATTTGTCCAGCTGTTACCATCTCAGATGCTGGGATACCCATGATGAACGCTAATGGTGAGAACACATATCCTAAGATCGTTTGGAATGTAATACCGAAAATAGAATCAAATAGACCGTTAATTGCTGCCATCAATGCAATGAATCCGATTAACATCGCTGCTACTGTAACTGCAATTGAAAATCCTAACATAATGTACTCGCCTAACATTTCGAAGAACGTTTGGTGCTTGTCCTCTTGTAACTCTAAAATATCTTCCTCTTCACTCACATCGTAAGGATTTAGAATGTGGATGATAATAAATCCGCTAAATAAGTTTAAAACAAGTGCTGTTACAACATACTTAGGGTCAATCATTTTCATGTAAGAACCAACGATTGACATGGAAACCGTCGACATAGAAGACGCACATAGTGTATATAAACGATTTTTTGGTAATTTGCTTAGTTGATCTTTTACTGTAATGAAAACTTCCCCTTGACCAACAATTGCCGCTGCTACTGCATTATAAGATTCTAGTCTTCCTAAACCATTTACTTTACTTAATAAAAATCCAACTGCTCTAATAATAACTGGTAAAATTCTAAGGTGTTGCAGAATTCCAATTAACACCGCAAGGAAAATAATTGGAAGTAATACAGAAAGGAAAAACGTATATTCTCCTTTATTTACAAGCCCACCAAATACAAAACTAATTCCAGCATCCGCATATTTTAAAATTGCACTAAATCCGTCAGAAATTCCTTTAACTAAATAATATCCAATCTGTGTATTTAGTAAGAAATATGATAATCCTAATTGAATAACAAGCATAAGAGCAATTGGCTTATATTTAATCTTTTTCCGATCGCTACTTACAAGAAACGCTAGTATAAATACAGCAATTAATCCTACAAGAAACATGACATATTTCATACGTGAATCCTCCATTTTTTTGTCTAATCTATCATTCCCTATTAGTTGTTGAACGATAGACGTCTGACAATTCAGATTAAAAAAATAAGTATCTCTAAAAACAATTTACCGCCTACACTAGTAAGCGTTTGCATTGTGCAAATTTATATACTACTACATAGTTCATGTGGAATATGAGAATGATATCATTTTGTTCTATCCATAAGCAAATTGTAAGCGTTATCTTTCAGAAATGCAATATATTTTTTAAAGGGAAAAATAGCCAAAAAAAGAGCATAGAACCTTTCTTCTATGCTCTTTTGGCACTACTACCCTACTTGTTTTTCTTTTCCAGCAACTGAATCTTCCCAGCATTCCGTATTCTTTAATCCTGGGATAGAGCTTGCATGGAATACAGGGTCTTTCCCTTGCTTTTTCTGCTTCACATAGTCTTTAAGTGCAGCAAATGCAAATTTACCAAGAAATGCAATTGCAATTAAGTTTGTGATTACCATGAAGCCCATGAATAAATCAGCCATGTCCCAAACAATTTGTACAGCTGCAACAGAACCGAACATAACCATTCCAACTACCGCAATACGATATACCGTTAACCAAGTCTTGCTCCTTTTAATAAACTCAATATTTGTTTCACCATAATAATAGTTTCCTAGTAGAGAACTAAAAGCAAATAAAAAGATAATAATCGCTAAGAAACCACTTGCCCAAGATCCGACTTGTGAACTTAACGCAACTTGTGTTAACTCAATACCTGTTAAACCTGGCGTTTTGTAAGCACCAGAGCATAGTACGATAAATGCTGTAGATGTACATACTAAAAACGTATCAACTAATACACCAATCGTTTGAATATACCCTTGCTTCGCAGGGTGAGATACGTTCGCTGTTGCTGCTGCATTCGGTGCACTACCCATACCTGCTTCGTTCGCAAATAAACCACGCTTAATACCCATCATAATCGCAGCACCAACGCCGCCGCCCACTGCTTCTTGTAAACCAAATGCATTCATGAAGATTTCTGTAAATACATCTGGAAGCAATGTGATGTTTTTAATAACAACAAACAATGCAATTCCAATATATACAATTGCCATTGGTGGCACAATCAGTTCTGACATACGTGCGATACTCTTAACACCGCCAAAAATAATAACTCCAACTAAAAGAGAAAGTACAATTCCAACTACATAACGTTCAAGACCAAATGCATTCTTAAATGCAAGTGTAACTGTGTTCGCTTGTACTGAGTTGAAAATCAGTCCATAACTAATTGTAATTAAGATCGAGAATACAATTCCCATCCAACGCTTATTTAAACCTTTTTCCATATAATAAGCTGGACCGCCGCGGAACCCGCTGCCATCTTTTATTTTATAAATTTGCGCTAATGTGCTCTCTACAAAACTTGAAGATGCCCCAATAAGCGCAATTAACCACATCCAAAATACCGCACCTGGACCTCCCAAAGAAATCGCTAGTGCTACACCTGCTAAGTTCCCGATCCCAATACGGGCTGCAGAACTCATACAGAAAGCTTGGAAAGAAGAAACGCTACCTTTTTTACGCGTCTTTCCTGTCAATCCATCCGTCATTAAACGCATCATTTCCCCTAGATGACGAATTTGAACAAATTTAAGTTTAAAAGAAAAATAAAGGCCTAAGCCAATTAACATTGCAATAATAACATAAGTCCATAGAATATCATTCGTTACTCCGATGAATTTTTCTAAAATGTCAATCATATTGTCCCCTCCCTTTTTTCTCACATAAACTGAATTGTATCCTAAAATCGTTCAAAAATCAACAATTTTCGACAAAACAACAATTACATATAAATGTATCTCTTTAATTCTCTATTTTTCTTGCAAATACTCAATAATACTAACACTTACACAAAAAACAAGTCATGTTAGTTTTTCTGACATAAAAATATAATTCACATAAAAAAGCGCAATTCTTTTCTGAAAGAATTGCGCTTTTTTATAATTTTTATTTTCTTTTCTCTATTATTCGGTTAACAGCCTAATATTTTATTAAGAAATATTTTAAAATCTACGATAAAGTATTAGACTGTTAAAAAATAGCATTAGACTGAAAAAGTGATCGGAATGTGATACCCCAAATTGAGGGTGTTTTATGTCTTTTGCGAAAGTAGCAAGTTCCACAGTTTCCGTGTCACCCGTTTACTACAAAAGCATAAAAATGACTATTTCATTTAAGCAAGGTTTAATAATATCGTTTTTGCACGATTATCCACTACTTCATAATAAATTTCTAATCCTTTTCGAGTGCCCGAAACGATTTTAGCAGCTTTCAACTTAGCTAAATGTTGACTAATTGTACTTTGAGGCATTCCCAATTTTTCATACATTGTTGTTACATTCGTAGGGCCTTTTGTAAGCATTGTTTCTACTAAGCATAAACGCACAGGATGTGCTAATACCTTTAATACTTCAGCAATATCTTCATATTTTTCTATCATGTTCCTTCTCTCCTCTTTATATATAAATATTGTGTTTATAACGCTCCACTATATTATTCGAAAGGATATGTGATTTTATGTCCGTCGTTTTTAAAAAAATTTTAGAAATTAAAAAGCCCAACGTTTCATGCTACCTCGAATCGTTGGGCTTTTTAATTTATTACTACCTTTTCTTTTTAGAAGGTGCTGGCGCTTCCCAATTCACTAACAAATCAGGACTTGTTTTCTCTTCTCCTCGTTCTAAAAGAACTGTTGCATCTTGGATTGCAGGAGTACCTTTATATTTAATAGCTTGTAACTTCGAAAGGTTTGCAACAACTTTAAAACTAAATTCTCCTGTTTTTGTTGCTTTTGGAATTAAAACACGAAATTTTTCTCCTACATTAAACTGTGTTTTTGCTTCGCCATTTTCATTCACAAACTTTACGCCTTCAGGTGCATTCGTTGCTTGCACTTGGTACGTACCTTTTGTCGCATTTGTTTCAACTGTATACAAATTGGTTTCAAAAAAATCATCTTTTAACGTTGCTGTTTGCTTTTCTGTTGGAGTGACATTCATCGTAATCTCTTGCACTTCTTGGCTGCTCTCCGCATTCGCAACAATTTCTTTCATTGCTTTTCCTACATTTTTATTGCGATGATCTAAATCATTGATATCGATTTGCTTCAGCGCATTCCATACAGCTAACTGCGTAGCATAATGCGCTTCTTCCCAAGTCGATACACCGAGCTCTTGCGGACTTTTTTGCGGATATCCATTGAGTAATACACGGTATACTCCAATATCTGCTTTTCCTATTTCAGGTAAATCCTGACCGCTTGGTGATTTTAAATGCACATTTAAACAAAAGGCAATTTTTCCATCTGCTGTTTTAATAAGCTCAGTTCGAATTGGTTTCTTTAAAGATTTACTATAACTCCAATCCATTTGATACTTCGTATGATCCATCACTTCTGCGAATGCCTTTTCAAGCGGAAAAACGAGATTTGTTATGATGAATAGTACGCTCACTAAGGCAATCCACAACTTATACGGTTGTTTTAAAATCATGCTTACAGCCCCTTTTTGGATTATAATAAAGAACATAGCAAATTTAATATGTTTAGTATTTAATTACGGGGCGTTTTTATGCGTGCTATTTCGAGCAAAGTAAATGATCCGTATAGTAATGATTACATGTAATTGGGTGAAACTAAAAAGAATACATAGTAATTCTTAATGCATATGAGACGGACGGTGATTACAAATAGAACAGCAATTAACTTATATCATTTCTCATTATGGATATTTCGGACTGATCATTGCTTTAGTTGGAGGAATTATCGGATTACCGATACCCGATGAAACTTTGTTAACTTTTGTAGGGTACTCTATATTTCAAAAAAAGATGGTATTTTCTCTTGCCTTACTAACTGCATGGATTGGCTCTTCAATTGGTATTACACTGAGTTATATATTAGGAAAAACACTTGGACTTCCCTTCTTAAAGAAATTTGGTCCTAAATTGCACATTACCGAAAATAAAATAGCTCGGACACAAACTCTCTTTCAAAAAATTGGTCCACCTTTATTAATTTTTGGTTACTTCATTCCGGGAGTTAGGCATGTCACCGCCTATTTAACTGGTATTTCCCGTTTGGGCTTTCGGAAATTTTGCCTTTACGCTTACACGGGAGCATTCATATGGAGTTTCACTTTTATTAAATTAGGAATGATATTCGGGAAAGATTGGCATCTAATCGGCCATTCCATTCACCGTTATGCTTCTATCTTATTAGTTGTTTTACTCGTTCTCGCACTTTTCGTCTTGCTATATGTTCGCAGTAAAAAAGCAAATGCGAAGCGATGTACATGAGAAAGAAAAAAAGACTAAAAACAAAGAAAAAACACCTCCGCTTGTCTCAATTTCAATACGGAGGTGTTTTTTTACATGAATTTTTCGTGATTATTTGTGCGTTTTATTTGGCTTTTTTTTGCCTGGATTCCCGTTACCTTGACGCTTTTTATTTCTTTCAGCTTTTTCCTGTGTATCGTGCAATTTCTCTAAAAAGTTACTACTGTTGTCCACTGGTGTAGCCTCCTTGATTATAGTTCCTTTGTTACTATAACCAATTGCACGTAAAATCATGAAGGATCGTTTTACTTTAATTTAACCTGAACTGGCGGCAATGTTTTCTCAGGATGGAACGGTGACATCCCCACTTCTAATACATAATCATTTAAGCTGAAATTCTTCACGCCATACTCTCCGTCCAATTGGAACGTTGCTTGAAACTGCAATTTTTCCTTATCTAATACTTTCACGTTACTTCCCTTTATAACATGACCAATCGGCGCAAACTCCTTATCTATATACGCAGAATCATTTAGGTTCATTACCTCACCGCAATTGATTAGTTCATCCATAGATTTACGTTTTGTATCCACATTTTGAAGTGTGTACTGCACAATTAAGCGCTGATTCTTATGCTGAATTTTATTAATAATTATTTTCAGATCACTGCGCGTACTCTTTATTTCAAATGGTGTTTTTTCATTTAGTTTAACAATCACTGGTTTTTCAGATAATCGTACAACAGGATACATTGTAATAAACTCCGCATCCTCAGGAATTTTTCCGAAAATAGAACGTTCTTCAGATTCTACACGATCACCCACTTTTTCTCTGCCAAATTCAATGCCTGAAGTGAACATATTAACTTCTTTTCCTTGATCATCTGTTATTTTTTCAATTCGTGCTAAATCGTGCTCCCCTGCAAGCGGATAAATTGCTTTATAATCAATTGCTGATGATTCTTTGCCGACTGTAATTGTTTCAAAGTTAAACGTATGCTCTTGATCTTCGCTACTAATGGACTGCTGAGTATTAATTTTTTTATTCTCTAATTGCTTCACTGGAATATCAAATTTCCAAAATCCTCTCATTTCATCAATAGATGTGATGGTAATTGGTAATGTTGCATTTGGAGGTAATTCTTTTTCTGGATAGTCAATCTCAATATTGCCAAACCAACCGTCCTTTGTTACTTTCCCATCCATCGAAGCACTATTCATCCATTTCTGATCACCATCAGCAATCTTAGCAGTATAATAAAAATCATTTTTCGAGCCGTTTTTTGCTACTTTATCTGGATTATCAACTTTAAACGTTATACCAATCCGGCCACCATCATAATAAACACTTTTCATCGTTATACTAATTCCATTGCTCACTGCTTGTTGATTTAATTCTGTCACAAGTTTACTCTCTGTGAGATTTTGCCCTATCGTATCATGAAAATAATCATATACTTTCCCTATAATCGGAACTTCTGCTAATACACGATTCATTTGTGGAAAAACAAATCCTGACCCTAGCACACACATACATACTGATGCTGCTGTTAGCCATGCAATCTTTCTTCGTTTGTATATTTTTTTGGCTGGTTTTTCTTGTTGTGCTCTATTCATACCTTTTTTTATCGCTATATGTAATTCTTCCCGAGGAACTTCGATTTTGTTTATTTCATCATTAAACCACTGTTTATCCAATTCTCATCACTCCCTCCTAGTAATTTCTTTAACGATTTTCTCGCTCTATGCAAATACGTTTTGACAGTTCCTTCAGGTACATGCATATGCCAAGCAATTTGATTTATCGGAAGATCATAATAATAATGTAAAATGATGACTGTTTGATAATTTTCATTTAATTGTCCAATCGCTACTTGTAAATCAATGTTTTGCTCAATTTGGTTTACCTTGTTCCGTACATCCCCGTAAACAGCAGATTCCCTGCTATCTTCTAATTTTTGAACCTTCTTCTTCTCATTCAACAGCTGATAAGCATTATGTATTAAAATACGCGTCAACCACGTCATAAAAAAGTTTGGTTTCTTTAATTGATCTAAGGATAAGTACGCTTTATAAACAGTTTCTTGTACTACGTCTAATGCATCTTCTTTATTTTGTACATACATATAAGCAGTTCGATATAATTGGTCCTGATGGAGGCTAATGAGTTGTTCAAACGCTGCATCATCACCTTTTTTCGCTTTTTTCACTAATTTTATTTCATCCATCTTATCCCTCCTTCCACTTATTAGATAGAATATGGAATGTTTTGGTTTCAAAAATTTATATTTTTTAATACTTCAACATTACTATACAAGAAAACGCCTCAAGAAAACTTGAGACGTTTTTTCATCAAATTACTTTATTCAATTCATGTTTTTTCTTACAATGTCATAGCATTTTGAACGACATGACTATCGACATATTGTTTAAACTTTACGATTTTTCCATCTTGTAGTTCCCATACGTGAACAAAATCTGCTTGAAATGCTTTTCCAGTTTCTTTGTACATTCCTGAGTAAACACCTTCAGCGATAATAACACCTTTGCCTTTCACTTCATGATACGTATGAACACTTGCTTTATAATCATTCCACTCGGATGCCAAGCGGCTAAATACGTTCTCCATGATAGCTTCTGCACCGATGTACGTTCCGCCGTAAGGAAAGCCCGCTGCCTCCGTCCACTCTACATTTTCTGATAGAGCTGCCAATAAGTGCTGAGCATTTTCAGAAGCTGACCCTTCATATGTGCTGCGAATAATTTCTAAATTCGTTCGTTGACTCATTACGGTTTCCTCAACTCGTATATATTAATAAAATTTCACAACGTCTTCATAAGGTAAAAATGTTCTTTCACCTGGTTGTTCATTTGGCTCACCAAATGGCATTTGTGCTACTAAACTCCACTCTGCTGGAATGTCCCAAGTTTGTTTCACTTCTTCATCAACAATTGGATTGTAGTGTTGTAGTGATGCTCCGATTCCTTCTGCAGATAAAGCCATCCATGTTGCATACTGTAACATGGCGTTTCCTTGATGAGACCAGTATGGGAATTGATCTTTGTATGATGGCGCATTTTCTTGCATTGTCTTCACTGTTTCTTGATTTTCAAAGAATAAAACTGTACCTACGCCTTCGCGGAATCCTTTTAATCTTTCTACAGTTGCGTCAAAGTTTTCTGCTGGAACACGAGCGCGAAGTGTTTCTTTTACGATATCCCAAAACTTTTCATGTTCTGCATCCATTAATACAACCACGCGTCCGCCTTGCATGTTAAAAGATGATGGTGCGTATAGAGCTGTTTTTAAAACTTCACTAATTCTTTCTCTCGTAATATTTTCGTTCTTTTTCACTTTACGAATAGAGCGACGGTTCATAATGGCATCTTTTAAATTTGTTGTAGTTACTGACATTTTTATTCCTCCAATACATGTTTGATTTAAAAATAATTTATATACATAGATTTCTTGATAACATACATTTCAATCGAGTACTAACAATATCCATCTATATTACATTGCATGCCGTCTAATTCGTTTATTTTATTTTTTTCTAATTCCTGATCAATCGCTTTCGCTAATCTTTCTTTGCTAGCTAGTCCTTGAATGACTTCATCACCAATAATAAACGTTGGAACAGCCATAATTTGTGCTTCTTCATACACATGTCTCAAAGCTTCTTGTTGTACAGCTTCATACTTTCTTGATACTAATGCTTCTTTAAATGCATCCTGAGAAAGTCCCACTTCACCCGCCAATTTTGTTAACACTTCGATGTCTTCAATATTTTGTTCCTCTTGGAAAAATGCAGTAAACACTCTATGGTGAAACTCATTTCCTTTTCCATGCTCCTTTGCAAAGTGGTAACCTTCAAATGCAAAGTTTGTATACGGATGCGGTGACACACGCGGTAACCGCATTTCTACTCCTAATTTTTTAGCAGTAGGAAGAATAAATGAATCCCAAGATCCCAATTTGTCAGGTTCTGCCCATGGATCAATTTTCGGATATGGACTAGGACGCAATTCAAATGGCATCCATTCTACTTCTACATCTTTTTCCTTTACAATCTCATCCAAAGGACCTTTTCCTAAAAAACAAAATGGACATATAAAATCAGAATAAGCTTTAATTATTACAGTCATATATACTTTCCCTCACTTTTCTTTTTATCACCTTAAGTTGTAACTATTTTGGTTACAACTTAGTCAAAAAAATATATGCTTGAATTGCACCTGCATACTTACTGCGAAGAATTTATTTTATTTCCTAATGATGTAACGAGTTGTTCCATTGTAATGCTTTCTAATACTTGTTCCATTGCTTCTTGTGCTTGAACTAAAATAACCTCTAGAACAGTTTGTATATTTGCTCCTATTGGACAATCAGGATTCGGCTGTTCATGAAAATGAAATAACTTCTCCTCTTCCACAACATCTACTGCACGGTATACATCTAATAACGTAATCTCATGTAATTCTTTTATGAGATAAGCTCCTCCTGTACCGCGACGTACTTGAACAAAACCTGCTTTTTTTAGATATGACAACACTTTACGAATAATTACTGGGTTTGTATTTACACTTTTCCCCATGTATTCTGAAGTACAAATAGAAGGTGGGTTATTTTTTAGGAGAGATAAAATATGCACAGCAATTGTAAATCGGCTACTAATTTTCATATTTATCACCTCGTTGTAATCATTATAGTTACAACTAAATTGAAAGTCAAGCTTTCACAAAAAGGCATTAGCCTGCTATTTTGGCAAACTTCTGCTCCACACCCATATTCATCATCTATTTTTTTAAAATCTCCTTCATCTCCTTAAGACGACTCAATTACTTTCTTCCTATTTTCCTCGTTAACCAAAATGGACTGTACAGAAGATAAAAGCTTACAATCATCATTAACTCCATCGAGAGAAGATACCATGGCCACGGTCCGAGATAATCTAAAAGAGAAGCGCTTTTGGGCTTTTTCATGATATACAGGTAGTTCGCTCCTAACCACTTATCAAGAAAAAATACGCAAGCTGCATAAAGGTTAACAATGAGAATGGTCACCCACATAGAAGGAATGGTCGGCCGATATTTGCAGACCACCACCATAAACAAACATGCTATCACCACTCCTCCATGCGAAACAAAAAACTCGATGTATCGAAAATGGGGAAACGAAAATTTTCCAAGATCAGGTGTAATGATAGCTTGAATAGAACTGCTTAATCCCGCAAAATACATAAATTGAAAAAGTCTGAAGCTACGCGTCAGTAACATCACAATGGCCAAAATGACAGCTAAATCACTAAGTTGAAGCGGCAAAGCTGTTTTAGGCGACCAAGCATTCTCATACACGAGCCAGAGATGATTAAAAACTTCAAAAGCCAATAAGAGAAACGCTAGAGAGAAACGAAAAAGCCGTTCTCTTCCCTGCTCTTGAATCTGTTTTCTAAAAATAACCAGAAGAATACAGAGGGCTAAAATGATTCCGAGCGTCAATAAGTGCTCCCTGGAAAAAAGACGAAACGGATCCAATTTTGAATGAAATTGAAAAAATTTTTGCATATCAATTACTCCATTATCTGAGCTAATTTTATACTTGAGTATTCTTAGTATAGGACAAACTCTTCTAAGTCTATCCCCCTTCTTTGTTTTGTTATCCATTTTTCCAACAAAATGGATAGTTCATAGGCATGTCGTGAACCACCCACTAACTTTTAAATAAAATTTCACTTTCATTTTTTACTTATAAAACCTTACGAAACTGTCACCTTTATGTAAGGTTATTAGATAGTTACTTTACTGTTTCAATGTAATAATAAAAGCATAAGAAACAACCATAAATTTTAGGAGAGTGTCGGTAATGATCGTAACAACAACTTCTGTTATTCAAGGAAAAGAAATTATTGAGTATATTGACATTGTAAACGGTGAAGCAATTATGGGGGCAAATATCGTACGTGATTTATTCGCTTCTGTTCGTGACGTTGTCGGCGGCCGTTCTGGTGCATATGAGAGTAAGTTAAAAGAAGCACGTGATATTGCAATGGAAGAAATGAAAACTCTTGCAAAGCAAAAAGGCGCAAACGCAATTGTTGGTATTGATGTAGACTACGAAGTCGTTCGTGATGGAATGTTAATGGTTGCTGTAAGCGGGACAGCTGTACGTGTATAAAAATATATAAGGAAAATCACCTCGTTGGTTGAGGTGATTTTTCTTTTTTATTAGGGGGAAAATCAAGAACAACGAAAGTAAACTTTTACATATTATTTTACTTATGAAATATTACAAAACCGTCATGTTTATGTAAGGTTATTAGATAGTTCCTTTCTTATTTCAATGCAATAATACAAATATAAGAAAAAGCGAATACATAAAAAAGAGAGGTAACTATACAATGATTTTAAAACTATTATTTATACTTTTCGGAATAGGCTTAGTATTATGGGGCATATATAGAATGAAAACAGATGAAGCATTTGTAGGAAAAACTCAAACAAGAAAAAACATTTTTAATCTCTTTATTTTAGGAGAAACTTCTGGCCTAGGACAATTTTTAAGCGGGATTGTATGTATAGTTATAGGAATTATATCCCTTATAATTAAATAGCTTATTAATCAACACGAACAATTTTCTATCTCTACTTATATTTCTTTAAGAGTCTTAGTTATTTAAGGCTCTTTTTTAATGTGAATTATATCCAAGAGTTGATGTGTATATCATATTCATAACATGTCATCATGAGTAGCAAAAAAAGAGAAATCCTATTATTAAGAATTTCCCTTTTTTTATATAATCATTCTATTTTCAAACTCTGTATCACGCCGCTACAACCGGCAATACAATAATAAACCGAACTACCCCATTCTCATATTCTGCTCGAATTTCTCCGCCCTGCAGCTCCACAATATTTTTAGCAATCGCAAGACCAAGTCCCGAACCTTCTGAGACCCTGCTTCTCGATTGATCTTTTTTATAAAAACGTTCAAATACGTTCTCAAGCTCTTCTTTTGTAAATTCTTCGCTATGATTTGCAACAGAAATGAAAATGCTACGACGCTGCTTTTGAAGTGAAACTGTAATTTCTCCCTCATCTTTACTATATTTAATCGCATTCATTAATAAATTATCAAACACACGGACAATTTTTTCCGAATCCAAGGCAGCGTACAGACGCTCTTCAGGAAATTCTTTCACAAACGAAAGATTATGTTCTTCTGCTTGGGGTACCAGCTCTTCAATTAACTGATCAAGAAGTTCATTCATACATACTTCTTGTTTTTCTAATGTAATATTTTCGTTTGTTAGTTTTGTATACTCAAATAAATCTTCTATTAAGTTCTTTAACTGCTCTGACTTTGAAAATGCGATTCTTACATACTCATCATATTGTTCTTTATTTTCATATTTGGCATCACGAAGTAAACGTAAATATCCCATAATAGAAGTAAGTGGTGTTCGCAAGTCGTGTGATACATTTGTAATCAATTCACTTTTTTGCTTTTCAATTTTCCGTTCGTTTTCAATATTCACCCTAATCTCTTCTGCCATATGATTAATATTTTCTGTTAATAAAGCCAGTTCATCTTGTCCCTTTTCCTCAATTCGATACGCTAAGTTTCCCTTCGCGATTTCTTTCACCCCTTGCGCCATCGCTTCAATCTGTTTCATCTTTCGCTTCGTTATATAGAAGAAAGAAAAAATGAATACGATAACGCCAATAAGAAATGGAAAAGGCCCTTCTGTCGTGTTATATATAACATCCCCCCTTGGAATGCCGCCCACGAACATATATAAATTTTTACCTTCAATTGTAACTGGATAAAAAGTGATAAATTCTTTATGCAAGTCCTCAATTTCTCCTGAACGATCGTTATCAACTGGATGGTTAATCGCAAAAGACATCACATTACGAATTGTGTCGTGCAGATTAATTTGTTCTTCTTCCGCTTGTTTTGTTTTATACAAAACCTTACCTGTTTCATCCGTAACTAGCACTTTTAAAGCATGCTGTCCATGTTCTGCATTTTGATTTTCCATATCAATCATGTTTTGCAACGCATCTACTGTATTTCCTCTCGCTATTGTCTCTGCTGTGCGCTTTGCTTCCTCATTAATTTCCTCCATACCATTGCTATAATCAATTACCGCATGTTGATTTGCTTTTTCAAAAAATGGAGCGGACAATCTTGTTACAAAAAAACCTAACAAGGCACAAAAAATAAACGTAGTAATTAATTGAATCCTAATACTTCGACGAACGTAATTTAAAACTTTGTTTATTAACTCTTTTATTTTTTTATTCACATAATAAAATGGTTTAAATATCTTTTTCAATCTTATACCCCACTCCCCACACTGTTTTTATATAACGAGGTTTTCTTGGATTTTCTTCTATTTTTTCACGTATTTTTCGAATATGTACCATCACAGTATTATCAGATTGAAAGGACTGTTCATTCCATATTCGTTCATAAATTTGATCCGCACTAAATACCATCCCGGGATTCCTAGCAAGTAACTCTAAAATCGAAAATTCCCTCGGTGTCAATTTCGCTTCTTCCTCTGCAACAATCACCTCATGTGTTGCCACATTCATTTTCATATCCCCAATTTCAATTTCATTTTCGTTTTGTATAAAGCCTCCGCTCATTTTCATATATCTGCGAAGCTGCGATTTAATTCGCGCAATTAATTCTAATGGATTAAAAGGCTTTGTTACATAATCATCTGCCCCGGTTGTTAATCCTAAAATCTTGTCCATGTCTTGTGTTTTGGCAGACAACATAATAATCGGCATCTCAGCTACTTCTCTTACTTTCATACACATATGAATACCGTCTACTTTCGGCATCATAATATCTAATACGACTAAGTGCACTTGATGTTTCTTTACGAGCTCTAATCCCTCTGCACCATCCCCAGCCTGTAATACTTCATATCCTTCATTTTTCAAATAAATCGTAATGAGATCCCTAATTTCTTTTTCATCATCTACGACAAGTATTGTTTCTTTGCTCACAATAGCCCCTCCAACATTTTCAACCTATCAAATCTTCATTGCATGGTTCCTTTGATTCTTTCCTTCTAACTATCTGTTCTTTTCGATGTCTATATAAATAAGAAATACCGAATGCAGCAGCGATAGCTACTCCAAAAAACACACCATACTTAGTTGTGAGTTCTGCAATACGCTCTATGTTTCCTCCAAAAATAAATCCAACTATAAAGTATAAGAATGTCCAAACAAATCCTGTAACGTATGAGTACATGGCATACGTTTTAAATGGCATATTATTAATCCCAACTAAATAAGGAACAATATGTCTCACTACTGGTATGAAATAGCTTGTTACCAGTGCATAACGTCCGTATTTATTCAATAGTTCTTGTGATTTTAAAAGATACTTCATCTTCTTCTTTTTCATGAGTGTATCAAGAATTTTCGAACCAAATATTTTTCCAAGTATATATCCTAAAGAGAGCCCTGACACAACACCTAAATACGTTAATATAAAAGCTGGAATTGGTTTTAATATATCCATCGACGAAACAAATCCACCGCTCATCACAACCATTTCATCAGGAATTGGCATCCCAATAATCCCTAGCCATAAACAAAAAAACAAAGCACCGTAACCGTAATGTTGAATATATAATAACAATTCATGTAATTCCATTCATTACAGTCCTCCCTTATTCTTTTCCACAACAAAACACATAAGCTGGCGGGAAATTGAACCATACCTTTTTGAGTGATATCGCTGGAAAGAAATTTTGGATAAATGATTTCTTTACGAGCGAATATTGAAATGTGATGAATTCACCATTTCCCTGTAATGCTTCCATAACACTATTTAAAATACGCGACGATACTTCCGCTGGTAAAGAAGTAAACGGTAATCCAGATAATACATAGTCGATTTTTTCTATATTTAACTCTTCGATGTAATTTTGAATATTTTCAGCTGATCCATGTACAACAAAAACGCTTGGATCATCCTCAAACTGTTTCTGTAGGTCTTTGAAAAACACTTCATTAATTTCAATAAGAATCAATGTAGTATGTTTCTTTTTTCTCTTCATTATTTCTCTTGTAAAAGATCCTGTTCCAGGTCCTAATTCCACAATATATTTCGCTTCTTCAAAATTGATAGCATCTACCATTTTTTTCGCTAATATTTTCGAGCTCGGAGCAATTGCCCCAGTGTTTTTCGGGTGCTTTATAAACTCAGTTACGAATGTAATCAATTGCATAAAATATCTCCTCGCTTAATCACTATTGTGTAAGATAGCTCTAAGTATAAATATCGTTTCTTAAAAAATAGCGAGGAGGTTTCTTAAGTTTTTCTTAAGAAAATAAAAATGTCCCAAAACGGAAAAGATACTACTTTTTCGTTTTGGGACACACATTCACTTTACCTATTTAAATGAAACAATAGAATAGGAACGGATGTATCCGTTCCTATTCAAAAAACATATTTATATTATATTACTTCGCAGAAAGTGCCTCCATTACACCCGCAACTTCTGCAACAATAATTTGATTACCTAAAATCGGTGATTCTTGCTGTGCTTCTTTAGATCCTGGCTCTGGTCTTTTATGCGATTCTTTAAAAGCATCACTATTTCTCCATTGAGTAAAGCTGTCCATATCTTCCCAGTACGTGTTTACACTTATTTCATCATGCTCAGTTAAGTTTTGTGTAAGTAAAACTTCAACCTTCACAAAACCTTCCATTTTTTGCAGTGCACCTGGACGAGTGAATGCTGGAGCCATTTTTTGTGCAAATCCTAATTTTGTTTTAATTCTGTTTGTAACAACGATCATCTTCAAAAACCTCCTTAATATTTTGGAAACTTCTTCGAATTGAATATCTGCATTACATATATACTTTTTTCATTCATCCTAATGCTAGAATGATCTCTGTTTCTATTTTCTTGCTAAATAACACTTAGCTTACTCTAGTTTACCGTCTTTCATTCGATAGAATTTGTCACAGTATTCAAGCACTCGTTCATCATGTGTTACCATAATGATTAATTTCTAAATGTTACTTCTTTTGCTATAGTTGGACGACTTTATAGACTCTCTGAATATCAAGGCTTACTTTCGATTCATCTACTAAAATAGTAGAAGGACTGTCCATGACAGTGCGAGAAATAATGTAAGTCACCCCTTTAGTTTTAAAATAATTAGTCACGTGTGACTAATTAAGATTATTATATACACTACAATTTTATTAGTCAACTGTGACTAATAAAAACATGACTATAAATTATATTGTTATATTTAGAGCAATTATATCAACCAGATATGCAATAGAAACACTCACATATATAGCAAAAAAGAACCTACTATAAAGAGGTTCCATTGTCTTTCGCATTAGTAAGGTTAGTTAGAACTAAGCGTTTTAACTGTTTTTTCAAGAAACGCAATTTCTGCTTCTAACATTGTTATTTTATGTTCTATTGCCAAGTTGACCCCAATCCTCATCTCATGAGCTGGGGTTTGTCTAAAAATATGAATTAATTTCTTATTTTTATTTAATCGTTCTTGTAGAGCAGGCAAAGATTTTTCTAATGGTAGAAAATCAATAAACATTAATCCTATATCGCCTTGATAATTGACACTCTCGGCTGAAGATAAATTGTCCAATAACAATTTGTAAAAATATTGCTTACCATTTTCATTAATAGAATACACCTTGCGGGATGGTCTGTTTCCTTCTTGCTCCAATTGAACATCAATATATCCCTTTTTATTGAGTTTATCTAAAGTTGCATAAGCAGTAGGTTTTTTCATATCTGTAACTGTACTTAAATTTCTTTCAATAAATTCATTAATTTGATATCCATGCTGACTTTGGCTCATAAGCAAACCAAGCAGGACAAGCGAGCGCTGTTCCATAGAAATCATCCTTTCTAAAGCATATTATATCTGATGATTTAAATGAGGACTAGACAATAAAGTGAAACTTCCATCAGTGGGGGGCTTCATCCCCCACTGATGGTTAGTTGAACCAATCGGGCTTTTACGGGCAGTTATCCCCCACCTATCTTCTTTGATCCTCTCTGAATCTTGAGGTGGGGGTCTTACTGCCCGTTAATGCGGGATAACTCAATTACTTGGATTGATGTCAATTATCATATTATGAAAACTCCCGCACTTATCTCTTTGCAATCTTGAAGTGCGGGTTCTTCATGTATCCCCTCAGATGCTTAACATGAGCAAAATTGACACAGCTGCCTGACAGTATAGCTCCTAATAATTCATTACATTAAAAATCAAAATTATCAGGATCTGGACCAACACGATGATTCTCATTCAAATCATCAATGCGTTTCATATCTTCTTCCTTTAACTCAAAATCAAATATGTCTGCATTTTCAATGATTCGATGTTCTTTTGTAGATTTCGGGATGGTGATAACACCATTTTGTAAATCCCAGCGTAAAATGACTTGTGCAGCAGATTTGTTATAGTTGTTAGCAATTTCTTGAAGTACTTCATGATTGAGTAATTGTCCTTGCATTAACGGAGACCAAGCTTCTAACTGAATGTCGTGTTCCTGACAAAATGCTTGCAGCTCTTTTTGCGTTAAGCGTGGATGGTATTCTACTTGGTTCACCATTGGTTTAATCTCTGCATCTTTCATTAAGTCTTCAAGATGATGGATTTGAAAATTACTTACTCCAATCGCTTTTACTCGTCCTTCCTTATAAAGGGTCTCTAATGCTCTCCATGCCTCTTTATATTTCCCTTCTACAGGCCAATGAACCAAGTATAAATCTAAATACTCTAGTCCAAGTTTATTTAAACTTGTCTCATAAGCGGCAATTGTGGACTCATATCCTAAATCTGCATTCCAAACTTTTGATGTGACGAATACATCTTCTCTAGAAATACCCGCTTGTTGTATTCCTTCACGAATCCCTTGTCCAACTCCTTCTTCATTTCCATAAATCGCTGCTGTATCAATACTACGATAGCCATATGTAATCGCTGTTTTTACAGCATTCACTAACTCAGGGCCTTCTTCTACTTTAAATACCCCAATACCAAACCAAGGCATTTGTACACCGTTATGCAAAGTTGTTTTATCTTGTAAATGTTTCATTATAAATAAACCTCCTAATTTTTAAAGAAAATTTTCTATGCTGCACGTTTTTGATCTTTTTGTTCCAGATTCTTGCTCCAACCTGTTAAAATTACAGCTCCTAGAACCATTAATGCGCCAATCCAAGGCGTATGAATGAGTCCAATCGACTCTGTAATTACACCACCTAAATAAGAACCAATAGCAATTCCAGCATTAAATGCAGCAATATTCATTGCAGATGCCACATCTACTGCACTCGGTACAAAACGTTCAGCTAACATCACGACATATACCTGTAATCCTGGTACATTCATAAACGCTAATAATCCCATTAAGATGATTGTAATAAGACCAGCTATCTTAAATGGAGCTGTGAACGTTAACATAAAGAGCACAATCGCTTGTACAATAAACATATAGAATAATGCACGAATCGGATTACGGTTCGCTACTTTACCACCAATGACGTTACCGATTGCAATTGCTACTCCATAAACGAGTAAAATAATCGTAACAGCCCCTGCCGTAAATCCGGTTATCTCTTGTAATAATGGAGATAAATACGTAAAGACAACGAATGTACCTCCATAGCCTAAGGCTGTAATAATGAATAAAAGAAGTAAACGACCGTTTGTGATCAAGGTAATTTGATCACGAAATGTTGTTCGATTACCTTTTCGCAAGTTAGATGGAACAAGAATGCTGTTTGCAATGAAAGCAATGATACCTACTACAACGATCACTACAAAAGAAGCCCTCCAGCCAAATTGTTGTCCAATAAATGTACCAATTGGAACACCTGTAACAGTTGCTACTGTGAGCCCTGTGAACATAATCGCAATGGCACTTGCTCGGCGATTTTCCGGAACTAACTCAGCAGCAATCGTAGAACCTATTGACATAAATACACCATGTGAAAACGCAGAGACAACACGACCAACTAGCAACAAACTGATACTTGTTGCACTCGCAGCAATACTATTTCCAACTATAAACACAATCATAATCCAAAGTAATAAGGATTTACGCGACATACTGGATGTTAAAGAGGTTAAGACAGGCGCTCCAAATGTCACCCCTAAAGCATATAAAGAAACCGTTAATCCAGCTGTTGTAACAGTAACGTTTAAATCTTGAGCAATAAGTGGTAATAATCCTACACTAATAAATTCTGTTGTTCCGATTGCAAAAGCACTTACAGCTAATGCCAAGAGTGCCAATGTACTTCGTTTTTTATCTAAAGTCATTCTTCCTCCTCCTCATCTTCTTGTTGTATCGTTCCATCTCTTCTAAACAAACTATATAGAAAACCATATGGTAAGAATCCGCCGGCAAATGTTATTATGTGATATATGAGAAATAAAGAAAAGTACGTACTTTTAAGTAATATAGGTACTAAAAAGTTCCATAGACACTAAAAAGTACCTATGAATTAGGAGGAAGAGCATGGAGAAAAAAAAGTACAATATTTCCGTAGAAGCAACACTCGAAGTAATAGGAGGAAAATGGAAATGTGTGATTCTTTGTCATCTTACTCATGGTAAAAAACGTACAAGTGAATTGAAACGTCTTATGCCAAACATTACACAGAAAATGTTAACGCAACAATTACGAGAGTTAGAAGAAGATGGCGTCATCAATCGCATCGTTTACAATCAAGTACCTCCAAAAGTGGAATATGAACTAAGTGAATATGGATGGAGCTTACAAGAAATTTTAGAATCTCTATGTACTTGGGGAGAAAAACATATTACGAAAGTATATGGTGATAAATTCGCTGTCTTGGAGGAGAATATTTTAAACGATAAACTGAAGCAGCAAAATTGAAAATACACATATGATTTTCAAACATGCATATCCGTTCTGCTGTGTAACCGTGAATCTTAGGAACATCTATAACTAAAAACATCTTCTTATATATGAAATAAGAAGATGTTTCTTTTATAAAGTGAAACTTCCATCAGTGGAGAGTTTTTTCATCTCCCACTGATGGTTAGTTGAACCAATCGGGCTTTTACGGACAGTTATCCCCCACCTATCTTCTTCGCTTTTCTCTGAATCTTGAGGTGGGGGTCTTACTGTCCGTTAATGCGGGATAAAGTGAAACTTCAAAGCGTCTGCCCGTTATCAATTGTAAATATCTGCCCCGTAACCGATTCCTGAGTCAATTGAAACAGGATCGCCTCTGCAATCTCATCAGGTGTTGAAATTCTTTTCAGCGGTATGTTGCCCGCAAGTTGATGCATCTTCTCTTCATTGTCAGCCCACCATCTTGTATGAACTGCACCAGGAGCGATACTATTCACCCTAATCTCTGGTGCAAGTGCAATTGCTAACGATTTTGTCATCGTATGAATGGCTCCTTTTGTTGCTGCATACGGTACAGACGAACCTAGCCCAGTTATTCCGGCAACGCTACCTACATTCACGATAGCACCCGATCCTTGCTTCTTCATATAAGGAACAACAGCCTTTACACAATGAAACATTCCTTTCACATTTACGTTAAAAAGAGAATCCCACACTTCATCCGTTACAGACTGCAAATCATCCATAGGTATTTGCGCTGTTATACTTGCATTATTCACTAAAAAATCTACTGTTCCAAAAGATTTCACAGTTTGCAGTACCATGTCCTCAACTTCTTTTTCCATCGCTACATTAGCTTTCAAAACAAGCGCTATACCTCCGCGTTGTACAATTTCGTCCCTTGTTTCTAACGCTTCTTTTTCCGAATGGCTATAATTAATCACAACCTTCGCTCCTGCATCTGCTAATTTTATAGCCGCAGCCTTTCCGATACCAGTACCACCGCCTGTTATAATAACCACTTTATCGTTTATATCCATTTTCCCTTCTCCTCTTCTTTCCATATTTGTTATGACTCATTGTATCTTCGCTCATACGAAAGGTATAATACTGAATAATGAAGGTGATATCATTTAAAATGATATCAGTGGAGGGATGTATTTTTGGAAAGTCACGATTTATGGATTTTTAAACATGTTGCTGAATTGCAGTCTATATCTAGAGCTGCTGAAAAACTCGGATATGTGCAGCCAAATATAAGCCAGCGCATAAAAAGCTTAGAAGAAGAACTAGGCGTCCCATTATTAATACGTAATAACAGAGGAGTAACATTAACTGACCAAGGAGAAGTTTTGTTAGATTACACAAATCAAATTATGATGTTAATGGACGAAGCAAAATCAAAAATAAACCCGAAAAAGTGGAAAGAATCTTTAATCATCGGGGCACCTCAAACCATTTCCGCTGTGAAAGTGCCTCAACTGTTCTCTTCTTTTTTGCAATCAAATACAAATATTGATCTAAAAATAAGAACAAATAATAAGCTAAAATTACAAGAAATGCTTGCTTACGGAGAGGTTGATGGAATTTTTATAAGCGGTACATATAATGATTCACAGTTCGAAAGTGTTTACAGTTATTTTGAAAACATCCTACTCATTTCTCCAATTGAACAGCACCATCATCAAACTTTACTTATAAATAGCGATCCAAGTTGTATATATAGAAATAAGTTGTTGGATTTTGCAGAGAAACATCATTTTAATCAATCCACTATTATAGAATTTGATTCACTTGAATCCATTATCCAAGCTGTTCGTGCAGGGCTTGGGATTAGTATCATACCAGCAGATGTTGCACATAGCCGAAATGAAATGAAGACCATTCATTATGAGGAATTACCAGACAAAATGAAGATAGATTTTATTATTAAACGAGGGAAACAAAGGTCACAAAGTTTGGAGAAGTTTACTGGTTTTTTGAAGGAATTATAATTCTTACAATAATGTAAGAAACTTGTTAGGCAATTCGATGTTTCCGCTTCTTTATTTCATGTAAGCTAACAATAAACCTAGAAGATATGATAAAGGAGCGGATTCTTATGAACGAAAATAAAGATTTATTATTCACCCAAATTGTTACTGGTTCTTGCTTAGGCGGCTTTGTATTATTATCTTGTATTACTGCCTTTATAAAAGTCGTTCATCAATTTTTTATGTAATTATAGAAATCACTTAAAGGAGTCAGACACTGCGATGTTTACAAACTTTTATTCTTCGATAGTCAGTCATTTCAACAAAATGATAAAAAAGAAAACAAATTAAAAAGGATTACCTCTTATAAACATACAAGGTAATCCTTTTTAATTTCAATAAATGCTTTACTTTATGCCTTTTTAACGAATTCAGATTTTAATTTCATAGGTCCGAAACCATCAATTTTGCAATCAATATCATGGTCGCCATCAACTAAACGAATATTTTTTACTTTTGTACCGATTTTTACAACTAGTGAAGTTCCTTTTACTTTAAGGTCTTTGATTACTGTTACAGAATCACCATCGTTTAAAACATTTCCGTTCGCATCTTTAATAACCTTTTCATCTTCACTACCCTCAGTTTCTAAACTCCACTCATGCGCACATTCTGGGCAAACAAAAAGGACTCCATCTTCGTATGTGTATTCTGAATTACATTTTGGGCAATTTGGTAAATTCGACATAATTTCATTTCCTCCATCCGTTATTGTTATTCTAATATATAAGAATTGGATTTAATTTCCTTTTTATAAAAAATATAGGTCTTCCTTATATACTTTTATATACTGCCATAGTCTTTTCATATTGACAACCCTTCCTCCCACTGATGGTTAGTTGAACCAATCGGGCTCTTACTGCCCAAAAGTAGCGGGATAAAACGTTTAAATGCATATGCTACTATATTATCCAAACAAATTCATTGCATCTTATATATATTATGTATACAGACATTATAAAACGTTTCATTTAGAGGTGAAAAAATGACTTCTAATAAAAAAAAGCTATACACTACTAACAAATTTGGCTATACGTATCAAAGTGATGATATTCATCATAATAGTCAATACTTTAGAGCAAACTTTCCGAAATTATGTGATAACCAAGATAATGATGCAAAATTACCAAATGCAGTAGTGTTGTCAAAATCAATCGCAAATGAAAATAATAAAACACTTAACCGTTTATGGATTTCCCATCCGATTAGGAAAATTGAAATCAGTGGCGGTGCAATTCTTGTTGATGCAAATGTCGCTGGACCTTCTTCAAGTGCGCACTTGATAGTTTCATTTAAAATAGCAGGTCTTAGCGAGAATATGACGACAACAGCTACTGCAAGTGCTGATGTAACTGCAGTATACGCTTGCATAAACAGGAGCGGAAACTTCCCTAACAATCTGAAAAAAACTGAAGTTAGCGGACCCGTTGAAGCATCTGTGAGATTTACCTCAGGAAAAAAGGAGCAAGTTACTCGAATCCTTACAATATATTTACCTGCAATCACATTAGAATGCCCTCTAGGACAAGAAATGGTTCTTGTATCGGCTTCCTACACGAATGTTCAAGTCTCAGAACCCCATGCCGGCACAGTATCTATTGAGGGAATATTCGAAAGAATAAATTTCGAGATATAACGAAAATAAAAAGGGAGATAATCCAATTATAAAAACCTCTGTATGTACAGCGGTTTTTATAATTGCGAAAGTACGACATCCATCTCTGTTTCACTCATTATTTTTTCTCATGTACTTAAGATTTTCCACTCTTATCTCTATCACTCTTCCGCGTACAGGCATATATTGAATTACCATGAATAAGGGGATGAGATTTCATGACGAATCAACACTTTAAGACGAATACACAATTTATTAATACCAGTGCCGCTGGACCTTCTTCAAGCGGAAACCTGTTAGTTTCATTTAAAATAGCAGGTCTTGACGATAATGTGACGACAACGGTTATTGCAATGGCAGATGCAACTGCAGTATACGCTTGCATGAACAGAGATGGAAACTTTCCTATTAATCCGAAGAGAGCTGAAGTTAGTGGAACCATTGAAGCATCAGGAGAATTTACCTCAGGGAATAATGGACAAATTACTAGAATGCTTACGCTAAGTCCACCTGCAACAACATTAGAATGCCCTGGAGGACAGATTATGGTTCTTGTATCAGTTTTCTACACAAATATTGAGATCTTCGAACCTGATGCAGGGCTGCAATCTATCCCGGGAACATTCGAAAGAACATTCTTCGAGATATAATGTAAGCGAAAAAAAATATTCATTTGTCTACAGATATCACCGATTATGTAGATAAAAGAGACTCTTTAGAGTCTCTTTTGTTATTTTTCCGTACTCGGTTCGATAGACTCATTTTAGATGACAAATAATAAATCACAAAAATCTCTGTACATATAAAAAACACCTCTGACAGCAATTTGTCAAAGGTGTTAGCTAATTATATATATTAACCAAGACTGCCATTGTTACTTTGGAAACATTTCTATTTAAGGCATTAACTAAGGGATTTACGTATTTCGCACTCACAATAAGAACCTCAAACCCGCCAAAGTTCATTTTACCTCCTAACTTAACCTAAAAAAAACTGAACTAACTTCATTCCACCCCATACACCAATGATTCCCATGATTGCTGAGAAAACTGGAGGCGCAGGAATCGGCAATTTTAATAGAGTAAATATTACCCCTACGATTAATCCTGCTAAAGTTGACATGAAAATTTCTTGCATATGCTCTTCCTCCTAGATGCTTCATTTACTATTTTTATATCATTTGTAAATATATCCTTGTATTACTATTCCCCACCTGTATTCTTAGGATTCCTCACAATACATCCTGCCACTCCTTTATAAAATATCGGCGCTTTTTGGAATATATCGACCGTTTCTCATCATATATCGGCGGAATTTCGAATATATCGGCGCTTCGACAAAGAATAAAGACCTCTCGACAAAAAACGCCAAGATCCAAACAACGATTACCGAATTATACTTGTTAAATCATACTCCCTCCCTTTGTTCTCGCCTTTATACGGTAAATTCATTGCACGAATTAACCTTTTTATTACTGGGCTTGATGTGATGTGAAGGAAGTCTTTCAATTCCTTATTCGTAGTAGTCATTCCCAGAAGGAGCGCATAATCCTGCAAAGCATTCTTGTGCGCAAATTTAGAAATACCATTGCAATTAGAACAATGCCATCCTTTCATTATCTTAACCATTGGAAGATAGGAACACTTTGGGCATTGTACTCCCTTTAATAATTCATGTTTCGTAACTTTATATTGCTCAAGAATGTTCCGGTGTAAAGGAGAATGATCTATCATAATTTGAATCGTAAGTTCTTGTATCTCTTTAGCTGATAATATATTTATTTCATGCATACGTTCCAAATCCTCAATTTTATTTGGAAGATTTGCACTATGAATAACTTTTTGGGAAAAATCTTGGTCATGGGAGGAAGTATTAATAATTGTACGCGGTGTACTAATGACAACGAGGGATTCAATTGGGAGAGTTGAAAATCCATGTAAGTTTAACCATTTCTGAAGTTGTTTCTCGTGCCTCTTAATTTGCAAGATAGGATCTGGGAAGCCTTCTGATTTTTGTTCTGAGATTCGAATGAGTTGATTAAATTCGGAGTCAAAAAGTAATGTACCTGTTATATTTTTAATTTCTAACAAAAGAATAAAACGCGAGGAAAGTATGAGAGTATCAATTTGAAAATAATGGTCCTGATCAAACAATCTTATATCATGTAAAATGCTGTATTCTTTATCTGGCAAAAAGCTTAGTGGATAATCAATAGCTTGTTCACCTTTATAACCCGCCTTATGTTTAGCGAATGTTTCGAAAATAGCATTCCTTTTCGGATGATCAACAGGCACTCTTCTTAATAAAGCTTCTAACTGTCGAAGATAAATCGGTATTTTCCGCTCTTTCACAATCATCTCAGCCACCCCTTTATAAAATATCGGCGCTTTTTTAAATATATCAACCGCTTTTCCTCATATATCGGCGAAATTTCGAATATATCGACGCTTCGACAAAGAATAAAGACCCTTCGACAAAAACCGCTATCCACATGAGAAAAATCGGCCGAAAATACATCATAATTAATCTTTCTTCAAATCCCTTACATTAGAGAGATATAAAGCAATAACTAAAATGAGAATAGATCCTGCATATAATAATGTTTCAAATGGTTCTTCATGAGAAACAATAATTAATCGAATTAGGGCTGTAATTCCTATGTAAATAAAATAACGCAACGGAAAGTGATAATTCGATTTAAAATATTTAATAATCAATGCAATAAACTCAAAATATAAAAAGTAAACAATAATACTTTCAACTAGTTTATACGGTGTGTATTTTTTTGATGAAAATACGTATTGTATAAATGTAAATGTTTCATTGATTAAAAAGATGGATAGAACAAGGGATAATATAATAAGAGCTATATTTAATATCCACTGTAAAATATTAGCGATGTAATGATCGATTTTAGATTTTTGCATTTCATCTAACACTCCTCTCTATATGTAAATCATGCTAATACATTATAGCAAAACCGCCTCACTATACAAAGGGTGACAATTTATTAATTACTATACACAATTAATAAAATATGAATTGTACAATTGTTTTTTAAACGGTGCAATTTTAAGAAGTATAACTTAGCCGCAAACAAAAAGAACCTAACTTTGCCCAAACGGCAAAGTTATGGTTCTAATCACACAAATAATTAAAGCACGGAAAATTTTTCCGTGCTTTTCCAAACATATATTTTATTTCGGAAGATTTAGTTACCACGAGACACCGAACCGATGGTGTACTTACCCTAACTGGCGTTTAAATGCTTTACCGGCGAAGAAGTAAGCGATGACCATGATGCCGACGCACCAAGCAAGCGCGATCCAGATATCGTTGCCAACAGACCCTTCATACAAGAGGGCACGAATCGCATTCACGATTGAAGTCACGGGCTGGTTCTCAGCGAACGCACGGACAATTTTAGGCATGGTTTCGGTGGGGACAAAGGCCGAACTGATAAACGGCAGGAAAATCAGCGGGTACGAGTAGGCTGTCGCCCCTTCCATAGATCCCGCTGTCAATCCGGGAATAACCGCCAGCCATGTCAGCGCCAGCGTAAACAGCCCTAGTATCCCAGCTACCGCGAGCCAATCCAGGATATCAGCGCTGGAACGGAAGCCCATCAAGAGCGCGACGAGGATAACCACCACGATAGTAAGCGCATTGGAAATAAGCGCGGTCAATACGTGAGCCCACAATACCGACGAGCGCTTGATGGGCATGGTAATGAAACGCGCCATCAGCCCGCTCTTTACATCCGTAAACAGCCGCACGGAAGTGTAAGCGACGCCGGATGCGATAGCCATCAGCAAGATTCCCGGCAATAAATAATTGACGTAGTTGTCCGTGCCTGTCTTTATGGCGCCGCCAAATACGTAGACAAACAGCAGCATCATCATAATCGGCGTAATCGCCACTGTGATAATCGTATCCGGGCTGCGCATGATGTTGCGCATTAAACGCCCTAGTAATACCCCTGTTTTGCTTTTCATTTACATCTCCTCCTTTTTGCCGATGATCGCGAGGAAAATTTCCTCTAATGTCGGTTGCTTCTCGATGTACTCCACTTTCGCTGGCGGGAACATCTCTTTGAGTTCGGTAAGGGTACCGGTCGTGATGATTTTTCCGCCATGCAGGATGGCGATACGGTCTGCCAGTTGTTCGGCTTCCTCCAGGTACTGGGTTGTCAGCAAGATGGTTGTGCCGCCGCTGGCAAGCTCCTTGACGGTATCCCAGACTTCAATCCGCGCTTCGGGGTCAAGCCCTGTCGTCGGTTCGTCGAGAAAAATGACTGCTGGCGTCCCGATCAGGCTCATGGCGATGTCAAGCCGGCGCTTCATCCCGCCGGAATACTGGTCTGCCCGGCGGTCGGCCGCATCGGTCAGGCTGAATCTTTCAAGCAGATTGTCGGCGACTTGAGCGGGATTGGAAACTCCACGCAACTTGGCGATCATCATCAGGTTTTCCCGCCCGGTGAGCATGCCGTCTAAAGCTGCGAACTGCCCTGTCAGGCTGATGCTCTGGCGAACATGATTCGGTTGACGCTGGACGTCAAAGCCGCAAATACCTACTTCGCCGCCATCGGGCTTCATCAGCGTCGAGAGGATGTTGACCGTCGTCGTCTTGCCCGCTCCATTTGAGCCCAGCAGTGCGAAAATTTCGCCATGCCGCCCCTCAAAATCCACCCCCTTTAAGACTTCCTTGTCTTTAAAGGATTTTTTTAACCCTTTTACAGAAATCGCTGCATTGCTCATACTTTTTTCCTCCTTATAAAAAGCGCTTTGCGGAGCTAGATTGCCTATACTCTTCTATTTAGTCTGACTGATAATCTGTATTACTTAGTACCGGGTTAAAAATATAACTGAATAGCGATGGCAGCAATTCATATTTGTAACCAGCTAATCAGTCGGTACTATTTATTAAATTTATTTTTTTCTCAATCGCTTCATGATACTCTGATTCAAATCTTCACGATACTTGGAGACATAGGTTTTAGCGTTTGCCACTAGTTCGTCAGCAAAGGACGCCACGTCGTCCCCAGTGATTTCCAGCACTTGTCTACCTTCCGCCGCACCGGCTTCGAACAAATCGATTAATTCATACTGTATGTGTAGCATATCCATCCCGTTGCCCGCTGAGAAATTCCACATGTAGTTTTGAATTTTCTTAAATACAAACTGGTAGTCCTCTGGCAGGGCTCCAACCCGTGCCATCATCATTTTGTACTCTTTTTTATCACCAATCATTTTTTTGAACATTTCCATCATGTTATTTTTCCTCCTTTTTTATAAAGCTGAATAAGACACTCCAAAAATATCAGACAGAATATCTTATGAAGCTAGATTGACTTTAAGACGTTTATTTTTGATGATACAAAATCCCATTTTTTCCAAAACAATTCAAGTTCCTGGCGGCCAGCCTCATTAAGTGAGTAAAACTTGCGGGGCGGCCCCATATCTGACGGTTTCTTTTCTATATTCACAAGTTTTTTCTTTTCTAATCGCACGAGGATGGTATAGACCGTCCCTTCCACGACTTCGGTAAACCCAAGCTCGTTCAGGTGGCGGGTAATCTCGTAGCCATAGGTTTCATGGCGGCTGATGATTTCCAGCACACAACCTTCCAGCGAACCCTTCAGCATTTCAGTTAAATTTTCCATGTTCAGATCCTCCTCTACCTCCTCTATTCTGTCTGACTTATATTCAGTATTACAGAGTACTGAGGGGAATTTTTACTGAATAGCTTTTGAGAAAATACGCTATTCAGTATTACTTATTACAAGTACATTGTATCACCGAGTAACGGGAGTGTCAACTGGATTTTCTAACTATTTTTAAAACCAGCTATCCCCATTGGATACAGCTGATTTTCTTTATGGAGCTTTTACTTCCTCCTATGCTTCTTTCACAATGATTACACCGCTTATCATTCCCATCCAGCAGCTGTACATGTAAATATGGCAATTCTATTCCTCCATTATTTTTCGATTATCTTATTCACTACTTGCTCATTAACTTTTTTAAGTAAAAGGCCGTCTTCTGTTTCAATGAACTCGCCGAATAGATCTAGAAATTTGTTGTTCATTAGTATATACCTCTTATGTCTTTACTGGATTTATTATAAATTAAAAGCTTTACTCCCTCTAAGAAATAAAGCTAAATATATTTTCTCCATATTAAAAAACTTATCTTTCTTATTTAACTAAACTGGCCCTTTAGTGGAGTAACTTTATTGCTACTCAACAGTTCCTTAATCTGCCTTTCAGTTCAGATCTTCTTTTCACTTTTCACTATAAAAACACCCCTTTAGATAAACAGATCCAAAGGGGCAAAACATCGCAACTTTTTATAAACGTCGCGGCTTTATTCAAAACACCGTGACTTTATTTAAAAGCGACAATAAATTAACCATAAACTGTCCATATAAAAAATAAAGCATAAACTGTCCAAATCGGACAATTTATGCTTTAACTTACACATAAAATAAAAAAACCACCAAATATGTATTGGTGGAGACGGTGGGAGTCGAACCCACGTCCAAAAGTATCGGCACTTAAGCTTCTACGAGTGTAGTCGATATATTGGCATTTCGCAAACTCTTCAGCCTATCGACAGGCTTCCGAACTGCTAGTCTGGTTGTTCTCTTCCTTTGTCCTCAGACGGCGAACTCCGGCGTAGCCCACTTAGAGTGAGTTCGCTACCCTACCACATGGGCGATGGAGGGGCGAACCGCTAAGCTGTATTAAGCAGCTAAAGCGAAGTTGTTTTGTTGTTTGCCAGTTATTGGCTGTGACGTTTTAACGAGGCCGATCCCCTCGACTCGCAACTTAAGCTCGAACTACCCCTGTCGAATCCGTAACGTCCCCATATAGGAAATGGAGCATACGAAGTATATTCGTGATAGCTGCTATTGAGCTGTTTTTCAATGTTCAACTGGCCTTACATTTGTTATTATAGCATACGTTTGTCATTTTGTAATTGTAAATTTCTGTATTACATTTTTTGACGATCACGGAATACACGGGCAATTTCGCGCTTTGCTTCTTTCTCTTTTAAATCGTGGCGCTTATCATATTGCTTTTTACCTTTACCTAAACCAAGTTCCATTTTCGCAAATCCATTTTTCAAATAAATTTTAAGCGGCACAAGCGTATAGCCTGTTTCTTTTGTATACCCAATAAGCTTTAAAATTTCTTTTTTATGAAGAAGTAACTTTCTTGTACGAAGCGGATCATGGTTAAAACGATTACCTTGTTCATATGGACTAATATGCATATTATGTACCCATACTTCACCATTTTGCACACGTGCAAAGGCATCTTTTAAGTTTACACGACCTGCACGAATCGCCTTAATTTCTGTTCCTTGAAGGACAAGCCCTGCTTCGTATGTTTCTTCAATAAAATAATCATGATATGCTTTTTTATTTTGTGCGATGACTTTTCCTTGACCTTTTGGCATCTCGATTGACGCCTCCCTTCATTCTTATCATTGTAGCAAAATATGAAGAAAGAAGCCATATATGGCTTCTTTCTTACTTACGTTTTTTCTTTTTCTTCTTAAAGTTCGGTGCATTTTCAAAGAATGCCTTTTTCTTTTTAGCGCCATTTTGTTTTCCATTTCCATTTCGGTTTGATTCTTTTCCTTGTCCACCGCGATTGTTTTCACGGTCGCTACGGTCACTGCGGTTACTACGGTCACTGCGGTCACTACGGTCACTACGGTCACTACGGTCACTGCGGTCACTGCGGTTACTACGGTCACTACGGTCACTGCGGTCACTACGGTCACTACGTTTTCTTCTATTTCCTTTTGGCTGTTCAATCACGACAGGACGATCTTTTCGTTGTCGCTTCACATTGCCTTTCATGCCGACAATTTCAAAGTCAATCGCACGCTCATCTTTGTTTACATTTACAACGCGAATCGTAATTTCATCACCAATGCGGAAGACGTTTCCTGTACGTTCGCCAATCATCGCAAAATGATGTTCGTCATAACGATAGTAATCATCTGTTAAATAGCTGACATGAACAAGACCTTCAATTGTATTTGGAAGCTCTACGAATAAACCGAAGTTTGTTACAGAGCTAATAATACCATCGTATTCTTCACCAATTTTATCAAGCATATATTCTGCTTTTTTCAGCTCATCCGTTTCACGCTCTGCTTCAACAGCACGGCGCTCCATATTGGAAGAATGCTCAGCAATATCCGGTAAGTTTTCACGCCACTTTGCTTGTGTTTCATTATCAGCCTTTCCGTTAATGAGATACGTGCGAATCAATCGGTGCACAATTAAATCTGGATAACGGCGAATTGGTGATGTGAAATGTGTATAAAACTCTGTAGATAAACCAAAATGCCCTATACTCTCTGCATCATAACGAGCTTGCTTCATGGAACGAAGCATAACTGTCGAAATGACAACTTCTTCAGGCTGGCCTTGTACCATTTCAAGAATTTGTTGGAGCGCACGCGGATGTACTTCGTTCCCGCGACCTTTTACCGCATAACCGAAGTTTGTAATAAACTCAAAGAAACGCTCTAGTTTATCTTCTTTCGGATCTTCGTGAACGCGGTACATAAACGGTACGTTCATCCAGTGGAAATGCTCAGCGACTGTTTCGTTTGCTACAAGCATAAATTCCTCGATTAACTTCTCAGCTACAGAACGATCACGTAAAATCACATCAGTCGGTTTTCCTTCTTCATCCACTAGCACTTTCGCTTCTTTGAAGTCAAAATCAATTGCCCCGCGGCGCATCCGCTTTTCACGTAAAATTGCAGCCAATTTCCCCATCTCTTGGAACATTGGTACTAACGGTTCATAACGAGCCATTAATTCTTCATCTTCATCGTCTAGAATCTGCTTCACATCTGAGTATGTCATGCGCTCCGTCGTTTTAATAACGCTTTGGAAAATTTCATGACTCACTACTTCCCCTTGATCATTAATTTCCATTTCACAAGATAATGTTAAACGATCTACCTTTGGATTTAATGAACAAATTCCATTAGACAAACGATGCGGAATCATCGGAATGACACGGTCTACAAGATAAATACTCGTTCCTCGTTCAGCTGCTTCGCGGTCAATTGCAGATCCTTCCGTAACATAATGACTTACATCCGCAATGTGTACACCGAGCTTGTAATTACCATTCTCAAGCTTCGTTACTGTAACCGCATCATCTAAGTCTTTCGCATCCGCACCATCAATTGTAACAATTGTTTGATCTCGTAAATCACGGCGACCTTGTAAATCGTTCTCATCAATTGTTTCTGGTACACTGTTCGCATGCTCCATTGCATCTGCCGGAAATGCAAGCGGTAAGTTATGCTTATGGATAACTGATAAAATATCAACACCTGGATCATTTTTATGACCAAGAATTTGAATAACTTCTCCCTCTGCACTTAAACGATCTTGCGGATAACTCGTAATTTTAACAACGACTTTATGCCCTTCTACCGCACCCATGGAAGCACTTTTTGGAACGAAAATATCGCTCGTCCATCGTTTATTATCAGGGATAACAAATCCAAAATTTTTCGATTCTGTATATGTACCAACCAATTCTTTTGTTCCGCGTTCTATGATCCGAACAATTGTCCCTTCCTTACGCGAACCACTTGATTCCGAATTAATACGTGCTAATACTATATCACCGTGTAGTGCACCCTTTAATTCTGTTGGCGGAATAAAAATATCATCTACCCCTTTTTCCTCGGGTACGACAAACGCAAACCCACGTGCGTGTCCAATTAGTTTGCCGCGCACTAAATTCATTTTCTCTGGAAGGCCGTAGCGGTTGCTTCTTGTACGAACAACAAGTCCTTTTTCTTCCATCACAACAAGTGCTTTCACAAACTCTTTAAAATCCGTTGCATCTTCAATACCAAATGCTTCTTCTAACTCTTGCACAGTAAGCGGCTTATATGCTTCTTCTTTCATAAACGATAACAATTTATCGATGTTTTCTTGAATGATTTCTTCCAAGTACAAAAACCTCCTTATCAATCCTCGTATTTTATAGTCTATCCGAAAATATAGCCATGTATAAATGATGTTTGCTTATGTAAAAAAGAGGCAACTAGATCTTACCAATCTAGTTGCTCCAAGAAGTTATATACATCTTCGTGCAGCTCATCACGCTGTTTATCCAGCGTAATTACATGCGTGGAATCCTCGTACCATTTAATTTCTTTTAAATTTGACTCTACACCGTTATAAATAATGTTTGCGCTATCTGTATTAATCATTTCATCATGACGTGCTTGAACGACAAACGTCGGTGCATAAATCATATCAATGTTATTGCGTACATCACGAATTAAACCTTGCAGAGCTCTTAATGTGTTCATCGGTGTTTGCTTGAATTCAAACATCTCTGCTTCTATTTGCTCTGGTGATTTACGCTCACGTTTTTTATACTCGCGCGCGTATGCTAATATACCTTGATACATTGTTTCTTCACTCTTAATGTACATCGGTGCACACATTGGTACAACTCCGATAATCGGCATTGTATAAGCAAGTTTTAGTGAAAAAACGCCGCCCAGTGATAAACCAACAGCTGCAATCTTTTCATATCCTTTATCTTTTAAATGTTGGTACGCTGCCATAACATCTTTCCACCAGTCTTCTGGACCTGTGTGTACAAGTTGCTCCGGCGGTACACCATGACCTTTATAAATCGGCGCATGACATGTATAACCTTTTGTCTCTAAATAACGTCCGAGCATACGAACATCAGCAGAGTTCCCTGTAAATCCATGTAATAGTAAAACTGCACGTTCTCCCGCTTCAAATGTAAACGGTTTTGGGGATGCTAGCTTCATTTTACGTTCTCCTTCTCTTTCTATAATGTAATCTTCATATATGGTCTATTTATAGTTTATCATAGTTTCTTTTCCATAATCTAATTAGAAACTTTTTCGGTAAAAAATAAAAAAGATTCAACCTGAAAAGTCGAATCTTTTTATTTTATGCTTGTAAATACGTAACAGCAAATGTTAATACAAAAAATAGTATAGAAACAACAACTGTAATGCGGTTTAATATAGCTTCCATTCCGCGTGCTTTTTGCTTACCGAATAATTGCTCTGCTCCGCCGGAAATTGCACCGGATAAACCAGCACTCTTACTAGATTGCATTAATACAAGTACAATCAATAACAGTGATACAATAATAAGTAAAACTGATAAAAACGTATGCACTTTACATGCCTCCTAAAGTTTCAATTACTTTAAATGTATCATAAAATAATTGGAAAAGCGAGAGCGTCTCATGGACTCTCACTCACCGAATACTTCACCACATTAAATAAAAAGCGCCGCAAACAATGGACCAAGTAAACATGTTAAGATTGCTGTTAATGTCATTGTTACTGATCCAATTACACCTTCATGCTCATTATTTTTCATCGCACGCATAACGCCCATAATATGAGATGCACAGCCAAATCCAATTCCTTTTCCAACAGAATTTGTCACTCTGCTCCATTTTAATAAAATAGGACCAGAAATGGTTCCAGATATTCCTGCAACTACTACGAAAGCTGCAGTTAAAGATGGTACACCGCCAACTTCTTCTGATACACTCATGGCTACTGGCATTGTTACTGACTTCGGTAAGGAAGATAAAATTAAGCTTTTATCCGTTCCCATAATTGTGGCAATTATCATATCACTTGCAATTGCAACTATCGTTCCCACCAATACACCACCAGCAATTGGTACAACATACTTCTTCAAAACGCCGCGTTGTTTATATAGAGGGATTGCAAATGCTACCACACCAGGACCAAGCAATTGCGAAATCCAGCCCCCGCCGCTTTGCATGTATTGTTGATATGGTATATCAAATACGACTAACAACAAGATCATTAAAGCTGTTGCAACAAGCATTGGAACTGTAAACGGTGATGGAAGCCATTGATAAATCTTCTTTGACAGTTGATACAATAAAGCCGTTACAATAATCCAACCAATTCCGATTACTATACTCATTGTGTCTCCTTTTCCTTTCTAGTCGCAAGATATTGTCCTGTATGTCCTGCTACAACAATAATTAAAAACGTACTCGCGATAACGGTAATACACAGTGAAATACCTTTATTCATAAAAAAAGAACCATAATTCATTAAACCAATGGTTGGAGGAATTAATAAAAATGGCATAAGAGCCATCAATGTTTCTGCTCCTAATTCAAACCATTTTACTGGAAGGACTTTTAAACCGAGCAATATGAGCAACAAGAACATCCCTATTAAATTCCCTGGAATTGGGATGTTCAGCGCTTCTTGGATCCACGTGCCAATCATATTAAACACGTAAAGTGCTGCTACTTGGACAATAATTTTTGTGAATTTCATCTGTCTATCATCCTTCATTATACGATTCTTTATATTTTCTATATTTATCATAGTATAAATTGTAAAAACCCGCAATTTCCCGAATTGACAAGAAAAACCGACTATGGTATGCGCTTACAATGGCTTTTTTACTGTATTTGTAAACGTAATCAGGAATGAAATGAACTTATCGCAGCATAAAGTTTATATTTTCAGACTTTTAGAGAGGATACTAGAGGTGAGAATTTTACCGCAAATAGCAGGATAAAGTGAAACTTCCATCAGTGGGGGGTTTTCTTCATCCCCCACTGATGGTTAGTTGAACCAATCGGGCTTTTACGGGAGAAAAATAAAACCGACCGTGATTTCTCACGGCCGGTTTTTATATTCTACAATTATTTTTTAAGATTGTAGAAAGATTTTAAACCATCGTAAACAGCGATTTCGCCTAGTTCGTCTTCGATGCGTAATAATTGATTGTATTTCGCAATACGATCTGTACGGCTCATAGAACCAGTTTTGATTTGGCCAGCGTTAGTTGCAACTGCGATGTCAGCAATTGTAGCATCTTCAGTTTCACCAGAACGGTGAGATACAACTGCTGTGTAACCAGCACGTTTAGCCATTTCGATTGCTTCGAAAGTCTCAGTTAAAGTACCAATTTGGTTAACTTTAATTAAGATTGAGTTAGAGATACCTTTTTCGATACCTTCAGCAAGTTTTTGAGTGTTAGTTACGAATAAATCGTCACCAACTAGTTGAACTTTTTTACCAAGACGGTCAGTTAATAACTTGTGGCCATCCCAGTCGTTTTCGTCTAAACCATCTTCAATAGAGATGATTGGGAAGTTCTTGCAAAGATCTTCGTAGAAATCAACCATTTCTGCAGAAGTCATGCTGCGACCTTCACCTGTAAGATCATATTTACCAGTTTCTTTGTTGTAGAACTCAGAAGAAGCAACGTCCATTCCTAAGAATACGTTTTCGCCAGCTTTGTAACCAGCTTTTTCGATTGCTTCGATGATTACTTCTAATGCTTCACGGTTAGAACCAAGGTTTGGAGCGAATCCACCTTCGTCACCTACTGCTGTGTTAAGACCTTTGTCATGTAATACAGCTTTTAATGCATGGAATACTTCAGCACCCATACGGATTGCTTCTTTGAATGTTGGAGCACCAACTGGTAAGATCATGAACTCTTGGAAGTCTACGTTGTTGTCAGCGTGAGAACCACCGTTGATGATGTTCATCATTGGAGTTGGTAATTGTTTTGCATTGAATCCACCAAGGTAACGGTATAATGGAAGACCTACATAGTCAGCTGCTGCGTGAGCTACTGCCATAGATACACCAAGGATAGCGTTAGCGCCTAATTTACCTTTGTTTGGAGTACCGTCTAATTCGATCATAGCACGGTCGATTCCAGCTTGGTCAGTTACGTCGAAACCAACGATTTCTGGAGCGATAACTTCGTTTACGTTATTTACTGCGTTAAGAACACCTTTACCAAGGTAACGAGATTTGTCACCGTCACGTAATTCTACTGCTTCGTATTCACCAGTAGATGCACCACTTGGTACTAATGCGCGGCCGAATGCGCCGCTTTCTGTGTATACTTCTACTTCTACAGTTGGGTTACCACGAGAGTCTAAAACTTCACGAGCATAAATATCTAAAATTGCTGGCATATTATTTCTCTCCTTTTATATGTGTAATTATTTAATAATTGTTTTACCTGTCATTTCTTTTGGCTGTTCAACACCAAGAAGTGTAAGCATTGTTGGAGCGATATCTCCCAAAATACCGCCTTCACGAAGCTCAATACCTTCTTTTGTAACGATGAAAGGAACCGGGTTCGTTGTATGAGCTGTCATCGGTGTGCCTTCTGGAGTTAATTCCTGGTCAGCATTACCATGGTCAGCAGTAATAAGTGCTACACCATCTTTTGCAAGAATTGCTTCTACAACTTTTCCTAAACATTCGTCAGTTGCTTCTACTGCTTTAATTGTTGGTTCCATCATCCCAGAATGGCCAACCATATCACAGTTTGCAAAGTTTAAAATGATAACATCATGTTTATCATTTTCAATTTCATTTACAAGAGCATCTGTTACTTCATAAATGCTCATTTCTGGTTTCAAGTCGTATGTTGCGACTTTTGGTGAGTTAATTAAGATACGCTCTTCTCCTGGGAATTCAGCCTCACGACCACCGCTAAAGAAGAATGTAACGTGCGGATACTTTTCAGTTTCCGCAATGCGAAGTTGTTTTAATCCCGCTTGTGAAACAACTTCACCTAACGTATTATCCAAGTTCATTGGCTTGAATGCTACATAACCTTTTACCGTTTCACTAAAGTGTGTCATACAAACGAATTCTGGAATGTGAGGTACTTTTTCACCACGATCGAACTCACGGAAGTCTTCGTTTGTAAATACACGAGCAATTTGAATTGCACGGTCTGGACGGAAGTTGTAGAAGATGATTGCATCATCATCATTGATTGTTGCAACTGGCGTTTCATCTTCATTTACCATTACAGACGGCAATACGAATTCATCATAGATACCATTTGCGTATGAGTCATCCACACACTCATATGCTGTTTTGTAAGTAGGGCCTTCGCCGTTCACCATGGCACGGTAACATTTTTCAACGCGATCCCAACGCTTGTCACGGTCCATGGAGTAGTAACGACCGGAGATTGTCGCGAACTGTCCTACTCCTGTTTCTTTTATCACTTCATTTGTTGCATCGATATAACCTTTTGCTGTTTGCGGACCAACATCGCGGCCGTCTAAGAACGCATGGATATATACCTTCTCCACGCCTTCTTTTGCAGCTAAGCGAAGAAGAGCAAACATATGGTCAATGTGACTATGCACACCGCCATCAGAAAGTAAGCCGAATAAATGAAGGGCTGTACCTTTTTCTTTCACGTGTTTCATTGCATTTTGGATCGTTTCGTTCTGATCGAACTCACCTTCACGAATTGCAACATTTACACGCGTTAAGCTTTGGTATACAACACGGCCGGCACCAATGTTTAAGTGACCTACCTCAGAGTTACCCATTTGACCTTCTGGAAGACCTACCGCCTCACCGCACGCTGTTAGTGTTGTGTGAGGGAACTTGTTCCAGTAGCCGTCGAAATTAGGTTTCTTAGCTTGTGCTACAGCATTCCCGTAAGTTTCTTCACGTAGTCCAAAACCATCAAGAATGATTAAAGCTGTTGGCTTTCTCATTTTACCGCCTCCAAAAGACCTAAGAAGGACGCAGGCTCTAAGCTTGCACCGCCAACTAAAGCACCATCGATATCAGATTGTGCCATATATTCTTTAATGTTTTCAGGTTTTACGCTGCCGCCGTATTGAATACGAACTGCTTCTGCAGCTGCCGGAGAAACAGCTTCAGTAACAACTTTACGGATGTGCGCACATACTTCGTTCGCATCTTGTGCAGAAGAAGATTTACCTGTACCGATTGCCCAAATTGGCTCATATGCGATAACAGTTGCTTTCACTTGCTCTTCTGTTAAGCCTACAAGTGCTTTTTTTACTTGATCTGCTACAAGATCAAATGTTTTTCCGCTTTCGCGCTCTTCTAACGTTTCACCACAGCAAACGATTGGTGTTAAACCATGCTCAAATGCTGCTAACGTCTTTTTGTTTACTGTTTCGTCTGTTTCAGCAAACATTTCACGACGCTCAGAGTGGCCAAGTACTACGTAGCTCACTTTTAAGTCGCTAAGTGCTACCGGGCTAATTTCGCCAGTGAATGCACCATTTTTTTCGAAGTGCATGTTTTGTGCACCTACTTGTAAGTCAGTTCCTTCTGAAGCTGCTACAAGACGCTCTAAGAAAAGAGCTGGCGAGCAAACAACCGCATCAACAGCTGTAGCTGCTGGGATTTGACCTTTTACTTCCTCTACGAAGCTAACTGCTTCAGATAGAGTTTTATTCATTTTCCAGTTACCTGCGATAATTGGTTTACGCATGCTTTGCACCGTCCTTTTTCTTGGCTGCTAATTATTTGTCGTTAAGACAAACTACACCAGGAAGTTCTTTGCCTTCCATAAATTCTAATGACGCACCGCCGCCAGTAGAAATGTGGCTCATTTTATCAGCCATACCGAATTTTTCAACAGCTGCCGCAGAGTCACCACCGCCGATAACAGAGTATGTACCTTCTGCATCTGCTAATGCTTGTCCTACTGCTTTTGTACCTTCTGCAAATGGAGCCATTTCGAATACGCCCATTGGTCCGTTCCATACAACAAGCTTAGAGTTTTTAATTACATCTGCATAAATTGCACTTGTTTTTGGTCCGATATCCAATCCTTCCCAAGTAGCAGGAATAGAATCGATATCTACAACTTGTCGGTTTGCAGTTTCAGAGAAATCATCTGCAATGACGCAATCAACTGGCATGTAGAAGTTTACACCTTTTTCTTTTGCAAGCTGTATAAACTCTTTTGCTAGTTCAATTTTGTCATCTTCGCATAGAGACTGTCCAATTTCATGACCTGATGCTTTTACAAATGTATAAGCAAGTCCGCCGCCAATGATTAAGTTATCAACTTTATCAAGTAGATGACGTATTACACCGATTTTATCTTTTACTTTCGCACCACCGATGATTGCTGTAAATGGACGATCTGGATTAGAAAGTGCTTTACCAAGTACTTCTAATTCTTTTTCCATTAAGAAACCTGATACTGCTGGTAAGTAATCTGCAATACCTGCAGTAGAAGCGTGAGCACGGTGAGCTGCACCGAATGCATCATTTACGAAGATATCAGCAAGAGCTGCAAATTCTTTCGCAAGTTCTGCATCGTTCTTTTCTTCGCCCGCATAGAAACGCACGTTTTCAAGAACTAATACGTCGCCTTCGTTCATTGCTGCAACCATTTCTTGTACAGCAGGTCCGAATGCTTCGTTCGCTTTTTTCACGTCTGTACCAAGAAGCTCACCTAAACGTGTTGCTACTGGAGTTAGACGCATTTCTTCTACTACTTGTCCTTTTGGACGACCTAAATGGCTTGCTAAAATCACTTTTGCACCTTGCTCTACTAAATATTGAATTGTAGGAAGAGCTGCGCGAATACGAGTCTCGTCTGTAATTTTGCCTTCTTTCATAGGTACGTTGAAATCAACGCGGCAAAATACTCGTTTCCCCTTTAAATCTACGTCACGAATTGATTTTTTGTTCATTGGATTTCCCTCCGACTAATTAGGATTGACAAAACCCATTCAAAAGCTTATCACATTTGCTTATAAAACGAAAGGAGGGAGAGGGAACAAACCCTCTCCCTCGTTTTGTCATTAATTACGGATAAACTTATGAATTAAAGACCTTTAGAAGCGATATAGTCTACTAAGTCAACTACGCGGTTAGAGTAACCAGTTTCGTTATCGTACCAAGAAAGTACTTTAACCATGTTGCCTTCCATAGTCATTGTAGATAATGCATCGATTGTAGAAGAGTTTGTGCATCCGTTATAGTCGATAGATACTAATGGCTCTTCGCTGTATCCAAGGATACCTTTTAATTCGCCTTCAGCAGCTGCTTTGAATGCTGCGTTTACTTCTTCAACTGTTACTTCTTTCTCAAGTTCAACAACTAAGTCAACAAGAGATACGTTAGCAGTTGGAACACGAACTGCACCACCGTTTAATTTACCTTTAAGTTCTGGTAATACTAATGCTACTGCTTTAGCTGCACCAGTTGTAGTTGGGATCATGCTCATTGCTGCTGCACGTGCACGACGTAAATCTTTATGTGGTAAGTCTAAGATTTGTTGGTCGTTAGTATAAGAGTGAATTGTTGTCATCATACCGCGTTTTACGCCGAATTTTTCGTTTAATACTTTAGCAAATGGAGCTAAGCAGTTTGTAGTACAAGAAGCGTTAGAGATTACGTTATGATTAGCTGCATCGTATTGTTCGTGGTTAACACCCATAACAATTGTGATATCTTCGTCAGAAGCTGGTGCAGAGATGATAACTTTTTTAACTGATCCACCTAAGTGTTTTTCAGCATCTGCTTTTTTAGTGAAACGTCCAGTAGATTCTACTACTACTTCTACGCCGTAGTCGCTCCATGGTAATTGAGCTGGGTCACGCTCAGCGATAACTTTGATTTCTTTACCGTTAACAACGATGCTGTCGCCGTTAGCAGATACTTCTGCATTTACTGCTCCATGAACAGAATCATATTTTAAAAGATGTGCTAGTGTTTGAGCATCTGTTAAGTCGTTGATTGCTACTACTTCCACGTTAGGGTTGTTAAGAGCTGCGCGGAATACCACACGTCCGATACGTCCAAATCCATTAATACCAATTTTAGTCATTTGAATTTCCTCCTTGGGGGATGTATATTAAGGGTTATTTACCCTTTACTAACTCTTTTGCTGCACCTTCATCTGTGATGAGTAATGAAGTGTGCCCTTGCTTAATTACCGCTTGAATCGCTTTCGCTTTTGATGAACCTCCAGCAACTGCAACGACATGAGATACATGTTGTAAATCTTCGAGCTGCATGCCGACCGTTTGTACTTTATGAACGACTTCACCTTGTTCGTTAAAGTAATACCCAAACGCTTCACCGACTGCCTGCATTTCTTTAATTTTCATCCAATCTGCTTCTAAAGTACTTCGTCTACGCGCCATCGTTAAGGCATCACCAATTCCGTGAATGACAATATTGGAAGATCGAATCAACTCAAGAATTTCTTTCACAGAAGGTTCCGTCACAATGGACGCATATGCTTCGCTACTCACATGATCGGGAACATACAATAAGCGATAGTTGCTCATCGTATTTTGTGCCATTTTCGCACAGATTGTGTTCGCTTCTAGCTCAACACTCTCTCCTATTCCACCGCGTGCTGGGACAAATAATGTATGTAGATCCCTGCAATCCAATTGCATCATATCAGCTACGGCAGCTATAGTCGTTCCTCCAGTCACAGCAACGATATTATTCGCTGTCAGACGACCTTTTATACAAGCAACACAAGCGCGGCCCATCTCGAGCTTGACCCAAGGTGATTCATCACTATCACCAGGGACAACGAAAACTTCATCCAAATCCAATGTTTCCTTAAGCTGTTTTTCCAAAACCTTTAAACCGGAAATTTCTTTCATAAAGTCTTCCAAAGCAAGAACAACAGCTGTTCCTTCTTCTGTTAATGTCATTCCAGAAGAGGCGACGTGAACCAAGTTCTCTTCTTTCAAAACTTGTACTTCACTTCGTAATACTCGTTCTGTCATACCAAGACTTGCAGATAAGTTTCTCCTGCCAATAGGTTGTGTTAACCGAATGTACTGAAGAATTTGCATTCTTGTTTGCATAACAGGTAGCAGATCAGGTAATAATTTTTTCGTATATTGAATCCATGAGCGCATCATATTGTATCTCCTCACCACATTGGTTCGTTCCCTATATGGTCATTATATGTCCCGTAGTGACAAATTGTGTCCCACATAGAGTAAAAAAATAATCCCTGCTACGGTTATTATTGTAACAGGAGATCCAAAGTTATTCAACTCTTATTGCGCGAATTATGCTGTTTATTATGACATCTTTGTGAATGATTCCATATTCTACCTCTTCTCCCTCAATTTCAACGATAGGAATCATAAGATGATATTTCTCTAACAGCTGCTCATCCTCATAAATATTTATTTCCTTTAGATCAAATACATATTCAGTTTTCAGCTCTTGCAGAAGTTGTTTCGCCTTCTGACAAAGACCACATTCTTCTTTTGTATATAGAATAACCTCCATGTTCATCACCTATACAATCGTTTTTCGCAGTGAAGACGCCGGAATGTTTAACTGCTCTCGATATTTCGCTACCGTTCTGCGCGAAACAACAATTTCATGTTCTTCCTCTAACATTTTTGAAATCTTTTGATCTGAAAGTGGTTTTTTCTTATCTTCTTTCCCTACAAACTCTTGAATAAGTTGTTTCACTCTCTTCGTTGAAATTGCTACATCTTCTGTTGTTGCTACTGCATTACTAAAGAATGATTTCATCTCAAATAAACCATATGGTGTTTGCACATATTTATTACGCGTTGCACGGCTGATTGTTGACTCATGGACACCTAATATCTCAGCCACCTCTTTTAATGCAAGCGGTTTCAAATATTGAGGGCCATTCATAAAAAAGTCGCGCTGTTTTTCAATAATCACTTCCATTACTTTCAGAAGCGTTTGTTTTCTTTGTTTTAAACTGCGCATAATCCATTGTACATGCTGATATTTTTCAGACACATAAGAAGCGACGTCTCTTTCACTATTATGAAGGAGCTCACTATATTCTGAATGAATTTCAATCTTCGGCATATTACGTTCATTCATTTGGATCATCAAACGATTATCTTCTTTTTTCACTGCCATATCAGGAACGATGTACATCGGTTTTTCCGAAGAAAAAGCCAAACCTGGTTTCGGCTGCAGTGATGTAATAACATGAACAGCTTCTTGCAATTCTTCCGTACTACATTTCAGCACATTTACTAACTTGCGCCAATCTTTCTTTACAAAATATGCAAAATATTCGTCCACAATCATTTCTGCTAATGTGCTCTTTTTTTGTAAGCGCTTTAATTGAATTGATAAACACTCTTGAATATTTCTTGCAGCTACCCCTGCTGGCTCTAATGATTGAACGAGCTCCATACAGCTATTAATTTCTTCTACACATACCGATAATAGTACTGCTAATTCCTCATTTGTTTCTTGTAAATACCCGTTCTCATCCACATTTAAAATAATGAATGAGGCAATTTTTCTTTGTTCTTCATCTATTTTATAATACTGCAATTGATTGACTAAATGTTGTTGAATCGTCGTTGAATCGACACTATAAATCTCCATTTGATTCTCTGTTTGTTTACTTGTTGTTTTACTCTTTTTCTTTTCCCTGTCAAATCCCCCCAACTCGATAAGGGGATTCTCTAGCGATTGCTCATACAAAAACTCCGTTAATTCCTGTACATTGTATTGGAGCATTGTAATCGCTTGTCTTAACTCTTGCGTCATTGCCAAACGTAAACTTTGTTCTTGTAAAAGACTTGCTTTCAATCTAATCTCCCCCTCACTTCTATTGTACAATAAGTTTCTCAAAAGGAGAATCCTTACAAAACACCAACATCCATATATTATTACTTCATATGTATTAATTAAGTTTATATATTACAACCAAAAAATAGGTGATACCAAAAGAAAATACCAAAATTTTAAAAATACTCACAAATTTTATACCACATACTAATAGTAACTCCTATTTTAAGAAATAACAATTAAAAAGAGTAGTTTAAGTATAATGAAGTTTCGTTATACTTAAACTACTCTTTTTCTCCTGTATATTCTGGTAAAAACTTTATACACAAACTAATAAAAAACCCTAACTTCAAAATATAAGTTAGGGTTTTTTTACGCGCCCAGAGGGATTCGAACCCCCGACAGACGTGGTACCGGAATACTATCGAATGATATATGGTTAAATCACGAGACCCTCTCGTGTTTATCGTTAGAAATACGTTTGTATAGACGTGAACCTATTACGGTGTCTTACCGTTCTTATTTCGAATTATAAACGGTCGGCACGTTATGTACAAGCGAAAATTGTGCCGTTTGCGACGAATTCATATCCAAAATTCCTCAACCTCTACACTCTTACCTAACTTTTTTAAACCTCTCGTAACTTGCTGCATCGTTGAAAATTTCGGACGGTATGTATTGTCATTGCACAATTTCGAGATCGTCCCTCTACTTAGCTTCGTTACCTTTTCCAATTCTAGTTGTGTAATTTCTTGGTGATCGAGCCATTTCCCGAATTTACTCCTGTTGCTCTTCCCGAGATTTAGCCAGTTAAACATTATCATCACCTCAGTACCATCCTGTCCATTGTGTCATTTTATTATACATGTGCAAAAAAGTGACATAGCGGACAAACGCTGGCGAATACGCTTTACCATACGCTTCACTATTCGTTATGAAGTGTGTCCATCGCTCGCTTTGCAATTCGTTTTGACGCTTCGTTTCTCATTTCGCATACCGAATGACAGAACGACATACAAAAGCTAGAAACGCTGCGTTGTCTACACTTGTTCGCACCATTCGTTTTGCTAGGGACTATTCTTGCAGAATATACGGAGAAAGGTGGTGTGGCTTTTGATAGCGGAAATTGCTTCCTCGGTAGTTGTCGGCGGGGTCGTTCTCTACACGAAATTATGCGCATCCGGGGCGACTGATGACGCTGCGAAAATCTCGCGAATTTGCGCTAATTGCGGGCTCAAAGTAAAGGAAAGTGGCGAGATTCGTACGATTCATTTACTACGAAGAACCCGTCACGAATGGGGAACCGAGTATGCTTATCGTATTCCACTCGGACTTAGCTTTGCGGATTTCCAGGCGAAGCTTCCGCAATTGCAAGATGGCTTAAATCATAAACGATGGTTGTACGACTTTAAGTTATCGGATTTACGTGAACTACGATTCCAGCGCGACATTCTATACCAGATACGCAACATTATAATGAAGAAAACGGTTGTCCGAAAAGAAGTTGAGCTCACATATGATGGCGTACTACAGGTGCGAGTATACGAGAAAGGAATGCCGGATTTCGTTCCGTTTGAGGTCGATATGCTCGAGCAATGCCACGGCTGGCAAGTACCGATAGGATTCACACGCGACGGTCTCGTAAAGCACGACTTTGACAAGATTGCTCACCTTATCTATGCCGGAACGACTGACAGCGGTAAATCTAACGGTTTGAAGCTCATTATTACAGCTCTCGTTCATAACAATCCAGAGTATACGAAACTGGTGCTTATCGACCTAAAAGGTGGCTTATCGTTTAATAGATTTCGTGACCTTCCGCAAGTCGAAACGATTGCTAAGAATCCAACCGAAGCACGCGCAGCCCTCAAAACAGTTTCGGATACCCTCGATGAAAAGCACGAATATTTACTATGTAACGGTTATGAGGACGTGAAGGAAGCGGGGATGCCTGATCGCCTATTCATCGTAGTCGACGAAGCGGCTGACATCGCAAAGGACACCGTATGCCAGGACATTCTCGCGGATATCGGACGGCGTGGTCGGGCGGCTGGGCTTCGGCTAATCTATGCGACACAGTACCCGACAAACGAAACGCTGTCCTCGCAATTACGGCAAAACATCGGAGCCCGCGTATGCTTCAAACTACAAACGGAAGCGGCAAGTCGTGCGGTGCTTGACGAAGGAGGTGCGGAAATCCTGCCGAACATTAAGGGCCGCGCCATATATCAAACGAATAAGCGGACGATTGTACAGACGCCAAAAATCGAGAATAAGCAGATTGACGATATTATTGGGCCGCTAATAAACATTCGTACTCGAAGGGAGAATGAACGTGCAAAAGTTAGCTCGAAAGGAAGTAAGGTACGAAAACATACTCTTGAGCTTACGGAAACTCGGTTATCTGACTAGATCGCAAATACAGGTGTTACATGAGCTAGGCAGCGTCAGAAATGCACAACGTATCATGAAAGAATTAGAAGAGTACGTATCCAGTTTTCGAGATGGAGAAAACGTGTATTACTTGAATAAACATGGGCGAGACCGTGTCGACTGTAAGAAAAGACGAGCGAAAACGAATCAATGCCGGCACTTTATTATGAGGAACGATGTTTACATCGCATTCGGTTGTCCTGGAGACTGGAAAACAGAAATACGATTAGGGGTAAAAGGTGAGATATCAGTAGTATGCGACGCCATTTTCAAGAAAAACGGACAATACCATATCGTAGAAGTAGACTTTTTACAGAAAATGGCTGCAAATCGGATGAAAATCAAAAAATATAGGAAGATGATAGAACTCGGTGTGTTTGATAAGCCACCGAAATTCATTTGGATGACGACAACCGAATACCGTAGAAGGGAGATTGCGCAACTTTGCATAGAGTTAGACACAGTTATTTTTACAGTTGGTGACTTTCACTAACCAAAGGGAGCTGATCCGCATGGCAGAGACAATAAGCATCAAGGATTTCATGAGCGGAGATTACGGAGCCAAAAAGAGGTTGAAGAAAGTTAAAAAGAACATAAAAAAATACGCGCCGGTGGCAGTGCGCGTAACAATAATACTCGGTAGTAGCATTTTATTCAGTCAAATCGTCGATATTCCTGTGTTTGCTTCAGGCGGAGTGGATGCTCCTGTATTCAATGACGTAACGCCAGATAGTGGCTTACAAAACTACGTTGATGGTCAATTATATAGCCGTGTCACTCATGCCTTTGAACCTGTCGCATACCTCATAAAGGCTATCGCGTACCCTATCGCATCTATTGTAGCAATGGGTGGTGGTCTGTTCTGCATCATCGGAAACAAGGAAAAGGGATTCTCGCTCATCCAGCAAGCCGGTATCGGCTACATTATCGTACAGATGATACCATTACTTATGAAGTTGTTAGTCGAGATAGCAAAGAGCATATAAAAAGGCGCCTGATGGCGCCCGTGTATCATCCGTTATTGCAATCGTTTTAAGCTCGCTGATAATTTAGCAATCTCCTCGTTAACATCTTGGTCTGTCATACGTTTTGTAGCGCTTCTTTCGTCCGCAAATGTGACAGTTGTATCTGAATTGAGGCGACCTGTCAGCTTATAATAGAGTTCCAGAGCCTTTATAGACCCGATTCCGTTGTTGCCTCCATCGATTAATTGGATAAGCATACTGTCTGCTTTGGCATGATACGTGGCTAATTTCGTTTCTGTAAGAGCTCTAAAATACGTGATAAAGGCCGGTTTATTGCGAACTGTGTATAGCTGGCGCACCGATATACCTAATTGCTCAGCAATTTGATCGTATGTCGGTCGCTCCTTTTTCGGCGTGTATTCTCTTGCGAGAAGTAAATCGGCTGCCAATCGCTCGTCCTCCGTTAAATTCAACGCTAAATCTTGAAGAGTTACGCTTTTATCGTAATGCATTTTCAATCTCCTCTCGTAGTAAATTCTCGTTATCTTTCAATCGTTCGTATGTTGCCTTCGCTTGTTCATACGCAATCGCATCGTTTGTATTTAGCGCTATACCAGGTAACTCCGCGCAAAACTTTAGCGATGTCAGCAATCCACGCGTTAACTTTCGTACGTAAGTATCAGTTACTTCTTCGGCCTGTAGTGTTTGCTGTGAGCCTCCGATTTCCCTATACACAAGGTCAACTCCTAGCATATACAACGCATGAAAGATAGGGTCTATCTCACGTCCTGCCTCAATATACGTCTCGTAGCGCCTGAACACGTTCATATCGATTGGCGGCACAGTTTGTGTTTTCGAGACAACTTCCGCAAAGGTTATAAACACCTCCACTAGTGGCTGTACTTGCTCGCATATAAGAAGAGAAAGCCCCGCATCTTTAATGCGCCTGGGCTCCGGTGTAGGTAGTTCAGCTAGCTCACGATCAATACGCTCCCAATCAATCGCATAATGTCCCATCGTTCTCCCTCCTTTTCAGGTAAAAAAGAGGAGCTGTATAAGCCCCTCTCATTTCGTAACCAAATCACGTTTTTATTCAAAATTTTTTTGATAATCAATTGCTCTTTTTAATGCATCTAAAGCTGTTCCTGTTATGGCGTGTTCTGCGTGGTCATAAGTTAGTTGCTTATATACACTTTCAATCAATTCATAAGCTTCCTGTAATTTCTTTCTTTGACAAGAATTTAAAAATGTAAGTTCTTCCACTACGCTTCTCCTCCATATGCAGGACTATTCTTAATCTTTAATGAGTTTAATTGTTAAATCTAAATACCTGCAAAAGCTATCATATAAATAATTATAAGGAACAATATTAAACCATCTTGGTTTGTCCGCGATTAAACGATTGAATGCATCTTGTTCATCTTCTTTTATATTACCTATAACACCAATGGTATTTGGCTGTTGAATATCCATTTTATACTTTTTACAGATGTACTCCCGTTGCTCTCTCTCATAAAAATATTCTCTGTAATCCCTGAGTTGCGCTTCCAGGTCGTGAACCTCTGATTTAAATGACGAGCGTACCTTGCCTACATTTTTAATAATATTTTCTTTGGCACGTTTATAGTCCACTATGGTCCAAATTTTCTCTCTTTCATTGAACGCTATAAGATCTGGCTTTAAATCTTGATTATATTTCTTTAAAATATCTTTCATAATAACTTGTGAACGAGGCTTGTATAAGTTTAATCCACACTCCAATATAATAGGATTCTCTTCTAGAAACTTATCAATAGTTAATTCCGGAACTGTCTCATCAAAAAAGTAACATTCCATCTGAAACTTCAATGCTTCTAGGTGAGGTTTAAACTGGTTCTTTCCCTGTGTCTTATAATAATCCCAATGAACCCTCACAAAATCTCGAGCAAATTGTTGAACATTCAAAAGCTTATGTCGGAATACAGAATAGGAAAACAAAAAAGCTTGTTCAATTTTTCTATCGTTAACCATACAATTTTGCATATATACTTCTCCCTCACCACTAACACCAATAATGTTACCGATAAGTTGAGAAACACTTCCTGTTATAATCTTTGAATTTATTTGAATATCATCACTCTTCTTAAACATTATTAAAACGTCTCTCTTGTCATGCGAAAATGCTACTTCGATTATTGCCCCACTTGATTGAAATGCGGGAGGTAAAGCTTTAGCAACATCCCCATTAAATGGTTGTAATACCTTCTTTAAATCATTAACTTTCCTAACAAAATTCACACTAAATTCTCTCATTAAACCATGTATTAAATTCTGTTCGATACTTTCCATTTGGACATCACTCCTATCTCATATATATCTGTATATTCGATAGTCGACAAACTATTCCTTCTCTCGACAAACACGTCATAAAAACCAAAGCTGTATTTTATTCTACTTAGTAATTTACTTCTAATCCTCTTTGCCTGTTCTGTTCCTTTCCTATCCCTTTTCACCATCATAATCCGTAGGATTCGCTTGCTGACGGATCTGTATCGATTTTAGCGTTGCAAAGAGTGCGACTGCATTCGTTCCACCGATTCCTTTCGCGACTAGCTTCGCCTGCTCGATGTGCTCATCCGTTACCTTACCGCCTTCTTTTACCAACGTTTCTAATCCGCGTCGTTTTACCTGTAAATTGCTCATGTTATCTTCCTCCTAATTTGTCATAGTCTTCTTGGGTTACCATATAATTCCCGATGTCCGCTCGCGTCTGTAATTCAATATGATGCTGCGAGACGCGAAAAGGGTTTACATCATTGCGGAAATCGTTAAAATATAAGCTGAATTCACGTACAAATTGGTTGTATTCTTTTACGGATTCTAGAAAAGCTTCTTTTTTGACCTTCATCTCGTCCAGAATCGGCTGCAATTGCTTTGCTTTCACTTCGGTAGCGTACTTATTCCACTCGAATGTCATCGCATCTTTATCGAGATTACCAACGGTAGATTGAGCATTGAATACGCTTATTTTCGTAACGATTTTGTCGTAAGCGAGCTGCGCTTTATTGACGATTTCACTCAATTTATCGATATCCGCATCGCTATGCTTTGGCTTTTCGCCGGCGAGTTCGGCTTTCACCGCGTGCTCCATCGCGTTTGTATACGCAAATTTAGCTTCCGTAAGCTTCTCGCGCAACGATTCAACCTCGCGTTTTAACTCCGCTGATCGCTCTAACTTACGCCCTTGCGCCGTTTTCCAGCTTTCATAAGCTTCACATTTCATAACTTCTGTCATTGTTCATCTCTCCTTTTAATCTCATTTCTAGCTTTTTCAAGCATGCTAAAATAACCCTTTTCCATTTCGAAAGGGGCTTCAATCCATAGTGTTCTATGAGTATCTGGCGATTGGACTGAACCAAATAGAGCCCGTCGGTCAGGTCACTCGAATGACGAAATGAAGCCTGTACACCTTCAGTCGCCAGCAGCGTCATATAAATATCTTTTCTGCCGCACCACACTTCTATAGATTCGAAGATACCGTTAAATGCCAGCATGCGATTCAAAGCCTCTACAGCACTCTGTGCGTCCTCAAATAGCGAAATATGCTCCTCTATCCGCTGACCGTTCCCGTCATACAGTACGATTGCGAGAATCTCAGTATCTTCGACGCTCTGGACGTTCATTGTGGCGAGCGGTCTGTTCATCTCGTTTCCCCTTTCGTTTCGTTCTCGGTGGCTGCCATTCCGTTTGCCAAGGCATTTGTATACGACTCCATTCGGAAGGCGACTCCTCCTTAACGGTTTTAATTAGCTCGTTAAGCCAATGCGGATTCCGGTCTCGATATTTTGTCTTTAATCCACTACATGGATTACGTTCGAATTTTCGTGGCATTATTCGTCATCCCCTAACACTTGTAACATACGTTGACGTTGTAAATAAGCTCGATAATACGGAGACTCAATCGACACTTCCTCGCGATTAATCCCTGCACTTTCTACCGATCCAAGCGCCTCCTCGACTGCTCCAGCTACTACCAAGTCGATATGAGGACTTACGCGATATAAGGTTTCGCCGTGGTAAAGCTCGCCTGTCTCAGCATGTACTACCACGGTTTCCAGTACCGGAGCCTTGCTGTAGGTGTATATCCTTTGAAGCAAGTAAACCTCGTTGTTTGTCATGTTTTTATTCTCTCCTCATCATCTGGCATGTGAAATTCCCTCATGTAGGCATGTATCCGTATCAGTTTTTCCGGGTATAAATCGAATCGCTTTGTAATCCGGTCTTGAAGCTCTTGCGATATCGGCTTAATATCATTTTCTACGTTTGAAATGTATGCGCGAGTGTAATCCAGAAGCTCAGCAAGATCGCATTGACTCAAGAAATAAGCGCGACGAATGGCCTTAATATCCTTAACTGTCAAATTCATTTTCTACCTCCTGTCGGTTTACATTTGTATTCCTTTTCTCCAAACAAAAAAGCCGCTCATTAAGAGCAGCCGAGCCGGGAATCACGTAGAGGAACTTCGTATATTCCTCCCCTTTATACCCTCGTTTCCATAGATTAGTTAACGTTTGTATACCTAATTTGCATACAATTTTTTCTTTCGGAATTCTAGTCTTTGAGTTTTCAAATTGTACTTCATGCTCGGCTCGTGCTTACCCTCCAATTTATCGCCCTGCTGCATGTTTGCGAAGTCCTGATCATCTATATTTGATTCAGTTAACACACGTTTTTGTGCGACTTGCCTGCGTATGGGGAAAATCTCTGGCTTTACGAATTCATGCTCTTCCTCAATGCGTCGCAGCCTTCTTGGATTTAACCATTCGTATCCCTCCCCCTCTTCCGCCTTCTGGCGCTCTTTATACGATTTCTTGTCCGTTGGAGCATCGAAAGGTTTAACCGGCCATAACGGTACAATACCCGCATCTATTGCTTCGCAGAGCCACGCTTTAAGCGCTGGATCGTCCGTCACCATCTCGTAAGCCGCCTGCGTTCGCGTACGTGCGAGTTTTTCGCCATTTAAGACGTCAACTATACGTTGGGCTGCGGAACCGAGTACACGCGTGATAGCCGGTTTAGACACGCCGAGCAACTGCGCAGCCTCCGCTCTCTTAAGCTCATATACATACACGAGTGCAATCGCTTGAATCTGCCGCGGTGTTAGAACATCAGGCGTTTGGAGCACATTAATAATATCGAGCCAGGTATTCGCATACACCTTGGAGCCGTCGTCACAATAGCGGAGTTCCCTTACCCGGTGCATTCCCGCAAGGAATGATTCAACTTCCCACACCTCATATAACCCTTCAGTTTTCTTCATAACACTGTCTCCCCCATCGTTTAAATTGCCTTTCTCTTGACACCTTCTCTTCTTAAATCTCGTATTTCTCCCACGCCTTCAACAAACCACGCATACGACTGGATGGCAGATACAACTTAATAGATTGTCCATTACGGATCCGTGAACGCCACACCCATTGCAATAAATCCGATACAGCAAGTAACTCCTCATTTACTGATACACCATTATCCTCGAAGAACGCACGCTCAAACGGGTTCATATAGCGGTTATAAACGTAGGCTAGCGCCCATCTGTCCGCATAATCGTTTGTAGCTCGGGTATTAACCGGAATAAACCCTTTCGTATACCCCTTGCCTCGTAATTTAGCTTCCTTCTTCTTAATGGTCGTCCATAGAACGTCTTTCGTTTTTGATTTGCAGTAATTACGGAAATAGTTATATACGTTTCGCTTGATTAAATTAATCGTGGCTTCGGGCGCTTTATCTAACCAAGACGTACTGAGCGCATTACGGCGATCAGCGAAATCATTTAGTTGCCCGGCATACAGGTCGATAAGCTTCATGACTTCTTCACGACGCTCGTTCTCACGGCTGTATTCGGCAAGCTCGTAGCGTCCATCAGATTTCGTTATGGATTTATACGTATAACCCATTTCGTGTAAATCGTAGTAATATCGCTGGATTTGCGCGTCGAAGAGGTACGTAAGTACATACACGTCATCAAACGCACTAAATATCTTCGGTGGAAACGCCCACAGAATAAACGTCTTACGATGCAGGAACAGATTGCCGGACCGAGCGTAAAGCTTGATGTCCTCGAAACGCCCGTTGTAATCTTCCTTCGTCCAGTAAACGCGATTATCTCGCACCTCTACGTAGCCCTGGTTCGTTAGTAGCTCGATGTCTCCCTTATCGATGGGTGCACGATCGATCACGTTCATGACCTCGTCGAGAATTAACGTATAGCCAGCACCCGTTAGCAGCTCGAGCAATTCATCGTCAGCACTCTGGAACAGGCTGTGCGTTGCGCAGATATCGTGACCGGCGATGATTAGTTCCTTTAAGCTACGCAACTTGCGCCCCTCGCTATTGTTGTTATTAGGCTCGATAAACTTACGGGATACCGAAGAATTAATAACGCGCTGCACTTCGTCCAGATACGGCGTAATGTAGATGTACTTCTTATCCGTTCTACTCTCGTTAATATGCTGTAGCGCCCAGGACGTTTTTCCAGAACCCATAATCGAATCAACAACCGTGATTTTTGCCAATAATATCGCTCCCCTTTGTTTTGTGTTTGTACTGCAATCGGCTATCTTTCGCCTCTATCGAAGGATAAGACCACCGAAGAAATACCATATCGTAGCTTTATAGATATTTGCGATATACGGTGAACGTAGTGAACCTATGTCGCTTTGAGATAAAAGACCCTCCGTCACTAACGTTCCGGGCAATTCGCTACGCTCTTGCTATCGCACTTTTTAATATCTTTCTTTAAGGAAAAACGCCTCAAAACGCTGATATGACGCGGTTTCTGACGTGTGTTTAGCACTTTTGTTGTGCTAAGCGATCGGAGTACGAACCTTGAATCGTTCGCTCACTTCGATTGCTAGCGCTAGTTTCTCCTCCGTAATTTCGAGCGCATCAATCAAACGCTTGTTTAGATTCGTCGAAACAGACGCTTTATCGGCTTCTACTTTCGAGATCAGACCGGAATCTACGTTGATTAGGCGAGCCAGCTCCCGTTGTGAAAGCCCGTGTAGTTTTCGTACGATGCGAATTTGATTAGACGTTAAATACATACAGTTCACCTCCTTTCAGCGTTCGATGAATGTTATGGCAAATAAAAAGCTCGGGTCATTACGACCCACACTATTAGATACAGGGTAGCTTTTCGATTTTTTACACTTCGGTGATAATTTCTTGAAAAACAAAAAAAGCCGCTGGAATTTAATCCAACGACTCTTTTACCTTGTATATGACGACATGGACGCCCATTACTATCTACTATAAAAAATATAGATATTCAAATGATTTAGATAAAATACCATAAAAAAAACCGCCATTACTGGCGGTCTGTATATAACAATTCGAGTAACCCTGTCGGTGACGATTATTAAACAGTCGCTTCCCCCGTTTTAATATCCAATAACTCCTCGATTGATATCTCTAATGCGCGTGCGACCCGTACGATGTGCGATACTCCCAAACGAGCACTCTTGTCAAAGCGTGCGATAGCCTCCTGGGGCACTCCGGATTTAATCGCCAGTTCCTTCTCACTCATGCCTCGTTCCTCCAAAATTGCTTGTAATCGTGTTCTAGCGGTTAACTTTTCATACATGCGAATCCCCCCATTTTTTCCTTCATTTTATATATTCGGAGGGGGTTCGGTTAATACCTACGTATGAACCCTGCGATTTCAAAAAATACTACGGAAAATTTTCGACCCCTCGGTTTTAAAAATGGTATTCGAATTGTCCTGGCGCCTGACGAACCGTCTGAACACGATCCCTCCCCCGGCGGTATTTCGCTTACCTTAGCGGTGGTATACGTATGCACGCGAGTGCAAGCGGCGTGATGTTCGATACAACCCTTCGACCTTCGGTCTCTCACTCATTCATGCTCGTTACTCATCGCTGGCCCACATCGATAGTACCTAGAGAGTATGGGCTGTGCCTAGCGTAAGGGGCGTATGTGTATTGCGCTATGCTATCGATAACCAGGTGGTAATGAGCGATAAACACTGTACGTAAAACGTTCGGTAAACGTACGATTACACCGACGTATAATAACCGGCGTATTCTACGCGTAATTAATGTACGAAAAACCGTACGAAAATCTATGTACGAATATTGACTATTATCATCCTTTTTCGTACAATGCAAATAGAGGATATTTTATCCAGTGAAAGGGGAGCGGAATTTATGAACAAAACGTTTGGTTACGCGAGGGTGTCTACCGATAAACAGGAGCTCACACGCCAGCTCGATGAGCTAGAACGATATGGGGTCGATAAGATATTTACGGACGTGAAAACGGGTAAGACGGCAGAACGCGAAGGATTAGCGGCTCTACTCGATCAGTTGCGTGAAGGGGATACGTTAGTTATTACGGAGCTCACGCGTTTAGGACGTAGTATGAAAGACCTCGTAAACATAGCGGAGGATTTAAACGAAATGGGCGTTGTGCTCGTATCACTAAAAGAGAACATCGATATGAACACCGCTACCGGTCGTGCTATGTTCGGTATGCTAGCGGTTATGGCGCAACTTGAACGTGAATGGATTAGCGAGAGAACAAAGAGCGGCTTGCAATCAGCACGAGCTCGCGGTAAGAATGGCGGCCGTCCGAAAACAGACGAGAAGAAACTCGAGGCAGCATACGATTTATACAAAACGGAGAAGTACACGGTTGCGGAAATACTAGAACGTTCGCCAGGCGTAGGGCGTACAGCACTATACGATTATATTCGAAAACAGAAAGCGGAAGAAGGCGCTCGTTGACCGGGCGTCTTTTTTGTTGTGCGCTAATACACCGCGATGCATAAGAACTGCATATCCGAAAAGTTTAACCCTGAGTTTTGCGGCGGTCGCTCGTGTCAGGACCACGCGGCTGGTAAAATCGGAAAAAAGCGCAAGTTTAACGGTGGATTTGTTCTATTTTCGGAAGTATTCGGTGTAGATACGATAACCCCAAGCGATGCTATGAACGGGAGGTGAACGATATGGAAATGGAACACGAAAGAGTAGACGTAGTGTTGTCCGATGAGTGATCCGATTAACTAAGCGCTATCAGAAAGCGAATAACATATCGACCGTCGAAACAGCGCTTATCGAACTCATACGAATATTTCAATTTACACTATGCAAATTTGAAGTTTCGCACACTAAAATTCGAAATTTCTGCATCCAAACTTCAATTACATCCTTTGTACAGAAGATGTTTATCTGAGTTATCATGAAAGCAAATCTATCAAACAAAAGGAGGAAATTCCCTTGAAACTAAAGCACTTTTTAGTGACGTTTCATTTACCACAAAGACAACTAGAACAAATTATATGCGAAGAAAGCTTACCTGTTTTACGGAATAAATTAACGAGGGACATCGCCGATAGAAATATTGACTACATAAAAATTGACGGAACCATCATATTTACACGTCATATCAAATCATTTCATATACAAAAAATCTATACAAGATAATACCACAAACAGGGACATTCATTAAAATACCAGTACGTCTATAACGCACATGAAGTGTCAAAGATATGAGATAAATATATACATACCGGTTGGAGGATACTAAAGTGCGTGTATACAATGAAATTACGCTTAAAGATATACAGAACGGAAATTACAAAAAAATTCTACTTAACGGAATGCGTGGCCTATATCTTATTTATAACTCAAAAGATCAAATTGTTTATGTAGGTGAAGGTCACCTTCAGTCCTGTTGTACACGTCATTTTATAATAGATGACGCAGGTATAAGCCATCATTACAACTACTTTCGTTATATACTCGAACAGGTGCATACTAGAAAGCGTCTTGAAAGAGATTTTATAGAGGCGTTAAAACCAATCTTTAATATTAGATACAATGTACGTAACTTAATATCCATGGGATTTGAATACCCGCCGAAATATATGCCCGAATATAGTACAAAAGCACAAAGAATGGTGGAGCAAGGTAAAGATTGGAGAAAGGGACTCCCGCTACGATTAATAAAACATCCCTAATAGACGAATACCTTTATATAACCTTCTAATAGTTCTCGTGCAACCAATCATAAAACAGCGGGCTATCCTTCATCGTCAGCTTACGTTTAATCTCTATCGTCACCTGGCGGAATGCAGCGAATAAGCATCCGTTCAGCTTCCGCACTCGACCTCGCTTCAACGCGTAGACTACCGCCTTGAACGCATCAACGAACTCGTTCTCGTAGTCCTCGACCATAATGTTACGATCGACGCTCGCTTTGGCACGTAAGAGCATACCGTATGCTTTGTATAGCCCATCGGCATTAAAGTACGGACTCATAGCGTTAAAAATAGCGCTCGGCATAGAACGACGCAAGCAATCGGCCGGCATTACCGTTTCTTTATGTGATTTATTATTTTTGCTTTGAAGGGTAATTGTTTCGATAGAAGATTTCGCCGGCTCAGCACTTGCCTGGCGTGGTTTATCAGCATCCTCACGACTGGACACTGGCGACTGGTCAAACATATTTATCACGATTATATTCGCACCGTAGCCGCCCATAATGTGACGTGTCGTGCGTACTTTACGAATGATGCCTAGCGACTGCAGCTTATTCAGCGAACGGCGCACGGTCTTCTCGCTCCGATCGATAGCCTCAGCGATAGTTGCCGCCTTCAAATGCGCTGCACCGAGGTACTTAACGGTATAGCGACCGATTAACTTTAGAATGTTCTTATCTGTATCATTTAATTCAAAATTATGAGCGTAAAGATGCCCACGAACAGCCGCGTTTAACTGTTCGACTGATTCAAACGTTTTATATTCACGCAGATATTGCATGGCTCCGTCTCCCTTTTTGGAGCGCACATTTGCTTACAAGCCCATACTCAAATAAGCGTTGCTTCCCACGCTTTTTTTGAATATAATTGATTTAGGGTTAGGGTGCTTGCTTTTGCAGGCGCTCTTTTTTTATGTCTGTTTCTCCTCTAAACGTCTAACGTGTCTTTTTCGCTAACTTCTCGATACTGCTCAACGACTTGCTCATCGGTGTAGTTCAAGTAAATCTGCGTCGTTGATAAGTCGCTGTGTCCTAGAATCGACATGAGTGTACGTATGTTGCCGCCATTCTTTAAGAAGTTTGTAGCGAACGTGTGCCGAAGCGAATGTAAGGAAGCTCGACACTCGCCTTTTAAACCCGCCTTCCTTGCGTATGAATCGACCCGTTTACGTAGCAGTTCGTGCTTCATTGGCTCACCGAATTGATTCGTAAATACATGGGTCACCTGGGATCCGAAATATTCCCGAGTTTCCGCAATAAGTTGAGCAAGTTCCTGGGCGACTTTCTTAGACATCGGAACCATGCGCGTCTTGCGGTTCTTGTTCTTTGCGCCAGGTAATAAAATGACTCCGTTATCTAAATCCACGTCTTTAGTTTCGAGGGAATGGAGCTCATTGGAGCGTAACCCGCATTTAAGCGCCAGTAGGAAGGCGCAGTAATCTCTATATCCCGTAAATGTATCTTTATCTATCATCGCGAATAAGCGTCTAATCTGATCGTCTGTGAGCGTAAAAATACGTTGTTGATCCGTCCGCAGCTTGCGAACCTTTTCGACTGGATTAACTTCGATAATCTCCTCGCTGTACAGCCGGTTAAATATTGCACGTACCGCTGACAATCGAATGTTAACCGTTACAGCCGATAAATCTCGCGTATGCAACAAGTGATGTACATATTTGCGAATATCCTCTGTTGTAACTTTTTCGATATACTCCCGCTTAATAATGTCGGTAAATTGCGCCCAAAATTTACGGTAGTCTCTTACCGTTCTTTCGCGGTACCCTTCCGACTCATAAATCCGCATAACAATTTCAAGCGCTTCATTCACCGTGATACCTTCAGATAACTTATTACGCAAATCGACTTCTCGGCGTTTAACAATTCCTCTTTTTCGCAAAATAAAAAACCTCCCGTTTTTACACGAGAGGTTTCGTTTAACGATATATTATTCGAGTGATTCGTTACTCCGCGATTTGTATAGACGGATAACCTAACGAAAATGTCTTCCCGTTTACTTATCACCGTGTCTATTCATCAATCGAGGAGAGACGTTCTTCCGGTAAATTTCGTATCAAGACGTTGATATAACGCTGTCATATCATCTAGAACGCGCCCAGAGGGATTCGAACCCCCGACAGACGTGGTACCGGAAACCACCGCTCTATCCAACTGAGCTATGGGCGCATGAAATATATAATAGCATCAAGGATTTCCCTCATGCTTACAATCGCAAGAGACACTTTCACACCGCCTTGCGTAATGTTTATTATACGATATCTTCGTTTTGGAAGCAATTACTTATTACGTCGCAGTTTACAGAACAACTCTTATCTTTCACTACAACTCGATACCAATATAAAGGAACCATCTTTATATTACATAAATGTAACTTCACTTCTTCTATACTTCCGTTCATGCAATAAAAGAAACGCCCGCGTCGATTGACGACGCAGGCGATATAACTCAGATTATCAGTAGCAAATTCATAAATACCCGAAATGAAAATGAATTATTTATGCAAATGATATGGAACCGTTGTAATCACGATATCTTTATGACGAATAAACCACATTCTTAAAAGAAGTGCACTCTGGTTATGTAATACATGATGCCACCATTTGTGTGGAATAAACTGCGGGATAATAATATGGATATGTCCCCCATTTTCTTGTTTCGCCTCTATTGTTTTAATAAGACGATTCAGCGGTTCAAGAATAGAGCGATATTTACTACGAAGAACTACCAGCCTACAAGGAGTTCCCCACTCTTTCCACCTCTTCTCCATTTTATCTATAGATTGCTCATCGAAACCAACGTATACAGCAATCGGATCAACATCTAAGCTTTTCGCAAAGGAAATCGTATTGTTCACAACACGATGAACGCCTGACACTAAAACAAGAGTGACTATCTTGCTTGCTTCCGGACGTATGCTTTGCGTATCAATGCGCAGTTCTTTTGCAATATCTTCATAATGCTTGTGAATAGCCATTGAAATAAAAATGATAATAGGCAATACAACTAATACAACCCAAGCGCCGCCTGTAAACTTTGTAACAGCGAAAATAACAGCAACTATTGATGTGATAACAGCACCAACTGTATTAATCGTAAGCTTAATTTTCCAATGTGGTCCTTTAACTCGTTTCCAGCGGCGCATCAAACCAATTTGCGCTACTGTAAATGAAAGGAAAACACCGATCGCATACAATGGAATTAAAGCATTCGTATGCGCGTGAAACGAGATAATCAAAATACATGCCAATGATGCTAACACAATAATTCCGTTTGAATACCCTAAACGGTCTCCGCGATTTGTCAAACTTCGAGGCAAAAATCCATCTGCGGCTACAATCGCAGCAAGCTGAGAAAATCCTGTAAATGTAGAATTTGCCGCTAAAATCAAAACAATAAACGTAAACCATATAATTAGTTGATATACAATTCCGTGTCCAAAATACATGCCAGTCAACTGAGACAACATCGTGTTGTGCGGATCTGGCGTAACTCCCTTCACATACAGATGATACGAAAACCCTAACAGCGTCACAGCTGTGATCGTGCCTAAAGCAATATAAGTTCTAATTGCATTTTTTTGCTGCGGTTCTCTAAAAATAGGAACTGCATTCGAAATTGTCTCAATTCCTGTAAGCGCCGAACAAGCTGAGCTGAATGCTTTCAAAATCAATAAAGTTGTTAATCCTTCTGGAACCGTTCCAAAGGACGGTGTAGTTGATTGTGTAAAGCCGTGACGAAATTCATCAAAAAAGCCGGTAAAAATTAAAATTAACATACAAATCATAAAACCAAATGTCGGCCAAGCAAAAACGCGGGCTGATTCTGCTACTCCTCGCAAGTTCACAAGTACTAAGAGAATAACACACAAAATGGCCAAAATCGTTTCATAAGGAGCAACTACAGGATAAGCAGATGAAATAGCTTCTATAGCTGCAGATACAGATACAGCCACAGTCAACACGTAATCAACGAGCAACGAACTAGAAGCAACAAGAGAAACCCATCGCGGCTTGAAGTTATCTTTTGCAATGGCATATGCTCCTCCGCCGTTTGGATATGCCAAAATCCCCATAATATACGATACAATCAAAATTGCTAAAAGAACGATAGTAGAAATTGTAATAGGTAAAATTATCCATTTAGCATCAGGACCAAGCCCTGCAAGCTCTGTCATTCCTGATTCAGGTCCATATGCAACTGATGAATACAAATCCGCTGAGAGAATGGGAAGTGCAATCAACCAAAATAATTTGTTATGGTGCGCATGAAGCTCTGATGTTCGCATAGGACGACCAATTAAAAATCGCTTCACACTACTGAAGTTACTTGCAGAAAACCAAATTGCAACTAATGCTAGTATGATTAATACTGCTTCCAACCATCTAACTAAGGTATGATGATCCATAACTTTTTCTCCTTCTAATTGCTATTTTTTATTCTCCTTATTTTAATTGATACATAATATTTTGAACAACAAAATCTAAACTATGTAGTCTTCAAAAATATTCACAATAGAAAATCTGCAATCAACATTTAGAAATTTATTATATATAATACGAAAAACCTGCTAGCTTCATGCTAACGGGCTGCATAATGACGGATAGAAAAACCAAATTATTCCATCCCTATATTGGTTAATATCTCCTCCATTATTATGGAGTCTCGCCAACAAAACGCAAATTTCGTACGCTAAGAAGTTACCATAAACGAACGTTTGTAGAAAGAATGATTAGAAGTACAATTCTCTGACAGGATGATCTTTCTAGTCTATGACAGAATCACGAACAAAACTTAAGGAGATAATCAAATAAGAAAAAACATTCGACATAACACCAAGAGGTGTTATAATTAATTTCGACACCAAAAGGTGTTATATTGAAATTTGGAGGAATAGTTATGCAAACAAATAAAATTTTACCAGAAATCCGCAAAACGGTTGTAATCAATGCTCCGATTGAAAAAGTATGGAAAGCTGTTGCAACATCAGAAGGTATTGCTTCATGGTGGATGCCAAGTACTTTTGAACCTATTGTAGGACATGATTTCATACTTCATGCAGGTCAATATGGTGATTCTCCTTGTAAAGTAACAGAAATCGTCCCTCAAAATCGTGTTGGTTTTGACTGGGGTAAAGACTGGCATCTTACTTTTGATTTAAAAGAATTAGAAGATGGAAAAACAGAATTCACACTAATTCATTCTGGCTGGGATGCAGAAAAAGTCACAGAGTTTGGGCAACCTCACTCAGTCGTTCAAGGCTTTATGGACGGCGGATGGGAAAAAATTGTCAAAGAAACTCTTCCTGCAAAAATCGAGGCTTAAATTGGTTACATCTCCATCCAAGTATGATATTTTTCAAGCAATCGCTGACCCTACTCGCAGAAAGCTACTAACATTGCTTGCTGAAAAAGAAATGTCAATTACTGCAATTACGGAATACTTTCCAATAACCCGTACTGCTGTTAACAAACATTTGCATGTTCTTTCTGTTGCGGGTCTTGTCAGTAGTCAGAAAATCGGACGAGAAACTCGGTACAAGCTTCAGCCAGAACCTCTTATCGAATTAAAACAATGGCTTTCCTTTTTTGAACAATATTGGGATGAAAGATTAGCTGCTCTTAAAAAATTTATAGAGGCTGATAACGATTAGCGGTAAAAAACGAGATGCGTAGTTATATGCTCTCGTTTTTTTATTCCCTTATCGATAGTAAGTTACCTTTTAATGAGGTAAAGGGAATGGTACGATGAATCCCCTGATATTATAGAGTTTTTAATGGCTGCTAATGTTTTTTGGTTCCATTGCTACACAGATCTCCTTTATCCCGCATTAACGGGCAGTAAGACCCTAATTTCCTACTTAGCGTATGATATACGCGAAATGTTAGCGCTACCCCTTATTCATGTTAACTTTCTCTTATTTTTAAAATTAAAAATGACACACTTTCAAGAAACCTAAAATTGGTAATTATATTTCAGCGCCCATTCACAAATTCTAATGATTGAAATCAAACTCAACCAGAGGAGGAATTACGTTATGACTGTAATTACAAAACTTAAACAAACTGTTTCAGGATTAAAAAGTGCACAAGCAAGCTTAGAAGGATTCGCTCTTGATACTGATAACCAACAAGCGAAGCAATTATTTCAAAGTGCAGCACAGCAAACGCAATCAATTATTGAGACTTTATCTCCGCGTGTTCAAGAGGTTGAACAAGAAGAACCTCAATATACACAGCAATAACAACAACAGAATGATACTTAATTAATGTACGCCTACAGATACTCTTTACACATAGGCTAATTCATTATCATATGTATACTTTCTGATTAGCTGAAAAAAGGGTGATGTAATATCATCCTTTTTTCAAATCAAATTACATAAAGCAATAGAAATGGAATGATACCATGCGAAAATTCGGAACAATCTCCTTGTTATTCCTTCTCTTATTCAGTTTCCTATGCGGATGTCACAGTCCATTAGATAAAAAAGAAAAACAAGAATCAGCACAAAAAACAAATAAAACAGATGCGAAACTAACAAAGATAAACATAGAATCCATTGATCAATCGGCAGCGAATGAAGCAAAAAATAAGATTCTTACTATGGATGAAATACTTGACGTAAAAGCTGTCAATTTCAATAACGAACTTTATGTAGCGGTTAAACCAGAGCACCACGAACGCTTTCAACTAAAGAAATTACGAAAAGAAATAAAACAAACATTAAAAAAGATGTATCCTAATTCAAAAATTTATGTAAGTACGGATAAAAAAATTTTCATGTTACTCGATAAATTAGATACCAAGATTAAAAATAAAGAAGTAGATAAAGAAGAAGTAAAAAAACAACTAAAAATAGTAAAAAAAGAAATGCATTCCGATACGTAATGATACTTTTCAAAACAGAAAAGGAAGGATTCATATGTCAAAGAGAAACAAAGATTTAACACCAGTTCAGCAAGAGTATAAACAATTTGAAAAGCAGCGTGAACCGAAGCGTCCTGTTCTAAAAAATTGTATAAAAGCTTTTTTTGTCGGCGGTTTTATTTGCTTAATCGGTCAACTTATTTCTACGTTTTATATTACGTATTTCGATTTCACTGAAAGGTCAGCAGGTAATCCGACTGTAGCTACAATGATTTTTATTTCCATGCTCCTAACAGGCTTTGGTGTGTACGATCGATTAGCTCAGTTTGGCGGGGCGGGTACAGCTGTTCCTGTTACCGGCTTTGGAAATTCAGTCATTGCAGCTTGTATTGAACACCGTACAGAAGGCTTTGTTCTTGGGGTAGGCGGGAATATGTTTAAGTTAGCGGGATCTGTTATTTTATTTGGTGTATTTTCCGCTTTTGTCATCGCACTTATTAAAACCATTTTCGTTCAATGGGGAGGTTTTTAAATGTTACAAGGTCACCGAACATGGGTATTTGAAAATAAGCCTGTGATTATATCAACTGGTGTCATTGGTGGGCCATTTGAGGCAAATGGAAACATCCCTGAAGATTTCGATACATTGCACGATAATTTATGGTTAGGACAAGACTCCTATGAAAAAGCACATCGAATTTTATTTGAAGAAGCTTGCAGCAGGGCAACAGAAAAAGCAAAACTGCGTAAAGAGGATATTCAATTTATTTTAGCAGGAGATCTTATCAATCAAATCACTCCCTCAAGTTTTGCCTCCCGAACACTCGGTGCTCCTTATCTTGGATTATTTGGAGCTTGTTCTACTTCAATGGAAGGCCTTGCTTTAGGGGCAAGTATTGTAAATGGAAAAGGGGCGAAATACTTATTAACAGGAGCTTCTAGCCATAATACCGCTGTTGAAAAGCAATTCCGATATCCAACTGAATACGGAGGACAAAAGCCCCCTACCGCTCAGTGGACAGTAACTGGAGCAGGGGCTGCTTTATTAAGCGATCAAGGAGACGGACCTTGCGTTACATCAGCAACAATTGGAAGAGTTATTGATATGGGTTTATCAGATCCATTTAATATGGGAGGTGCCATGGCGCCCGCTGCTGTCGATACGATAGAAGCACATTTAAGGGAACGACAAATTGATGCATCCTACTATGACTTAATTGTAACAGGTGATCTCGGTCATATAGGACGCGAAATTGCCTTTGATTTACTGCGTAAGCAAGGAACATCTATAACAAGCGAACAGTTTCAAGATTGCGGATTACTCATTTATAGGGAAGATCAACCGATTTTAGCAGGAGCAAGCGGTCCAGGCTGTTCAGCAACTGTCGTGTACGGGCATTTATTAAATCGAATGAAAAAAGGGGAATTCAGCAAAATGCTCGTAGTCGCTACCGGTGCTTTACTTTCCCCATTAACTTTCCAGCAGCAAGAAACAATTCCTTGTATCGCCCATGCAGTATCCATTGAAGTTGGAGGTGTACAATAAATGATCTATTTTTGGGCTTTCGTAATTGGCGGCGCCATTTGTGTGATTGGTCAAATTATGTTTGATGTCTTTAAACTTACCCCCGCTCATACAATGTCAACGCTTGTTGTCATTGGTGCCATATTAGACGGATTCAATTTGTATGAACCATTAATTGATTTTGCCGGAGCCGGTGCAACAGTTCCTATTACAAGCTTCGGTAACGCCCTTGTTCACGGTGCGATGGCAGAAGCGGCTGAGCATGGCATCATTGGAGTTATAACAGGAATGTTTGCAGTAACAAGCGCTGGTGTATCTGCCGCGATTATCTTCGGTTTTATCGGCGCTTTATTATTTAAACCAAAAGGATAAGAGGTGTTCTCATGACCGTTGTTGCTAGTGTAAAAACATGCCTTGCCAGTTTAAAAGGCGCACAGGCAAGTTTAAGTACACTTTCACAAAACGCTGCTGACGAAGAAGCGAAACGCGTTTTTCACGAATGCATGCTAGAAATGGATAGTGTCATCGCTGATTTACAAAGGCGAGTTTCAGCATTAGAACGAGAAGAACCACAATATAAAGGATTTTAAGAAGACTGGAGGGACTTTATATGCCTAACATTCACATACCAGAATGGCCGCTTGTCATTATACGTTCTTTATGTGTCTTAATTGTTTTATTCGCCATTACGAAATGGCTTGGCAAAAGACAAATCTCTCAACTTTCCTTTTTTGAATACATAGCCGGTATGACGATTGGTGATATCGCTGCAGAAGTATCGACAGGGTTGGAACAAAACTTCGTCCACGGTATTTCTAGTATGCTGGTTTTTGCTATCATACCTTTTTTCGCAGGACTGATTTCCTTAAAAAATAAGACGGTACGAGATTTTGTTGAAGGTAAATCCACTATTTTTATAAAAGATGGCAAAGTACTCGAAGATAATTTAAAAAAGGAAAAATATACGAGCGACGAACTACTAGAGCTTCTTCGAAAAAAAGATGTATTCAACATATCCGATGTTGAATTTGCTGTGCTAGAACCAAGCGGGGAATTAAACGTTTTATTAAAGAAAGACAAACAACCACTAACTGCTAAAGACATCGGATTAAAATTACCAAATGAGAAAGAAACACACACAGTCATTATGGATGGAAACATAATAGATGAACCTCTTTCAGCTAGCGGCCATAACCGCGCTTGGCTTCGCGCTGAACTCGAAAAAACTGGGGTTGCACTAGATAATGTTTTCATCGGACAAGTCGATTCTTACGGACAACTAACTGTCGACATATACAACGATAAAATCCAAATGCCTTCTCCTCAAGACAAGCCATTATTACTCGCTTCCTTAAAGAAGTGTCATGCTGATCTCGAACTATTTTCTTTAGAAACGAAATCAAATGCTGCTAGCAGCATGTATGCAAATAATGCAAAGAAGATAGAAGAAATTTTAAATAAAGTGACTTATCTACTTAAAGAGTAAAAGAGAAAAGAACGCTTATATATGTAACGGCGTTCTTTTTTGTATGGCAACCTTTCTCCATGTTTGATATGTTTAAATTCATACAATTCGGTTATGATGAGGAAGGTAAAGAAAAAGGGAATTCCTTATTTATAGCGAATTAACATGATACACCTACATATTTTTTAAACTGAAGTGGTTTCGTTTGACCTTTATTGACCATAATTGTATTATAAAACTAACAAATGTGTTAAAGGAGGAAGTTACACATGAATTTAATTCCTACAGTTATTGAACAAACAAATCGCGGGGAACGTGCTTACGACATTTACTCTCGTTTATTAAAAGACCGCATCATTATGCTTGGCAGCGCAATTGATGACAACGTAGCAAACTCTATCGTTTCTCAGCTTTTATTCTTAGAATCACAAGACCCAGAAAAAGATATTCATATATATATCAACAGTCCTGGCGGCTCTATTACAGCAGGTATGGCAATTTACGATACAATGCAATTCATTAAACCAAAAGTATCTACAATTTGTATCGGTATGGCTGCATCTATGGGTGCTTTCCTACTTGCAGCTGGTGAAAAAGGAAAACGTTTCGCTCTTCCAAACAGTGAAGTTATGATTCACCAACCACTTGGCGGTGCACAAGGGCAAGCGACAGAAATCGAAATCGCTGCAAAACGCATCCTATTCTTACGTGATAAACTAAATAAAATTCTTTCTGAACGTACAGGTCAACCATTAGAAGTAATCGAGCGCGACACAGAGCGTGACAACTTCATGACAGCAGACAAAGCACTAGAATACGGCTTAATCGATAAAATCTTTACAAATCGCTAAGAAAAGCGGACTACAAAAAGAGCTATCGCACATTCGCGATAGCTCTTTTTCATATATCAGCACTTTTTCCGATATAACGGCGCTTCGACACAACTTATCGACGCTTTTTTCAATATATCGGCACTTTTTCCGATATAACGGCGCTTCGACACAACTTATCGACGCTTTTTTCAATATATCGGCACTTTTTCCGATATAACGGCGCTTCGACACAACTTATCGACGCTTTTTTCAATATATCGGCACTTTTTCCGATATAACGGCGCTTCGACACAACTTA
>NZ_CAKJTI010000005.1 GCF_917563915.1 Bacillus rhizoplanae | reverse complement strand
CTCTTGAATGTATCCTGAGTACGGCGGAACACGTGAAATTCCGTCGGAATCCGGGAGGACCATCTCCCAAGGCTAAATACTACCTAGTGATCGATAGTGAACCAGTACCGTGAGGGAAAGGTGAAAAGCACCCCGGAAGGGGAGTGAAAGAGATCCTGAAACCGTGTGCCTACAAATAGTCAGAGCCCGTTAACGGGTGATGGCGTGCCTTTTGTAGAATGAACCGGCGAGTTACGATCCCGTGCGAGGTTAAGCTGAAGAGGCGGAGCCGTAGCGAAAGCGAGTCTGAATAGGGCGTTTAGTACGTGGTCGTAGACCCGAAACCAGGTGATCTACCCATGTCCAGGGTGAAGTTCAGGTAACACTGAATGGAGGCCCGAACCCACGCACGTTGAAAAGTGCGGGGATGAGGTGTGGGTAGCGGAGAAATTCCAATCGAACCTGGAGATAGCTGGTTCTCCCCGAAATAGCTTTAGGGCTAGCCTTAAGTGTAAGAGTCTTGGAGGTAGAGCACTGATTGAACTAGGGGTCCTCATCGGATTACCGAATTCAGTCAAACTCCGAATGCCAATGACTTATCCTTAGGAGTCAGACTGCGAGTGATAAGATCCGTAGTCAAAAGGGAAACAGCCCAGACCGCCAGCTAAGGTCCCAAAGTGTGTATTAAGTGGAAAAGGATGTGGAGTTGCTTAGACAACTAGGATGTTGGCTTAGAAGCAGCCACCATTTAAAGAGTGCGTAATAGCTCACTAGTCGAGTGACTCTGCGCCGAAAATGTACCGGGGCTAAATACACCACCGAAGCTGCGGATTGATACCTATGGTATCAGTGGTAGGGGAGCGTTCTAAGTGCTGTGAAGTCAGATCGTAAGGACTGGTGGAGCGCTTAGAAGTGAGAATGCCGGTATGAGTAGCGAAAGACGGGTGAGAATCCCGTCCACCGAATGCCTAAGGTTTCCTGAGGAAGGCTCGTCCGCTCAGGGTTAGTCAGGACCTAAGCCGAGGCCGACAGGCGTAGGCGATGGACAACAGGTTGATATTCCTGTACCACCTCTTTATCGTTTGAGCAATGGAGGGACGCAGAAGGATAGAAGAAGCGTGCGATTGGTTGTGCACGTCCAAGCAGTTAGGCTGGTAAGTAGGCAAATCCGCTTACCGCAAAGGCTGAGCTGTGATGGGGAAGCTCCTTATGGAGCGAAGTCTTTGATTCCCCGCTGCCAAGAAAAGCTTCTAGCGAGATAAAAGGTGCCTGTACCGCAAACCGACACAGGTAGGCGAGGAGAGAATCCTAAGGTGTGCGAGAGAACTCTGGTTAAGGAACTCGGCAAAATGACCCCGTAACTTCGGGAGAAGGGGTGCTTTCTTAACGGAAAGCCGCAGTGAATAGGCCCAAGCGACTGTTTAGCAAAAACACAGGTCTCTGCGAAGCCGTAAGGCGAAGTATAGGGGCTGACACCTGCCCGGTGCTGGAAGGTTAAGGAGAGGGGTTAGCGCAAGCGAAGCTCTGAACTGAAGCCCCAGTAAACGGCGGCCGTAACTATAACGGTCCTAAGGTAGCGAAATTCCTTGTCGGGTAAGTTCCGACCCGCACGAAAGGTGTAACGATTTGGGCACTGTCTCAACCAGAGACTCGGTGAAATTATAGTACCTGTGAAGATGCAGGTTACCCGCGACAGGACGGAAAGACCCCGTGGAGCTTTACTGTAGCCTGATATTGAATTTTGGTACAGCTTGTACAGGATAGGCGGGAGCCTTTGAAGCCGGAGCGCTAGCTTCGGTGGAGGCGCTGGTGGGATACCGCCCTGGCTGTATTGAAATTCTAACCTACGGGTCTTATCGACCCGGGAGACAGTGTCAGGTGGGCAGTTTGACTGGGGCGGTCGCCTCCTAAAAAGTAACGGAGGCGCCCAAAGGTTCCCTCAGAATGGTTGGAAATCATTCGTAGAGTGCAAAGGCATAAGGGAGCTTGACTGCGAGACCTACAAGTCGAGCAGGGACGAAAGTCGGGCTTAGTGATCCGGTGGTTCCGCATGGAAGGGCCATCGCTCAACGGATAAAAGCTACCCCGGGGATAACAGGCTTATCTCCCCCAAGAGTCCACATCGACGGGGAGGTTTGGCACCTCGATGTCGGCTCATCGCATCCTGGGGCTGTAGTCGGTCCCAAGGGTTGGGCTGTTCGCCCATTAAAGCGGTACGCGAGCTGGGTTCAGAACGTCGTGAGACAGTTCGGTCCCTATCCGTCGTGGGCGTAGGAAATTTGAGAGGAGCTGTCCTTAGTACGAGAGGACCGGGATGGACGCACCGCTGGTGTACCAGTTGTTCTGCCAAGGGCATAGCTGGGTAGCTATGTGCGGAAGGGATAAGTGCTGAAAGCATCTAAGCATGAAGCCCCCCTCAAGATGAGATTTCCCATAGCGTAAGCTAGTAAGATCCCTGAAAGATGATCAGGTTGATAGGTTCGAGGTGGAAGCATGGTGACATGTGGAGCTGACGAATACTAATAGATCGAGGACTTAACCATATAATATGAAGCAAATGTTATCTAGTTTTGAAGGAATATACCTTCATAAGTCTGGTAATGATGGCAGAGAGGTCACACCCGTTCCCATACCGAACACGGAAGTTAAGCTCTCTAGCGCCGATGGTAGTTGGGACTTTGTCCCTGTGAGAGTAGGACGTTGCCAGGCAAAAACCTAAGTCGTTTTGACTTAGGTTTTTTTGTGTTTAAAAAAGTAACGTTCTGATACTTTCACTACGTTTTCATTCTTCTCTAATTGCTTCATTTGAAATGCATTAAAAATAATTTTACTCATTTTCCGTACCTTACTGTATGATTGTTTCCGTTATAACGAGGAAGTAGCTTTAAAAACATACAAAAACCCCGAATCATGGACTTTTTGTAAGTGTTCACGATTCGGGGTACAGTTTACTAGTTATTTAGTTTTTAATTTTTTACGTTCTGCCTCAATTTCGGAGCGCAATTCAGCTTCAGAATAACGATCTATTTTTCCATTTCCTTCATTTACAATGCTATTTAATGTATCTTCTGTCTTCTCTTCCACAATCACAATGACTCCTGTTTTTCCAGGTTTAATAGATTTTAATGTATTTTCAAAAACAGAATATGCATGTGTAATCTCTTTTTTATCTTTAAATATACCAATTGTTGATCCAATTAGTCCACCTAACAATACACCGAAAGGTCCGCCTAGAATCCCAACAAACATCCCGATTAAACCGCCTTTATTGGTTTTATCAGCGCCCGTTACATCTAAGAAATCTTCAATTGATAATTCACCATCTATTTTGCGTTTAATAACTGCAATTTGTTCCACTTTTAGTTGATGCTCTAAATGAAATTTTTTAATAACAGAGAATGCTTTGTAGGATTGCGTATCTTCTTGAAAAGTAAGTACAGCAACTTGTTTTTCCATAATTTAAAACCTACCTTTTTCTATAATTATCCTTAAATTTGGTATATTTGTCAAGGGAATCATACATAAATAAGCATATTTATAAGGTTTTCTGGAATAAACACGAACGTTTTGTTTAATAAAATAAAAAACATTCGATTATTTATTGACATATTTTAAGAACTCCTGTTAATATAACGGTAGAAACAATATTATATCGTACCTCATATAATCGCGGGGATATGGCCTGCAAGTCTCTACCTAACGACCGTTAATCGTTGGACTATGAGGGGAAGTCACTCGGTATTTTTCTATTCACATGGGATACGCATGCCTGAGTAGAGCACTTTCTCTCATAGTAAAAGGGGAATGTTCTATATCAGGCTTTTTTTATTTGAATCGGGGGGATTCTAATATGAAACCACTAGTTGGAGTCATTATGGGAAGCACGTCAGACTGGGAAACAATGAAATATGCTTGTGAAATATTAGAAGAGTTAAATATTCCGTATGAGAAGAAAGTCGTATCCGCTCATCGGACTCCAGATTATATGTTTAAATATGCAGAAACAGCTCGTGAACGTGGAATAAAAGTTATTATCGCTGGGGCAGGCGGGGCCGCTCACTTACCAGGAATGGTTGCTGCAAAAACGAATATTCCTGTCATTGGTGTTCCTGTTCAATCGAAAGCGTTAAATGGTTTAGATTCATTACTATCTATTGTCCAAATGCCAGGAGGTGTTCCAGTTGCGACTGTCGCAATTGGAAAAGCCGGAGCTACAAATGCAGGTTTACTTGCCACGCAAATGCTAGGATCGTTTCATGATGATATATATGATGCATTAGAACTGAGACGAGAAGCAATTGAAAAAAATGTGCGAGAAGGTAGTGAACTGCAGTGATAAAAACGATTTTACCTGGACAAATGATTGGTATTATTGGCGGGGGACAACTTGGCAGAATGATGGCTATTGCAGCAAAGGAAATGGGATATAAGATTGCAGTATTAGACCCAGCAAAGTCTTCACCATGTGCACAAATCGCTGATATTGAAATTGTGGCACCGTATAATGATTTAAAAGCAATTCAGCACTTAGCAGAAATAAGTGACGTTGTAACATATGAATTTGAGAATATTGATTATAACTGCTTACAATGGCTTGAAAAGAATGCTTATTTACCACAGGGCAGTCAATTATTATACACAACGCAAAATCGTTATACAGAAAAAAATGCAATCACGAAAGCGGATTTACCAGTAGCACCATATAGACTCGTTCAGAAGCAGGAAGAGCTTTTAGAAGCAATTGCTGAATTTTCCTTCCCATGTGTGTTAAAGACAACAACAGGGGGATATGATGGGAAAGGGCAAGTTGTACTAAGAAGTGAAGCTGATATTGTGAGAGCGGTGGAACTTGTAAATCAGGCGGAATGTATTGTAGAAAAATGGGTTTCATTTGAAAAAGAAATTTCCGTTATTGTTACACGCAGTGTAAACGGTGAAACGAAGGTATTTCCAGTAGCCGAAAATATTCACGTGAATAACATTTTACATGAATCAATCGTACCAGCTCGTATTACAGAAGAACTATCACAAAAAGGAATTCAGTATGCAGAGATATTAGCGGATGAGCTAAAGCTAGTGGGAACACTAGCAGTAGAGATGTTTGCTACAGCAAATGGTGAAATTTATATTAATGAGTTAGCACCAAGACCGCATAACTCTGGGCACTATACAATTGATGCATGTGAAACGAGTCAATTCGGACAACATATCCGAGCAATCTGTAATTTACCTCTTGGAGAAACAATTTTATTAAAACCAGTTGTCATGGTAAACATTTTAGGCGAACATATAGAAGGGGTCCTAAAGCAAGTGAATAGGTTAACCGGGTGTTACTTGCATTTATATGGTAAAGAAGAAGCAAAGCCGCAGCGTAAAATGGGGCACGTTAATATTTTAAATGATAAGATTGATGTTGCTTTAGAAAAAGCGCGGACATTGCATATTTGGGACCATCAAGAACAACTGTTGGAGGGAAAAAGATGATTAGTCGTTATACACGCCCTGAGATGGGTGCGATTTGGACGGAAGAAAACAAATTTAAAGCATGGTTAGAAGTTGAAATCTTAGCTTGTGAAGCTTGGGCTGAACTTGGAGATATTCCAAAAGAAGATGTGAAAAAACTTCGTGAGAATGCATCTTTTGATATTGAACGTATTTATGAAATTGAACAAGAAACACGTCATGATGTTGTAGCATTTACTCGTGCGGTATCTGAAACACCAGCATTAGGTGAAGAACGTAAATGGGTACACTACGGTTTAACATCTACAGACGTAGTAGATACAGCGTTATCGTACATCTTAAAACAAGCTAATGAGATTTTATTAAAAGACTTAGAAAACTTCATTAGTATCTTAGCTAATAAAGCAAAAGAGCATAAATACACAGTTATGATGGGAAGAACACATGGTGTTCATGCAGAACCAACAACATTCGGCTTAAAGCTTGGTCTTTGGTACGAAGAAATGAAACGTAACTTAGAGCGTTTTAAAGAGGCAGCTAATACGGTTCGCGTTGGTAAACTTTCTGGTGCCGTTGGTACATTCGCGAACATCAATCCATTCGTTGAAAAATATGTTTGTGAAAATTTAGGATTAGAAGCAGCACCAATTTCTACACAAACGCTGCAACGTGATCGTCATGCACATTACATGGCAACACTTGCGTTAATTGCAACATCTATCGAGAAAATGGCAGTTGAAATTCGTGGTTTGCAAAAGAGTGAAACACGTGAAGTAGAAGAATTCTTTGCAAAAGGTCAAAAAGGTTCTTCTGCAATGCCACATAAACGTAATCCAATCGGATCTGAAAATATGACTGGTATGGCACGTTTAATTCGCGGTTATATGCTGACTGCTTACGAAAACGTTCCATTATGGCATGAGCGTGATATTTCTCACTCTTCTGCAGAACGCGTTATCTTACCAGATGCAACAATCGCATTAAACTACATGTTAAATCGTTTCGGTAATATCGTGAAAAACTTAACGGTATTCCCAGAAAACATGAAGCGTAACATGCAAAGAACATATGGTTTAATTTACTCTCAGCGTGTAATGCTTACGCTAATCGACAAAGGTATGGTACGTGAAGAAGCTTATGATATTGTACAGCCTAAAGCGATGGAAGCTTGGGAAACACAAGTACAATTTAAAGAGCTTGTAGAAGCTGATGAGCGTATTACAAGCAAATTAACACAAGAGGAAATCAATGAATGTTTCAACTATGAACATCACTTACAACATGTTGATACAATTTTTGAACGTCTTGGCTTAAACTGATAATTTTATATGGCGCAGAATAGTATCATTCTGTGCCATTCTTTATAAATATACTATTCACATTTTTCAAACTACAGGGGGCTTGCGAAGTGCAAAAGCTAGAATTGCTGTATGAAGGAAAAGCAAAAAGAATTTATCGTACAGAAACAGCAGATATGGTTTGGGTAGAGTACAAAGATAGTGCTACTGCTTTCAATGGGGAAAAGAAAGCGACGATTTCTGGAAAAGGTCGTCTGAACAATGAGATTACAACTCTTTTATTCAGAAAGTTACAAGAAGTGGGAATCAAATCACACTTTGTTGAGAAAGTATCGGAAACAGAACAAATCGTAAAAAAAGTGAGCATCATTCCATTAGAAGTTGTCACAAGAAATGTAATTGCGGGCAGTCTTTCAAAACGATTAGGAATGGAAGAAGGAACTGCACTTACAACACCGGTTGTGGAACTTTACTACAAAGATGATGATTTAGGAGATCCGCTTGTAACTGAAGATCATATTCGTGTATTAAACGTTGCAACGCCAGAGCAAGTAAGCATATTACGAGAAAAAGCTCTACAGATCAATCAAGTATTGATTGAGCATTTCGCAAACTGTCGTGTAAGATTAATAGATTTTAAATTAGAGTTTGGGGTAACAGAAGCGGGAGAAATTTTATTAGCGGATGAAATTTCACCAGATACATGCCGTTTATGGGATGAAACGAGCAATGAAAAATTTGATAAAGATGTATTCCGCCGCGATCTTGGTAATTTAACAGATGCTTATGAAGAAATTTTAAAACGATTAGGGGGAGCTTCACATGTATAAAGTAAAAGTATATGTCACGTTAAGAGAAAGTGTATTAGATCCACAAGGAACAGCGGTAAAAGGGGCGCTTCATAGTCTTTCATTTGCAGAAGTACAAGATGTTCGTATCGGTAAATATATGGAGTTAACAATTGATAAATCAGTTACAGATATTGATGCAATGGTAAAAGAAATGTGCGAGAAATTATTAACGAACGTAGTGATTGAAGATTATCGCTATGAAGTTGAGGAGGTTGTCGCGCAGTGAAATTTGCCGTAATCGTTTTCCCAGGTTCGAACTGTGATGTGGATATGTTTCATGCAATTAAAGATGAGCTTGGCCAAGATGTAGACTACGTTTGGCATGATACAGAAAACTTAGATGAGTACGATGGAATTTTACTACCAGGCGGTTTCTCTTACGGAGATTATCTTCGCTGCGGAGCTATTTCTCGCTTTGCAAACGCAATGAAAGGTGTACAAAAAGCAGCTGAAGCAGGAAAACCAATTTTAGGTGTATGTAACGGTTTTCAAATTTTAGTAGAGTCTGGATTGCTACCAGGTGCATTAATTCGCAATAAAAACTTAAAATTTATGTGCCGTACTGTTCAGCTTCGTGTAGAAAATAATACAACAATGTTTACGTCGCAATATGAGAAAGACGAAGTTATCGATATTCCGATTGCTCATGGTGAAGGAAACTACTACTGTGATGAAGTGACATTGAAACAGTTAGAAGAAAATAATCAAATTGTGTTCCGTTATGTAGAGAATCCAAACGGAAGCGTTTCAGATATTGCAGGAATTGTAAACGAACAAGGAAATGTACTTGGCATGATGCCGCATCCAGAGCGTGCTGTTGATGAATTACTTGGAGGAGCGGATGGTCTAAAAGTATTTCAATCTATTTTGAAACATTGGAGGGAAACATATGTCGTTACTGCTTGAGCCAAATCCAATTCAAATTAAAGAAGAACGCATTTATGCAGAAATGGGATTAACGGACGAAGAATTTGCCATGGTTGAAAAGATTTTAGGCCGTATTCCAAACTACACAGAAACAGGCTTATTCTCTGTTATGTGGTCAGAGCATTGTAGTTATAAAAACTCAAAGCCAGTTCTTCGTAAGTTTCCAACAACTGGTGAACGTGTATTACAGGGTCCTGGTGAAGGCGCTGGTATCGTAGATATCGGTGATAATCAAGCGGTAGTATTTAAAATGGAAAGTCATAACCATCCATCTGCAATTGAGCCGTATCAAGGTGCAGCGACAGGGGTTGGCGGTATTATACGTGATGTGTTTTCTATGGGAGCACGCCCAATTGCTATGTTAAATTCACTTCGCTTTGGTGAGCTACAATCACCGCGCGTGAAATATTTATTTGAAGAAGTTGTAGCAGGTATTGCAGGATATGGTAACTGCATTGGAATTCCAACTGTTGGCGGAGAAGTACAGTTCGATCCATGCTATGAAGGAAATCCACTTGTAAATGCAATGTGTGTTGGTTTAATTAACCATGAAGATATTAAAAAAGGCCAAGCGCACGGTGCTGGTAATACAGTAATGTATGTTGGTGCAGCAACAGGCCGTGACGGTATTCACGGTGCAACGTTTGCGTCAGAAGAACTATCTGAGGATTCCGATGCAAAGCGTCCAGCAGTGCAAGTAGGCGACCCGTTTATGGAGAAGCTTTTAATTGAAGCGTGCTTAGAGCTTATCAAATCTGATGCACTTGTCGGTATTCAAGATATGGGAGCAGCAGGCTTAACATCATCTTCTGCAGAGATGGCAAGTAAAGCAGGTATGGGTATTGAAATGTACTTAGATGATGTACCGCAACGTGAAACAGGTATGACGCCATATGAGATGATGCTTTCTGAATCACAAGAACGTATGTTAATCGTCGTGAAAAAAGGTAGAGAGCAAGAGATTGTAGAGTTATTTGAAAAATACGGTCTTGCGGCAGTGACAATGGGAAAAGTAACTGAAGATAAAATGCTTCGTTTATTCCATAAAGGAGAAATGGTTGCGGAAGTGCCAGCTGATGCATTAGCAGAAGAAGCACCTGTTTATCATAAGCCTTCAAAAGAAGCAGCGTATTTTGCAGAGTTCCAACAAATGAAGATGGAAACACCAAAAGTGGAAAATTATAAAGAAACATTATTATCTCTGTTACAACAACCAACGATTGCAAGTAAAGAGTGGGTATATGATCAATATGATTACCAAGTACGTACAAGCACAGTTGTTACACCAGGATCTGATGCAGCGGTTGTTCGTGTACGCGGAACAAATAAAGCATTAGCAATGACAACAGATTGTAACTCTCGCTACATTTACTTAGACCCAGAAATGGGCGGGAAAATTGCTGTAGCAGAAGCAGCTCGTAATATTGTATGTTCTGGCGGTGAGCCGCTTGCAATTACAGATTGTTTAAACTTTGGTAACCCAGAAAAGCCAGAAATTTTCTGGCAAATTGAGAAGTCAGTAGATGGTATGAGCGAAGCATGCCGCACGCTAAGTACACCTGTTATTGGCGGAAACGTATCAATGTACAACGAACGCAGCGGTGAAGCGGTATATCCAACACCAACTGTTGGTATGGTTGGTCTTGTACATGACGTAAAGCATGTGACAACGCAAGAGTTTAAGCAAGCTGGCGATCTTGTTTATGTAATCGGTGAAACGAAAGCTGAGTTTGGTGGTAGTGAATTACAAAAGATGGTGTATGGTAAAATCTTTGGTCAGGCACCAAGCATCGATTTAGAAGTAGAAGAAAAACGCCAAAAGCAATTACTGACAGCTATTCAAAAAGGTCTTGTACAATCAGCGCATGACGTTGCAGAAGGTGGATTAGCAGTTGCTTTCGCAGAAAGTGCAATGGGTGCAAATGGATTAGGTGCAGATGTGAAGTTAGCTGGAGAAGCAACGGCGATGTTATTTGCAGAATCACAATCTCGCTTTGTTGTTACAGTAAAACGTGAGCAAAAAGAAGCGTTTGAAAATATGATAGATGCACTTTATGTTGGGGAAGTAACAAGTGCAAATCAATTAACAATTCGTAATGAAGAAAACGAAGTATTGCTTATAGCGGATGTTAATGAAATGAGAACGGCTTGGAAAGGGGCTATTCCATGCTTAATGAAATAAAGGGGCTAAATGAAGAATGCGGTGTTTTCGGAATTTGGGGGCATGAAAATGCAGCACAAGTTACGTATTATGGACTGCATAGCTTGCAGCACCGTGGTCAAGAAGGCGCTGGCATTGTTGTAAATAGTGGGGAGAAAATCATTGGTCATAAAGGTCTTGGTTTAATATCAGAAGTGTTTTCACGCGGCGAGTTAGAAGGCTTAAACGGACAATCGGCGATTGGGCATGTTCGTTATGCGACAGCAGGCGGTGCTGAAGTTGCAAATGTTCAACCATTGTTATTTCGCTTCTCAGACCATAGTATGGCATTAGCTCATAACGGTAATTTAATTAACGCAAAAATGCTTCGTCGTGAATTAGAGGCAGAAGGAAGTATCTTTCAAACAAGTTCAGATACAGAAGTATTGCTTCATTTAATTAAACGTAATACAAAAGGTACATTAATTGAAAGTGTAAAAGATGCACTAAACAAAGTAAAAGGTGCTTTTGCATATTTATTATTAACAGGAAATGAAATGATTGTTGCATTAGATCCAAATGGATTCCGACCTCTTTCAATTGGAAAGATGGGAGATGCGTACGTTGTAGCATCTGAAACATGTGCATTTGATGTTGTTGGGGCAACATACATTCGTGATGTAGAGCCTGGAGAAATCATTGTTATTAATGATGAGGGAATACACGCAGATCGCTATACAAATGATGTAGAGCATGCGATTTGTAGTATGGAGTATATCTATTTCGCTCGTCCTGATTCAAACATTGCTGGCGTTAATGTTCATGCAGCACGTAAAAATATGGGGAAATTGTTAGCAAAGGAAGCTCCAGTTGAAGCAGATGTTGTAACAGGTGTACCGGATTCCAGTATTTCTGCTGCAATCGGCTACGCGGAAGCGACAGGAATTCCTTATGAATTAGGGTTAATTAAGAATCGTTACGTTGGACGTACCTTTATTCAACCTTCACAAGAATTACGTGAGCAAGGTGTAAAAATGAAGCTTTCAGCAGTACGTGGTGTTGTTGAAGGGAAACGTGTTGTTATGATTGACGATTCTATTGTGCGCGGTACAACAAGCAAGCGAATTGTTCGTATGCTTCGCGAGGCTGGGGCAACAGAAGTACATGTAAGAATTGCTTCGCCGCCGCTTAAGTATCCATGCTTCTATGGAATTGACATTCAAACAAGAAAAGAATTAATCGCAGCAAATCATTCAATAGAAGAAATTCGTCAAATCATTGGAGCAGACTCTTTAACGTTTTTAAGTGAAGATGGCTTAATCGATGCAATTGGCCGCCCGTATGAAGGGAAATATGGCGGTTTATGTATGGCTTACTTTAATGGAGATTATCCAACGGCTCTTTATGATTACGAACAAGAGCTTTTAGAAAGTATGAAATAGAGCAGAGCAATAAGAAAGTATAGCAGCTTCTACTATATGCTGTGTGGAAGCTTGCTTTTTCTTAAAGTTTTATCATTATAGTTTTACTGTTCGGTAGACGGGAGAAATTCTTTCAGTATAAAAAGACGAGGTGTATAGAAACGATGGCGAATGCATATAAGCAAGCAGGAGTAGATATTGAAGCTGGATATGAAGCGGTATCTCGCATGAAAAAACACGTGCAAACAACGATGAGAAAAGAAGTGCTAGGTGGCTTAGGCGGTTTTGGAGGAATGTTTGATCTTTCAAAATTTGCATTAGAAGAGCCAGTATTAGTATCTGGAACAGATGGTGTGGGAACAAAATTAATGCTCGCTTTCATGATGGACAAGCATGACACAATCGGCATCGATGCAGTTGCAATGTGTGTGAATGATATTGTTGTTCAAGGGGCAGAGCCGCTCTTTTTCCTAGATTATATTGCTTGTGGTAAAGCAGAACCTAGTAAAATTGAAAACATCGTCAAAGGAATTGCAGAAGGATGCCGTCAGGCTGGTTGTTCACTAATCGGCGGGGAAACAGCTGAAATGCCAGGTATGTATTCTGAAGAAGAATACGATTTAGCTGGTTTTACAGTTGGTATTGTTGATAAAAAGAAAATTGTTACGGGACAATCCATTGAAGCGAATCAAGTATTAATCGGACTTGCTTCTAGTGGAATTCATAGTAATGGTTACTCTCTTGTACGTAAGGTGCTATTAGAAGATGGACAGCTTTCACTTGATCGTACGTATGGTCGCTTAGAACTCCCACTTGGTGAAGAATTATTAACACCAACGAAAATTTATGTCAAACCTATTTTAGAACTATTGAAGAAATATAACGTAAGCGGTATGGCTCACATTACTGGTGGTGGATTTATTGAAAATATTCCACGTATGTTGCCAGACGGTATTGGAGCACAAATTGAACTTGGTTCTTGGACAATTCATCCAATCTTTGATTTACTGCAAGAAGTTGGTCAATTAAATAGAGAAGAAATGTTCAATATTTTTAACATGGGTATTGGTATGGTAGTAGCGGTCAAAGAAGAAGATGCAGAAGGTGCTATAAAGCTTTTAGAAGAACAAGGAGAAACAGCTCATATCATCGGACGCACTGTACAAGGTTCAGGGGTTACATTTGATGGAGGAGCGCAATCATGAGCCGAGTAGCAATTTTTGCTTCAGGAAGTGGTTCTAACTTTCAAGCACTTGTGGATGCGGTAGAAGATGGAACGTTAGATGCACAGCTTAGTTTACTTGTATGTGATCAACCTAGTGCGCGTGTTGTCCGGCGTGCAAATGATCATCATGTTCCTTGCTTTGCCTTTTCAGCGAAAGATTATGAATCAAAGGAAGCATTTGAACAAGAAATATTAAAGAAATTGCAAGAATCCGAGATTGATTGGATTATTTTAGCAGGGTATATGCGTTTAATTGGTCCAACGTTACTAGCTGCTTACGGAGGCAGAATTGTTAACATTCATCCGTCGTTATTACCAAGTTTTCCAGGAAAAGATGCAGTTGGGCAAGCGATTGATGCTGGTGTGAAAGTAACAGGAGTAACAATCCATTACGTTGATGCAGGAATGGACACAGGTCCAATTATCGCGCAGGAAGCGGTAGCAGTTTCTGAAAATGATACACGGGAAAGTTTACAAAAGAAAATTCAACTTGTCGAACATAGATTGTACGTGGATACGGTGAAATCTTTATTACATTCTGAAGTAAAGTCATAAGAGCAGCATTTTAATACAACTAGGGGTGAAGGATAAATGAAAAAGCGCGCATTAGTAAGTGTTTCAAATAAAGCTGGAGTTGTAGAGTTTGTAAAAGGATTACTTGAGCAAGGTATTGAAGTTATTTCAACAGGTGGAACGAAAAAATTACTAGAAGAAAATGGTTTACAAGTGATTGGAATTTCTGAAGTAACAGGTTTTCCAGAAATTATGGACGGTCGTGTGAAAACATTACACCCAAACATCCATGGCGGATTGCTTGCGGTACGTGATAATGAAACACATATGTCTCAAATGAATGAGCTTGGCATTCAGCCAATTGACTTTGTTGTTGTAAACTTATATCCATTTAAAGAAACGATTGCAAAGCCAGATGTGACATTTATTGATGCGATTGAAAATATCGATATCGGCGGACCAACAATGATTCGATCTGCTGCGAAAAACCATGAGTTTGTAACAGTTATCGTTGATCCAACAGACTATGATGTTGTATTAGGGGAATTAAAGGAAAGCGGAGAAGTTTCAAAAGAAACAAAACGTAAATTAGCGGCAAAAGTATTCCGTCATACAGCGGCATATGATGCATTAATCTCAAACTATTTAACAGAACAAACAGGAGAAAAAAGCCCTGAAACGTTAACAGTTACATTTGAGAAAAAACAAGATTTACGTTACGGCGAAAACCCGCATCAAAAAGCAACATTCTATAAGGCTCCATTTGCAGCAACTTCTTCTGTTGCTTATGCGGAACAATTACATGGCAAAGAGCTGTCTTACAATAATATAAATGATGCTGATGCAGCGCTTAGCATCGTGAAAGAATTCGCAGAGCCAGCAGTGGTAGCTGTAAAACATATGAATCCGTGCGGCGTTGGTGTTGGTACGGATATTTATGAAGCATATACACGTGCTTACGAAGCTGACCCAGTTTCAATCTTCGGTGGTATCATTGCAGCAAACCGTGAAATTGACAAAGCAACAGCAGAAAAGCTGCATGAAATTTTCTTAGAAATCGTTATTGCACCGTCTTTCTCAGCAGAAGCGTTAGAAGTACTGCAAAGTAAGAAAAATTTACGTCTGTTAACAGTAGATATCGCAAAAGCAGCAACAGCAAGCAAAAAGCTAACTTCAGTACAAGGCGGTTTACTTGTGCAAGAAGAGGACACATTAGCGTTAGAAGATGCGACAATTACAATTCCAACAAAACGTGAACCAACTGAACAAGAGTGGAACGACCTGAAATTAGCATGGAAAGTTGTGAAACACGTAAAATCTAATGCGATTGTTCTAGCAAAAGATAATATGACAATTGGTGTTGGTGCAGGTCAAATGAACCGCGTTGGATCAGCGAAAATTGCAATTACACAAGCTGGTGAAAAAGCGCAAGGAAGTGCACTTGCATCTGATGCGTTCTTCCCAATGCCAGATACAGTAGAAGAAGCTGCTAAAGCAGGCATTACGGCAATCATTCAACCGGGCGGCTCCATTCGTGACGAAGATTCAATTAAAAAAGCGGACGAGTATGGCATCGCTATGGTATTCACTGGCGTACGTCATTTCAAACATTAATTTAGAAACAAAGGAGATGACCAAAAGTCCACTTTTGGGTCATCTTCTTCTACTTTTGAATATGATTCAGCTTGCGCGTCGAACATCGTCGAAGGGTCTTTATCCCGCATTAACGGGCAGTAAGGGCTTGAGAAGAGCGGGGAAGAAAACTGCCGGTAAAAGCCCGATTGGTTCAACTAACCATCAGTGAGAAAAGCGTCACTGATGGAAGTTTCACTTTATCCCGTGTCGAAGCGCCGATATATTTTAAAGAACGGTCGATATATTGTGAAAATCGCCGATAAATGCACCACTTCCGCCGATATATCGCTGGACACGTAAGAAGGGACCGAATTTTTGAGTCTGTTCTTTTGTACTTATCCTATTTTAATGAGCAGTAAGCTCTCACTGATGGAAGTTTCACTTTATTTGAATAATGGAGGATGAAATATGAATGTTTTAGTAATCGGCCGCGGTGGACGCGAGCATGCATTAGCATGGAAATTTGCACAATCAGAGCAAGTAGAGACTGTATATGTAGCACCGGGAAATGAAGGAATGAAAGATGTAGCAACACCTGTAGCGATCGATGAAAATGATTTTGATGCGCTTATTACTTTTGCGAAAGAAAATAACATTGGTTTAACGTTTGTTGGGCCAGAAATTCCGCTTATGAACGGTATTGTTGATCGATTTGAAGAAGCGGGGCTTCGCGTTTTTGGACCGAACAAAGCAGCAGCTGTTATTGAAGGAAGTAAAGCTTTTACGAAAGAGCTTATGAAAAAGTATGATATTCCAACAGCGGCATATGAAACATTTACAGAGTATGAAGCAGCTGTGCAATACATCGAAAAAGTTGGTGCTCCAATTGTAATTAAAGCAGATGGCTTAGCAGCTGGTAAAGGCGTAACAGTTGCTATGACATTAGAAGAAGCACTGCAAGCTGTAAAAGAAATGCTGCAAGATGTAAAGTTTGGAGAAGCGAGCAAAAAGGTTGTCATTGAAGAATTTTTAGACGGACAAGAATTTTCTCTTATGGCATTTGTAAATGAAACAACCGTATATCCAATGGTAATTGCACAAGATCATAAACGTGCTTTTGATGGCGATAAAGGACCGAATACAGGTGGAATGGGTGCTTATTCACCGGTACCACAAATTCCACAGTCAGCAGTAGAACAAGCCATTCAAACGATTTTATATCCAACGGCAGAAGCAATGAAGCAAGAAGGACGTTCCTTTACAGGTATTTTATATGCAGGGCTTATTTTAACAAATGAAGGACCGAAAGTAATTGAATTCAATGCTCGCTTTGGTGACCCAGAAACAGAGGTAGTCCTACCGCGCTTAGAGAGCGATTTAGTAGATGTATGCAATCATGTACTAGATGGAAAAGAGCTTACTTTAGAGTGGTCTGAAGAGGCAGTGATTGGTGTTGTACTAGCTTCAAAAGGATATCCTGAGGCTTACGAAAAAGGTGCTGTTATTCGAGGGCTAGAAACATTAGAAGATGTTATCGTATTTCATGCCGGAACGGATTTTAAAGATGGAGAATTTGTAACTAACGGCGGCCGTGTGTTGTTTGTTGCTTGTAAAGGAAAAGACTTACAAGAGGCAAAGAATAAGGTGTATGGAGAAATCACGAAAATTGAGAGTGATGGTTTATTTTATCGAAGTGATATAGGGTACCGTGCAATTGCGAAAGTAGATTGCTAGAGGGGGGCTCCCCCTTTTAAATACTGGCTCTGTTAAACAATAATGTTGATAATCGAGCGAGTTGCACTCCTTAAAACGACGAAATAAGGATCCAAAGTGAAAGTACATTTCGCTTTGGATCCTTTATTTTTTATCAGAAAATGGGCAAGAAAACCCCACCTTTAAAACGCGCAGCGGCCCAGTTTAAGGTGGGGATGAATTGCCATTGCATTCGTAAAAAATTTTTGGTACTGATACGAATGTATGTTCTTTTTAGGCACTTTGTAGTATCATGAAGGAAAGAAGGAGGTGAAGATCATGACGAAAGAAAAAGAATATGTAACCTATCAAATTTGGATTAAGAAAGGTCACAAATTGCACGCCTACTTCATGGAAATGTGTCAAAATGCAAAAAATCTCTACAATACAACCAACTTCTATATTCGCCAAGTGTATACGGCCTTACGTACTGACCAACCATTGCAGCCACTTCAACAAGAAGTTCTCCATACATTACAAATGTACATTGAAACTATGAATAAAAATCAACTTCGTGCGTATCGAAAACGCGTACAAAGGGAGAAAGAAAAACCTGTGAAAGAACAAAAAGAAATCAAATGTAATTTGTTTACATTCCCTACAAAGGAGAAATCCTTCCTATCGTATAACTTTCTAGATTGTTTGTTTAAAACGATGAAACAACAAGATTATATGAATTTGCCAGCGCAAACGAATCAAGCAGTTATGAAGAAGTTATATCAAAACTGGAAATCATTCTTCGCTTCTATCAAGGCATACAAGAAGCATCCTTCCATCTTTACTGGCAGACCTCGCATTCCAAAATATATTAAATCATCTTTGAAAGAAATTGTTTTCACGAATCAAGTGTGTAAACTCCAAGATAAATACATTCGTTTTCCAAAAACAAGCATAAAATTAAATATCGGTAAATTGTTCGGATACATCGAAAAGCTGAAAGAGGTACGTGTTTCTCCTGCTTACGGGAAGTTTAAAGTTGAGATTGTGACAGAACAATCTAAGCCAGCGTCTGAGCATATCGACAATAATCGTTATATGAGTATTGACTTAGGGATCAATAACATTGCAACTATCATTACGAATACAGGGGCTACTCCTGTGTTAGTAAAGGGCAATGTAATCAAAAGTATGAATCAATACTACAACAAGCAAAAGGCTCATTTGCTTGGTATTCTTCGTCATGGGAAAGAACCAAAAGAAGGGCTACACACATCAAGGTGTTTAGAGAGGCTTCATGAAAAACGATTTCTCAAAATAAAAGACCTTTTCCATAAAATTAGTTATCATATTGTTCAGTTCGCGATTCAACACGAGATTTCTATGATTGTAATTGGGAAAAATGCAGCATGGAAACAAAACAGTGAGATGGGGAAACAACAGAATCAATCTTTCTGCCATATCCCGCATAATCTACTCATTGAAATGATCACCTATAAAGCAAAACGAAAAGGTATTACTGTACAAGTCGTGGAAGAATCGTATACAAGTAAAGCATCCTTTCTAGACAATGATGCGATCCCGATTTACGGTGAGGAAGACATTCCTGCATTCAGTGGAAAACGAATTACACGTGGCTTGTATCGTACGAAAGAGAAGAAACTACTGAACGCAGATGTGAATGGTTCCTATAACATCTTAAAAAAAGCAGTTCCAAAGGCGTTTGCTGATGGAATAGAGGGGTTGTGCCATCAGGCAGCTGTGTCAACTCCACTCGTGTTAAGCATCTTTTGAAGGTGATACACGAGAAACCCCCACTTCAAGATCCGAAGGAGATAAGTGGTGGGAGTTTTCATATCTAAAAAGGGGGCCTTTAATATGTACAAACTTAAAACAACAGAAACCGACAATAGTGTAATTGAGTTTATTGAAAGTGTTGAAAGTCTAAAAAAAAGAGAAAACGCATATCAATTATTAGATATATTTACTGAAACAACAGGTTATACAGCAAAGATGTGGGGACCGAGCATTATCGGATTTGGAACATACCATTATAAATATGCATCCGGTCATGAAGGAGATGCCCCATTAGTAGGCTTTTCTCCCAGAAAAGCCAAAATTAGTTTATATTTTGCAACTGGTGACCCTAGGCGAGAAGAACTATTAAAAGACTTTGGAAAATACACGTCTGGAAAATCATGTATATATATTAATAAAGTAGCAGACATTGATATTGATGTTCTAAAAGCGCTAATCAAACAATCTGTAAGTTTTTTGAAAGAGACGTATCCAAATCATTAATGAAATTTTATGTAGATTTTTAAATAGTTCATATTAATTCTTTAGAAAACAGAAAAAAATCTAGTTGAATTAATTCTTACCTAAGCTTAGTTTGATGGCGATGTGACGATACCCTTAAAAAGAAAACGAGTCCTACTTATTAAAAAGTTAGGACTCGTTTTCTTTTTTTAGTTTCCCTTTTTGCTTTGCCATATCGCGAAGTAAATATTCAATATGAGCATTCACGCTTCGGAATTCGTCGTTTGCCCATTTTTCAATAACTGCGTACAATTCGGGATCGATTCGTAATGGAAAGCTTTTCTTTTTAGCCATAATTACCGACAACCTTTAATATAAACTTCCTGTATTAATGACCGGCTGTGCCCCTTTATCTGAAACAATGGCAACTAATAAGTTATTAACCATATTTGCTTTTCGTTCGTCATCTAAATCAAGTATACCTTCTTCATCTAGTTTTTGAATAGAATCTTTCGCCATTTGTACGGCACCTTCTACAATTTCTTTTCTTGCGGCTAATACTGCTTTTGCTTGTTGACGTTGAAGCATTGCGTGTGCAATTTCAGTTGCATAAGCTAAGTGTGTTAAACGAGTTTCAAGTACTTCTACCCCTGCAATGTCTAAACGTGCTTCTAATTCTCGTTTTAACTCTTCGGAAATTTCTTCTGAGTTTCCACGTAGCGTAATGTTGTTTTCATCTTGGAAATTATCATATGGATATTTTGTTGCCACGTGACGAATCGCTGTTTCACTTTGAATTTCTACGAATGCATCATAATGTTCAACACCAAAGATTGCTTTTGCAGAATCGACGACTTTGTATACAACAACAGCTGCGATTTCAATTGGGTTTCCATCTATATCATTTACTTTTAATTTCTTACTATTAAAGTTCTCTACACGAAGAGAAACAGTTTGACGAAGTGCAAATGGAATTGTTAAAAATAATCCATTTTCACGAATTGTTCCTAAATAGTTACCGAAAAATGTAATTACTTTTGCTTGGTTTGGCTGGACGATGCCAATGCCACTTGCAAGGATTGCTGCTAATAAAAACGAGATGACAGCAATAGCAAACATTTCATTAATAAGGCTAAATAAACCGATACCAATTAAGACCAGAATGACAATTATTCCCAAAAAACCATTTACATGAAATACTTGTTTTTCCTTCATATTTTCGCCTCCCTTGATATAAAAATGATATCACTTTTATATCAAGGTTGACAATAGATTTCTAACCTAATTTTGTTAAAAATGATATAATATGTATTTTTTAATTGGATTTTCTAAATAAGAAGAACGAATGTTCTTGTTTGTGGTAAAATAAAAGAAAACTTAGCCGCCCACTGCAGCAGCTAAGTTTCTTTTAGAGCATCTTACTATAGTGACAAATGATTCAAAGCGGTTTGGACATAAGAGCCTTTTCAAGTGCAGACTCAATTTCCTTATCAGAAGCATCATAACTTCCAGAGCTTGTTTTTTCTTCGTCATGAGAAGTATGATGTGCTTCTTGTTTATTAGATTGTCCATTCTTCATAAGATCCATGCCAGGCATTTTTAAATCCGGAATATTCATATATTTACCGAGTTTACATGCTGCTACAATAGGACAGAAACGAACGATTCCTTCTGCAATTCTCATTGCTCCAACCCAAAGCATAATTTTGGGCCAAATACACCGTGGTCTTCTTGCAAGCTTTGCTGTATTGCAGCTAAGCAGAACAAGACCGATGGTAATACGAATAAAGGCATTCATTGTGCCGATGTTTTGCTTGAACAAGACATTCACTCCCTTTTCATCAGCTTTAAAATAGATATATCTATTTCAAGAGTTATTGTTCCTTTCATGCTTTCTCTATATACAATCCAACATTTGACGTAGAAAAAGATGTTGTGTGGAATGTGTGTCAGCACATTATTTTTTGTTATAATGAAAGAATGTGTAAAGACGATTAGATAAAAAGAAAGGGTGTTTTCATGTACGATATTTCACAGTGGAAACATGTATTTAAGCTTGACCCGAATAAGGAGTTAAGCGATGAACATTTAGAGCTTATTTGTGAATCAGGAACGGACGCTATTATTGTAGGCGGAAGTGATGGAATTACAATTGATAACGTATTAAATATGCTAGTAAGCATTCGTAGATATGCGGTTCCTTGTGTATTAGAAGTTTCAACGATGGATTCTGTGACCCCAGGATTCGATTTTTATTACATCCCGAGCGTATTAAATAGTCGAAAGGTCGAATGGGTAACGGGCCTTCACCATACGGCATTGAAAGAATTCGGGGATATTATGAACTGGGATGAAATTTTTATGCAAGGATACTGTGTGTTAAATCCAGAAGCGAAAGTGGCAAAGTTAACAGAAGCAAACTGTGATTTATCAGAAGACGATGTGATTGCATATGCACGTATGGCGGATAAACTTCTTCATTTACCAATTTTCTATTTAGAATACAGTGGTACATATGGAGATGTGGAACTTGTAAGAAAAGTGAAAGCTGAGCTGCAAAATGCAACATTATATTACGGCGGTGGAATTGCAGGTGCAGACCAAGCGAAGAAAATGGCACAGTATGCGGATACAGTTGTCGTTGGAAATTTAATTTATGAAGATATAAAGAAAGCTTTAGCAACAGTAAAAGCTGTAAAAGGAGAGTAGGTGACCGAATACATGAGTATAACAGAAAAATTATTAACAGGATTAAATCCGCAGCAGCAAAAAGCTGTACAAGCAACGGCTGGACCGCTGTTACTTATGGCTGGTGCAGGTAGTGGTAAGACGCGTGTGTTAACGCACCGAATTGCTTATTTACTTGGTGAAAAAGGTGTTGCACCGTGGAATGTATTAGCGATTACGTTTACAAATAAAGCAGCACGTGAAATGCGTGAGCGTATTGACAAGCTTGTTGGTCCAGAAGCAGAGGATATTTGGATTTCAACATTCCACTCCATGTGTGTTCGCATTTTACGACGCGATATTGATCGCATCGGCATTAATCGTAACTTTACGATTTTAGATGCAAGCGACCAATTAACGGTTGTGAAAAAAATTATGAAAGAGCGCAATATTGATCCAAAGAAGTTTGAACCTCGTTCTGTTCTTGCGACAATTAGTAATGCGAAAAATGAATTGTTATCTCCAGAAAAATATGCGAAGAAAATCTCAATTGCAGATCCATACGAAAAGATGACAAGCGATGTGTATACAGAGTATCAAAAGCGTCTTCTTAAAAATAATGCGCTTGATTTTGATGATTTAATTATGACGACGATTCAATTATTTGAGCGTATACCAGAAGTACTGGAGTTTTATCAACGTAAATTCCAATATATTCACGTTGATGAGTATCAAGATACGAACCGTGCTCAGTACATTCTCGTTAATAAATTGGCTGTGCGTTTTAAAAACCTTTGCGTAGTCGGTGACTCAGATCAATCGATTTATCGTTGGCGCGGGGCAGATATTTCTAATATCTTGTCGTTTGAAAAAGATTATGAAAATGCACAGGTTATTTTACTGGAGCAAAACTATCGTTCGACGCAAAGTATTTTAAACGCAGCGAATGCTGTTATTGAAAATAATATGAACCGTAAACCGAAGAAGTTATGGACGGATAATCAAGTAGGGAGTAAAATTTCGTATTACCGTGCTGCAACTGAAAAGGATGAGGCTTACTTTGTCGCGAAAAAGATTCGTGATGAAGTGCAAATAGGCAATCGAAAGTACACAGACTTTGCGGTACTATATCGTACAAATGCTCAGTCTCGTATGGTCGAGGAGATTTTTCTGAAGTCCAATATTCCATATAAAATTGTCGGTGGCATTAAGTTCTACGATCGTAAAGAAATTAAAGATATATTGGCATACTTACGTTTAATTGCGAATCCTGATGATGAAATTAGTTTCGCTCGTATTATTAATGTGCCAAAACGCGGTGTTGGAGCAACATCAATTGATAAAATTATTAATTATGGCGTGCAAAATGGTCTCTCGCTGACGGCTGTGTTAGATGAAATTGAACACGTTGGACTAAGTGCAAAAATTACGAAGACAGTAGCAGAATTTGCAAAGCAACTTCATAATTGGGTGAACATGCAAGAGTATTTATCAGTAACAGAGCTTGTTGAGGAAGTGTTAGAGAAAACAGGTTACCGTGATGCACTGAAGAATGAACGTACATTAGAATCAGAAGGACGCTTAGAAAACTTAGAAGAATTCTTATCTGTTACACAAACGTTTGAGTCACAAAGCGAAGATAAGAGCCTTGTTGCTTTCTTAACTGATTTAGCACTTGTTGCTGATATTGACCGTGTAGATGAAGATCCAACTGCTGGTGAAGAAGTGATTTTAATGACAATGCACTCTGCAAAAGGATTAGAATTCCCTGTCGTCTTCATTTTAGGGCTAGAGGAAGGCATTTTCCCGCATACGCGCTCTTTAATGGAAGAAGATGAAATGCAAGAAGAGCGCCGTTTAGCATACGTTGGTATTACACGTGCAGAAGAAGAACTGTACGTAACGAATGCTCAAATGCGAACGATATTTGGTAGAACAAGCATGAATAAAGAGTCACGTTTCATCTCTGAGATTCCTGAGGATCTCATTGAAACGCTTCATGAAGTGAAACCAAAGCGTGAAAGTTTTAGTACAAAGTCAAAACCTACGACTACAACGACAACTCGTTCACGCTCAGCCTTTGTTCGTCCTGCCGTGAAAACAACAGGCGGTGAGCAGATTGGCTGGTCAGTTGGCGATAAAGCATCACATCAAAAATGGGGCATTGGTACTGTTGTGAGTGTAAAAGGGGACGGAGATGCAAAAGAATTAGACATTGCGTTTCCAAGTCCAGTTGGCATTAAACGATTATTGGCTAAATTTGCGCCAGTTACGAAAGTGTAAGAAAGGAATGAGGTTATGCCGAAAGAAGCAGCACAAAAGCGCATTGAAGAGCTGCGTGACATTTTAAATAAGTTTAATTATGAATATCATGTGCTAGATAATCCATCTGTATCTGATGCAGAGTATGATCGTCATATGCAAGAACTTATAAAATTAGAAACAGAACATCCAGAATTATTTACAGAAGATTCTCCGTCTGTTCGCGTTGGCGGAGAGGTTCTTGATATTTTTGAGAAAGTAACGCATAAATCACCGATGTTAAGTTTAGGAAATGCTTTTAATGAAGGAGATTTACGTGATTTTGATCGCAAGGTACGTCAAGGAATTGACGGACAAAATGTAAGATATGTGTGTGAATTAAAAATTGACGGACTTGCCGTTTCCCTTCATTATGAAAAAGGGCGCTTCATTCAAGGGGCAACTCGTGGTGATGGTATAACGGGTGAGGATATTACACAAAATTTAAAAACAATTAAAGCAATTCCTCTGCGTTTAACAGAAGAAGTGACGCTAGAAGCGCGCGGTGAAGCGTACATGCCGAAACGTTCATTTGTTAAATTAAATGAAGAAAAAGAACAGAACGGTGAAGCTGTCTTTGCGAACCCTCGTAATGCAGCAGCAGGTTCATTGCGTCAGCTTGATCCAAAAATTGCAGCAAAGCGTAATTTATCTTTATTTGTATATGGACTTACTGATTTAGAAGGAAAGACAATTACATCGCATAGTGAATCGTTAAACCTTTTAGGGGAGCTGGGTTTTAAAACAAACCCTAATCGCCAAGTTTGCGAAACAATCGATGAGGTCATTCATTATGTACAAGATTGGCAAGAAAAACGTCCACATCTTGATTATGAAATTGATGGTATCGTTATTAAAGTAGACGATGTGTCACTTCAAGAAAATTTAGGAACAACAGCAAAAAGTCCGAGATGGGCAATTGCGTATAAATTCCCAGCGGAAGAAGTTATTACAAAACTCACGGGCATTGAACTAAGTGTTGGACGTACAGGTGTGGTAACCCCAACTGCTGAATTAGAACCAGTACGCGTTGCAGGAACGATTGTCCGCAGGGCTTCCTTACACAACGAAGACTTAATTCGTGAAAAAGATATTCGCATTGGCGACTATGTTGTTGTAAAGAAAGCTGGAGACATTATTCCTGAAGTTGTAAATGTGATTGTAGACCGCCGCACAGGTGAAGAAGAAGAATTTCATATGCCAACGCATTGCCCAGCATGTGAGAGTGAACTTGTTCGTTTAGAAGAAGAGGTTGCGCTTCGTTGTATTAATCCAGCATGCCCAGCACAAATTCGGGAAGGATTAATTCATTTCGTATCACGTAATGCGATGAATATCGATGGGTTAGGTGAACGTGTAATTACCCAGTTATTTGACGCGAATTATATTCGTACGTTTGCAGATTTATATACATTAACGAAAGAACAGCTATTACAACTAGAGCGTTTTGGAGAAAAATCTGCGTCAAACCTAGTACAAGCAATTGAAACTTCAAAAGAAAATTCATTAGAGCGATTGTTATTTGGTCTTGGTATTCGTCACGTTGGTGCAAAAGCTGCTCGTACATTAGCGGAACATTATGAAACGATGGATCACATAGCGAAGGCGACAGAAGAAGAGCTCACAACAATTAACGAGATCGGCGAAAAAATGACGCAATCTATCGTTACGTATTTTGACAATGAAGATGTACAAGAGCTATTACAGCAATTTAAATCATATGGCGTAAATATGATTTATAAAGGTATAAAACGAACAGATTTAGAAAACATTGAATCTTACTTTGCAGGAAAAATAGTTGTTTTAACTGGTAAACTAGAAGTGATGGGACGCAGTGAAGCGAAAAAGAAAATTGAAGAACTTGGCGGGAAAGTCACAGGTAGTGTGAGCAAAAGTACAGATTTAGTCATTGCAGGAGAAGCGGCTGGCTCTAAGCTAGCACAAGCACAAAAACATAACGTTGAGATTTGGGATGAAGCAAGGTTCTTACAAGAGCTCAATAATTAAGAGGTGCAAAGTTACCATGAAAAAAGTTATATTAGCAGTGTTAAGCCTTGGGTTACTTCTCAGTGGATGTAGCGCTGATTTGAAAAAAGAAGATAAAGTTGTAGAAAAATCCGGAGATTCGAAAGATAAAGCGATTCTTCCGAAATACTCTATTTCAGATGATTTTTATAAAACAGCAGTTCCGTTTAAATCAGGTTCAGCACATGGGTTAGCTGTACAAGGATTAAATAGCCGTTTAGATGTTGATGAATTTGAAACAGGATTAATGCGCATTGCGAAAGAATCATATGATACGAAAGATTATTTCTATCAGGAAGGAAAGTATTTAGATAAAGATACGATACAAGCGCTATTGGGCAGGAAACGTACACCAGAGCAACAAGCTAATTTAGAAAAAGTATCGAAGAAGAAGCTGCCAAATGGATTGAATCCAGAGTTACCGGCAGGGGAATCGGAAACATTACAAGCAAAAAATGAAAAGAGTCCAATTTATTTAGCGCAAATTTTAGAACAAGATTATTTAAAAACAAAAAGTAACAACGAAGCAGAGTTAAGCGGAGTTGTAATTGGTCTTGCGATGAATTCTGTTAATTATTATACAGAAGAACATGGTTATCCGCGTGAAAATAAAATCTCTGACGAAGAATTGCTAAAACAGGGCAAGGAAATGGCCCAAGAAATTTTACCGATTTTGAAACAGAAAGATGAATTGAAAAATGTCCCAATTACATTTGCGATTTATCGACAAGAAGCTAAATCTTCACTTGTACCAGGATCATTTTTATCATATACAACAGTTGATAAAGGCAGTGACAAAGTAGAAGATTGGAAAGCAATAGATGAAAAATATTATTTGTTCCCTTCAAGTGAAGCAGACACGAATTATCGTGACGATGCAACAATTGTAAAGAACTTTAATGCTAAACTAGCGACTTATTTTGACGGAGACTATACTGCGGTTGTTGGCAGAGGATTCTATAAAGACGGTCAATTAAAAGAAATGAAGCTTGAGATTCCAGTTCAGTTTAATGGAAAAGCGGAAGTCATTGGATTTACACAATTTGTAGCTGGGGCTGTTATGGAGTATTTTCCTAACTATGTTAAAGTGCAAGTAACGATTAAGTCGGTAGAACGCCCAGAAGCAATTATTATTCGTGACGTAAAGCAAGATAAACCGTTTGTCCAAATTTTAGATTAAGAGAAGGTCGTTCCTTATTATAGGAACGGCTTTTTTGTTGCATTATTTGCGAGCATTTCTCCCGCTATTCACGGGCAGTAATACTCCCACCTCAAAATTCGGTGAAAGCAAAGAAGATAGGTGGGAGATAAAGAATCCCATCACTGATTAAAGTTTCACTTTATATTAGAAATTTTGTTATAATTTTTAATGTTGTTAATAAAAAAGGGGATCGAGGGAAAGGACAGATGGAAGATTTAAGTTTGCAAGTCATTATACTACTCATTGCTTTCGGTTTTTTAGCGGCATTTATTGACTCTGTGGTTGGAGGAGGCGGGTTAATTTCCCTTCCAGCACTTATGTTTATTGGATTGCCTCCAGCTTCGGCTATCGCTACAAATAAATTGGCAGCAACAATGGGCTCATTTACGAGTACGGTTTATTTTATTCGTTCTAAAAAAGTAGATTTTCGCATTGTAGGGAAGCTAATTCCGTTCACAATTGTTGGGGCAGTTGCAGGGGCATTTGTTGTAAAGTACATCCCACCGGATGTTTTGCGACCTCTTGTGTTAGTTTTACTTGTGTTAATTGCAATTTTTATTATTTTAAAAAAAGATTGGGGTAGTGTATCTACCTATAAGAAAATGACGAAAGGAAAAACATTTTTATTTTATTTCGTCATTTTAATGCTTGGATTTTATGACGGTTTTTTTGGGCCGGGCACAGGTTCATTTTTAATTTTTGCATTTTTATTAATTGGGATGGATTTTATCGGTGCAGCAGCATCTGGTCGAATTTTAAATTTTGTTAGCAATATTGTATCATTGATTACATTTTTATTTTTAGGTGCAATTCAGTTTAAATATGGTTTGATTATGGGTTTATCAATGATTGCAGGGGCATATCTCGGTTCAAGATTTGCTGTTCAAAAGGGTGTAGGATATATACGAATTTTATTTTTGACAGTAACCATTTTGTTAATTGGGAAAAATTTTTGGGAATACGTTCATATTTTATAACATGATGCATATGCATCATGTTGTTTTTTTATTTATTATATTTAAAAAATTATTTAATTTTTAAAATATAAGTCTAAGAATATTTGAACAAATCGAAATTATCGTGTAGAATAATGTTGTATTATGTAAACGTTTTTTTCTAAGGGGAGGCTAAAATAATGGTAGTAGCATACAAACATGAGCCATTTACAGATTTTACAGTAGAGGCAAACAAAGTAGCGTTTGAAGAAGGTTTAAAGAAAGTAGAATCTTATCTTGGACAAGACTATCCATTAATTATTGGGGGAGAAAAAATCACTACAGACGATAAAATCGTTTCTGTAAACCCTGCAAATAAAGAAGAGGTCGTTGGTCGCGTTTCAAAGGCAAGTCGTGAATTAGCAGAAAAAGCAATGCAAGTAGCGGATGAAACATTCCAAACTTGGAGAAAAACGAAACCAGAAATGCGCGCAGACATTTTATTCCGCGCAGCTGCAATCGTTCGCCGCAGAAAACATGAGTTTTCCGCAATTCTTGTAAAAGAAGCAGGTAAACCATGGAATGAGGCAGATGCTGATACAGCAGAAGCAATCGACTTCATGGAGTATTATGCTCGTCAAATGTTGAAATTAAAAGATGGCATGCCAGTAGAAAGCCGTGCAATGGAATATAATCGTTTCTCTTACATTCCATTAGGAGTAGGTGTTATCATTTCTCCTTGGAACTTCCCATTTGCAATCATGGCAGGTATGACAACAGCTGCATTAGTGTCTGGTAACACTGTATTATTAAAACCAGCTAGTACAACACCTGTAGTAGCAGCGAAGTTTATGGAAGTATTAGAAGAAGCTGGCTTACCAGCAGGCGTAGTAAACTTCATTCCTGGTAGCGGATCTGAAGTTGGAGATTACTTAGTTGATCATCCTCGTACACGCTTCATCAGCTTCACTGGATCACGCGATGTTGGTATTCGTATTTACGAACGCGCAGCAAAAGTAAATCCAGGACAAATTTGGTTAAAACGTGTTATCGCTGAAATGGGCGGTAAAGATACAATCGTTGTTGATAAAGAAGCAGATCTTGAATTAGCAGCAAAATCTATCGTTGCATCTGCATTTGGTTTCTCAGGACAAAAATGTTCTGCATGTTCTCGTGCGGTAATCCATGAAGATGTATACGATCACGTATTAAACCGTGCAATTGAATTAACAAGTGAATTAACAGTAGGAAACCCGGCTGAGCAAGGTACAAGCATGGGACCAGTTAACGACCAAGCTGCATTCGATAAAGTAATGAGCTATGTTGCTATTGGTAAAGAAGAAGGTAAACTTGTAGCAGGTGGCGAAGGTGATGATTCTAAAGGTTGGTTCATTAAGCCAACAATCGTTGCTGACGTTGCAGAAGATGCTCGTCTAATGAAAGAAGAAATCTTCGGACCAGTTGTAGCATTCTGCAAAGCAAAAGACTTTGATCATGCGCTTGCAATTGCGAACAATACAGAATACGGTTTAACAGGAGCAGTTGTTTCTAATAACCGTGAACATATTGAAAAAGCACGTGAAGACTTCCATGTTGGTAACTTATACTTCAACCGTGGATGTACTGGTGCAATCGTAGGTTACCAACCATTCGGTGGCTTTAACATGTCTGGTACAGACTCTAAAGCTGGTGGCCCTGATTATTTAACATTACACATGCAAGCAAAAACAACTTCTGAAACTCTATAAGAAGTATAGGAAAGACCTTCTCCTTAGTGGGAAGGTCTTTTTTGTTCGTGTTATTCTGAAGGTTGCGCTGAACAGATATGTTAGCTTAATAGAGTATGATTTAAATAATGGTGATGTTAATGCGGGATAAAAATAGAGTGATTCTCAAAATCACTCCAAAAGTTCATTGATTTAGCCTGTTTTCCACCTCAATTTTTGGATTAATGCTTCTCAACAAAGATACAAATTTTTGTTTATCCTTTGGAGACACAAGTGCCATTCCAAAATCAGAGCCATAAATTATTTCAAGCCTGTCAATTGAAAGTGCGGGAGATGCTAACGGATTTTTTGTTTGTGTAATTTTTTTTATATCTTTTATTGAAACTCTCTTTTTTATCGGACCATTTTGGATGATTAGTAGATCGTTATTTACTTTATATCCTGTTGTAAACCAACTCCAAACTAACAAGATTGCAAAAGGTATTGTGAAAAAAAGAACTTCGTAGTCTCTTCTTATAAATAGTGGAACAAAACAAGCAATTATACAACCAAAATAAATGGGATATAACCATAAATCTTTTTTTGATGGAAAATACAATGAAATCCCCTCCTGTCTCTAAAGCTATATATTCTTAATGATCTATAAGTTCCATTAATTAGTAATTATCGGGTTTCTACAACCATTTTAGTTATAGATGCTTTGTTGTTGCTACACTTAATGATATCTGAAAATTCAAATTTATTGAAATGATGTTCGAGGTATGTTACATCCGACCTTTAAAAAGTACGAATAATTTTATAAATTTACAATTCCTTAACGATTAAAAAACTAAACATTTACAAGTTTTTAATTTTTGCTTTATATTTGTTTATTATTATTTGAAGTATAAACAAAAGCAAACAAACAATAAAACAAAAAGGGAGACTGACTTTTATATGAATAAAAAATCGATTTGGAAGGTCGTAACAGCAGGTGCTTTAGCAGTTTCTATGTTTGCAGGATGTTCAAGTAAAGAAGAAAAAGAGGCAAAAGCAATTGATTATAATAAGCTCTCGCTTCAAGAAGTTGTAGAAAAGGCGAAAAAAGAGGGAGAGGTCAATTCAGTAGGGATGCCTGATGCATGGGCAAACTGGAAAGGGACTTGGGATGACTTGAATAAAGAGTACGGCCTCAAACATACAGATACAGATATGTCGAGTGCTGAAGAGTTAGCGAAGTTCGAATCGGAAAAGAATGATGCAACGGGAGATATCGGTGATGTTGGTATTGCTTTTGGTCCATTGGCAAAAGAAAAAGGATTAACATTACCGTATAAAACATCCTATTGGAATGATATACCAGAATGGGCGAAAGATAAGGATGGCCATTGGGTAGTGGGTTATACAGGAACGCTCGCATTCATCACAGATAAGAATAAAGTGAAAAACCCACCAAAATCATGGAAGGATCTCGAAAAAGGAGATTACAAGGTAACAATCGGTGATGTACAAAAAGCAAATCAAGCACAATTTGGGGTATTAGCCGCAGCTTACGCAAACGGTGGAGATGAGAAGAATATCCAGCCGGGTGTTGACTTCTTTCAAAAGTTAGCTAAACAAGGACGTTTAGGTACAGCTGAGCCTAACTTAGCAGCTTTAGAAAAAGGAGAAGTTGATGTTGCAATCGTCTGGGATTTTAATGCATTAGGATATCGAGATAAAATTGATCCAAATCGTTTTGATGTAGTTATTCCAGAAGAAACGTCCGTTATGTCTGGTTATGCTACGATTATCAATAAGTATGCAAAACATCCATACTCAGCTATGTTAGCACGTGAGTATATTTTATCAGATAAAGGACAAACCAATTTAGCTAATGGATATGCTCGTCCAATTCGTGAAAATGTAAAGCTTCCTGCAGACGTAAAGGCAAAGCTTCTGCCAGATACAATGTACAAAAATGTACGACATGTAGCAGATGAAAAAGCTTGGGAAGATGTAACAAAACAATTACCGCAATTATGGCAAGAGCAGGTGTTAATGTATGTCAAATAAACTTGCATTTATTATGATTGATGGTTTGCGTTATGACACTGCGGTGATGCAAATGGGATACTTGCATCACCTTGTTGAAAAGGGAAAAGCAGCAAGGTATAAAGTGAAATCAGAATTGCCATCGATGTCTCGTCCTTTATATGAGGTGTTGTTGACAGGTACTCCAGCTTATGAAAATGGTATTACAACAAATAATGTAGTTCGTTTATCAAATAAGGAAAGTTTGTTTCATTTAACGAAAAAACATGGTTTAACAAATGCAACGGCTTCGTACTACTGGGTAAGTGAGCTATATAATAAAGCGCCGTTTCATCCTGAAACGGATCGTATTCAATTGGACGATTCCCGCCCAATTGAAAAAGGCATTTTCTATTGGGAAGATCATTATCCAGATACACATTTGTTTGCGGATGCTAATTACTTACTTCGAACATATCAACCGGATTTCTTGTATGTTCACTCTATGAATGTAGATGATGACGGACATAAATTTACAGCAGATTCAGCTAGATATCGTAATCGGGTTATTGCTGTAGATGTCATTTTAGCAAATATTTTACCGGCTTGGATAGAAGCTGGATATCAAGTGATTATCACTGCAGATCATGGAATGAATGATGACGGTAATCATGGGGGAACAACAGCGGCTGATCGTGATGTTCCGTTGTTTATCATTAGTGATAAAGTGACAACAGGAATATATGAGGAGGAAATTCCTCAATTACAAATTGCTCCTTTAGTTTGTAATTTACTTGGAATTCAGCCGTCACACCTTATGCAAAATTTAGTTATTCCTGGTGTAAAAAAGGCGTCTTTCATTTAAGAAGACGCCTTTTCTTTTAAGAGAGGAGTTTTAAATTTGAAACGTATTAATGGAATGCTTATAGCAAGTCTTATTCCGTTCTTTTTATTGATTGTGCTATTTTTAGTTGTTCCGCTCATTTCTATGATTTATGGAAGCTTTCAACAAACAGGAGGAAATGGTTTCACTGTTTCCAACTATATAGAAGTGTTTAAGAATTCTTATTATCATCAAGCATTTAAAAATAGTATTTTGATTTCGATTGTTTCAAGCTTTATTGCGATTTTAATTTCTGTGTTTGCAACGTACTCAATCACTCTTTTTCCTAGAAAAATACAAGATCGAATTTTAATTTTTGCGAACTTAACATCTAATTTTGCAGGTGTTCCTTTAGCCTTCGCTTTCATTGTCTTATTAGGGAATAGTGGATTGTTCATGTTATTGTTTCAACAATTGGGGTGGGATACGTTAAGCTCCTTCCACTTATATTCTTGGTCAGGGCTTGTATTAATTTATATTTATTTTCAATTACCGTTAGGAATCATGCTTCTTTACCCAGTCTATGCCGGAATTCAAAAACAATGGAAAGAAGCAGCTGTATTACTTGGAGCATCTTCTTATCAATTTTGGCTACGAATTGGCTTGCCGGTTATATTGCCAAGTATCGCAGGGACATTTAGCATTTTGTTTGCTAATGCAATGGGGGCATATGCTTCAGCTTACGCGCTAACTGGAAGTACGTATAATCTTGTGACAATTCGAGTAGGAGCTTTAGTATCAGGAGATATATTCGCCCGTCCTGAACTAGGTAGTGCATTAGCGGTTCTTTTAGGCTTAGTGCTAGTAGTAGCGATGTTAATTAATGAATGGTTAACTCGTAAAATTCGGAGGGATTTATCTTGAAACGACCGTTTTATCATTACGTTACAATAGGAATCGTTTTTTTGTATTTGTTTATTCCGTTGCTTGCAACAATTCTATATTCTTTTGCGACAGAGTGGAATAGAACGATATTGCCAGAAGGGCTGACATTGCAGTGGTACAGCGATTTATTTAATGATATGCGTTTTATAGAAGCTTTTGGACGATCTTTACTGTTATCGTTAGGGTCTACTGTATTAGCAATTGTCATTATGGTGCCTGCAATATTTTCAATTGTTGTATATGCACCTCGATTAGAAAAGTTTGTACAAGCGCTTATTATCATGACGTATGCAATGCCCGGTGTCATTATTGGCGTAGGTTTAATCCGTTCTTATTCAAGCAGCGGAATTTCGATGGTATTAGTAGTTGTTGGAGCTTACTTTGTTACAATTCTTCCTTATATGTATCAAGGAACACGAAATAGTTTACGTACAATACATGCAAAATCATTGATGGAAGCAGCAGAAATGTTGGGAGCCAGTCGCTTTACGGCATTTATGAAAATTATTGTACCTAACATTTTATCTGGGCTTTTAGTATCGTCTCTCTTGTCATTCTCTATGTTGTTTGGCGAATTTGTATTAATTAACTTGCTTGTCGGAGGACGTTTCGAAACGATTCAAACGTATTTGTATCAAAATTTAAGCAAAAGTGGGCACATTGCGAGTGCTATTGTAGTTTGCTATTTCTTTTTAATGTGTATTCTTTCGACAATTATTGTAAAAATGACACGTATAAAAAAGGAGACAGTGTAATATGAGTTATGTCACAATAGAAAACCTTACGAAGTCCTTTAATAATCAAACAGTTCTGCATGATATATCTCTTTCTTTTAAAGAGGGGGAATTTGTAACGTTATTAGGACCAAGCGGTTGCGGAAAAAGTACGTTGCTTCGAACTTTAGCAGGGTTAACAGAAATGGACAGCGGTACAATTCAAATTGACGGAAAAGATGTGACAAATGCAAAACCGAAAGACCGCCAAGTGGGAATGGTATTTCAAGCATATGCATTATTTCCAAATATGACTGTAGAAGAAAATGTAGCGTTCGGATTAAAGATGAAAAAAATGGACAAAGAGACGATTCGCCAAAAAGTATCTCGTATGATTGCCCTTGTTGGATTACAAGGAAAAGAGCAATCTTATCCAAGGGAATTATCTGGGGGACAACAACAAAGGGTTGCATTAGCTCGTTCTCTTGTAACAGAACCGAAAGTGTTGCTTTTAGACGAACCGTTGAGCGCATTAGATGCACAAATTCGTAAAAGCTTACAGAAGTTGTTGAAATCTATTCAACAGGAATTAAATATGACGACTGTACTAGTTACGCATGATCAAGAAGAGGCAATGGCTGTTAGTGATAAAATTTACATTTTAAATGCAGGGCATATTGCCCAAAGTGGTACACCGCATGAAATTTATACTCATCCTACCAATGAATTTGTGGCTAGATTTATCGGGAATTATAATGTATTAACGAGAGATGAAATGAAGTTGTTAATAGGAGAAGAGTTTACACATAACTTATATGCTATACGTCCGGAAGTGTTTAGCCCTGAATGCCAATCAAATACCTATACGATTTCTGGGAAAATTCATAAGGTTATGATGCTTGGAAATGTTACACGCTATGAATTGTGCTCTAACAATGTAACGATAACAGCTGAGCATCTTCATAGCACTAGAGAGATCTTACAAGAAAATGAACTGAAAAAATTATACATTAGTAAAGAGGATGTGATTCCACTGATATGAATTTATCATTACTCGAGCGTCACCAATATATTTTAGATCAGTTAGAACGAGAAAAAAAGATTATTGTCGCTTCTCTTGCTAAAAGTTTAGGAGTAACACCGGAAACAATTAGAAGAGACTTAGATATTTTAGAAAAAGAGAAAAAACTGAAAAGAGTACATGGCGGTGCTGTTAACTATCATCAAACAAATAATGAACCTCATTTTAGTCAGAAAATGAATGTATTTTACGATTTGAAACAGGAAATCGGAAAAAAGGCTGCACAGTTTATTCAAGATGGGGATACTGTAATGATTGATATAGGAACAACAACCATCCATTTAGCTCATTTCATACAAGATGTACAGCGAGTTACTATCGTTACAAACTCATTAGCGGTAGCCGATATTTTAAATCAACGATTAGAAGAGGAATATTTCGATGGGAAGGTTATTATTCTTGGGGGAGTATTAAACCCTGAGCAAAAATCAATTACTGGTTCTTTAACATGTAAAATTCTACAGGAGTTTCAATTTGATAAAGTATTTCTTTCATGCGGAGGAATTACACAGACAGATGTGAGTGATTATGATTTGGAAGAGGCTATTGTTTCTGCTGCAACGGTAAAGCAAGCGAGCCAAATATTTGTATTGGCTGATTCTTCTAAGGTGGATACAAAATCATTTTATCGTATTTGCCCATTGGCGGCGGTTGATTATATCATTTGTGATCAAGATATGCCGCATGCATGGAGAAAAAACCAGCTAGATACGATGCTACAATGGATTATGGTCAAAGGTGGAGAGCAATATGAAAGTTGATTATCATTTACATTTAGAGGAAGGGCCTTATTCATTGCGCTGGCTTAATCGTACAAATATTGCTTTAAATCATTTTAGTCCAATTGAGGAGAATTATCATACGCTAGAATGGTTGAATAAAAGTATGGAACGATTGGGACAGCGTCTTCAAAAAGGTGCATATGATGCAACTTGGCTCGATTTATATTTACAAGAGGCAAAGAGAAAAGGGTTAAGCGAAGTTGGGATTGTAGATCATTTATATCGTTTTAAAGAAACTCGTTCGTATTTTGAGCGGTATTTGGACTTGAGTGATACGGAAATTGGCAAAAAGCAACGATTATGGCTAGATCAAGTTATGACACAATCTATGGACGAATTTGTACAAGTTATTACAGACGCAAAAGCAGTCTGGGAAAAAGAAGGAATAAAGCTGCGCCTTGGAATGGAGGCAGATTATTTTCCAGGCGGAGAGAAAGAACTGAAAGAATTGCTTGGAGTATATGATTGGGATTATGTAATTGGTTCAGTTCATTATATATATGGATGGGGATTTGATAACCCTGATACCCAAGAATATTTTTCTAATTATAATTTAGTAGAATTATATAAGGACTTCTTCCATGTAGTAGAAAAGGCAATTCGAAGTGAGCTATTTGATTTTGTTGCTCATCTTGATAATTTAAAAGTATTTAAATTCCGGCCGGACGAGAATCTTCTCCTTTCCCATTATAAAGAAATTGCGAGAGCGTTAATCGAAACAAATACAGCAACTGAGATTAATGCTGGATTATATTATCGTTATCCTGTTAAAGAAATGTGTCCAAGTCCAACTTTTTTAGATATTTTAGTTCAAGAAGGAGTAGCATTTACCACATCCTCAGATTCTCATTTTCCTGATGATTTAGGGGCATATGTAGAGAAAAATACGGAAATGCTTTTGGGAAAAGGAATAAGGGAAATTGCTACATTTGAACAGCGCAAAAGAATTATGAGACCTTTAGGATAAGAAACATGAAAAAGGTTTTATTTTCGTTTGTACCATGGGAACTTTACTTAGTATCTTTAGTCTAAAACTTTTTTTATTAGGAATTACAATAAAAAGAGTGAATATATGCTGAATCTGCTTAGTTTTAACATTTCTATTAAAAATACGTTATATTTGTAGAAAATATATTGTATTTTGTAGTATTTCTCTGTATAAATTTCACACATTTCCTGTATAATACAATTTGAAAGAAAATCTATGATTAGACAAGAAGACACCGCTTTCAGTTTGCTCGCTGAAGGCGGTGTTTCTTTTTTCATACATCTTGATAGGAATATAGAGTTACTGATGGAAGCGTAAGAGAAATGAAACGATATAAAGTGAAACTTCCATCAGTGGGGGCGCTTCATCCCCTACTGATGGTTAGTTGAACCAATCGGGCTTTTACGGGCAGTTATCCCCCACCTATCTTCTTCCATTTTTCTGAATCTTGAGGTGGGGGTCTTACTGCCCGTTAATGCGGGATAAAGAAAATCCCTTTGGTTAAGTCCAAAGGGATTTTTCGCGCTGTAAAAACTCTTCAGTGCTGATTATCTCAGCATACACTTCGTTTAAGGAAGCTAGAATTGTATTGTGAATATATACAGCTGGAATAGAAACGTTTTTAAAGATTAAGTCTTTCGTTGCACACGCATCATGTATTACTGTACATGAAAAGCCAAAATCAAAGGCAGCTCGTACTGTAGCATCAATGCACATATGTGTCATCATGCCGCATATAACAACGTGTTCGATTTGTAAATCTTGTAATTCTTGTAATAATGAAGTTTCTCGAAAACTATTTGGATAATGCTTCAATATGACTGTTTCTTGCTGCAAAGGACGAACATTCTTATGAATGTGTACGCCTTCTGTATTTGGAATAAAAAATGTTGCATTTTCACGAGTGGAAACATGTTGAATATGAAAAATAGGCTGATTTGTTTCACGGAAATATTGAAGTATACGTTTTGCATATTCACTTGCTTCGCTAGCATTTCGCAGTTCCATCTTTCCGTTTGGAAAATAATCATTTTGGATGTCGACGAGTAAAAGAGCAGTTTTCATTTCAGTTACAGCCTCCAGTTTCGATTTTGTGTTCGTTTAATTATTCCATTAGTTTAGGGAGTTTTCCTTTTTGAAAAATGTGAGATAAAGAAATTTACATGAAATTAAAACTAAGAGGTTTAAGTAGAGGAGACCAGGAATTTTCCTGGTCTTTTCTATACCGTTATTCAATTGTCACACGTTTTAAAGAAGTTTCCGCAGGTTGTTTCTGTTCCTTTATATAAGAAGTTAGTTCTTCATGAAACATGTTCAGCACCTCGTGTGCTCGCTGCTGAAGCGGGGCAGGTAATCCGTTTATAACATACCCTCCAACTTCTATCTTCGTCCGAATGATTTTCCGTAATAAATCTTCACGCATGAACGACACCTCCAAAACGAATGTTAAGTACATCACCTTCAAATTTTGCACCTTGAATGGATAAATGCGTTAATGTTTTTGGTAAGGTAATGTTTCGTTTTACGGAACCAGCACGAATAATAAGTTCGTCGCCTTTTTGATTTAAAGAGAGTTCACTTTTATCAGAGAATGGAATGGAAAGAACAAAGATATATTCATCACCGTTTTTTGTGACATATTGCGTCCGTCCGTTGAATTTCACGGCAGTTGGATCAGAGTCATTTTTAAATAAAGCATCGCCAACACGCTCTAACATAGATAAACCAACGACTTCTTGTTCAAACATTGGTGCTTCGTAAATAGGAAGTGGTTGAAAACTATCTTGAATCAATGCTTTATATTTCTTTTGTGTATCTTTCCAAGCTTGAAAATAAGAGTCTGTTACGGTGTTAGGGATGACGCGATTTATCATGATAGCATCAACATTGTAGTCGTATAGATTTAAATACGTAAAGCTGCGCTGAGCCTCTTTAATAACCATTTTTTCTGGATTTACAACAATGCGAATACTCGTTACTTCTCGGTTGGATAAGATATCTCTCATTTCACCGAGTTGTTCGAGAGTATGTGTTAATTCGTCCATGGCATCATCGGTAGGAAGGGGGAATCCAAGAAGCGGCTGTGCAACAGGACGTACAACTTTTAATACTTTACGTTTAATTGGAAATAGTTTTTCCATCCACCAGCTGAGCATATCAGGGAAACTTAGCATAGCTAATGTTTCACCGGTTGGAGCACAATCAATAATGATGACATCGTATGTTTTTTGTTTATAGTAATCTAATACACGCAGTAAACTAATTAAATCTTCCATACCTGGGAACATAGTAAGTTCCTCTGTGGTAATATCGTCAGCTGCTTTTGATGTGAATAGTAATGTAATATATTTTTGTAGTTTACCCCAGCCTTTTTCCATTTCATAGATTGTATTAATTTCTTGTGCCCATAGATTTTCTCGAATTTTTTGTGGCTCTGAGGAAAGTTTAATACCAAATGAATCTCCTAAACTATGAGCAGGGTCGGTGCTCATCACCAATGTTTTTAGTCCTTGTTTTGCACTTTGGATTGCTGTTGCTGCTGAAATACTTGTTTTTCCTACGCCGCCTTTACCTGTGTACAAAATAATTCTCATCATCATATCCCCTTTGTTTCGATAGTCGAATATTACGAGGGTCGAAATATATTTTCGAATAAAAACCCATAAAGGGTTTTACTCAATTGGAATGTTTTTCATTTTAGGTGAAGTAAGCTTTTCTTCTGTTTTTTGTTGTGATGTAGCAATATGGTTCATGATTTTTTGGAAGATTTGCAGTAAAAATGCTTTTTCTTCTTCTGATAGTGCTTCAGTCACAAGGCTGAAGTAATGAGCAGCATTTTGCTTTACCTCTTCTACAAGTTGTATTCCAGCTTCTGTTAAACCAATCAATACAATACGACGATCACTTTCATTACGGTAGCGCTCAATATATCCTTTTTTTACGAGACGATTGACTACACCTGTCGTTGTACTCATTGGAATATCAAGAAGTTCTGTAATTTTACTCATCGTAATGTCTGTGTTTCGCTCCATCCATAGTAGACAGAATACTTCTGTTTTTGAAAGTGATAAATCAAGGCTTACCCATTCTTCTGGATAGAAAAGCTTCTTGGCGTTATCGAGCAGTAAATCTAAAAAATGTTCGTATTGCAGCAATTATTTCCACTCCCGTATATTTCGAGGTTCGTAATATTTATTTTTATTCTATGTTCAATCTTAATAAATGTCAAATAATTATTTTTAATTTTTCAGACTATATTCGTTTTGTTCTTTATAAAGAATCATATGTATGCTAGAGTAATACAAGAGATAGGGTATTTTACGTGAGATTTTATAATATGAATGATGGTATACCCATCTAATAATAGATTAAGTAATGATAAGGGGGAGAAGAAAAATGAAAAGGAGAAACACACAAGCTTTCACGTTTTTAGCATGGACATCTTTCGTTTGTGCGCTTTCTGGAATGCTAATTGGTATTTATACGCTAGATGAACCGCTTAGTGTAAAGGGATACTACTTAATAGGTACATTATTTCTAACAATGTCATGTTTTGTACTGCAAAAAACAATTCGTGATAATGAGGAAGATAATGAACATCTTCCGAAAAAAGAACCGATTGAAAAGTGATAAAATGACATGGAAGGCAAAAGCCTTTCTTTTTTTATGCAAAAATGCTGGAAGTCCCATGTGTTCACTTGCTTGAACTACTGAAAATTTGGTATCATCAATAGTATTGTAGATTGTACGATATATTATGGAGGTGGCCTAGCCGTGTCAAGAATTTCCGTTGAGAACGTAAAGCATGTTGCGCATTTAGCACGTCTTGCAATTACAGATCAAGAAGCAGAAAAATTTCAAAAACAACTCGATGCAATTGTTACATTTGCTGAGCAGTTAAATGAATTAGATACAACAAACGTAAAACCAACAACACACGTACTAGATATGAAAAATATTATGCGTGAAGATGTACCTGAAAAAGGTTTACCAGTTGAAGAAGTATTAAAAAATGCACCGGATCACAAAGAGAATCAAATCCGTGTTCCAGCAGTATTAGAATAGAGGAGGGGAATTTCGATGTCATTATTTGATCATTCTGTATCAGAGTTACATAAAAAATTACAAAACAAAGAAATTTCCGTTACGGATTTAGTAGATGAATCTTACAAACGTATTGCGGATGTTGAAAATAACGTAAAAGCGTTTCTTACATTAGATGAAGAAAATGCACGTGCAAAAGCGAAAGAATTAGACGCGAAATTAGGCGCTGAAGATAATGGGTTACTATTTGGTATGCCAATCGGTGTGAAAGATAACATCGTAACAAAAGGTCTTCGTACAACGTGTGCGAGTAAAATCTTAGCAAACTTTGACCCAATTTACGATGCAACAGTTGTGCAAAAGCTAAACGCTGCTGACACAATTACGATTGGTAAATTAAACATGGACGAGTTTGCGATGGGATCTTCTAACGAGAACTCTGGATTCTACGCTACAAAAAACCCTTGGAACTTAGATTACGTACCAGGCGGATCTAGCGGTGGTTCAGCGGCAGCAGTAGCTGCAGGAGAAGTATTATTCTCTTTAGGATCTGATACAGGTGGATCTATCCGTCAACCAGCTGCATATTGCGGTGTTGTTGGTTTAAAACCAACATATGGTCGTGTATCTCGCTTTGGTTTAGTTGCGTTTGCATCTTCACTTGACCAAATTGGACCGATTACACGTACAGTAGAAGACAATGCATATTTACTGCAAGCTATTTCAGGTGTTGACCGTATGGATACAACTTCAGCAAACATTGAAGTTGGCAATTACTTAGCTGGTTTAACAGGCGACGTAAAAGGTTTACGCATCGCTGTGCCAAAAGAATACTTAGGTGAAGGTGTTGGCGAAGAAGCTCGTGAGTCCGTACTAGCTGCTTTAAAAGTATTAGAAGGCATGGGAGCAACTTGGGAAGAAGTATCGCTTCCACACTCTAAATATGCACTAGCAACATACTACTTAATTTCTTCTTCTGAAGCGTCTGCTAACCTTTCACGTTTTGATGGCGTACGTTACGGCGTTCGTTCTGATAATGTGAATAACTTAATGGACCTTTATAAGAATACACGCAGCGAAGGCTTCGGTGATGAAGTAAAACGTCGTATTATGCTTGGTACATTCGCGCTTAGCTCTGGTTACTATGATGCATATTACAAAAAAGCACAACAAGTACGTACATTAATTAAAAATGACTTTGAAAATGTATTTGCAAACTATGATGTTATTATCGGACCAACAACGCCAACTCCAGCGTTTAAAGTGGGCGAAAAAATCGATGATCCAATGACAATGTATGCAAACGACATTTTAACGATTCCAGTAAACTTAGCAGGTGTTCCGGCAATTTCTGTTCCATGTGGATTCGGTGCGAACAACATGCCACTTGGATTGCAAATTATTGGTAAACACTTCGATGAAGCAACAATTTATCGCGTTGCACATGCGTTCGAGCAAGCAACAGATTATCATACAAAAAAAGCAAGTCTGTAAGGAGGCGAGCATAGATGAATTTTGAAACAATTATCGGTTTAGAGGTTCACGTTGAGTTAAAAACAAATTCGAAAATTTTCTCTGCGAGTCCAACAGAATTCGGAGCGGATCCAAATACACAAACAAGTGTAATTGATTTAGGATATCCTGGGGTGCTTCCAACTCTAAATAAAGAAGCAGTTAACTTTGCAATGAAAGCTGCAATGGCGTTAAACTGTGAAATCGCAACAGAAACAAAATTTGACCGTAAAAACTATTTCTATCCAGATAACCCGAAAGCGTACCAAATCTCTCAATATGATAAACCAATTGGGGAAAATGGTTGGATTGAAATCGAAGTAGACGGCAAAAAGAAACGCATCGGTATTACACGTCTTCATTTAGAAGAAGATGCAGGTAAATCAACACATACAGGTGAAGGTTATTCATTAGTAGACTACAATCGCCAAGGTATGCCGTTAATTGAAATCGTATCTGAGCCAGATATGCGTACACCAGAAGAAGCGTATGCGTATTTAGAAAAGCTAAAATCAATCATTCAATATACAGGCGTGTCTGATTGTAAGATGGAAGAAGGTTCCCTTCGCTGTGATGCAAACATTTCCCTTCGTCCAGTTGGACAAGAGAAGTTCGGCACAAAAGCGGAATTGAAAAACTTAAACTCTTTCACTTACGTACAAAAAGGTCTTGAGTTTGAACAAGTACGTCAAGAAAAAGAACTATTATCTGGTGGTATCATCCAACAAGAAACACGTCGTTATGATGAAGCAACGAAGAAAACAATCTTAATGCGTGTGAAAGAAGGATCTGACGATTACCGTTACTTCCCAGAGCCAGATTTAGTTGAACTTTACATTGATGATGAGTGGAAAGAACGTGTTCGTGCTTCTATTCCAGAACTTCCAGATGCTCGTAAAGTACGTTATGTGGAAGAGATTGGCTTACCAGCTTACGATGCACACGTATTAACATTAACGAAAGAGATGTCTGATTTCTTCGAAGCAACAGTTGCAGATGGTGCAGACGCGAAATTAACATCAAACTGGTTAATGGGTGAAGTATTAGCATACTTAAACAAACAACAAAAAGAATTAAAAGACGTAGCATTAGCACCAGCTGGTTTATCTAAAATGATTCAATTAATTGAAAAAGGTACAATTTCGTCTAAAATTGCGAAGAAGGTATTCAATGAATTAATTGAAAAAGGTGGAGACCCAGAAGAAATCGTGAAAGCAAAAGGTCTTGTTCAAATTTCTGATGAAGGAGCGCTTCGTAAGATCGTAACAGACATTCTTGATAATAACGAACAGTCTATTGAAGACTTCAAAAACGGTAAAGACCGTGCAATTGGTTTCTTAGTTGGTCAAATTATGAAAGCAACAAAAGGACAAGCAAATCCACCGCTTGTTAACAAAATTTTACTTGAAGAGATTAACAAGCGATAAGCACGAAAAGTGGAGGCGTTTCGCTTAGGATGAGAAACCGCGAAGCTGCTGAAACGAGAGTGCAACAACGAAGATTAAACAGAAAAACACCCAAATATGGGTGTTTTTCTGAGTTAATCAAACGTTTGTTTAAATGGTATTTAGTTTAAACAAACGTTTGATTAACTGACAAATATAAGAAAAATACCTGCAGTTAAGTATGGTATGATAGTTGCAAAAAGGTTGTAATAATGATAAATCTAAATCTAGAGGAAATTTTTTCATGATATGATATGAAATAAATGTTAATTTAGTGTTAACAATGAAATTATATTGCTTTGTTAGGTTGAAGGAAATACATGTAGAATTGAGAGGAGGGTACGCATAGGAGTGCTAAGCAAATGCTTGGCGGCTATTCCTTTCCCTTTTTGATGAATGAGGGTTTTCCTGTGCTAATGTTATATGAAACGTGCAAGAATTATTTATAATCCAACTTCTGGTCGCGAGTTATTTAAGAAGAACTTGCCGGAAGTACTACAAAAATTAGAGAAAGCAGGGTATGAAGCGTCATGTCATGCGACGACAGGCCCTGGAGATGCGACTGTAGCAGCGAGGCAAGCGGCAGAGCGTAAGTTTGATGTTGTTATTGCAGCAGGCGGCGATGGTACGTTAAATGAAGTTGTGAATGGGTTAGTTGGAAATGAGCACCTTCCAAAGTTCGGGATTATCCCAGTTGGAACGACAAATGACTTTGCTCGAGCGATTGGTGTACCCCGTTCAATCGAAGAAGCTGCTGATATCATTTGTGCTGGTCAAACGGTACCTCTTGATCTTGGAAGAGCAAATGATACATATTTTATTAATATTGCTGGCGGTGGCCGCATTACAGAATTAACATATGAAGTACCAAGTAAATTAAAAACAGTACTTGGGCAACTTGCATATTATTTAAAAGGTATTGAAATGTTACCATCTTTGCATCCGACATATGTAGAAATTGAGTATGATGGAAAAATGCTGCAAGAAGAAATTACAATGTTTTTAATTACGAATACACGATCTGTCGGCGGCTTTGAAAAAGTAGCGCCGTATGCGTCTATTAATGATGGTTTGTTTGATTTGTTAATATTAAAAAAGGGTTCTATTGCAGACCTAATTAAGGCAGCGACACAAGCGCAGCGCGGTGAGCATATAAATAATCCGAAAGTATTATATACACAAGCAAATCGAATTAAAGTACATTCTCCAGAAAAGTTAATGATTAATTTAGACGGTGAGTACGGCGGTGATGCACCGATGGAGTTTGAAAATATATATCACTGTTTAGAATTATTTGTTCCAGAGCAAGAAGAAACTACCTTGTAAAAGGTAGTTTTTTTGTAAAGAATTTAAATTGGTAGTTCGTTGTACTTTTAATGAAGGGTGGGTAGGGGACGCTGGGCGAACAAGTATGGATGTAGCATATATTTTTTGTCGGCATGTCCCGTCCATTCCTGCAACTGAAACGCGAGAATAGATAAAAATCTTTTAAATAAGTCCCTAAAGACTTACTTTGAGTCTTTAGGGACTTATTTTTTATGTCAAAACCTATGGAAATATAGGAGTACAGTGTGTTTGAAAATTGGCACACATTTTGCAATATAAAAAGCAAATCGCTAAAAGAGGTGGAATATACAATGAAAACAAATTTTGCTAAGGTTAATCAAAATATTCCGGGTTCAAAAGCAGCTTCATTATTTGAACGCCGCCAAAATATCGTACCAAGAGGAGTAAGTAATGGAATTCAAACATTTGTACAATCGGCTCATGGAGCGCTTGTTACAGATGTGGATGGAAATCAATTTATCGACTTTGCTGGGGCAATTGGTACAATCAACGTCGGACATTGTCACCCGACTGTTACAGAGGCTCTTCATAAGCAAATCGATCAATATATCCATACAGGTTTTAACGTAATGATGTATGAATCGTATATTGAATTGGCAGAAAAATTAGCTGCGTTAGCGCCAGGTGCTTTCGATAAAAAAGTATTGTTTTTAAACAGCGGAGCTGAAGCTGTTGAAAACGCAGTGAAAATTGCTCGTAAGTATACGAAACGAACAGGGATTATTGCATTTACAAAAGGGTTCCACGGTCGTACATTAATGACGATGACAATGACAAGTAAAGTAAAGCCGTATAAGCATGGATTTGGTCCGTTTGCACCAGAGGTTTATAAAGCTCCATTCCCTTACGAATATCGTCGTCCAGCTGGATTAACAGAAGAACAATATGAAGATTTTATCATTGAAGAGTTTAAAAACTTCTTAATCACAGAGGTTGCACCAGAAAGTATTGCAGCTGTTGTGATGGAGCCTGTACAAGGAGAAGGCGGCTTTATCGTTCCTGGTAAAAAGTTTGTAAAAGAAGTACATCGTTTATGTGTTGAACATGGCATTTTGTTTGTTGCTGATGAAATTCAAACAGGATTTGGCCGTACGGGTAAATATTTTGCTATTGACCATTACGATGTAGTACCAGATTTAATTACTGTATCTAAATCGCTAGGAGCGGGTGTACCAATTAGTGGTGTAATTGGCCGAAAAGAAGTAATGGATGAGGCTGCACCTGGTGAATTAGGCGGAACGTATGCTGGAAGTCCATTAGGATGCAGCGCTGCGTTAGCTGTTCTTGAAGTAATGGAGAAAGAAAATTTAAATGAACGTGCTGTGCATATTGGAAAAGAAGTAATGGATCGTTTTCACCAAATGGCTGAAAAATACGAATGCATTGGTGATGTTCGCGGGTTAGGAGCAATGTGTGCCTTTGAATTAGTGAAAGATAAAGTAACGAAAGAGCCAGATAAAAAGTTAGCTGCAAATCTTACTGCAGAAACAAATAAGAGAGGTTTATTGCTATTAACGGCAGGCGCATATGGAAATGTCGTTCGCGTTTTAATGCCGCTTGTTATTACAGATGAGCAACTTGAGGAAGGGCTTAACATTCTTGAAGAATCGCTGCAAGCTTGTTATGGAAAAGTAGATAAAGCACACGTATAAGCTAAAAGTGTATTGAGCTTTCTTTAAAATATTCATTTTAAAAACTTGTTTGCAACTGTTCCAGTTCTCCCTGTTATATAATAATGACAAAGTATTATATATAAATTGGACGTGTTTGAATATCATTGATCCTCTAAGATGAACCGTTAATCTGTGATATTTCAAATGCTCTTTATCATAGCAGGGTTATAAAACTTTGAAAATATTTAAACTTCAGGGAGTGACTGGAATGGTGGCGGAAAAGGAACGAGTATTTATGGATTTAAAAGATGTATTTGAACATGCATTTGATGAGATTTTTGTAACAGATGAGAAAGGTATTGTTGTTCGTGTCAACAGCATGTGCGAAAGACATTACCAGTTACCAGCGGAGAAATTGGTTGGTAAGAGTGTAAAAGAGTTACAAAAGGAAGGGATTTTTTATCCGTCTGCAACACTTGAAGTCATCGAAAAAGAAAAGCCAATTGAATTAGTACAGACAACAAAGTCAGGGGAATATTTACATGTTCGAACACGGCCAGTTTTCGATGATCACGGTAATTTAAGAAGGGTCATTAGCTACTCACGTGATTTAACAGAGCTCTATCAATTGCGAAAAAAGGTAGAGGCAATGACGGATCAATTAAAAACGTATAAAAAAGAATTACGAGAAACATATGAGCATGAAGGGCTTATTTTTAAAAGTGCAGCTATGCAGAGGATAGTTGAAACGATAAAAAAAGTATCCGTAGTAGATAGCACGGTTCTTGTTTTAGGAGAAACAGGGGTTGGAAAAAGTAGATTAGTGCGCCATTTACATGAACTTAGCCATCGTAAAAATGAAATGTTTTATGAAATCAATTGCGCCGCTTTGCCAACAAATTTAATTGAATCTGAACTGTTTGGATATGCAAGTGGTTCTTTTACAGGTGCGCATCGTGAAGGGAAAAAAGGCATTTTAGAACTGGCTCATAAAGGGACACTCTTTTTAGATGAAATTGGGGAAATGCCTCTTGAAATTCAAGCGAAACTTTTACAAGTATTACAGGAAAAGACATTCCGTCCAGTAGGAGGAAGAGAATTAAAAAAAGTAGATGTGCGCATTGTAGCCGCAACGAATAGAAATTTGAAAGAAATGGTGAAACAGGGGACGTTTCGAAAGGATTTATATTACCGCCTTAATGTGATTCCGATTTATATCCCTCCTTTACGTGAGAGACAAGAAGATATTTTACCACTAGTCTATTATTACCTGCAGCATTTTAATGAGAAGTATGTGCGTAATGTGAAGCTATCTCCGCATGTATTACAAGCATTTTTAGAATATCCTTGGGAAGGAAATAACCGAGAAATAGAAAATGTGATGGAACGTGTTGTTATTACTGCAGATGAGCTTGTTACATTGGAAGACTTACCATTATCTATGCAAAATTCTACAATTGAACAATCCGGAAAAAGTTTGTATGAAATGTTAGAGGAAGTAGAGCGCAATATTATTTTGAAAACGTATAAAGCACATCAATCAAGTTATAAAGTAGCAGAGACTTTAAAAATTAGTCAGTCCGCAGCAACTAGAAAAATCAAAAAGTTTATTGGAGAAGAGCTTCTCGTTGGAGGAGAAGAAGGAATTTAAAAAAGTACCATTGCATTTGGATGTTTCTTTAGCAATTGGTACAGTAAATATAAAGGGGGATGAAAAGGTTGGATAAAAAAACAATGTCTATCAATTTAGATAAGAAAGCGATGTATATTAATGGGGAATTTGTTCATTTGCATGAACAAATTGAAATTAACAATCCGGCTACACAAGAAGTATTTGCTACTGTTCCAAAAGGTGGAGTAACTGAAGCAAAGCAAGCGGTAGATGCTGCACATGAAGCGTTTAAGACTTGGTCAAAGCTAACGGCAGCTGAGCGTGCGAACAAATTAAAAAAATGGTTTACGTTAATTGATGATCATAAAGAAGAAATTGCAGCTATTATGACAAAGGAACAAGGAAAACCATTCGCAGAAGCGCTTGGTGAAGTAAACTATGCGAATAGCTTTGTAGAATGGTATGCAGAAGAAGGGAAGCGTGTATATGGAGAAATGATTCCTGCTTCTCATCCTAATAAACGTATCCTTGTATCGAAACAGCCTGTTGGTGTAATTGCAGCAATTACGCCATGGAACTTTCCAGCAGCTATGATTACAAGAAAAGTGGCACCTGCATTAGCAGCGGGATGTACGGCGATCGTGAAACCAGCAAGCCAAACGCCATTAACGGCATTAAAATTAGCTGAACTTGCGCATGAAGCAGACATTCCAAAAGGTGTTTTAAATATCGTAACAGGAAGTGCGAAAGCAATTGCTGATACATGGATGAATGATGGACGTGTAAGAAAAGTATCCTTTACTGGATCAACGGAAATTGGAAAAGAATTGATGCGCAGTGCAGCTGAAACAGTGAAAAAAGTTTCATTAGAATTAGGTGGTCATGCACCGTTTATTGTAATGAATGATGCAGATTTAGATAAGGCTGTAGAAGCAGTAATCGGCTCAAAATTCCGTAATGCTGGTCAAACGTGCATTTGTACGAATCGAGTTTTTGTTCAAGAAGATGTGTATGGAAAATTCGTAGAGAAGTTCCAAACAGCTGTAGGAGAACTAAAGGTAGGTGACGGTTTTGCAGCAGGTACAACTGTTGGACCGCTTATTGATGAGTCAGCTGTTGAAAAAGTGCAAGAACATATAGAAGATGCGATTCAAAAGGGTGGAAAGGTACTTAATGGCGGACAAAAGATTACAGAATTAAATGGCCATTTTGTTCAGCCAACTGTAATCGGCGAAGCAAATGATGATATGTTATGTATGACAGAAGAAACATTTGGACCAGTTGCACCAGTTGCGAAATTTAAAACAGCTGAAGAGGTAATTGAGCGTGCAAATAACACACCATATGGCTTAGCGGCATATATCTTTACAACAAATATTAGCCAAGCCTTTCAAATTAGTGAGGCATTGGAATACGGAATTATTGGTTTAAATGACGGTCTTCCATCTGTTGCACAAGCTCCATTTGGCGGATTTAAAGAAAGTGGTATTGGCCGTGAAGGCGGGCACTTTGGAATTGAAGAGTATTTAGAAATTAAATATATTTCATTAGGTCTATAAAGTGAAGTTTCTATCGGTAGTGAGTGCTTAATGCCTCAAAATAACAGGATAAAAAAGAATCGCATCAACGAAACCGTTGATGCGATTTTTTTAGTACGCTTATTAAAACGCCCAGTTTCCTTTACGGAAGATTGGTTCATGTGTACCATCCGCTGTAATACCGTCAATATCTAGTTCAGCAGAACCAATCATAAAGTCTACGTGTGTAATACTAGAGTTTGCACCATTTTCTGCTAGTTCTTCTTTAGACATCGTTTTACCGCCGTCTAAGTTAAAAGCATAAGCATTACCGATTGCTAAATGGCAAGATGCGTTTTCATCAAACAATGTATTGTAGAATAAAATATTTGTATTAGAAATAGGTGAGTCGTGCGGTACTAATGCCACTTCTCCTAAGAAGTGAGAACCTTCATCTGATTCGACTAAATGTTTCAATGTTTCTTCGCCAACTTCAGCTTTGAAGTCTACAATGCGACCATTTTCGAATGTAAGCGTAAAGTTATCGATAACATTTCCTGCATAAACTAATGGTTTTTTACTTGTTACATAGCCGTTTACGCCTGTTTTTAATGGCATTGTAAATACTTCTTCTGTTGGAATGTTTGCCATGAATGGTACATCCTTTTCGTTAACGCTGCCAGCACCAACCCATAAATGCTTTTCAGGAAGTTCGATTGTTAAATCTGTTCCTGGCCCTTTATAGTAGAGTGCTTTATAGTGTTTGTCGTTTAAATTGTTTACTTTCGTATGTAAGTTACTGTTATGCTCGTTCCAAGCTTGAACAGGATTTTCTAAATCAGCACGAGTTGCTTGGAAAATTGCATCCCATAATTTTGCTACTTGTTCTTCTTCCGGTACATCAGGGAACACTTTTGCTGCCCATTCTGTTGTTGGAACAGAAATAACGCACCAGCTTACTTTATCAGTCATCATATATTCGCGAACTGTTTTCATTGCTTCTCCAGCTGCTCTATTTGCGCTAGCAATGCGCTTTGGATCTACACCTTTTAATAAATCAGGGTTTTCTGCGTAAATGGATAAAAATGCTGCCCCTTCTTTTGCTAGTTCTTCACGTGCATGCGCTTTCCAAGCAGGGAATTCAGAAAATGCTTCCTCTGGTGCTAAGTCGAATTTTAAACGTGTTAAATTTTCATCAACCCAATCGACATACACATGCTTTGCACCTGACTCATAAGCTTTCTTTGTAACAAGACGAACAAATGGAGCAGCTTCAATTGGTGCACTGATATTTAATGTTTGTCCCGGTTGAATATTTACTCCGACATTTACTGCTAGGGCAGCATACTTTTCTAACGTTTGTTTAAATGACATATATATTCTCCTTTGCGTAAATAGTTCTTATGTACATGATACATGAAAATTCTGAAAATATAAATAGAACCCGATTGGAATCGAGTTCTATTTTCTTATTTAATTGCCAGCCCAAACTGTTCCACAGTTGTTGAGTTATGAATACGGACACGTTTTATACGTAACAATTCATCTGGCTCGCCTTTTTCAATAAATTGACCAGGTTTTGTTGTTGTCGCAAATTGGTAATATTTTTTCGTTTCAGCAACAACATGGTCATTTACATGGCCAAATGGATAAGCAATAGCGATAACGGGTTTGCCAGTAATCTTTTCGAGTTTTTCCTTCGAGTCTTTTAGCTCTTCTTCATAGTTTGTAATTTTCGGCAAATCGGCATGCGTTGCTGTATGAGATTGAACAGAAAAAATGCCGGAATCAATCATTTCTTTTATATCTGCTGTAGATATTGAGCCTTCTGTATCGATGGAATTGACAATTACATATTCTGTCGCGGTTGGCTTGAACTTATCATCTTTAAGCCTTTGTAAAATATGAAAGGCATTCATATTATTTTTCATACCATCATCAAATGTAACAAAAATTGGTTTGTTGACTTTGTTAATGTCACTCCAGCGTTCAAAGGTTAACAATGTATAGCCGTTGTCTTTCAAATATTGCATCTGCGCTTCAAAGTTAGCAGGAGATACAAACAGATCTTTTAGGCCATTGCCCTCTTTATAATCATCAATCGCATGATACATTAGAATTGGTGCATATTGCTGGAATACAATTGCCGATGTTGCAAGTGGAATGGTTTTCCCATCTTCTTTTACACCGATTGCTTCAATTTGATATTCGCCGCGCTTTCCTTCAAATTCTTTTAAATCAAACGGTAAAGAAAAATGGTTCTCTTTTTCTTTAGAAGAAAATGTTTTTGCACTCTCTTTTCCGTCAGCAGTGCGCCAAATTTTATAGTGTACTTCTGTAAGGGGATCTTTTACATCTTTTGTATATATAACGGTATTTGTTGATTCGTATGTAATCGGATTCCATGAAATAGTTCCTTGTGGCTGCACTTTCTCTTCTGTTTGCTGCTTGAAAGTCGTTGTTTCTTTTTTCGGTTCTGTTTGAGCCGTATTACTACAACCAGAGATGAACAGAGTAGAGAGTAGTATAGTAGAAATGTATTTTTTCATATAATAAGCATCCTTTAATCAAATTGTATAAGAAGAGGCTGCTAACAGCCTTAAAATATGTAAATCCATTCTAATTTTTCCACATATGAGTCGCTGCTATGCACAGCAAAACATAATCTGCACTTGTTTTCTCCCTTTGTTTTCACTCCTGCATGTGGCGGGAAAAGACCTTAACAGCTTCTAGGCATGGCCAGATGCTCTCGCCCACCTAAAAAGAAAGGGGGTTTTATGTCGGTTTTCCAATTTGCATTTATATAATTAATTGCGCTCTCTTACCAATGCTGTAAATTGCGCCATTGATGTGTTAGGTCCGACAAAATGGCGTTTAATTAAATATTGTTCGTTCGGTAAACCTTTTGTCATATGGTTGCCATGATCTGTTGTTACTGCAAATTCGTAATATTTTTTTGTTTCTGCAACAGCTTGATCGTTATAAGAGCCTACTGGATATGCGAGAGCAATTATTTTCTGACCAGTAAGACTTTCAATTTTCTCTTTTGAAACGCGTAATTCTTCATCGTAATTGTTTGAATAAGCCATCATAGCATGAGTAGATGTGTGCGATTGTATGGAGAAAATACCAGAATCTACCATCTGTTTGATTTCATCTTTTGAAAGACGATTTGGTGCATCAATATCATTGGCAACGATAAACTCTGTCGCTGCTGGCTGGAATTTGTCATCTTTTAAACTTTGTAAAATATGAAGGGCATTCATATTATTTTTTCGCCCGTCATCTAACGTTATAAAGATAGGTTTATTGACACGATTTATATCGTTCCAACGTTCAAATGTCAGCATTGTATACCCGTTATCTTTTAAATATTTCATATGTGATTCGAACTGTGCTGGCGGTACATACAAACCTAACTCACCGTCACCTGGTCCAGAGTATTTTTCAATCGCATGATACATTAGAATTGGTACAGATTGTTGAAAGGTAATTGTAGATTTAGCAAGAGGTACTTGTGTGCCATCTTCTTTTAATCCTGTTGTTTCAATTTGATATTCCCCGCGTTTCAAATTGAAGGCTTTTAAGTGGAATGGCAAAGCAAAGTTATGTTCTTTTTCTTGAGATGAAAATGTTTGTTTGCTTTCAGGGCCATCAGCGGTGCGCCAAACGTGGTATTGTATTTGTTTAAACGCATCTCGTAAATTATTCATATAGAGCACAGTATTTTTTGCATCAGGTGCAAATGGCTCCCATGTTATGTTCCCTTGCGTTAAGGGAACATCTACTGTTTTTGCTTCAACTTTTTGCGGTTCCACCTGTTTCTCAGCAGCTGCATCTTTTTTCTGTTTATCACCAGTTACACTAGTGTTGCAGCCTGTGAGAATGGTAGAAGAAAGTAAAGCCATTAGTGCATATTTTTTCATCATATCCATCCTTCTATTGTGTATTATACCCTTGTTAATCATATCACTCTCATATATAGAGGGAAATATCCTTTTTTGGTTAATTACGACAAAAATACTGTATTTTATTAGCTTATCCCGCATTAATGGGCAGTAAGACCCCACCTCAAGATTTAGAGAAAAGCGAGAAAGATAGGTGGGGGACAACTGCCCGTAAAAGCCCGATTGGTTCAACTAACCATCAGTGGGGGATGAAAAAAACCCCCACTGATGGAAGTTTCACTTTATGAACAATATGTAAAATTTTTGTGAAGAAAACAAAAAGCAGCTCCCTATTTTAAATAGGGAGCTGCCTGCATAGTTAAATGAATAACCCTGCAATTGTTGCAGATAAAATAGAAGCTAGCGTCGAAGCACAAAGGAGCTTCCATCCAAAGCGTGATACAATGCGCCCTTGTTTTTCAGATAGGGCACGAATTGTACCGACAATTGCACCGATTTGACTAATGCTTGCAAAACTGATTAAGAATACTGTAACAATCCCAACTGTGCGCGGGGATAATGTATTCATGATGTTCTTTAAATCTAGAATAGCAACGAATTCGTTTAATGCAATTTTTGTCCCCATAATACCGCCGGCAGAAATCACATCGTGTGCTGGAATTCCCATTAAGAATGCAAACGGTGAAAGAATGTAACCGAAAATTTGTTGTAGTGTAATTTTATGACCAAGTGCGCCTGATGCGTAAGAAATCACGAAGTTTACAACTTCCATTACACCAATAAAAGCAATCATTAATGCCGCAACAATTCCGGCTACTTTTAAACCGTCTAATGCACCGTTAATCAACGCATCGATTAAGCTGCTGCCAAAAAGATTTTTATCGAACTTTTGCAGTTTTTCATCTTCTTGCGCCGTATCAACTGGTGTTAATAGTGAACAAACAATTAGACTAGAGAATAAGTTCAGCGGCAGGGCCACTAATACGTATTTTGTATCTAACATCATCACATAAGATGCTGTGACAGAAGCAGATACAGAGCTCATTGCTGAACAGCAAATGATAAACATACGATTTGCATTAAAATGCTGCAGGTCATTTTTAATAACAAGTAACGCTTCACTTGATCCAAAGAAGACAGAGTTCACAGCGTGGAACGATTCCACACGCGGCAGGCCTGTAATTTTCGAAATCGCACCGCCAGCAACGCGCACGATGAAAGGTAAAACGCCAAGATAACTAAAAACAGAAAGTAGTGCGGAGAAAAAGATGATAATTAATAATACATTGAAGAAAAAGACAAAATCTTTATGAATTCCGTTAAATAAAAAGTCTACACCTGTAGTACCAAGTTGAATCAATTTATTAAAGACTTTACCAATGAAAACAATGATTTGCTGACCAATTTTTGTTCCAAATACAAACCAACCAATTAAAATTTGGAAAGCAAGCATAATAATAATAGCGCGGAAATTAACTTTTGCTCTGTTGTTGGAAAAAGCAAAACAAATTCCTAATACGGCAAGAATGCCAATGATACTCATCACATATTGCACAAAATTTGCTCCTTTCAGATGTTGTTATTTTGTAAGAAATAGAGAAGTTAATCTCGAAGTTTTTAAGTCATACGTATGATGTCTGACTTTTAAAATGAAAATAAAAAAAGACCCATACAGATCCACTTCCTTCTATGCGAGAAAGCTAATCAATATGAGTCTTTATATACACAAAAAAGCTAATATTCATTAGTTTTCCCCATAGTCCAGCAATTTCCGGTTGCCGGGTAGAGACTCTCGATCCATATCATCAAGTATATATGAGGTAACACCATCCGTATTGAATTAGTAGTAGCGTAACATTAAGCGACAAAATTCGTCAATAGCTTTTTTTCTTCCAATGGCTAAAGAGCCTTGGAGTATGGTAAAATGTAACGCAGTGTGATGAAAAAGAGAGGTCGGAAAATGAGTAATAAAATGACACCACCAGTTGAAAAAAACGAGTTTATAGATGTAGTGTTTGAAGATTTAACACATGACGGTGCCGGTGTTGCGAAAGTAGATGGCTATCCTATTTTCGTGAAAAACGGATTACCAGGTGAAGAAGCACAAATTAAAATTATTAAAGTGAAAAAGAATTTTGCTTTCGGTCGTTTAATGAAGCTTCATAAAGAGAGCCCATATCGCAAAGAGGCAGAATGTCCAGTATATAACCAGTGCGGCGGTTGTCAGCTTCAGCACTTAACATATGAAGGACAACTGCAAGCAAAAGAAAAACAAGTGCGTGACGTTATGCAGCGCATCGGTGGACTGCATGATGTACCTGTTCACCCTGTCCTTGGCATGGAAAATCCATGGATATATCGAAACAAAGCACAAGTGCCAATTGGAGAACGTGAAGGTGGACTTGTCGCTGGTTTCTACCGCCAAGGAACGCATGACATCATTAATATGGAAACATGTTTAATCCAAGCGGAAGAAAACGATACATTAATTCAAGAAGTAAAACGCATTTGTGAGAAACACGGCATTACGGCGTACAACGAAGAGCGTCATAAAGGAACACTTCGTCACGTAATGGCTCGCTACGGACAAGTTACAGGCGAAATCATGCTTGTCTTTATTACACGTACTGCAGAACTTCCAAACAAAAATGCAATCATCGAAGAAATTACAGCGAAATTCCCAAGTGTAAAATCCATCGTTCAAAATGTAAACAACAAACGTACGAACGTAATTTTCGGCGACACAACGACAGTCCTATACGGATCAGAATATATTTATGATTTCATCGGCGATATTAAATTTGCCATTTCAGCACGTTCATTCTATCAAGTAAACCCAACGCAAACGAAAGTACTGTACGACAAAGCGCTTGAGTACGCAAAATTAGATGGAAATGAAACAGTTATCGACGCTTATTGCGGCATCGGAACAATCTCCTTATTCCTAGCGCAAAAAGCAAGAAAAGTATACGGTGTTGAAATCGTCCCAGAAGCAATCGAAGACGCAAACCGAAACGCAGAACTAAACAACATAACAAACGTTGAATTTGGCGTAGGCGAAGCAGAAGTAGTCATTCCAAATTGGTACAAACAAGGCATCATCGCCGACACAATCGTAGTCGACCCGCCGCGTAAAGGCTGTGATGAAGCACTACTAAATACAATCATCGACATGAAGCCAAAGCGTGTTGTATACGTATCATGTAACCCAGCGACACTTGCACGCGACTTGAAGATTCTTGAAGAAGGTGGATATAAGACGCAGGAAGTGCAGCCTGTGGATATGTTCCCGCATACGACGCATTGTGAAGCGGTCGCGTGGTTGGAGTTGGTATAATAGAAAAGCAGTTGATATAGAAAAAATCTATACCATCTGCTTTTTTGTTTATAAAAATACCATTCAGGACCGATTTTAGTTAAAATAAACATTGCCGATTTTCACAATAGTTTTTCACAAATTATAAATGTCCAAATGTACTTGTGTTTGATAATAAGTTATTAAGCATGATATAAGTGTAAAAGAAGTGGAACATTTGGCTTTATCCCGCATTAACGGGCAGTAATACTCCCACCTCAAAATTCGGTGAAAGCAAAGAAGTTAGGTGGGAGATAAACTGCCCGTAAAAGCCCGATTGGTTCAACTAATAATCAGTGGGGGATGAAGAAAACCCTCACTGATTAAAGTTTCACTTTATATTTTTTGACCGAGAGTTTGAAGTTGTATCCATAGTGAGAGGATTTGAGTTTGAAATGATAGATAATTTTTGGCGTGATTTACCACGACCATTTTTTGTACTTGCACCAATGGAAGATGTGACAGATGTTGTTTTTCGTCACGTAGTAAGTGAAGCCGGTCGACCGGATGTATTTTTCACAGAGTTTACAAACTCGGATAGCTATTGTCATCCAGAGGGTATGAAAAGTGTGCGTGGCCGTTTGCTTTTTACAGAAGATGAACAGCCAATGGTGGCACATATTTGGGGGGATAATCCCGAATATTTCCGTCAAATGAGTATTGGCATGGCAGAGCTAGGATTTAAAGGCATCGATATTAATATGGGCTGCCCTGTACCGAATGTGGCATCGAGAGGGAAAGGTAGTGGCCTTATTCTGCGTCCAGACGTTGCGGCAGAACTTATTCAAGCAGCAAAAGCGGGCGGACTGCCTGTCAGCGTGAAAACACGACTTGGCTTTAAGGAGCTAAATGAGTGGGAGGAGTGGTTAACGCATATTTTAAAACAGGATATTGCGAACCTTTCTATTCATTTACGTACAAGAGAAGAAATGAGCCAAGTAGATGCGCATTGGGAGCTAATTCCGGAAATCAAAAAATTACGTGACCGCATCGCACCAAATACGCTACTAACAATCAATGGAGACATTCCTGACCGTCAAATCGGGCTGCAGCTTGCTGAAAAATATGGTATTGATGGTGTTATGATCGGGCGAGGTATTTTTAAAAATCCTTTTGCTTTTGAAAAAGAGCCAAAAGAGCATACCAGTAAAGAACACCTTGATCTTTTAAGACTGCAGCTTGATCTTCAAGATCAATATGCGGAAGTACTACCACGTTCAATCACAGGGCTTCATCGCTTTTTCAAAATTTATGTCAAAGGATTCCATGGAGCTGCTGAATTAAGAAATCAATTGATGAGCACGAAATCAACAGATGAAGTGCGTGCATTGCTTGATAAATTTGAAAAGAGTGTTGATGAGACAGATGACAGTGGAATGATGTAACCCTCAAAAAGTTAGAGAAAAAGTGAATCACATCAACTTATGTGTATTTATTTTGTTCAGTTTCGAGTTCCTTTGCAGACGGCAACTTTTGTTTTGGTAAGGTCTGTTTTCTGAAAGAAGAAGGTCTTAAGAATGTAATAAACCCACCAGCACCCTTGTGTTGCCACATACACTCTGTACATGTAGAGTGTGTAGCTTGGTTGAGTTTAAAATAAGCGTAGAGCTGGAAAAGAACAGTGTATTTGAGAAATCAAAGCACTGTTTTTTCTTTTAGTTAATGTTATGAGGGAAATCTTTTTATAAGCATACAACAAACACGTAAGAGATCTATAGATACAATGATGGAGAAAAGTTCGGGTAAGACTATAAAACCTATCTTTAAAATGTTAAAGTATTAATTTAGCGGATATTAACTAAAAGGTTATATTAAACATGATAGTTTAAAGCATGTTAGAGGATAGACTTTAACAGCCGTATAAATAATCAACATTTTAGGAGGACTAACAATGGCAATGAGCAATAATGATATATTAAAAAGAGTAAGATATGCTATGGATATAAAAGATATAGATATGGTAGAGATATTTAAACTTGGTGGCATTGAAGTAACGAAAGAAGAAGTAGTTGATATGCTTACAAAAGTAAAGAAAAGTCCCCAGCATGAAGCTGAAAATGCTGATGTAGTCGAAGATGATTACGTATTAACATGCGATATGATGATGTTAGAGTCATTTTTAAATGGATTTATTACTTTAAAAAGAGGAAAGCAAGATCCGAAACCAGGGCAACCAGCTGGACAAGCGATGCCTTTGCAGAGTAATGAGAGTGCCAATAACCTTCTTCTAAAGAAAATGAAAATAGCACTTTCGTTAACGAGTGAAGATGTGCTTGATATATTAGACAGCGTAGGAGTTAAGGTGACAAAAGGAGAGTTAGGCGCTCTATTAAGAAAAAAAGGCCATAAAAATTACAAAGAGTGCGGCGATAGATACGCAAGGAATTTCGTAAAGGGATTAGCTGTAAAGTATAGAGGATAAGGAATAAGCATTGTAACATTTATGTTAAACAGTAAATGATATAATAGATAGAGTAGGGAGTTTGTAACCTACTCTTTTTTATTTGTAAAAATAACAAGAACAAATACGCTAGGTGATGAAATGGTACATACATATTTAGGTGAGACAATTAATTTTCATATAAATTATAAGAAGAAAAAATCTGTACGTATTTATGTAGATTCGTACGGAAATGTTGAAGTACAAGCTCCGAAAGGAACGCCTGTTGAATACTTAGTCCAATTGTTAGAGGAGAAATGGGATTGGATTCAGAAAACACGTAAGGAAATGCAGGAGCGAGTGCGTGGTCCTCAGGAAAAAGCTTATGATCAAGGAGAGGGCTTTCTATATTTAGGGAACACATATCCGATACAGATTTCTCAAGATGCAAGTATTGAGCAAGATAACGCAGTGTTTGAGGGAGATAAGCTACATATTTATGTGAAAGAGCTTAAGAATGAGAAAATACAACAAGCTTTAAAACGATTTTACTATAAGCAGTGTAAGGCATTAGTAGAGAAGAGTATTAAATCGTATCAAAGTAACTTTAAAACAAAACCACGGTCCATTCGTATTACAGATAGTAATCGTACGTGGGGCACTTGTGATTCAAATCTACAGTTAACGTTTAATTGGAAGCTAGCAATGGCACCTCAGCAGGTGATCGACTATGTAGTCGTTCATGAAATGTGCCATATGGTCCATCTAAATCATGATCGATCCTTTTGGCGCCTTGTTGGGAAAATAATGCCTGATTATAAGGAACTGGAAAACTGGTTGGCATTATCAGGCTGGAAAATGACTGTTTAGCAGTGACATAGTTGGAGCGATTACTATTGCACTACAGTTTTAGTTTATAATTGCTTCTTCTCTTATAACTGAACTCACAAACATCTCATTGTATTGCCGTATACACTCCGCGTATGTGGAGTGCGTGGCGCAACTTATTTTAAAAACTAAATAATATAAAGAAGGCAACGTCCCTTTATTGGTACGTTGCCTTTACACTTCTTTTAACGGATTTGCAAAATTGTAGTGTATTTCAATACTACCATCAATTCGATATTCAATTTTATTTACAAAAGTATGGAGCATTTTGTTTGTAAGCTCTTTTAACGACAAGAATTCTTTTAAAGTATCTTTTAAGGCCAGAACATAGTCCTCTTGTACAATTTCCTCAATTTAAGAGTTTAGATTTATTATTTGATTTTGAAAATCCGAAATTTTTACCATTATCATTTCTCTCAGTTCTTCAAGCTCTTCTTTCGAAATTTCTTCTTCAACAAATAAATCGTAATATTGTAGCTTTTTTTGGTTTAGATTTTTTAATTTAATTTCAATCGAAGAAATTAAATTCATAATAAGCTTTCTTTTGATTTTGAATTGTTTTAGAAGTTCTGTGTTAAAGTGGGGCATTTTTAGTTCTTCAAAAAGGATTGATAAATCATTTAATATAGTTTCACTTAGCTGCTTTTCTTTAATCGCTTTTGATTTTCGCAAAAAACAGATCCATGTTTAATGTTTCCGCCGCAACGATATCCTTTTTGATTTGCATTATACCACATACCTCTTTTACATTCAGCACAGAATAGTACATTCGTAAAAAGATTACTTTTATCTAGTTTAGTGTTGACATACCATCCTTAAACTCTGAAAAGATCAATCACCTCTAACATGTTATACCATAGATAATTAATGCTAAAAATTCGCAAAATTTAAAAAGATCGTAGAAATTGATAATTACTTTAGAGGTGAATCGTAGCTGGACAAAGATTGATAATTTTATTTTCTTCAATTCCTGTGTGTAAGCGCTTTATTTCCCTTTACTATTTCTTATCATATTATTAATAGGGATATTACATCAGTCATCTAAACTTATAAGAGTAATAGATTTTATAAGGAGATGAGCAGAAATGAAGAGGAAAAAATTTATATTAGCAACAATGGCAGCCCTTATGGTGTATTCAGGAGCTAGCCAAGTTTCAGCACAATCAGCCTCAGCCACTGAGAATCCGTCCTGGTCAGGCACCTCAAAGAGTTTTGGTCCTAAAGGGTTCGACCTGCAGGCACACCGAGGCGGACTTGGGCTAACCGTTGAGTCAACGATTGCCTCGTTTTCCCATGCTCTCGAAGTCGGTGTGAGCACACTTGAGCTTGACGTGCAGATCACCAAAGACCATCAAGCTGTTATTTCGCACGACCGAAAGATTTCGGGTTCCAAGTGCATGGACACGAGTCCTGCATTCGTTGGTGACCCTGAGTACCCCTACGTCGGTAAGTACATAAAAGATCTAACCCTTGCCCAAGTCCGAACGCTGGATTGTGGCTCAAAGACGTTGCCGCAATTCCCAGGTCAGCACCCGAGCCCTGGTGCTCAAATACCACTGCTAACCGAGATTTTCGACCTTATCAAGCTCTATAACGCCAACAATGTGTGGATGAATATCGAGACGAAGGTGGAGGCCGGTGCACCTGAGCAGACTGCTCCACGTGAAGAATTCGTACAGATTGTTGCCAAAGAAGTTCGCGAAGCCGGTATGCTCAACCGGGTGTCGATTCAAAGCTTCGACTGGGGAGCGCTCAAACGAATGCACGAGGTTGAGCCTCGTTTACCTCTCGTTGCACTGACCAACGGTCCAGAGTTCCTGCAGCCTGGTCAGCCGGGTTCCTCTCCATGGTTAGGTGGAATTGATATCGACGACTTTGGCGGAGACCCCGTTGCGGCTGCCCACTCGTTAGGAATAGACGCCATCTCTCCAGTGCACGGTTTCCCGCAGAACGGCAAGGTTACTGATGAGAATTACGTGCCCTATGTGACGAAAAGCATGGTTCAGGAAGCGCACAAGTACGGAATGAAGGTCATTCCCTGGACGGTTGACGACCAGCCTACTATGCAAAAGCTTATCAATGATGGCGTCGACGGAATGATCACTGACTATCCGGACCGCCTGCGTGTGGTCATGGAACAGAATAGTCTGAAACTACCCAAGAGCTACTCTGCTCGCAAGAAGTGAGTACTTATAAAGTAGTGCTAATACTTTTGAAGAAAAAAATTATACAATATACTTACATCTTCAACTACTTTAGATTATGACTGTCAATATTTATCTATTAATCTCTCAAATTTTTAAAAAATCGTAATAACGATTTTCCACCCATACCAGGGATGAAATGGCTATTTTTATATTATTAAAGTTTCATTGTGATGCACCTATCCTTTATTTCAAACTTAGATAGGTGCTTTTGCTATTCTAGAAAGCATTAAGATATACATTTCTAAGATTTAAGGTAAATGTGAAACGAAAGGTAAAATGAGAAGCAAAAGACGAGGTATTGACCACGTGCTATTTACAGATTTAGTAAGACTCACCAGCACCCATGTGTTGCCACATACACTCTGCACATGTGGAGTGCGTGGCAACATTAGTACTTCAATAAGAAAAAGCCCACTTCCTTCCCGGAAGTGGGCTTCTCTTTATATCTACAGAAATATAGACTCAATACATTTAAAGTAACTTTCGCGACAATTAATCCACATAGTCTAAATTTCAAAGCATAATTATAGTCAGTAGCTGTTTTTATTACAAATGAAGTCGCTTTTTGTCAAAAAATCACTTCTGAATTTTATTGTTATTTAATGGAAAAATGTTATTCTATTTGAGTGGATAGGATTGAAGAAATGGGGAGAGAGCGCAATGGAAAAGAATAAAAGAATGCCTTTTGTAATCGTAGCCATGGCGTTAGGACTGTTTATGTCCTCTTTGGATAACACCATTGTTTCTGCGAGCATTAGTCAAGTCATTAAAGATATTGGTGGATTTGATAAAATGAGCTGGGTTTTTACGGCTTATATGCTTGCGGCAACAAGTACGATGCTTGTGTTTGGGAAAATGAGCGATTTATTTGGAAGAAAAATGTTTTATCTACTCGGGATCAGTTTATTTCTAGTTGGCTCAGCATTATGTGGAACTGCTCAAAGTATAGATCAGTTGATTGCGTATCGTGTTATTCAGGGGATAGGTTCAGGAGCTATTTTTCCGATTTCATTCACAATTATTTATTCAATTTCTACGGATCCTAAACAAGCAGCAAAAATGTCTGGTGTGTTTGCCGGGATATTTGGTATATCCTCAGTCCTTGGACCACAAATCGGTACTTGGATTTCTGAAGCCTCTTGGTTAGGGTGGAGATGGTGCTTCTATGTAAATGTACCTTTTGGCATTTTATCAATTATTACTTTGTTGTTTTCTTTACAGGAATCTAAATCAGAACATAAACCAAAAGTTGATTATCTTGGAACGGTTTTATTAATTGCTTCAACTGTTCTCCTTCTTCTCGGTTTAGAATGGGGCGGAAAGGATTATGCTTGGGATTCCGCTCAAATTATTGGAATGTTTAGTGCAGCTGCGATATCAATTGTGTTGTTCATATTAGTGGAAAGAAAGGCTAGTGAACCGATTTTACCTCTTTCCATATTTAAAAATAAAATGGTGCTAGGTACAAGTATTGTTGTATTTTGTCAGGGAGCAATCATGTTCTCTGCGATTACGTATCTTCCAATTCTTTCAGTAGCTATTATTGGGAATGAAAATTCAAATGGTGTATTAACACCGATGATGTTTCCGATTATGATCGGGGCGATTTTAGGAGGTTTCCTTTGTACGAAAGTTCCTTTCCGTACTATCATGGTAATTTCGATGGCAGTTGGAATATTTGAAGCTTACATGCTTAGTAACATTACACATGATACTGCGAAATTGACAGTAACTCTTGTGATGATCACAATGGGATTAATTGTTCTTGGTCCGCTTATGAGTGTCGCACAAAATGCTGTCGCTCAATCCGTTGATATGAAATATATGGGAATTGCTTCATCAGTTGTTGGGTTTTGGAGAAGTATTGGTGGTGTGATGGGGGCTGCAATTACAGCAACCATTGTGAACAATGATTTAAAAGAAAAGATGATAGATTTTGCGGCATCCTCTCAAATGCCGGCTAATCAAATTGATAAATTAGCAAAACCAGAAATCTTGATGCAAAATCATACACAGCTTCCTCCTCAGCTAGTAGAATTCATGAGAGGGGCATTAGAAACAGCATTGCACCATGGCTTTATATTGGCAATGGTAGCTGGTATCATTGGATTGCTTGTTTCCTTATTTGTAGGTGGAGATCGTTATAAGGTTGAGCAAAAGACAATAAGGAAAAATCTGAAACAGAGGGATTTGTTAGAGCTTAATAAGTAATGAGAAAGTTCCCTCTTCGATCCTTTGCGAAAGGGAAACTTTCCCATTTTTGAGAACACGTCATCTTATAGTAAAGTGAAACTTCCATCAGTGGGGGAGTCATCCCCCACTGATGGTTAGTTGAACCAATCGGGCTTTTACGGGCAGTTTCCCCACTTATCTTCTTCGATTCTCTCAATCTTGAGGTGTGGGGTCTTACTGCCCGTTAATGCGGGATAACTGAGGCGTGACTGATTCAGCCATTTTCCTTCCTAAACCGCACCAAATACTCCCCACGAATAGCGAGATAAAAAGCAATCCAATATACTTGGATTGCTTTTTACGTGCCTTCAAGGTATCATTCCACATCTACATACGATTTCTCCTCATTCTTCACGTCAAGTACATCAAGCAAGAAGATAAAAATCGGAATCCCAATTATTAACCCCCACACACCAAAAAAATGCTCTGAAAATATAAGGATCATAAACGTATAGAAAATTGGTAAATTCGTTTTTGCAGACATAAATTTTGGATTTAAAACATAGCTTTCAAACGCATGAATGACTGTAATGAAAATTAAAATGTATACTACATATGTAATCCCACCAATATTATAGGCAATAATACAAAGTGGAAATAGCGAAATGATTACACCTGCAACTGGGATGAGCCCAAGCAAGAAAATCATTACTGCTAATACAAGGAGCTGCGGAAATCCTAAAAGCCAAAGTGCAATAACTGAAAGGATACAATTTATAACAGCGATTAAAAACTGTGCTTCAATAACTTTTCCAAATGAACGTACAAATTTCTGTCCAAAAAATGCAATCTCATTGTAAAAAATGCTAAGCTTACTATCTTTAAATTTAGAAGTGAAAGCTATAATACGCTCTTTTTCTAACAAGAAGAACAAACTTAAAATAAGGGAAAGAAATATTTGCGAACTTACTTTTCCAATATTAGCTAAAGAATGATAAATAACATCGACACCTTGTTCAATATACTTTGATACTTCCATCTCTTTAATGGTAGAAATCAAATATTTTATAATTTCATTATCAGGTGGCTGCTTAAAAAACACTTGAAACTGATGAATTAACTGTGAAATTTGAACGGTAATGACCGGTAAATATTTATATAACGTGGTAACAATCAACATAACTAAAACAATGTATAAAAAAGCGATAATCACTTTCCTATTTATCCGTACAAAACGATTAAGCTTTTCAGAAATAAACCTTTGAAAATGATCCATTAAAAACGTAAGGATAAAGGTAATCAATATTAAATTAATCATACTTTTTAACCCATATAATATAATGGTTAAAATTATTAACACAAGCAACCTTTGAAATCCTTTACTTTGAAAGAAATTTTTCATTTGCATCATTAGGACTCGATCTCCCCCTTCAGTGGATAGAAATTCAATATATTCATGAAAACGTTGATCATTTGTCTATTATTTTCTACCTGCTTTCTGTGTTTTTATTTGTATACAAAAAAAACACATGTAATATAATATGCATATGTAGATTAAAAAGAGAAGAATCAATTTTCAGCAGTTATATAATTAATCTACAAAAAAGGAGAAGTGTAGATAAAAAATAGTGAGGGGTAGCTGGATTTACGTGTTAGACGTACACGTTTCATATGATATTAAATAGCATTGTATAAACTCATATATTTTTAGATACAATAGTATTGAAAAGTAGTTTATAAAAAAAGGTTTTGGTCTGGACCAAAGCCTTTTTTTAATTATTAATTGTAATATTCTTTTCTCTTCATCTGAAAATTCATCAGATTCCGGTGATTTATTATCCGAATCTAAGTTTTCAGGAATACAGTCTTTTGAATTGAAAATTTCCATGAATGTATCTTTTGAATCAGCTTGTTCAATTTAAAGAAACACTAACTGTAAAAGAAGAATCTTGTAAAATTGAATGGCTTTAGTAGTTGGAGGAGTAAACACCGCTCGGAAGATTTTATTCTGAGCGGTGTTTATGTTATGAATATAAATGAAGGTAAAGGAGATGAGGTACATGAGCAGATTAATTGAGAAAGCGATGCAGTTTGCTGCTATCAAGCACGAAGGCCAAATGCGAAAGGGTACTAATATTCCGTACATTATACATCCGTTTGGAGTAGCACTCATTTTACAGAAAGCAAAGCAGCGTGATGAAGTGATTGTTGCAGGGTTATTGCACGATACTTTAGAAGATACGAATACAACCGAGGTTGAGTTGTGCGAGCATTTTGGCGAAGAAGTGTTGAGATTGGTTAAGGCGGCTTCAGAACCAGATAAATCGTTGTCATGGGAAGAAAGAAAAAAACATACCATTCTATCTCTTCCACACCGTTCGAATGAAGAGATTACTTTGATCGTCGCAGATAAATTACATAACTTACGGTCCATTGAAGAGGACGTAGAAAGAGAAGGCGATCAAGTATGGTCGCGTTTTAATCGTGGAAAACGTGACCAATCATGGTATTACATGAGTATTTTACATGCTTTGAAAGAAAAAAAGCGAGACATTCCAATTATTCGGATGTTCGAAAAAGAAACACAAAATTTATTTATTGGAAAAGAAACACTTACGTTGAAGGACATCGATGTATTATTCAGTTGTGCGTATGGCATTTATGAGTCACAAAAAGCGAAACTGCATGAAAGAGGGCTATTAAAATTTGCGAAGGAAGTTTCTACTTGTAGTGAGGCGATTTATCGTAGTGGAAATATTGAAATGATCACTCCATTAGCAAATGATCTTCAAAAAAGAGGAGTTTCTTTTCAGTCCAATTCAGATGGCCCCATTATTATATTGGCCTATTTAACTGAACTAAAGCATCGAATGGGTTGGTCCGATGAATTATTTTATCAATATTACTTAAGGAACTGCTCGAAATTATAGAGAGGGCGAGTATACAATTAAAGATGGAAGGAGAAAATTATCAAGTTTTCTCTACCATTTTCTAAGAAGGATGTTTTATTGAAAAAGGTGACACACTACAGATAGTAGTATCTCACCTTTTTATTTCTTCGTAGTAAATAATATTAGAAAATGCGCTATTGTTATTTTACTTCCCAAACCGCACCAAATACTCCCCACCACGAAACTCCATCTCATACCCACGATAACCTTCCATCAGCAACTTTTTCTGCCCAGCAATATCACTCATTAGAAGTTCTTCTACGTTCACCCATTCTATTTGTCTCTCACTCTTCAAATCTTTCACAAACACATACCGCAACCGATCACTATATTTTTCTTTCAGCGCAGCAACTTCCATCCCTTGAGCAAATTTGTCTTTTAAACTAGGGATATTAAACGGCGCAACAGTACAGCAAACGTAATCGTATTTGTTATCTACTTGTTTTAATTGCGCCATAATCAATTTTGCTAACATTTTTTGAAGGCCGTTTCCCTGGTGAGTTGGATGAACATTTGATACTTCTTGATAGATGACCCGTTCTAATTCTTCACCTTGTAAGCCAATATCCAATCCTAAATGTTCTTCATCGATAGGTGGAATTAAGAGCGCGCGAAATGCAATTAGTTGTTCGTTTGCGAAAGCACCGATCATTAAGCCATTTCCTGTTAATATATTTTGAAATTCTTCTAATGTAAGAGGCTGTAAGCTTTGTTTGTTTTCTAGTGCTTCAATTACATCGTCTTGTACGGATAAAATTTGCTCGATGTGATGCAAAGATAATGGTGTGACTTTGAATGGTTGCTCGTTTTGTTTTAACGTTCCTTCATAAAGAATGTTCATGCTATGGCCTCCTTCAAAAAATATACACAAAAGTATTCATGTGTGGTCATTCATAGGAAATACAACCCTCTAAATCTCCACTTTAGTACACTTTTTCTTGCATTTACTCTTTTTAGGTGTTTCTCTTTTGTTTGGATATTAATTTGTAACTTATCTGGGTACATTGCAGTAATATAGCCAACATGAGTTACCTTTTTTGTGTCTGTGTATTGTACAATATCTCTATGCCTAAACCCATAAGTTTCGGAATGTATTGCTTTCGTTTTCTTTCTGATTGGTTTAATGACCCAGTCTTTTATATTTGTATCATTGATCTTTAACCCACAAATAACTAAAGCGTCATTAGAATGTGATTTTTCAATACCCCAATCTATTCTCCTATTTGCAGTATCTCCACCACTTGTTAAAAGCAAAGTACCATACTGAGATAAGTGTTGTTGTAACCAGTTTTTACCTTGCATAACGTGTTGAGCAAAGTCTAGCCGTAAACTCTTTCCATTAATCATTTTTTGATACTTATCAACAAACTTTTCTTCTTTATCTTCTGTTTTTTGGTGACATTTACTACATAGTGTAATCAGGTTATCTAATGTATTAGAGCCTCTTAACCTTCTAGGGACAATATGATGTACTTCTAACATACAGTTTGAGTTTCCACATTCCATACATTTATATTTGTCCCGTATAATTACAGCCTTTCTCATGTTTTCATCTAGCCGATTGGATTTTTGATATTGCCATCTGTATAACTTCTTGTCATCAGTTAATGCTCGTATGTCTATCGCAACATCTTCTAAGTGAATACTTGCAATGTCTATCCATTTTGAAATCTTATTTACAAACCTAATAATCGTTTGTCTCTTTTGGAGTATACTAGGTGCGATTCTTCCTTCTTTTCTACTACTTGCACGATTATCAAATCTTGCTTGACGATACCGTTTGTGATTTCTTTTGTATCGTCTATGTCCTCTTCTTTTCTCCATTAGCTTTGATACATCTTTTCGATGTTCAATAGTAGCTTTAAAGATTGGCTTATTTTTTGTTTTACATTCTTGTACTAACCCAACCCCAACGTGTAAACTACCATCGTCTATCCCCAATCTAATTTTATAATCTACATCTTCCACTGACTTATGAAGTTGAATTACCATTGGGTATTTTGCAACAAGTTTTGCTCTTTTCTTCCTAATTAAGTACCATCCATTGTTGACACTTGTAGGAGCTAATTTTCCTCCTTCTACATCCAATACAAAACAATATTCTTTGTTTTTATTTTTAGTCATTTCTGACCAGCCATCCTTTCGGAGAATTTCGCTTTTTGCCAATGACAGATGAGAGTTCATGTGTTTCGGTGTTTGACTACAGGGCAGTAGTATTCGGTCATCCTTCCACACTCTTAGAGCAACGGACTAAAGCGTGTATCCGAGGGTAAGTCTTCAACTTACTCATCAATCGTAGTTCATCATGCAATTTAACTTTCGTCAAAACGCACTCACTTAGGCTTGAAACCGAATCAATAGTAAGTATACGAACATGTTTGCCCACGTTTGTATACTTTTGTATATAAAAATGACTACTATTGATTTAGTCCTTTAGCGAACAATATCTTGAAAAACAGTTAGCTCGTTGAGTATATCTTCATCGACGTCAACGCCTAATCCAGGCTTTTCTGTTAGGCGAATAAAAGGGACATCATAGGAGAGATTCCCGATATCTTTTGTGAATTTTAATGGCCCTGTTAGTTCAACACTTGTAATAATTTTTTTAGAAAAAGCGACATGGAATCCTGCGGAAGAGGCAATGGATGATTCGACCATTGAACCAATTTGACATTCGATGCCAGCCATTTCTGCTTGATGGGCTAGTTTGACAGCTGGATAGATTCCGCCGCACTTCATTAATTTAATGTTCACTTTATCAGCTGCTTGCTTTTGAATAATTTGGCGCATTTCACGTGGCCCTTTTAATCCCTCGTCAATCATAAGAGAAAGGTCTGTTTTTGATCGAATGTGAGCCATTGCGTCAATATCATCGGCTATAACAGGCTGTTCAATCCAATCAATGTCCAAATGCTTAAGCGAACGTAATGCAGTTAACGTCGTCGCACTGTTTTTCCAGCCTTGGTTTACATCGACACGAATTGCGACATCATTTCCGACTCGTTCACGTACAGCTTCAATTCTCTCAACATCTTTTTTGACATCTGTTCCGACTTTCATTTTAAAAGATTGATAGCCTTTATTTATCATGGAAGCAGCTTCGTCGGCCATGTTTTCTGGGGAATCGATGCTTAAAACATGGGTAATTGGGAATTCTTCATGATAGCGTCCGCCAATCAATTGATACACAGGCTGTCCGAGTTTTTTTCCCATTACATCAAAGCAAGCTATATCAATCGCAGCTTTGGCAGTAGGTACCCCGTAAATAGTTTGATTCATGATGTCATGTATTTTCTCGATATTCATTGGATTTTTACCTAGCAAGGCAGGAGCTAATGTATGTTTTAAAATATGAAAAGTGCTTTCCCATGTTTCACATGTAACATGCTCGTCAGCTACTCCTTCTCCGTAACCAATAATGCCTTCATCAGTTTCGAGTTTTACAATAATGGAAGGCATATCAGGATAAGTACCATAGCTTACGATAAATGGATTGCGAAGCGGTAAACGAATTGCATAAAGATGAATTGCTGTGATTTTCATTGAAAAGACCCCTTTCTGTTTACAATGCTCTTGTGCATTTGATATAGTTGTCGTTAAATAGTCGTTAAATAGTTATAAGGAGTTTGAACAAATGATGATAAAAATTGCGGTTATTGGTACACAAGAGTCTATTCAGAACCTTGTGGCTGTTGCCCACCAAGTCGAAGATATAGAGATTGAGCCTTATGTTTATTCTCATCCGAAAGAATCTTCGGAAATTATTCGGCATTTAAAGCCGTGTGATGTGATCTTCTTCTCCGGTGTTATACCTTATTATATTTCAAAAGAAATGCGAGAACAATTACGAATTCCAAGTATTTATTTGCAGCAAAGCGAAATGGTACTTGCATCTTCTTTACTTTTCATTTTACACCATAAAAACATTCAACCAGAGCGAGTTTCAATTGATTTAGTGAATTCATCTTTCGTTACAAATGTTTTCACTGATATCGGGATTACAGGGGTTCCTCATGTTATGGATTATCAAGATATGTTACCGAATATGTTTGAAATAAAAGCGATTGTTGATTTTCATTACTCTCGGTACCAGTCAGGATTGGTTGATTTAGCATTAACGAGTGTTCATGCTGTCTATGACAAACTTATCGAACTTGGTGTGCCTTCACAGCGAATGCTTGATCCGACAAAAGCTCTTATACAAGGATTAAAAGATGCAAAAGCAAAAGCACAATTAGCGAAAAGTTATTCAGCGACTGTTGCAGCATGTGTGATAGCATTCCCAGCATCACACTATATGTCAACGGAGCATCTCGATACGTTTGCTCGTGAAATTCACGGTTCATTTCGTCAAGTAGATGACACCTCATACATTTTGTATACGACGCGTGGTGATATTGAGGCACTTATAAAAAGAAGTTCCCTTCAAAACTTTTTAAGCAATTCGAAAGATCCTATAGTGCTCGGATTTGGCTACGGGAGAACAGTAAAAGAAGCGGAACAAAACGCTAAAATTGCTCAAAGTTTCGCAACAAACAATCAAATGGAAAGCTGTTGTTATATATTAACGGATGAAAAAGAACTGTTCGGTCCTTTTCCAAAAGAAAAGAAAGTCCAGAGTCTTAAAAATGATGACCAAGAACTATTAAAGATAGCGAAAGAAACAAAGCTTAGTCCGGCAAATTTATCGAAAATCATTCAATTTAGTCAGTCTCGTTCATCACTTCAATTTACAGCAGCCGACCTTTCGGAGTATTTACAAGTAACAAGACGCACAACAGAGCGTATTTTAAAGAAATTGGTTGATCAAGGGTATGCAAATATTTGCGGTGAGGAGATGCCCTATCAACAAGGACGTCCTCGCGCCCTTTATGAGCTAAAGCTTCCTATTTATTCTTTTCATACTACGTCTTTAATGTAGCTTTTTGTTCTTTTTTAGTACTATCCTTGCTGTCTTGGTAAGTGTAGGGATGCAAAGATAAGTTAACGTATATATTAAGATAGTAATTCAATATGAAATAGTTGGAAGCAGTATATAGCGAAAAGGTGGAACATTCATCGATACGGGGAGAAGTGTCGCTTGACATTTAAATGAATATTCAATATGTTTTTGAAAAACAAAAGGCTTTTTAGTATGGAGTAAATGTCATTTCAAAACAGCCTTAAGAGAATTGTTTTGCGTATAGAAGGGGGAGCATCGAGTTGAAAAGAGAAGATTTGCAGGAGCGTCTAAACGAAATTTTTCAATATTTACATGAGCATCCTGAAGTGAGTTGGCATGAACATAATACGACTACTTATATTACAAAATTTTTAGAGGCAGAAGGAATTTCTTATAAAACATTTGATGATTGTCCTGGAGTAGTAGCAGAAATGGGAAGTGGGAAACCAGTTGTTGCCATTCGAGCTGATATGGATGCATTATGGCAAGAGGTAGATGGGGAGTTCAAAGCAAATCATTCATGTGGTCATGATGGTCATATGACAATTGTGATGGGACTTATTTTACAGTTAAAAAATGCAGAGTGGCAAACAGGAACGGTTCGATTTATTTTTCAGCCTGCAGAAGAAAAAGGAAGCGGAGCTCTGAAGATGGTGGAGAAAGGTGTTGTGGATGATGCCGATTTCTTATTCGGTATTCACTTACGACCAATAGAGGAATTATCATTGAAACAAGCAGCACCATCCATTCGGCATGGAGCAGCTGACTTTTTAGAAGCCCATATATATGGAACTGACGCTCATGGTGCGCGGCCGCACCAAGGTGTGAACGCAATCGATGTAATTTCGATGATTAACATTGGATTGAAAAATATATGGCTTTCACCACAACATTCATATTCCGTTAAAATGACGAGATGCCAAGCTGGTGGTGAAAGTTTAAATATCATTCCAGGGAACGGTCAGTTTGCCTTAGATGTAAGGGCAGAAAGCAATCTGCTGTTGGAAGAGTTAAAGAAAAAGATAGAACAAGTTATTCAATCAGCTGAATCGATGGGTGTAAAGATTTCTTATGAATGGGTCGATTATGTACCGGGAGCAGTGGTATCAGATGAAGCAGAACAGTTCCTTCGTAAGGGAATTCTGCAAACGTATGGCGCAGAGGGCTGCACCGCATCGCTTCGCACAGCAGGAAGTGATGATTTTCATTATTATACGGTTAAAAAGCCGCACTTAAAAGCTGTCATGTTAGGATTAGGTGCGAATTTAAAGCCAGGATTACACCATCCTCACATGACGTTTGATCACGCTTGTATAGTAGATGGCGTGCAAATATTGAAGCAAACGGTATTGGAAGTTTTAAAATAAAGTGAAACTTCCATCAGTGGGGGATTCTTCATCCCCCACTGATGGTTAGTTGAACCAATCGGGCTTTTACGGGCAGTTATCCCCCGCCTATCTTCTTCGATTTTCTCTGAATCTTGAGGTGGGGGTCTTACTGCCCGTTAATGCGGGATAATATTGTTTCTATTTGAAGATACGAAAGCTACCCTGAAAAGGTCAAAAACGATTGTCCTTTTCAGGGTAGCTTTTTCATATGGTACAGGTTCGAAACTTTTGTATATGATAAAATTGGATTATATGTCATTGGAAAAATATAAGATTTAATTTATGTGAAAGCGAATAGCATTCACATAAATGTTCTCGGCATGGAAAGGAGTTGAAATGATTTTAAAAAATCATTTCAACGAGCAAGGGTTCTTCTATGTATGTTCTTCAGTTTTTACTAATATCACACATGTTTTGTCTGATATAATTTGTGAATATGATATGTGGCTTGATTAAAAAAGAATGATAAGTAGAATCCTAATTTTATTAGGATTCTTTTTTTAGAGAGAAGGAGCAATAAATGAACGAACAATATTATGATGCAGTATTAAACATAAAAACAGTAGGAGAGCAAAAGGGGTTCTACGAGTCTTTGCATTATCATCGTTATGAACCAACACCGTATCTTGCACTAGAACAATTATTTAGTAAGTATGAACTGAAAAGTAATGACCAAATTGTTGACTTTGGATGCGGAAAAGGACGATTGAATTTTTATATCCACCATTTCTGTCAGGCATCTGTAGTAGGGATAGAAATGAACGAGACTTTCTATCAAGAAGCAATGGACAATAGAAAAAGTTATTTGAAGAAGGCTAAAAAAAGTAAAGATAAAATTCATTTTCATTGTTGCTTGGCGCAAGAGTATGAGATTGATCCCCTGGATAATAAGTTTTACTTTTTTAATCCGTTTTCGGTGCAAGTGTTTATGAATGTGATAAATAACATACTACTTTCAGTGGAAGAAGTAGAACGGGAAATAGAACTAGTGTTATATTATCCATCAGAAGATTATATCTATTTTTTAGATAATCAAACCTCGTTTGAATTGAAAGAGGAAGTTATACTGCCAGGTTTGTATGAACGAAATTTAAATGAGCGGTTTTTGATATATCGATTAGCGTATTAGACAGTGATGTTAAATCGATAAAGTGAAATTTAGTATGATAAATGTTTTTGGATGATGTCTGAAAGAGAGCACTTTTTTACAAGGATGATATGACTCATCATTTTGCCATTTCTTTTTAACTAGAATATTCATGATAAAATTGTCCTTTTAATAAATTACTTAATATGATCCATTGTTTACAAACCTTGTCAGTATGAAAGGAAAGATGGTAATGGGATTGAGGACAGGACTTGAAAGTTCCAATAAAAAATCTGCGCTTAATGTAATATATATTGTTTTAGATGATGTGGGTTACTCGGCTTTAGGTTGCTTTGGTTCAGAGATTGAAACACCTAATATTGATTCATTAGCTGAAAATGGCCTGCGTTACAATAATTTTAATGTAGCCCCTTTGTGTTCTCCTACTCGTGCTTGTCTTTTAACAGGCCGTAACTGCCATTCTGTGGGGATGGGATTTATAACTGAACTAGATTGGGGACCTCAATACCCTAATAAACGAGGGAGAATTTCAGATGCTGCTGCCACTTTAGCTGAAATCTTAAAGTTGAATGGGATGGCTACATATATGGTTGGAAAGTGGCACTTGGTTCCTGGGCATGAAGTAGCAGTTACAAGATGGATTGCCTGCTTCTTATATTAAAAAAATGAACAAGAAGCTTTTGGATACATAAAGAGCCTTTTGTTTTATATAGGAAAATATTGACTCCCATCCTTAACGAGATATAATAAAAACTAGATGTTCGTTTCGAACAAAAAATAATTCAAAAAGAACAATTTGTAACATAGATTGAATAAAATAGTATCAATCTATTATTTTTTACGGCTTAAAGAAAACGTTTACATTTGTTGCGGAGGGGAAATTTATGTCTAAGTTCACCAAGTATTTTTTAATGGAAGCTAGTGATGTAATACCGTATGTGATGGAAAAGGTGTCGATGTTCGAAGATGCACAGCGCTTGCAGTGCAAGGAAATTGGGGATGGTAATTTAAATTATGTGTTCCGTGTTTGGGATGAAGAGAAGGGAACTTCTGTTATTGTGAAGCAAGCAGGAGATACGGCGCGTATTTCTGATGAGTTTAAATTATCTACGAATCGTATTCGCATTGAGTCAGATGTGCTCCAGCTAGAGGGGAAGCTGGCACCAAAGCTCGTGCCGAATGTGTATTTGTATGATGATGTAATGAATTGCTGTGTGATGGAAGATTTGTCAGATCATACGATTCTTCGTACTGCGCTTATGAATCATCAAATCTTTCCAAAGCTTGCAGATGATTTAACGACCTTTATGGTCAATACATTGCTATTAACATCAGATGTGGTAATGAATCATAAAGAGAAAAAGGAGTTAGTGAAGAACTATATAAATCCGGAGTTATGTGAGATTACAGAAGATCTTGTGTACTCTGAGCCGTTTACAGATCATAACAAAAGAAATGAGTTATTTTCTTTAAATGAAGGCTGGATTCGAGAGCATATATATAGTGATGACGCACTTCGCATGGAAGTGGCGAAGCTGAAGTTTTCGTTTATGACAAATGCACAAGCTTTGCTGCATGGAGATTTGCATACTGGTTCTGTATTTGTAAGAAAAGATTCTACAAAGGTGATTGATCCGGAATTTGCGTTTTATGGACCGATGGGATATGACATCGGGAATGTTGTGGCAAACTTAATATTTGCATGGGCAAATGCGGATGCGACAATGGTTTCTGGGATAGAAAAAGATGCTTATATGAACTGGTTGGAGTCTACGATTACGGATGTAATTGATCTGTTTTCAGTAAAATTTTTAGAAACTTGGAATGCGCATGTTACAGACATTATGGCAAAAGAAGAAGGATTTAGTCGTTTGTATTTACAGTCTGTCCTAGAAGATACAGCGGCTGTTACTGGTCTTGAATTAATTCGCCGCATTGTTGGTTTAGCAAAAGTAAAGGATATCATATCTATTGCAGATGAAGAAGCTCGTGCTAGAGCAGAACGCATTTGTTTGCAAGCTGCGAAGTTGTTTATTTTACAGGCAAGTACGCACAAAATAGGCAATGATTTTTTACAAACGTTAAAAATACAAGCACTGTCACTTAACACAAAGTAAGGAGAGAAGATTATGTCTGAGCAATTAATACCAATTCAATGGAAAGATGACGCTTTAGTTTTATTAGACCAAACTTTATTACCAAATGAGGTTGTCTATGAATCTTTTACAACAGCAGAGAGCGTATGGGATGCAATTCAAGTGATGAAGGTGCGCGGTGCACCAGCGATTGGAGTTTCAGCAGCTTACGGTGTGTATTTAGGAGTGAAAGAAATACCGGAAAATTCAATAGAGCTGTTTATAAATGAAGTTGAAAAAGTATGTGCTTATTTGGCGACTTCAAGACCGACAGCTGTAAATTTATTTTGGGCGCTTGAGAGAATGGAGAACGTTGCAAAAGAAAATGTTCATTTATCTATTAAAGATTTGAAAAATAGATTGTTAGAAGAAGCAAAAAAGATTCATAAAGAAGACGAGGAGATTAACCGTCAAATTGGTGAACATGCACTTACGTTATTTCAAAATGGTATGGGTGTGTTAACGCATTGTAACGCGGGTGCTTTGGCGACAACAAAATACGGAACTGCAACAGCACCGATGTATTTAGCCAAGGAAAAAGGCTGGGATTTAAAAATTTATTCTGATGAAACGCGTCCAAGATTACAAGGGTCTACACTAACAGCGTTAGAGCTGCAGCGAGCTGGCATTGATGTAACGGTCATCACCGATAATATGGCAGCGATGGTAATGTCACAAGGGAAAATTGATGCAGTAATTGTCGGATGTGATCGCGTAGCAGCAAACGGTGATGTAGCGAATAAGATTGGAACGTTAGGTGTTTCTATTTTAGCAAAGTATTATAACATTCCATTTTATGTAGCAGCACCGACACCAACAATTGATTTGAAAACACCAACGGGGAAAGAGATTCCGATTGAAGAACGCGATGCTTCTGAAGTTATTAACCGCTTTGGACAATATTCAGCACCGCAAGATAGCAAGGTGTACAACCCAGCATTTGATGTAACGCCGCATGAGAATATTACCGCAATCATTACAGAGAAGGGCATTGTACGTCCACCGTTTGCGGAGAACTTAAAAAAGTTATTTCAGCAATAATAAATTTTGCATATTAGACATATAAGAAAATAAATAAAAGAGGATCGATTATCATGTCTAATTCACCAGCAGATAGAAGAAATAAAATTATTGAGATGCTTGAGAAGACGGAATACGCAGATGTTTCGTATTTAAGTGATGTCTTTCAAGTGTCATTAATGACGATACGCAGGGATTTAGAGAGGCTTGAAAAGGATGGTAAGGTTATTCGGGTCTACGGCGGTGTAAAGCTGAAAACGAAGCGTGTATATGAAGCTTCCATGGAAGAGCGGTTAAACAGTAATAAGCGAGAAAAGATGGCTATTGCGAAAGAAGCCGCAAAGCTCATTGAAGATGGTGATGTAATAGCTTTTGATGCAAGTACAACGGCGCTTGAGGTAAGCAAGTTCATTAAAGACCGCAAAAGCCTTACAGTTGTAACAAATAATTTGAGCATTGCAATTGAGCTGGCAGATGCACCAGACATTGTAGTGATCTTACTTGGCGGCTTTTTACGAGGAAAATCATTATCTGTCATGGGGGCATCCTTGCATCAATATCTTCAATCGATTTATATTGATAAAGTTTTTATTTCAAGTAAAGGGCTAAGCTTCCGTGAAGGTTTAACAGATACAGCGATAGATGAAGGGGAAGCGAAGCAGGCGATAGTGAATAAGGCAAATGAAGTCATCGTTCTGATGGATCATACAAAGCTTGGAAAGGTCGCTTTCTTTGAAGTCTGTGATAAGCAGCGTATTACAAAAATTATTACAGATGAACTTATACCACTTACACCGATGCAGCAAGAATGTATTACAAGCTATGAAAAATATGGAATACCAGTTATTGTAGCAAACTAGCCATAACAAGTGTCCCGTTGAGGAGGATGTATATGTTACTACAAAAAGAGAGAGAAGAAATTGTAGAGTATGGAAAGAAATTAATCACAAGCGGACTAACAAAGGGGACAGGCGGTAATATTAGTATTTTTAATCGTGAACAAGGCCTTATAGCGATGAGTCCAAGCGGATTAGAGTATTTTGAGACAACGCCTGAAGATGTGGTTGTACTGAACTTAGATGGAGATGTTATAGAGGGAACAAGAAGACCATCTAGTGAGCTTGATATGCATCTCATTTATTATCAAAAAAGAGACGACTTGAATGCACTTGTGCACACACATTCTCCTTATGCAAAAACAATTGCATCATTAGGGTGGGAGCTTCCAGCTGTTTCTTATTTAGTAGCTTTTGCAGGTCCAAATGTGCGCTGTGCACCGTATACAACATTCGGTACGAAAGAATTAGCAGAAGCAGCTTATGAAGGAATGATAGATCGCCGCGCTGTTTTACTTGCGAATCATGGACTAATTGCAGGGGGACATAATATTAAAATAGCGTTTACAGTCGCAGAAGAGATAGAATTTTGTGCGCAAATTTATTATCAAACGAAATGTATTGGAGAACCGAAACTATTGCCAGAGGAAGAAATGGCTGTATTAGCGAAGAAGTTTGAGACGTACGGTCAAAAGTAATAAAAGATTAGGGATTGATTTCCCTAATCTTTTGTTTATATAGAATACAATTTGAACATATATCTGCATTGTTATCTCCCAAATACGCATTGGGTGTGGTAAAGTTTATACGAACGGAAGGCGAATTGATTAATAAGAAGGAGTAATTTCATTTACTTCGTTTATATAGGGAAGGACTGAAAAGATTGTATTTAACAATAAAAGAAGCAGCTGAATTTTTAAGTATGCCAGAATCGTATATTGAAAGCTTAATCCAACAAAAACGTATTCGTGCTGTCCATGATGGAGAACAGTACTTGCTGAATAAAGAGCAATTTAATACGCACTTAGAACAAATGGAGAAATATAAAAAGTTAGTAGAAGAAATATTAAACGAACCAATTCCTGAAGATATCGATGTGAAAGACGAGGACTAGGAATCGTGTACTTAGAAAATATGAATTAATTATTGATTTTAGTCATAGAAGAAAAAAGGCTTAATTAAATAGGATTCAGAAAGATTAGCCTACTTCAGGTAAAACCATATATGAAGAAAATAAAAAAGCTATTTAAGAGTAGTGGAAGAAAACAAGGGATAGAAAGAGGACTATTTCTAATTGTAGATACAACAAATTAGAAATAGTTCTCTTTCTTTTTATCCCGCATTAACGGGCAGTAAGACCCCCACCTCAAGATTGAGAGAGAAGCGAAGAAGATAGGTGGGGGATAACTGCCCGTAAAAGCCCGATTGGTTCAACTAACCATCAGTGGGGGATGAAGAAAACCCCCCATTGATGGAAGTTTCACTTTATTTTTAAAGTAGGATTGTAGGTTGTTTTTTTATCGATATAATAAAACATTGGAAACATTTTTTATTCTCAATTATATAAACACGCAAAGGAGTCTAAGGTGAATCCAAATACTATATTGTTTGAAGAAGAAATGAAGAGTGCCAAGTTATTTTTATGGGTGTTTAATTTTGCTTATATTATTTTTTATGTATGATCATTTTACTTTTATTATTACTTAGCATATATTGTGTAAAGAAAGAAATTCTACATGTCGTGAAATATATATTTAATAGGGTATTTATTTGGATATATTTTCCGTAACGTGCGAATGTATTTAAGAGATGATGCTGAATTGGAAAGTGGAAATTTTGTAGAAGTTGTGTTAACTTTCTTTGTTCCTATTTTTATAAGTAAAAGGTATTTTTGGATTTTAACGTTATAAAGTACAGTATAATTATTACTGTATCTCAACAACCGAATAATTTGATGACAATGATTATCTCTACTGTAGTATTGGGCGGCGTATATTTTATTAATGTGTTTTCACTCTTATGTTGAGGGAATCAATAAAGTATTTAAGAAAACAAAATTTGTTTAATGAATAACAATCTATGTTAGAAAGAATAGTTTCATAAATTTGTTTTTTTCTTATAAAATAACAAGTAGTATATAAAATTGATGCTATGTATAAAGGAGTTTTAGCGTGGACAAAGCTGATATGCTCATAAAAGAGGAAATTAAAGCATTAAAGCTTTTTTTAAGTTTGTTTTATATTATTTTTTTCTCTTATGATATCATATTTTATTTTATTTATCCGGCAATGAAAATAGATGATCGGCCAATCGGTTTTCCAGAAGGCGGATTAGGGTTTGGAGTGCATATTTTCATGTTTCTGTTATTGCCGATTGGAATTTACTTAATAAAAAGGAAAAATCCGTATGCTGTAAAGTATATCATATTTTTCGGATATACCTTTATTGATTTACTTAATAGTATAATGATTTATCTAGGGGCCTCACAAAAATTTGCAAGTGGGAATGCAGTAGAACAGTTTCTCGTTCTGTTTTCGCCCCTTTTTGTGAATAAACGATATTTTTGGTTAGTCTCGCTCGGTATGATTGGGAAATATGCCCTTTTAGGGATTATCTTACATATATCAACGGTTATTATCCCAATCGTATTATGTGCGATTCTCGCAATCATATCCTTTATTTTGTTAACACGTTTCAAATCGTATGTACGTACTATTACAAAAATATTTGAAGAAGTGCAGCAAGCTGAAAAACTAGCAGTCGTTGGAAAAATGGCGACTACGATTGCACATGAAATCCGTAATCCATTAACAGCATTAAAAGGATTTACGCAATTGCAGAGAGAAAAACATCCTGAAGATGTCGAGTATTATAACATTATGGTGCAAGAAATTGAGCGTATGAATACGATTGTTAGTGAATTAATGGTCCTTGGAAAGCCGAAAAAGAGAGAATATAAATTACATAATATAAAAGATATTTTAGCTTATGTGATTTATATTGTAGAACAGCCGGCTTCGCAATATGGCATTACCATTTCGACAATGATCGATAAAACATTACCATCTATACAATGTGATGAAAAACAAATGAAACAAGTATTTCTTAACATTATTAAAAATGCGATAGAGTCTATGCCAAATGGCGGTAATATTATTGTAGAAGCAAATTTAGTTCATGATAATCAGATTGTAGTGAGTGTTATTGATGAAGGATGTGGAATGGATCAAGAGAAAATAGATAAAATAGGTGAAGCTTTTTATACGACAAAAGAAAATGGAACGGGCTTAGGACTAATGGTTACATATAAAATCATTGAAGAGCATCAAGGTAAAGTAGTATTTGAAAGCAAGATTGGCGTTGGGACAAAGGTAAATGTTATGTTGCCGGTGGCAGAGGTAAAATAAATATATGTATAAAAAACTCTTCTTTCAAACGATGAAAGAAGAGTTTTTTTATACATGATTATGAGTAAATAAAATGTAAAAGTATGGTTAAAGAGGGGGACGATCTATTTCATTTAGAAAATATTTCATTTATAATAGAGGAAAATGTCGATAAATGGCGAATTATTATGATTGGTCATCTTAACTATGTAGCTGCATATTAAAATAAACAATATAACTTCTTAGAGTACGTGCATCTAATGGAGGGAAATATGGTGAAATTAGAAATTAGTTCTGTTGTGAGAATGGAAGAACGAAATACTGTCAAATGGTTTATATCATTATTTTATTTATGTTTTATATTATATGATTTTTTATGTAATTACATATTTCCTATTTACTTTATGAAAAATAGCACAACGTCTACAAGTTTTATGGGACCGTGGTTTTATATTATTATGGTACTTTTATTACCAGTGATGTATTATGTTTTTAAAAAAAATAATGAACAATCAATAAAATATATTTGTTTTAGTGTTTATACCCTACTAACGATTATAGAGGATTTAGGAAGTTATTTAATGCACCCAAGAGCATATGCAAGTGGCAATATTGTAGAGTTATTTGCAATTTTATTCACGCCTATGTTTCTAAACACACGTTTTTTTTGGTTCGTTGTTTTAGGAGTGTTAGGTAAATATCTTTTAATTGGATTAGTATTACAATCATTTACTGTTGTACTACCGGTTATATCTATATTCTTGTTATCTATTATAGCTTATATATTGTTAAAGCATTTTAAACGTTATGTAGGGGTTATAAAAAACTCATACGATAGACAATTAGAAGCGTTAGTAAAAGGAGTTATTGCAACTTTAGAATTAAAGGATCCTTATACGAGAGGACATAGTGAACGAGTGGCTGCTTATGCACTTATATTGGCGAAAGAAACAGGGCGATTTAAGGCAGATGAATTAAAAGAATTTTATTATGCTTGTTTACTTCACGACATTGGAAAAATACATATTCCAGATCATATTTTAACAAAACCTTCTCGTTTAACGGCTGAAGAGTTTAAAGTTATTAAAACGCATACGACTGTTGGAGCGGGTGCGATGAAAGGAGTAGAAGGTTTACAACGAGGAATTAGTGTGATTCGTTCTCACCATGAACGCTGGGATGGGAATGGGTATCCAGATCAATTAAAAGAAATTGAAATTCCATTACTCGCTCGTGTTACAGCAGTTGCAGATGCTTTTGATGCAATGACATCTTCACGATCTTACCGAGCGGCACTTCCACTAGAAGAAGCGTATAAACGAATTGTTGAAGGGAACGGGACACAGTTTGATCCCTATCTAGTGGAATTGTTTCCAAAAGTGTATCCTGCTTGGAAAGAAACTCATCAAAAATTATCTTGTAAAGAAAAGATGTAAATTGTTAATTAAAAAGGAGGTGAAGGTATGAAAATTCGTAAACTAAACAAAGTGAAGTTGACAGGATGCTGGTGGTGCAATTGGCCATGGTGGGAATGAAAATACAAATAAAAAAGGATGCGAAGCATCCTTTTTTATTTATTTCAGCTGTTGTAGAAAAAGGTGAGTACTATGAAACTAATATATGACTTAACATTAATATTACATAACATAGAAATCCGTCATGATCAAAAAAACTACATTGTTGAAGATGCAGTAACTGGTGAATTTTATGAAATGCCTCCAATCTGTATTGATGCAATTACTATGATTCAAAAGGGATTCAATTTAAGAGAAGTAGAAGAGAAATTACAAGAACAGTATCCTGAAGAAGACGTCGATATGCTTGATTTTGCAGAGCAACTGCTAGATTTAGAGCTTGTTCAATCAGTAGATGGTGAGGAAATAGTTTGTAAGAAAGAGAAGGAGAAATTAGGGTTTTCATGGATTTCTCCAAAGGTTGGTCAGTTCTTTTTTACTCAAAAGACAATGCTGCTCTATGCGATTCTTTTTGTAGTGAATATCGCTTTGTTTATCGTAAATCCATCTTTATTGCCAAACTATAAAGATTTGTTTGTGTTTAATGTAATGACGTTTAATATTCTAGTTTTGGCTTTTGTTACATTTGTTTTGGTGTTTATTCATGAAATGGGACATGTGCTTGCGGTTAGGGCGTATGATTTTCCGACAAAGGTTGAATTTGGACACCGGTTGTTTTTCGTTGTACTTGAAACAGATATGTCATCTGTTTGGAAGTTGCCTGCTAAAGAGAGAAACATTCTGTATTTAGCTGGAATGAGTTTTGATACAGTTATTTTATTTATTGCTTTAATAATTCAACTTCTTTTTCCAATCCATTCACAAGTATTATTAGGGATTCTTGCACTTATTGTATTTGATACTACTTTACGTATGGCATATCAATGCTGCATATATATGAAAACAGATTTGTATTATGTGTTTGAAAATATGACGGCTTGTTATAATTTAATGGAGAATGGAAAGCGTTATATAAAAGGTCTGTTTGTTCCAAAACTCCGTGTAAACAATAGTGAATTGTTTAATGGCGAAGAGAAGATTGTTCGTTTTTATGGCCTGTTTTATGTTATTGGCGTTACTGTAACAATTACATTGGCAGTTATGTTTTATATTCCGCAAGCGGTGTATATGATGAAGCAAACTATTCCTAACTTGCAAAAACCAATGTCGAATTTATATTTTTGGGATGCGGCGATTATTATGTTGCAAACTGTAGTTATGTTTAGCCTTCTTCTGTATTCATGGAGAAAGAAATATAGAAATGAATAGTCAGAGATGAAGAGGAACTGTTATGAGTTTCTCTTTTTTGATTTGTAGATGGGTATTCACCTATTCTTCCCAGTTTGCATATTGTAGCTTATGTAGTGAAACTGCTTACAAGGGAGTGAAAGGCAGTGACAGGAAATATAAAAAATTATTATGCTGGCGGTAATACAGCAAGGGGATTTTACAGTTTATTTGAAGAGAACTTAACGGGATTAGACCGATTGTTTATTTTAAAAGGTGGACCTGGAACAGGAAAATCTTCGCTTATGAAGCTGATTGGTCGTGAGTGGGTGAAGAAAGGGTATGATATTGAATTTTTACATTGTTCGTCTGACAATAATTCGATTGATGGTGTGATTATTCCGTCATTACAAGTTGGAATTGTTGATGGAACAGCGCCGCATGTTATTGAACCGAAAGCGCCAGGCGTTGTAGAAGAGTATGTAAACTTAGGTGTAGCTTGGGATTCTACTCAACTTGGGGCGCATAAAGATGAGATTATGCGTTATACATCAGAAGCGAGCAGTGCGTTTCAGTCAGCTTATGCGTGTTTTAAGACGGCGCTAGAGATTCATGATGAGTGGGAGAAGTTTTATATTGACCATATTGATTTTGAAAAAGCAAATGAGCTGACAGAACAGCTCATACAGCAATTTTTTACTGATAAAGCGTGTACGAAACAAGCAAATGTGAAGCATCGTTTTTTAGGGGCCGCAACGCCAAAAGGAGCAGTTGATTTTGTTCCAAATTTAACGGAAGATGTACGGAAGCGTTATTTTATAAAAGGGCGTCCTGGTTCTGGAAAATCGACGATGTTAAAAAAATTAGCAGCGGCAGCTGAAGAGAAGGGCTTCGATGTTGAGATATATCATTGCGGCTTTGATCCAAATAGTCTTGATATGGTTATTGTAAGAGAGCTTGGCTTTGCAATTTTTGATAGTACAGCACCTCATGAATATTTTCCGACACGTGAGAGTGATGAAATTATTGATATGTATGAGCTCATTATTGCACCGGGAACAGATGAAAAATATGCAGTAGAAATTCAAGATGTATCAAGGCGCTATAGAGAAAAAATGAATGAAGCGATGTCCTATTTAGCGAAAGCGAAAACTGTACGTGACAAATTAGAGAAAATTTATATTACAGCGATGGATTTTGACAAAGTGGATTCGCTTAAAGATGAAATTCAAGCTGAGTTTGAACGGATTGCAGAGAAAATATCACAAGAGCAAAAATAACACCTTGGCTTCCAAGGTGTTATTTTTTTGAGATCTTATCCTGCTTAACGAGGAAGTGACATGTAATAGTGTCTTTTAGGAGTGGTGTTTGAAGGTATAGTTGAGAAATAGAGAATCCTCTTCATTGACATTTTATCCCGCATTAACGGGCAGTAAGACCCCCACCTCAAGATTCAGAGAGAAGCAAAGAAGATAGGTGGGGGATAACTGCCCGTAAAAGCCCGATTGGTTCAACTAACCATCAGTGGGGGATGAAGAAAACCCCCACTGATGGAAGTTTCACTTTATCTTAAAGGAAGACACGACATACATAGAAAACTTGTATATGTATGTTATCGCAGATGCCATACTAAAGGCAGGTGTTTTGGATTCGGTGTCGAATTTCCGAGGAAATGATAGAAAAATGAGAGTGATAAATATGAGAGAAAAAATTCAATTAGAGTTACAACGAATTGAAAGCGAAAACGACGTAAAGATTCTCTTCGCTGTTGAATCCGGAAGCAGGGCGTGGGGCTTTCCATCAAAAGATAGTGACTATGATGTCCGTTTTGTATACGTACATCGAATGGACTGGTACCTATCAATTGAGCAAAAGCGGGATGTCATTGAGTATCCAATCAGCGATGCCCTTGATATAAGCGGCTGGGAACTCCGTAAAGCATTACAGTTATTTTCTAAATCGAATCCAGCTTTGATAGAGTGGATTCTTTCACCAATTGTATACGCTAAGACATCAAATCTTCCGGAGTGTTTGCAGGAAATGAGTAGTCATTTTGATCTAAAAGCAACGATGTATCATTATTTACATATGGCATCTAAAAACTATCGCACGTTTTTGCAAGGTGAAGAAGTAAAGTTGAAGAAATACTTTTATGTATTACGTCCAATATTAGCTTGCAGATGGTTAGAAGAGAAAGGAACATTGCCGCCTGTTGAGTTTGAAAGATTAGTGAATGGATTAGTCTTGGATGCAGACCTTTTGAAAGAAATTGAGGAACTGCTTGAGAAGAAAAAAGCAGGTATCGAGCTGGATGCAGGACCAAAAATTACAGCATTGAATGAATTTTTGGAAGGAACAATTACGTATTACGAGGAGTATGTGAAAGGTCTAGAAAAGAGATTAGTTATAGACATTGAGAAGTTAAATGTATTGTTTCGAGAAATGTTATATAAAAGCTGGAAAGAGCACTGGTAATAGTAGTAGTGCTGAGGGTTTTGTCTTGATTAGTTCGGATAAAGAAAACAGCAATGAAAGCAATTAATCCAACGAAAAAGGTAAAAGTGAAATGTCTATCAGTGGGGAGTAATACCCCACTGATAGACAGCTCTCACCAATCAAGCTCTTACTGCCCGGGAGCTCATGATAAAACATAAAGAGAAGGTATAATATTATATATCTTCAATCCTCTTCAGCCCCTTATCAGCCGGCCCCTCAATCACATCTCCCTGAATCGAAAACCGCGAACCATGACAAGGGCAATCCCACGTACAATCACCGCTATTCCATTCCACTTCACAGCCTAAGTGTGTACAAGTTGTATCGACAATGTGAAGTTTGCCGTCATCGTCTTTATAAGCACCAGCACGTTTCCCATTTACGCTTACGACAGCACCTTCTCCATTTTCGAGATTTTCTGGTTTACGAAGCGCAAATTCCAGTTTTCCTTCAATTAAATGTTTTGCTACGTCGAGGTTTTGAGTGACGAACGTTTTTATATCTGCATTCGCATGGAATCGCGATGGCGCGTACAGTTCTTTATATGGACTATCGATTTTCATAATGGATGCTTTTAGTAATAAAGCTGCCGCAGTTCCATTTGTCATGCCCCATTTACGGTACCCTGTTGCGACGAAAATGTTAGGGTTATTTTCATTGATGTGTCCGATATAAGGAACTTTATCAAGTGTAATCAAATCTTGTGTTGCCCATCTGTATGGAATTTCTTTTATGCCAAAGGTTTCTTCGCCAAATGCTTGTAGTGCATCGTAATGATTCATCATGTTAATGCCTTGTCCTGTTTTGTGGCTTTCACCACCAATTAACACCAATTTTTCATCACCCATTGCTGTGTAGCGAAGGGAGCGCTTCGGATTATCAATACTTAAATACATTCCCCCTGGATACTCTTGTTTTGTTTTTACACCAAGGACATAAGAGCGCTCTGCGTACATTCTTGCGAAGAAAAAGCTGTTCGCATCATAAAACGGAAAGTGCGAACAGGAAATGATATAGCTACAGGTGATTCGATGTCCTTCCCTTGTAATGACTTGCAGATAAGATCCTTTTTCCACATCAACTGCAGTTGTGTTTTCGTAGATAACGCCGCCAGCTTCAATGAATTGTTCGACAAGCGCCGCTAAGTAGCGAAGCGGATGGAACTGTGCTTGATTCTTTATAACAAGTGCCGCTTTGATAGGAATTGGAAGCGGGATACTTTCTATGTATTCGCCAGGGATATTAAGCTTTTTATATGCTTCTAATTCTTTCGTTAACTTGTGTAGATTGTCGGCTGAATTCGTATATAGATAAGCATCTTCTTCTGTGAAATCACATTGGATATTGTGCTGTTGTACGGTATCTTTTATAAATTGCCGCGCTTTATCGTTTGCTTCGTAATATAATCTCGCTTTCTCTTCCCCAAAATTGCTAATTAGTTCATCGTAAATAAGATCGTGCTGGGTTGTAATCTTTGCAGTTGTATGTCCAGTTGTTCCGTTTAAAATATTTCCGGCATCAATTAATGCAACTTTGATTCCTTCTTTTGCAAGTAAGTACGCTGTTGTAATGCCAGTGATACCTGCTCCGACAATGGCAACTTCTGTTTTAATGTTCTCAGTTAGCTTTGGGAAAGTAGGGAAGTTAGTAGAGTCCCGCCAATATGGTTCTGGAAATCTTGGAAGTTGTTCATGTTCCAAATGAATGCACCTCTTATTCTAATTAGTTTCTTTTACTTAATTTTTCCAATAACAGAAATTTCATGTGTCAAAAATAAATTATTTTAAAATAATAAAATAACAGAAGTTCTATATATGATTCTTTGTTTTAATTTTCTTGACATAACACAGGACAAATAGGATTAAGTATAGTATCCTTCACAACATTAAGTGTTTAGTAACGAAGTGATGAAGAATTGATATGGAGTGTAAATGTTGGTAAATAAGCATCTTTTCTTTAGTAACATAGGAAGTGATTATGAAAATATAACCAACTTTTATTACTAGGTCATAAAAGTTATTGACAATATAGAAAGTCTACTGATATGATTCATCTAGTGGAAAGGTTGATAAAGAGTAAAAAGAGAAATATTTTTCAATGAATAATAATTGTAAGATTAAGTGAGCATAATTTTCTTTGGGAAAGAAAATTTTATAATAATAGTATTATCAATCTGGAAACGACAATCGATATATGCAAGGTGCATAAGCGCGGCATGAAAAGGGGGCAAAAGAATGAAGGATCTTCATACGTTTGGATGGTATGCAGCACGTGTATCACCGCATTTGCCAAAGAAGGCATTTAAACCAGTCCCAACTCGTTTGTTTGGTGGACTAGCCTATTTACTCATTACGGTAGCGGGATTTCTGACAATTGGTTTATTAGATTTGAACGTGTGGGCTAATCTTGGAATTGCAATCGTTCTAGGATTATGTTTTGCATCTATGGGATTTCTTGGACATGAAATTTTACATGGTACAGTAGTAAGAAAAGCTTGGCTGCGAGATTTTCTTGGAGCAATTGCGTTCTTGCCATTATCAACTGGACCAAAGTTGTGGAGAAAGTGGCACAATTTGACTCACCATGTGCATACACAGCATGAGGAGAATGATCCGGATGCGTGGCCAACAATGGAGAAGTTTAAGAAAAGCAAATTTTTACGCTGGGTATATCGCCTTCCGTTGCATGTTCGTTCTTTCTTTAGCTTTCTATCGTTAACGCTTCAATTTACAGTGCATTCGTCTCGTATGTTCACTCTTTTTATAAAGGAATTTAAACCAGAGAATAAAAAATCTGTATGGTTCCAGCTTCTTTTACCATGGACAGTGTGGATTAGTTTATTGTTTATTATGGGTCCTGCAAAATGGTTTTTTGCTTATGTTATTCCATTATTAATTGCAAACGCTATTGTAATGGGATATATCGCAACAAATCACCGTTTGAACCCGATTGTTCCTGTAAACGATCCGCTTGCCAACTGTTTATCAGTAACAGTACCGCGCTGGGTAGATGTGTTACATTTTAATTTCTCATATCATACAGAACATCACTTGTTCCCAGGTATGAGCTCGAAATACTATCCGTTAGTAAAAGAGAAAATTAAAGAAATGTGGCCAGAGCGCTATCATGAAATGCCGATGGGGAAAGCGTTAGCTACGCTTTGGAATACACCGCGTGTGTATTACCAAGATAGCGAGCTAATTGATCCGCATAAAGCACATTTATACGGTTCTTTAGGGAATGGATTAGATCCTGCGAATATTGAATATCGTGAGGAAAATACAAAAGAAGTAAAAGAAGTAAAAAATGTAAAAAACGGCTAAAATATATGTTGTTATTAGAATCAACTATGTTTATATAATAATGATAAAAGCACGAACTCATGAAGAGTTCGTGCTTTTTACATAGGGATTTCTTTTTGTTTAGCGAGTTGTGTGTGATTCATATTTTTTCGTGCTAATCGTTTTTCAAGAAGATGAACGAAGTACGTAAATAAAAGAACGAGTGCAAGGTAATAGATGCTGACGACAATATATGTTTCAAGTTGCTGAAAGTTTGCAGCAGCTTCAGAAAGTCCGGATCCCCATAGCTCAGACATTCCTACATAGGCAACGAGAGAAGAATCTTTTAGGCCGATAATGAACTGATTGCCAAGCGGCGGAATAGATAAACGAAATGCTTGAGGCAAAATAATACGCCGCATTGCTAATGGATATGTCATTCCTAAAGAGCGGGCTGCTTCGAGTTGGCCGCGGTCCACAGACTGAATGGCCCCTCTGAAAATTTCAGTAATATAGGCACCGTTATGAATAGCAAGGGCAATAGCGCCAGCCCAAAAAGGTGATAATACAATAACAGATGTAATTCCAAAATAGAGAATCATAATTTGTACAACTAACGGTATACCACGAATAATAGCAATGTATACATGTGCAACTCCATTTAAGAGTTTACTATTGGAAATACGAAAAAAAGCAAATAATAATCCAATTAGGCATCCGAGTAATAAGGAAGTTATTGTTAATTGTAATGTCAGAACAACTGCTTTTAGGAACGTTGGATATGTAGATATGAAAATATCAATCATTAGTATCACCTCTATATGAGTTGATTTTAATTTTTATAATATGATAGCAATGCTCCGTCGAAAGATGTGGGACATTACTTATGCACCAAAAATCTATTCTGCCTTCTCACCTAGAATGTTACGGCCAAACCACTTTTTACTGATTTTTTCATACGTACCATCTTGAATGATTTCATCTAATGCTTTATTTAATTTTTCCATTAATTCTGTATCATCTTTGCGAACAGCAATGGCCATTTCATCAAGAGATAATGGTTTACCAGCATCTTTTATATTTGACTTTCCTTCTTTCATCATGCGAAGACCTACCATTTGATCTGTGACAACAGCATCAATTCGTCCTGGTTCTAAATCCATAAGAGCGGTAATGTCACTATCGTATTCTGTAATTTGATCTGTCTGCTTGGCAACAAGTGTTTTGAATGTACTTGCTTTTACGACACCTACTTTTTTCCCTTTTAAATCTTCAGCAGAGGAGATTGATGTGTTATTTTTTGTAACGAAAATTTGTGCCCCAGAGCGATAATATGGATTCGTAAAATTAACTGCTTTGAGACGATCTTCTGTAATGGCCATACTTCCTAGAATTACATCATATTTTTTTGCTTGCAGACCTTGTATTAGTGTTTCCCAAGGGTTTGTTACAGGAACAGCCTTCATATTCATTTTTTTAGCAAGTGCCTCACCAATTTCGACGTCAAAGCCGACAAGCTTGCCGTTTTCTTTATAGTTAAACGGCTTATATAAACCACTCATTGCATAGCGAAATTCTTGCTTTCCGTCTGCTGATGTAGTGCTACTTTCTTTACTACAGGCACTTAATATTAAAGAAGCACATAATGCAATCGCCGCTATTACTTTAAGCATCTTTCGTTTCATAAAAATCCCTCCAATGTTTATAAAATGTTTCGTAAAAATTGCTTTGCGCGTTTATTTGATGGAGCGGTGAAAAACTGTTCTGGAGGTGCATCCTCTACGATTTGTCCGTCATCCATAAAAATGATGCGGTCAGCTACATCACGGGCAAATCCCATTTCATGCGTGACGATAATCATCGTCATACCTTCTTTTGCGAGGTCTTTCATAACTTGTAGTACTTCTCCGACGAGTTCAGGATCGAGAGCTGAGGTAGGTTCGTCAAATAGCATAATTTTCGGATTCATTGCGAGTGCTCTTGCGATAGCGACTCGTTGTTTTTGGCCACCTGATAAAAGATCTGGTGTTACGTTAGCCTTATCTTGCAATCCAGCTTTTCCTAACAATTCGTAGGCAATGCTTGTTGCTTTTGTTTTGTCTAACTTCTTGACGTGAATAGGAGCTTCAATGATGTTTTCTAGTGAGGTCATATGAGGAAATAAATTAAAATGTTGAAAAACCATGCCGACATCTTCGCGAACTTTGTTTAGATTTGTACGTTTTGGATGGATTTGTTCTCCCTGTATCGAAATCTCTCCAGTATCATGCATCTCTAAGAAATTTAAGCAACGCAGTAATGTACTTTTCCCTGAACCGCTTGCACCAATTAAGACGACAACTTCTTTTTCTTGCACGTGTAAATTGACGTTTTTGAGCACGCTTAAAGAACCAAAAGATTTTGTCAGATTTTGAACTTGTATCATGCATCCCCCTCCAATGAAATTCAGGTGTATAAAAATACCTTGTTTTTGGTAATTAGTCATAAATTGTCATATTCCTTTATTTTTTGTTAAAAATTAAGGCGATCACACTTAATAATCAGAAATTTTTTAAGTGTGTTGCATAGTGTTAAGGAAGAGGAACCTTGCTTACAGAAGTGTAATGTTATTGTAATGTAGCTCGATAGTGATTGCGCTTTTGGTTGTATAGAATGAAATTAAGCAGGAAGGCCATCAAAAAAGAACAGGTTGCTGCTGTAGTTAAAGAAAACGAAAACTATAAAAATATTTTTTTGAAATAAAGTTGAATAGAAAAGTTAAAAGGCTTTATCGTGGAAGTAAGTTTGTAAACAATGAAAACAAGGTAGCGCATGAGTGCTACCTTGTTTTTATGTGATTTTATCCCGCATTAACGGGCAGTAAGACCCCCACCTCGAGATTCAGAGAAAGCGAAGAAGATAGGTGGGGGATGAAGAAAACCCCACTGATGGAAGTTTCATTTATAATGATGGGCGTTTTACTGTATTTTTTAATGAAAAATACAGATATTTGTGTATCAGGAAGGAAAAAATAAACATATTGAATAAGGAAAAGTAACAATATAAGTAAAAAAAACGTTACAAACTCAACATATTTTGTTATGATGGTGTTACGAAAACGTTTGCATTAATTTGTGCAAAAGGAGAGAAGGAATTATGAATAAAACGTGGTGGAAAGAAGCAGTAGCTTATCAAATTTATCCGCGCAGCTTTATGGATTCAAATGGCGATGGTATTGGAGATCTGCAAGGCATTATTTCAAAACTAGATTATTTAAAAGAACTCGGTATAGATGTAATTTGGATTTGTCCAATGTACAAATCGCCAAATGACGATAATGGTTACGACATTAGTGATTATCAAGCTATTATGGATGAATTCGGCACAATGGCTGATTTTGATCAGTTATTAGACGAGGTTCATAAGTGTGGAATGCGGCTTATTATAGATTTAGTTATTAATCATACAAGTGATGAACATCCGTGGTTTATTGAATCGCGTTCTTCTAAAGATAATCCGAAACGTGATTGGTATATTTGGCATGACGAAAAAAATGGGAAAGAGCCAAATAACTGGGAAAGTATTTTTAACGGCTCTGCTTGGGAATATGATGAAGCAACAGATCAATATTATTTACACCTGTTTTCACGTAAGCAACCAGATTTAAACTGGGAAAATGAAGAGGTACGTGCGGCGTTATATGATACTGTCAATTGGTGGCTTGATAAAGGAATTGACGGCTTCCGCGTTGATGCGATTAGTCATATTAAAAAAGAAGAAGGGTTTAAAGACATGCCAAATCCAAAAGGACTAAAGTATGTACCTTCTTTTGATAAACATATGAATGTTGATGGCATTCAGCCGCTTTTAGAAGAGTTAAAAACGAAAACGTTTTCAAATTATGATATTATGACTGTTGGCGAAGCAAATGGTGTGAAAATTGAAGATGCTGAGCTTTGGGTTGGAGAAGAACAAGGAAAGTTTAATATGGTATTCCAATTTGAGCATTTAAGCTTATGGGATGCAGAAAAGAAAAAAGAGCTTGATGTTGCAGGGCTTAAAAAAGTTTTAACGAAGTGGCAAAAAGGTTTAGAAAATAAAGGGTGGAATGCGCTGTATATTGAAAATCATGATAAACCTCGTATTGTTTCTACTTGGGGGGATGATAAACAGTATTGGCGCGAAAGTGCAACAGCTTTAGGTGCAATGTATTTCTTTATGCATGGTACACCGTTTATTTACCAAGGCCAAGAAATTGGAATGACAAATGTCCAGTTCCCACATATTGAAGATTATGATGATGTAGCAATTAAGAACTTATATCGTCAAAAGATTGAAGAGGGTATACCTCACCAAGAAATTATGGAGATTATTTGGGCATCTTGTCGTGATAATTCACGGACACCGATGCAATGGAGTAGTGTAGAAAATGCTGGTTTTACAACAAGTACGCCTTGGTTTGGAATGAATCCAAATTATAAAGAAATTAATGTAGAGGTGCAGCAAACAGATTCAAATTCTATTTTAAATTTCTATAAAAAGATGATTGCATTGAAAAAAGAGCATGAAGTGTTTACTTATGGAACGTATGATTTACTTTTAGAGGATGATCCACAAATTTATGCGTATACACGGACGTTAAATAATAAAAAAGTTATTGTAATTAGCAATTTATCAAAGAGTGAAGCTGTATATGATGAGGCTGCATTCAACCTAGAATGCAAACGTTTGCTTTTAAATAACTACGAAGTAGAAGAACATGATGTAGTTACAACAATAACTTTAAAACCTTATGAAACAAGGGTGTATTATATTTCTTAATGGAGAAAAGATGCTCATACAGCATCTTTTCTCATAAAAATTTGTATTTTCTATAAAATTGTTATTGCAATATGAAAACGCTTTTATTAAAATTGATTTATGAAAACGATTGCGTAAAAAGTTTTCGTAAGGGGATAAGCAATTATTATTTATACATGAGGGATTGTAATTTAGAAAAAGGAGGAACAAAGAAATGAAGAAGCTTGCATCTTTTGATTTTTGGCAAAAGTTTGGGAAAGCTTTGCTAGTAGTAGTTGCAGTTATGCCAGCTGCTGGTTTAATGATTTCCATTGGTAAACTAATTGGTATGTCTGCGGGTGATATATCTGCAGTGCACACAATTGCTAGAGTTATGGAAGATATCGGTTGGGGAATTATTGGAAACTTAAATATTTTATTCGCTGTAGCAATTGGGGGATCTTGGGCGAAGGATCGTGCAGGCGGTGCGTTCGCAGCCTTGCTAGCATTCATATTAACAAACCGAATCACAGGAGCAATTTTTGGTGTAAACGCTGTAATGTTAGCGGATTCAAAAGCGAAAGTTTCTTCCTTTTTAGCGGGAAATTTACTTGTTAAAGATTACTTTACTTCTGTTCTTGGTGCACCGGCACTTAACATGGGAGTATTCGTAGGTATTATTTCAGGTTTTTTAGGAGCTACTCTATACAATAAATATTATAACTATAATAAATTACCACAAGCATTAGCGTTCTTTAATGGAAAACGTTTTGTACCATTCGTAGTAATTGTTGGTTCTACAATCACTGCTATTATTTTATCGTTTGTATGGCCGTTCATTCAAAGTGGATTAAATGAATTTGGGCGTTGGATTGCAGCTTCAAAGGATAGCGCGCCAGTTGTTGCACCATTTGTATATGGAACACTAGAACGTTTATTATTACCATTTGGATTGCATCATATGTTAACGATTCCAATGAACTATACAGAGCTTGGCGGCACGTACACAATATTAACAGGTACCAAGGCAGGACAAGTAGTAGCTGGTCAAGACCCATTATGGCTCGCATGGATTACAGACTTAAATAACTTACTAGCTAATGGTGATACGAAAGCATATCACGATTTATTAAATAATGTGGTTCCAGCACGTTTTAAAGTAGGACAAGTTATCGGTTCCACAGCATCGTTAATCGGTATCGCATTTGCGATGTACCGCAATGTAGACAAAGAGAAGCGTCATAAATATAAACCAATGTTCTTATCGGCAGCATTAGCTGTATTCTTAACAGGTGTAACAGAGCCAATTGAGTTTATGTTCATGTTCATCGCACCAGTATTATATGTTGTGTATGCAATTACAACAGGTTTGGCATTCGCATTAGCAGATGTAATTCACCTACGTATTCATGCGTTTGGTTTTATTGAGTTATTAACTCGTACACCAATGATTATAAAGGCAGGATTAACAAGAGATCTTATCAACTTTGTTGTTGTATCAGTTATATTCTTTGGATTAAACTTTACAATCTTCAACTTCTTAATTAAAAAGTTTAACATACCAACACCAGGACGTGCGGGTAACTACATTGATAATGAAGATGAGGCTGAAGAAGTAGCAGCAAATGTAAAAGAAGGTTCATTAGCAACAGCGGTTATTGAGTTATTAGGCGGAAAAGGTAATATTGCGGATGTAGATGCTTGTATGACACGTTTACGTGTAACAGTAAAAGATTTAGATATCGTTGCACCAGAAGTAAAGTGGAAGAAAAACGGGGCACTTGGATTAATTGTAAAAGATAAAGGGGTACAAGCTGTTTACGGTCCAAAAGCTGACGTTTTAAAGTCAGACATTCAAGACATTTTAGGTGCATAAAAAATGAAATTATTAACTTTAAATTGTCATTCATGGCAAGAAGAAGAGCAACTTGCAAAGATTCATTATTTAGCAAAAACAATTCAAGAAAATGACTATGACGTTATTGCGCTGCAAGAGGTAAGTCAGTCGATTACAGCAAGGAATGTATGCGGTAATATGAAAGAAGATAATTTTGTACGCTTATTACAAGCGGAGTTAGAAGAGCTAGGAGCCGCAAAATATGATGTTGTATGGGACTTTGCTCATATTGGGTATGAGGTGTATGAAGAAGGCTTGGCAATTTTGACAAAGCATTCCATTACAAAGAGCGATTCGTTTTTCATATCAGACAGTACAGATACAACATACTGGAAAACACGAAAAATTGTAAGTGCAACAGTTTCCTATAACAATCAGCCGGTGACAATTTATTCTTGTCATCTTGGCTGGTGGCTTGATGAAGAAGAGCCGTTTAAGAAGCAAGTAGATCATTTATTGAGTCATGTAGATAATAATGAGTTGTCGTTCTTAATGGGGGACTTTAACAACAATGCACGCATACAGAATGAGGGATATGACTATCTCATGAAAAATGGTCTATACGACACGTATAAATTAGCAGAAAGAAAAGACGAAGGAACAACTGTGCAAGGAAAGATTGCTGGTTGGGATGAGAACAAGAAAAATTTACGCATCGATCTCATTTTAAGTAATCAGCCTGTGCAAGTTGTTTCTTCTCAAGTGATTTTTAATGATGTGAACCGAAATGTAATATCGGATCATTTTGGTGTTGAAGTTCAAATTAATATGTAATGAGAAAGGCAACCGCCGTGTAAAATACGGATTGGTTGCTTTTTTATTACATTTCATACATAATTTTTATTATTGAACATAAAACCAAATTGGTCATTTAGTGTAGATATCGACATGTATTCATTATATAATGACGTATACAGTTTATTAGAAAAGTATAGAATTTTAATTTAAAATTCTTTGTAAACAGTGATATAATGGCAAAATGTATGTATGAATTTGGGAAAAAGAAAAAATATATGATTAGGTGATTAAAAATATGAAACAAATATGGCGTATTTATACGACAGATATACGGAATGTGGCAAAGCATTGGGCTGCAATTGTTATAATATTGGGGCTTACAATTTTACCATCGCTATATGCGTGGTTTAATATTCAAGCCTCGTGGGATCCTTATGGAAATACGAAAGATGTTCCTATTGCAGTATCTAATGAAGACACTGGTACAACTTTACGCGGGAAAGATATTAATATAGGGAAAGAGGTTGTTGATTCTTTAAAAAAGGACAAAAACCTTGGTTGGAAGTTTGTTGATGAGAAGCAGGCCATAGATGGTGTAAAGCATGGTGATTATTACGCAAGTATTACCATCCCAAAAGATTTCTCCGAAAAAATTGCAACGGTATTAAGTGATGATCCGCAAAAACCAGAGCTTCAATATTATGTGAATGAAAAAGTAAATGCTATTGCACCAAAGATTACGTCATCAGGTGCATCAGGTGTTGTACAGGAAATAGGTAAAAACTTCGTAAAAACAGCAAACGGTGAGATTTTTAAAATTTTTAATGAACTTGGGATTGATTTAGAAACGAATTTGCCAAGTATTGAAAAAGTAACAGAACTTGTTTTTAAATTAGAAGCGCAGTTTCCGGAGATTAACAATTTGGTTGATACAGCATTAACGGATGCTGATACAGCACAAAAACTTGTGAAAACAGCACAAGCCACATTGCCGACGGTTGAGAATGTCATTCGAGATGGACAAGAAATGACGAAGGATTTAGATGCATTTTTTGCACAGAATACGAAAACGTTAGAAGCTGCACCAGAAGCAATAAAAAACAATCTAACATTTCTAAAACAGTCTGCAGATGGTGCAGTACAAATTACAGAGTTCTTGAAAAATCCAGCAGGGAATTTAGATTTAGCAAATATTAACGAACAAACATTAACCGAATCATCAAAAACTGTAAAAAGCTTTTTAGCATCTACTCGACAAGTATTAGTATCTACACAACAACTGGCAGAGGCTCTAAAACAAAATAATGTCAATGATCCTGAAAAGACAAAACAAGATCTTCAAATCATTAAAAATCAAATTGATTTTAGAAGTCAACAAGTGGATACAATCATTTCATTATTACAAACTCTTAATGAAACATTTAACACAACAATCTTCGATGATAATATTGCCCGATTGAAAGATTTAAAAACGGTATTAGATAATACAAGTAAGAAGATTGATAATATAATTAAGGCTATAGATCAAGGGCAACAGCCGGCGCAAGATGCGATTAATGCACTAGATCAAGCGGCTAAAGATGGAATTGCTATTATCGACAGTATTTTAGGAGCATGGCCTGATTTGGATCAATTAAAACAACCGGGCGTAAATTTAGACCCAGCGAAAAACGGATTGAATTCTTTAAAAGCAAGTTTAACAGCTGGGATCCAATTGATAGATGGGATTATTCCTGTATTAAATGATGTAGATAAAATTGCTGGAGATTTAAATAAAACAACAAATATACCAAATACAATTAATCAATTGAACAAAGTAAAAGGCGATTTCCAAAAAGGAATCAACGGGGCAAATTTAGCATTAGATGCAATGAATAAAGGTCAGAAACCTGCAAAGGATGTAGTTGATGGTATAAATGCTGCATCTAAAAGTGCTTCAACGGCATTAGGTGACATTTTAGGAAAGTATGATTCCGAAATTGTTCCAAGTTTCAACGATGCTATTGAACGTACGAAACAAATGTCAAAAGATACATCAAAAATCTTAAGTGAAGCAAATAAAAGTCTTCCTGATGTGAAAAAAGTATTAGAAGATGCATCGAAAGGTTTAACTCTTGGCAAAGATGAAGTTGAAAAGATAAAAGCTGAACTTCCTGATGCACAGAAGAAAATTACAGACATTGCTAATAAAATTCGCGAATTTAAATCACAAGAAGATATAAATGACATCATTCGTTTGTTAAAGCATGATGTAGAAAAGCAAAGTGATTATTTCGCAAACCCAGTAAATTTAAAAGAGAATAAATTATACCCAATACCGAACTACGGTTCAGCGATGTCGCCGTTCTATACAGTGTTAGCGTTATGGGTAGGAGCATTACTAATGGTTTCATTATTAACAGTAGAAGTACATGAGGAAAATGAAGAGTATAGAAGTTATCAAATTTACTTTGGGCGTTTTTTAACGTTCTTAACGGTTGGCCTTGCACAGGCGTTTATCGTAGCAATGGGCGATATGTTTTTACTAGGTACTTATGTAGTAGATAAATTCTGGTTTGTTCTATTTAGTATGTTGATTAGTGGGGTATTCGTCTGTATTGTTTACTCGCTCGTTTCTGTATTTGGAAACGTCGGAAAGTCAATGGCGGTTATTTTGCTCGTACTTCAAGTTGCCGGTTCAGGTGGAACATTCCCAATTCAGATGACGCCAAAATTCTTCCAAGCTATTTATCCATTTTTACCGTTTACGTATGCGATTAGTTTGATTCGTGAGACAGTTGGCGGTATGCTGTGGGATATTGTATGGAAAGATCTTCTCGCATTGTGTATATGGGTCGTTGTTATGCTTATTATTGCACTGCTCTTGAAAAAGCCAATTAATAAGTCGAGCAGCAAGTTTGTAGAAAACGCAAAAGGAAGTAAGTTAATTCACTAATAGAAAAAGGTTTCTGCCAATTATGGCAGGAACCTTTTGTTTATGGAAAGATATAAATGCAGTATGTCGAACATCGTCGAAGGGTCTTTATCTTGTGTCGAAGCGCCGATATATTCTAAAGAACGGTCGATAAATTGTGAAAAGCGCCGATATATTCTAAAGAACGGTCGATAAATTGTGAAAAGCGCCGATATATCCTAAAGAACGGTCGATAAATTGTGAAAAGCGCCGATATATCCTAAAGAACGGTCGATAAATTGTGAAAAGCGCCGATATATTACAAAGAACGGTCGATATATTAGTGGACATGTGAGAAGGAGTTGACTTAAAAGGCATCTACATCCCTTTTAAGTCAACTCCTTTAGGTGTGTTATTTATCAAATTTCAATCCTTTAAATGCTTCTGCGAACGCATTATTTAAAGGTTCTTCCTGTTTTTGTTGTTGTTTCATATAATTTTGCACATAACGTTTATCTACTTTGCCACGAGATTCTTTCTTACGACGTTCTTGGAATGAAGAAAGCTTCTCGCGATAGCCGCATTTACATGCGAAGATTTGACCTTCTCCTTCACCTCGAAGTTCTAGTTTTTTCTTACACTGAGGGCAGCGTGCATTTGTAGTGCGGGATACATTTTTACGATGACCGCATTCACGATCTTGGCACACAAGCATTTTACCTTTTTTGCCGTTTACTTCTAACATTGGTTTACCGCAGTCTGGGCAAGTTTTTGTGGAAATGTTATCGTGCTTATATTTTTTATCGCTCGATTTAATTTCGGAAACAATTTCTTTTGTGTAGTTTTTCATTTCTGAAATGAATACATCTTTTTTCAATTTACCCTTCGCAATTGCCTCAAGTTTTTGCTCCCATTCAGCAGTTAGTGCAGGGGATTTTAATTCTTCTGGTACTAAATCAAGTAACTGACGGCCTTTTGATGTAATGTGAATATCTTTGCCGCGCTTTTCGATTAAGAACGAATTGAATAGCTTGTCAATAATATCAGCACGTGTAGCAACAGTACCTAGCCCACCAGTTGATTTTAATGTGTCTGCAAGTTGTTTATTTTGCGTACCCATGTACTTTGTAGGATTTTCCATTGCCGAAAGCAATGTTGCCTCATTAAAGCGTGCAGGTGGCTTTGTTTGACCTGATGTTTGGGCAATTAGTTTCACGTTTAACGTATCACCTTTTTCGATGCGAGGTAAGATTTGTTCTTTTAAATCATCTACTGTCTCGTCATCTTCAAAGCGATGTTCGTATACTTCCTTCCAACCAGAATTAAGAATTGTTTTGCCGCGTGCGACGAAGTTTTCATCACCAATTTTTGCGCGTAACGTTAGTTGTTCATATTCAAAAGCTGGGAATAAAACTGCTAAGAAACGTTTTACAACTAAATCATAAATTTTGCGTTCTTTATCTGTGAAGGCTGAGAAGTTGACATAGCTTTCTGTTGGAATGATTGCATGGTGATCACTTACTTTACTATCATCAACAAACGATTTAGAAGCTTTTATTGGTTTATTTAAGACCTTATTAGCTAAAGAACGATACTCGCCTACTCCACACGCTTTCAAACGTTCTGGAAGTGTCCCTACGATGTCGGATGAGATATAGCGTGAATCTGTACGAGGGTACGTTAATACCTTGTGCTGCTCATATAGTTTCTGCATAATATTTAACGTTTCTTTTGCGGAATAGCCAAAGATTTTATTCGCATCACGTTGTAGTTCTGTTAAATCATAAAGACCAGGAGAAAACGACTTTTTAGGTTTTTTCTCAATTTCCACGACAATGGCATTTTGTTTGCCTAGTTTTTTCACAATCGTATCGATTTTTTCTTTATCGAAGCTACGGCTATTGCCTTTCGCATCTTGCCAAGTCAGTTTTAACTTGTCTGTTGTTTGGGCTTCGATACCGTAGTATGTTTGCGCTTTGAAGTTTTTAATTTCGTCTTCACGACCTGCAATGATCGCCACAGTAGGTGTTTGTACACGACCGCAATTTAGTTGCGCATTAAATCGTGTAGTTAATGCGCGTGTTGCGTTAAGACCGATATACCAGTCGGCTTCAGAACGTGCGACAGCTGAAGCGTATAAATTGTCATATGCTTTACCAGGCTTCAAATTTGCAAAGCCGTCTTTGATTGCTTTATCGGTAACAGATGAAATCCATAGACGTTTAATAGGTTTATTAATTTTAACTTTATCAATAATCCAACGAGCGACTAACTCTCCTTCTCTTCCTGCATCTGTAGCCACGATAATTTCATTTACATCATTTCTAGTCAGTTGGCTTTTAACCGCATTAAATTGTTTGCCAGTCTGCTTGATCACTGTTAATTTTAAGCGTTCAGGCAGCATTGGAAGATCTTCTAGATTCCATTTTTTATATTTCACATCATAACTTTCTGGATCTGCTAATGTAACGAGATGCCCTAAAGCCCAAGTAACGATATACTTATTTCCTTCAATATAACCATTTCCTTTTTTATCACACTTCAATACACGTGCAATATCACGTGCAACAGAAGGTTTTTCAGCAATTACAACACTTTTTGCCATATTTAAAACATCCTTTCGAATTTCCGTAAGTTAAATATAGCATACATCCTTTTTGGATTCAGTTATTCGGAAGATTCGAATCTATTGTTAGTAATGAAATACTTTACATCTTTGATGAGTTAAGAGGAGAAGAACTTTCATAAAAAAATGTAACTTGTGATTTTGATAGAATAAGGGTAGACTCTGAATTAGATGAATAATAAAACACATGGGAGTTTGCGGATGCAAACTGAGAGTACGGCTAATCTGTCGTTGACCATTTGAACCTGTTGGATAATGCCAGCGTAGGGAGAGTGTAAAAGCACATTATGAAGACACTTTGCATGCGCAAAGTGTCTTTTTTAGCTATATCTCCCATTATAAAAAAGGAGATGGACAAATATGAAAATCAAAGAAATTGCACAAGTAATTGAAACAGTACGAGAAAGAAATCCACTCGTTCATAATATTACAAATGTTGTTGTGACAAATTTTACAGCTAATGGTTTACTTGCATTAGGTGCATCGCCTGTGATGGCATATGCGAAAGAAGAAGTAGCTGAAATGGCAAGTATTGCTGGAGCGCTTGTTTTAAATATGGGAACACTTCGTCCGGAAGAAGTAGAAGCGATGGGCATTGCTGGGAAATCAGCAAATGCGCACAACGTCCCGGTTTTGTTTGATCCTGTTGGTGCTGGCGCAACTTCGTACCGAACAGAAGTAGCAAGACATATCCCAAGTGAAGTAAAACTAGCAATCATTCGCGGCAATGCGGCGGAAATTGCAAATGTTATTGATGAGAAGTGGGAGATTAAAGGTGTTGATGCAGGGGAAGGAAACGGTGATGTTGTTTCCATTGCGAAACAAACAGCAGAGCAGTTAGATACTGTTGCTGTTATCACTGGAAAAGAAGACGTTATAACAGATGGAGAAAGAACATTCATTCTTCGTAACGGTCATCCTATTTTAACAAAAGTAACAGGAACAGGCTGTTTATTAACATCTGTTATCGGAGCATTTGCAGCAGTCGAAAGGGACTATGTAAAAGCGGCAGTCGCAGCGGTAACGCTTTATGGTGTAGCGGCAGAAATTGCGGCAAACAAAACGGCTGATCAAGGACCAGGAAGTTTCCAAATTGAATTTCTTAATCAGTTAGCAAATGTTACTGCAAAAGACGTTGAACAATATGGGAATGTCGAAGAAGTTCGTTAAGAAAGGGTGAGAGAAATGGCGCGCATCGATAAACAGTATATGTCCGAATTATTACAAGTATATTTTATTATGGGGAGCAGCAATTGCCGCAAAGATCCATTACAAGTCATGAAAGAAGCACTTGATGGTGGAATTACAATCTTTCAATATCGTGAAAAAGGTGAAGGAGCATTAACGGGAGAAGAACGATATGCATTTGCAAAACAGCTTCAGTCTTTGTGTAAAGAGTATGATGTTCCATTTATCGTAAATGATGATGTGGAATTAGCACTAGAATTAGATGCAGATGGTGTTCATGTTGGGCAAGATGATGAAGGGATTCGGACAGTACGTGAAAAAATGGGAGATAAAATTATCGGTGTATCCGCTCATACGATAGAAGAAGCACGTTTTGCGATTGAAAATGGTGCAGATTATTTGGGTGTAGGGCCGATTTTTCCAACAAATACAAAAAAAGATGCAAAAGCAGTACAAGGAACGGAAGGATTATGTTTCTTCCGCGAAAGTGGTATTGAAATTCCGATTGTCGGTATTGGTGGAATTTCAATTGAAAATGCTGCTTCTGTCATTGAAGCAGGTGCGGATGGAGTTTCTGTTATTTCAGCGATTAGTTTAGCGGATTCTCCTTATAATAGTACGAAGAGATTAGCTGAGTTAGTAAAAAAATAATCAGTTCATATATGAAAAGAATCATTTCTAACATGAAGAAATGGTTCTTTGTCGGTTTGGAATAAAGTCGTACCGTTTATAAAAAAGATGTACTGTTTGTAAAAAAGTTTGATCAAAAATCCTGCTTGAAATGCAGGGTTTTTCTTGTTCAACAATCGGGCCAGATTATGGAAGATCTTATTGAAGGTAAGCTACCCGATAGTTTAGTAACTTCAACAAAAAAAGCGTTAATCCTTCTTCGATTAGCGCTACTGTTTATTTAAGTACATTTTTTCACAATCTGTTTACCTTTATTTTTTATTTCTAATCTTGAAACCTAGCTTTAGTTTAACTCACGAACAAACTAATGGTACTTCTATTTTTATCTATCTTGATTTTCATAATATGCTTCATCCGCATATTTCTGGTCTGTTCCTTTAAGATAAGCTAATATCATTTTCGGACGTTTAAGTAAAACCCAGTCTCCATGTTTATCAAACTTTCTGCTTGAAGTTATCATCCCATTTTGAATCGTCCCGTATTTTTTTCCCTTCTTTTTTCCCCACGCTTTTAACCGTTTAGCGAAGTCTGCATCTTCTGCCATAAGCATATTTTCATTAAATCCCTTAATCGATTTAAAATCCTTTTTGTAGCACCAAAAGATTCCCACGGAAATTGCTCCATATTTAAATAATAGTGGCCCAATTAATAATAAGGTTGAAACAAAAATACCTAAAGACATTCTTTCAAATTTTCCTGTAACTCCCCCGCCAATGTACTTTCCAGTGGTTAAGTTCTCCTCTGCCTTAGACAACACATGTTCGTTCATCTGTGTATCTGCATCAATTGTAAGGATGATTTCACCTCTAGCTATTTCAACACCTGCGTTCCTAATCTTAGAAAGGTTTTTGTCGTTATTCTTTATTGTGATACATTTGTACGATTTTGCAATTTCTTCCGTCCTGTCTGTACATCGATTTAACACAACAATGATTTCAACTTGATTTTTAGTTAATTTTGAGGCTTTTAAAATAGATTCTAAGCATTTTCCAATGTACCTTTCTTCATTATGGGCGGGTATTATAATTGAAATTTTTATATTCTCTTTATTTTTATCTTCTGAAGAGTTCTCCTTTTCGATCATGAAATAGCTCCCCTTTAAATGAAACAATTTATATTTCTTTAACTGTAACTTGAAACAACCAAGAGTGAATGATGTGGTAATTAAATTAAAATTTATCTATAAAATTCACTTTCTAAAATTTACCACATGAAATTTAAGCCTATAACAAACACCACCCTTATTAGGAATATTATCACCTTAATTAATTGTATGAACTATTGAAATTTAATATTTTTGTACATATTTTTAACTAACATTTCGCAGGTCAAAACTGGTACAACGAATTAAAGAGTAAAAAAAGATATCTGTATGACTGAGCCTCCAAATGAGGATCTTGAAGGGCTTCGCATGATGACAGTTGTAGATTCCGATGGAAATCAATTACGTAAATGTCCCCGTTTATAAACAATCTGGTTGGACTAACGGGGCTTCCCCAAGAGGCTCAATTAAATACTAATTTAACTAGAGATGATTTTCAGCAATCGGGCGCTATTGTGGAAGATCTAAGGTGAAAAATGATCAAACTTTTTTATAAAACCGAAACTTAAATATGCTAAAGAAGAATCCATTTTAATCAATCTTTTTTTCAAAATGGATTCTTCTCATTTACCGTAAAATACGGGTTTGTGAGGTGTTTTGGATCAAACTCTATTTTAAAGCAATATTCTTTTTTTTGTATAAAACAAATTGTGCCGTTTGAAACTAAAGTGTATGAATATACTGCTTCGGAGGCGACAACATGATTACGTTACAAAATATTATAGCTGCTCATGAAAAAATGAAAGGCATTGTACATACGACACCATTAGATTATTCTAGTACATTTAGTGAACTAGCTCATAATGAAATATATTTAAAGCTCGAGAATTTGCAAAAGACAGGTTCCTTTAAGGTGCGTGGTTCTTATAATAAGATGACTTCACTTAGTAAAGAGGAATTACAAAAAGGAGTTGTGGCAGCATCGGCTGGTAATCATGCGCAAGGTGTTGCTTATTCTAGTAATATGCTCGGCATTCCTTGTACGATTGTTATGCCAAAAGGAGCCCCGCTTAGTAAGGTGCTTGCGACAAAGCGTTACGGAGCTAATATAGAATTGCAAGGAAATGTTTTTGATGAAGCGTTAGCTTATGCACTTGATTTAAAAGAACGAACTGGAGCGACATTTGTCCATCCATTTGATGACGAGGATGTTATTGCTGGACAAGGAACAGTTGGGTTAGAAATATTGCATCAGCTTGATGATGTTGATGCGGTCATTTGTCCTATTGGCGGTGGTGGTTTAATTGCGGGCGTTGCGATGGCAATTAAAGAACAAAAGCCATCGGTGAAAATATATGGTGTACAGGCGCTAGCGTGTCCTAGTATGAAGCAATCCTTGCAGGAAAAACAAAGGGTGACGGTACAATCAACACCAACGATGGCCGATGGAATTGCGGTGAAAAAACCAGGGGATCTCACTTTTCAGCTTGTGCAGCGTTATGTAGATGATATTTTCTGTGTGGATGAAATGGAGATTGCTCGGACAATGCTTATGTTATTAGAACGTAATAAATTACTTGTAGAAGGATCGGGTGCTACTTCATTAGCTGCGCTGTTATATGGAAAAATGCCTGAGCAAGGGAAAAAGATTGTCCCTGTATTAAGTGGTGGTAATGTTGATGTTAATTTTATTTCTCGTATTATTGAACATGGGATGGTTGAAGCAGGCCGATTTGTCCATATTTCAACGATGATTAAAGATAAGCCAGGGCAATTACAGCAAGTATTACAGATTGTAACAGATTTTGAAGCAAATGTTCTTCATATTCATTTAGAGAGGATTGGAACGAAAGTATTTCCAGGTTATGCGCAGCTGCACCTTTCTCTTGAGACGAAAGACAATGAGCATATTGAGCAAGTGCTAATGGGAATGCGGAAGAAAGGATATAGCATTGATATCATTGAATAAAGTGAAACTTCCATCAGTGGGGGGCTTACTGCCCACGAATAGCGGAATAAATATTTAAACAAACGTTTGATTAAAAAGAGCTAGCCCTTGTAAAGGCTAGCTCTTTCTTAATTAAAACATCAGTGAAACGAGAAGCATTCCAATTCCGATTGATGTAATTGTTGCAACAAGACCCGGGATCATAAAGCTATGATTTAACACATATTTACCGATACGCGTTGTACCTGTACGGTCAAAGTTAATTGCCGCAACGATTGTTCCGTAGTTTGGAATAAAGAAATATCCGTTTACAGCTGGGAACATCGCAATTAATAGTGCTGGTGAAATGCCAAGTGTTAATCCAAGTGGTATTAACGCACGTACCGTTGCAGCTTGGCTATATAACAAGATTGATAGCACGAATAGTGCAATTGCGAATAACCACGGTGCACTCGTTACGAGACCTTGAATAGAACCTTGAATCATTTGTAAGTTACCATTAAAGAACGTATCCCCCATCCATGCGATGCCGAAAATCGCAACAACTGCTGTTGCTCCTGCTTTAAAGACGTTACCAGACACGATGCTTTCTACATTTGGTTTACAAAAAATAATAATAAGTGCAGCGATTGTTAGCATAACCATTTCAATGGTGTTTGGCATAGAAAGACGTACAAGTTTTCCGTCTATCATCCAGCTAGGACGCAACGCTTCAAAAGATCCAAGAAGAACAACTAGAACTGTTGCAAATAAAAAGAGGATAACAGACAGTTTTGCACCTTTCGGGACAATAAATTCTTTCTTTTCTTCTAGTTTTGGAATCATGCCTTCTTGTAATCGTTTTAAGTATTCTTCATCTTCGTTTAGCTCTTTTCCCATTTTGCTTACGACGAAAGCAGCTAACATACAAGCGATAAAAGTAGATGGAATACTAATTTTTAAAATATCTAATAGTGTAATCTTATAGTCAGCAAGCATAGCGAGAAGTGCAACGGTTGCTGCTGAAATTGGACTTGCTGTAATCGCTTGCTGCGATGCAATAACAGCAATTGACAGTGGACGCTCTGGTCGAATTCCTGATTCACGCGATACTTCAGCAATGACAGGAAGAACTGAATAGGCAACGTGGCCTGTCCCTGCACAAAACGTAAATAAATAAGTGACGATTGGGGCAAAGAACGTAATACGTTTCGGGTTTTTGCGGAGAGCTTTTTCTGCAATATGAACAAGATAGTCCATCCCCCCAGCAGCCTGTAGTGCCCCAGCGGCTGTAATAACTGCTAAAATCATAAGCATAACATCGATTGGCGGAGAGGTTGGTTGTAAGTGGAAGAAGAAGACAAAGATTGTCATACCAACACCTCCCATTACTCCAAGGCCAACACCTCCAAGGCGCGCACCGATGAAAATGCAGAGTAATAAGATGATAAACTGTAGCCAGAACATAGTATAGTACCTCCGAGATAATAATCAATCGTTATTATCAAATAATTTAATTTGTTTAATGATTTAAAAATTAAATAATGAATAATAAAATAAATCTCTGAAAATAGCCATTTTTATTATATAGCATATCAAAAACATGATTCGCTCTATTTTGTTACAATTATTTTACAAAAGAATCATTACGAAATTTATATTTATATGTGCGAATAAATAGACGATTTGATTTTGATGTTGTAATCTGTGGACAGAGAATTGTGTAATTCTCATAAAACTCCTATATCGTTCAACTCGTTCATCGAGAAAGGCAAACTTATGGAAACATGAGGTCGCAAAACTATAGGGGCTAAGGTCGAAATAGACTAAGCTAGCTTCTTATTTGAAAAAAGATAAGAAGTGAGCTTTTTTGTCTACTACGATAATGATTGGCTATGTAAGTCACATTTTTATACCAATAATTGTTTTTATGATAACTACATATGAATAGAATTTACTTTTTAGGAATACATAAAATATATACGTACAAGCCTATCCTACTCACTACATCCTTAGTGAAAATAGGATTTTATAAATTTTGGAGGAAGATATATGCAAAAAAAAGTTCTCCTGTTTACAGATTTGGGAATTGATGATGCGTTTGCTATTTTGTATACCTTCTTTCGTAAAGATATTCAAATTGTAGGGATTGTCGCCGATTATGGAAATGTATCAAGAGAGAATGCTATCAGAAATATTAACTATTTGAAGTACATTGCAGGAAGAGAAGAGATACCTGTATTCCTTGGTGCTTCTGTACCGTTGACAGGTATATTGGTTCAGTATTTCCCTGAGGTACATGGGAAATTCGGATTAGGACCTATCATTCCCCCTGAAATTTCTTATCCAGTTTATCCCTTAAATGATATTTACCAAGTTATACATTCACATTTAGAAGATCTTACAATTATCAATTTGGGAAGACTTTCTTCGTTAGCTACGACTTTTGTATTAAATTTAGAAACAATGCGGAACGTAAGGGAATGTATTTGCATGGGCGGAGCCTTTTTTTATCCAGGTAATGTGACTGCTGTAGCTGAAGCTAACTTTTACGCCGACCCTTATGCAGCAAACTTAATTCTGCAGCATGCGAAGAACTTGACAATTATTCCGTTAAATGTAACTCAACATGCGATTGTTACACCCGAAATGGTCCAGCAAATCGATGCATTTCATCGGAATACACAGGACCTTGCAGGACTCATCATCAAACCTATGTTAGACTATTATTATAGTTTCTACTCCAAGTCTAATCCCGGTATAAGCGGAAGTCCTATGCATGATTTTGTAACAGTGTGGTATTTGCTGAATCAAGAGGTTGTTAGCCTTTCAAGAGTACCCATTAAAGTAATTCCTGATCAAGGAGAAGGATTTGGTCAAAGCATTGCAGACTTTCGTTTTGCGACTAATCCAGGCTATAAAACGCATAATGTAGCTTTTCAGTTTGATTATGAAAGATTCAAGAAGGATATTATGGAAACGTTCTTACAGAAGAGATTGTAACATACTTTATTAACTTCAGATAATGCGGATTATGTGAATGAAAAGTCAACTCAGATTTTCTGAAGTGACTTTTCTAGGTTTCTAGATAGAGTGACTATCCCTATGGGGATTTGATTAAAAAAATGTATTAGACTAAGCTTTATTATGGAAGTTTCACTTTATAAAGAGTTTCATTATGAATTTTCTTTTATATGTGTAAAAATATTAATAGAAAATATAATAATAGCGAGAACAACAAGAATACTACCGCCGGCAACAAACGGAATAGCTGCATGATTTCCATAAATCTCAAGAGCTAGTGCAATCATCATAACTGGCAGCCCAATATTAAGTAGCCAAAAATGAATTTTTCCTAGTTTAGAATGACCAGCTTCTTGAAAGATATGATATAAAATGCCAGCTACCATCATTGAAGTCCAGCCAAGAAGCAGCAAGTGAACATGTACCCCTTTTAATGCAAATTTAAGAGACATTGACATATACATCCCCATACAGACGCCGATGACAAAATAAATAGAAGAAATCTTGATAAAGCGAATGCCCATGCAAATTCCACCTTTCCATATCAATTTGTGAGTACAATAGAATATATGAAGATTAATTTGAGGACAGTATCATTAGGAGAAAAAATTTAATTTTGTTTGTTCACAAAAATAATCCGTGCTACAATGAAAACGAATTGGAACAGGGGAGCTCGTGTGGCTGAGAGGATGTAACAATACATCGACCCTTAACCTGACCTGGATAATGCCAGCGTAGGGAGTTTTATCAAGCATCGTAGCAGATTGTTAATCTATGATAACTTGAATATAAGGCTTTCCTGCTCCGTGGCAGGAAAGCCTTTTCTTTTTTCGTGAAACCTATTTAATATAAGGAGGAATTTAGTATGTCACAGCAAGTTACGATTTCATTTTCAGTTGTACCACAAGCAAAGCAGAAAGATGTATATACAGTTGTAGATAAAGCGATTGAGGTTGTTCAGCAATCTGGTGTACGCTATGAAGTTGGTGCGATGGAAACAACGATGGAAGGGGAATTAGATGAGCTTCTTGATATCATCAAACGTGCGCAGCAAGCTTGTATAGATGATGGAGCTGAAGAAGTCATTACTTCTATTAAAATTCACTATCGTCCAAGCACAGGTGTAACGATTGATGAAAAAGTGTGGAAGTATCGTGAAGAGCATGAAAAAACAGAAACGATCTAACATAACGATTACAATGGTTTGGCTTCTTTTTCTCGTTGCAATATGGGAAGGGGCTGTGTCAGTATTTCATATTGAACCGTGGATTTTACCGAAGCCTTCTGCGATTGTACGTGAACTTATAGAAATGAAAGATTTACTACTTCCAAATACGGTGCAGACGCTGCAAGAAGTTTTAATCGGATTATTTTTTGCGATTGTAATTGGAACGAGCATTGCAATTATTATGGACGTCATTCCGTTGTTCCGTGTCTTAATTAATCCACTATTGGTGATTTCGCAAACGATTCCGATTGTCGTGCTCGCACCTTTATTTATTATTTGGTTTGGCTATGGAATGCTGCCAAAAGTAATGGTTGTTATTCTTGTATGCTTCTTTCCAATTGCGCTTAGCATTTTAGAAGGTTTTCAAACGGTAGATAAAGCAATGCTGAAATTACTTCAAACGATGCGAGCAAGCAAGTGGCAAGTATATCAAAAAGTAAAATTTCCAGCAGTATTGCCATACTTTTTTTCAGGATTAAAAATTGCAGTTACATATAGCGTAATGGGCGCTATTATTGGAGAATGGCTTGGTGCAAGTGAAGGGCTAGGTGTTATGCTGACAAGGGCAACAAAATCTTTTTTAACAGCACGTGTATTTGCAATAGCCTTTGTTATTGTTGGGATGACGTTATTGTTGTATTTTATTGTTGAATTGATGGCAAGACTAACAGCACCATGGATTTACAGGAAGGATGAGGGAAAATGAAAAAAGGGTTAAAAATGCTATTAGCAGCTTCTCTACTATTTACATTTGCAGGTTGCTCAGCAGACAAGAAAGCAGAGAGTAAAGAGAAGAAAGTAACAGTGGTATTGGACTGGTTTCCAAATACAAACCATACTGGTTTATATGTAGCAAAGACGAAAGATTACTATAAAAAACAAGGATTAGATGTAGAAATTATTCAGCCAGGTGATAATACTTCTGTTGAACAAATGGTTGCATCAGGAAAGGCTGACTTTGGTGTAAGCTACCAAGAAAACGTAACAACAGCACGTGTAGAAGACATTCCAGTTGTATCAATTGGGGCAATTATTCAACATAATACATCTGCGTTCGCGTCTCTAAAAAAAGATAACATAACATCACCGAAGGCATTTGAAGGAAAAAGATATGGCGGCTGGGGTGCACCAGCAGAAGAAGCGACATTAAAAACAATTATGGATAAGCATCAAGCTGACTATAGTAAAGTACAGAATGTTGTACTTGGACAAACTGATTTCTTTAAATCTATTGGCCGCGATGCTGATTTTGAGTGGATCTATTATGGCTGGGATGGAATTGAGGCAAAGAGACAAGGTATTGAATTGAATACAATTATGTTAAAAGATTTAGATCCAGCATTAGATTATTATAGTCCTGTTATTATTACAAGTGAAAAACATGCAAAACAAGATAAAGACTTTGTGAAGAAATTTATGAAAGCAACAACAGATGGTTATAACTTTGCAATTAAGGAACCGAAAGAAGCAGCGGATATTTTAATTAAAAATGTACCTGACATCAATAAAGAGTTAGTGCAAGAAAGTCAAAAATGGTTAAGTACGAAATATCAAGATGATGCGAAAGCGTGGGGAGTACAGAAGGAAGAAGTATGGACCAATTATATGAATTTCTTATATGACAATAAAGTCATTAAAAAGAAAATTGATGTGAACGCGGCCTTTACAAACGAATTCCTTCCAAGCGAAAAATGAGCGGATTACAAGTAAAAGACGTTACGAAAACATTTGATGGGAAAACAGTGCTAGAGCATATGGACGTCTCAATTCAGGATGGAGAGTTTGTTTCCTTTGTTGGGCCAAGTGGTTGCGGAAAAAGTACATTATTAAACATTATTGCCGGAATTGAAGGAGCAAATGAGGGAGATGTACTTTACGAAAATCAATCCGTTATGAATCGGGAGATTGTCAGCTATATGCCGCAGCAAGATCTTTTGCTTCCGTGGCGTTCTGCTCTTCATAATATTGTGTTGCCTTTAGAAATTGAGGGACAGCCAAAAAGAAAACGATTAGAAGCTGGTATGGATGCGCTAAGGCAATTTGGACTTGATGAATATGCGAATCATTACCCAGATGCTTTATCCGGTGGAATGCGGCAACGTGTTAGTTTTTTACGTACGTATTTATGTGATAAACCGATTATGCTGCTTGATGAGCCCTTTGGGAAATTAGATGCATTTACAAAAATGGAAGTTCATAGCTGGCTATTAGAATCGTGGCAAAAAGGAAAGCAAACCATTATTATGGTCACGCATGATTTAGACGAAGCTATTTTATTATCAGATCGTGTCTTCATTATGTCGCAGCAACCATCAACAATTGTTGGAGAAGTCAAGGTGAACTTGCCACGACCTAGAACAATGAATATGTTAACCTCTGAAGAACTAAAAGAAGATAAAACAGAGATATTAAAAATATTGGCTCCTTATATGAGGAAATAGACGAAAAAACTCTTAACAAATCTAATTTGTTAAGAGTTTTTTCTTTTGAGTGCAGGAACAAAAAGAAAAATGAAGAATATGATATAAGAGCTTTGTTTATACTATTATTATGAGAAAATAATGATTTCAAAAGGAGTGAAAGGATAAGATGACTTTATCAACTGTTCTTCAAATGGTTTTGGCTTGATAAGGGAGAAGTATGCCCAATTTTTGATCAAAAGCCGACTAGAAGACAGTAGATAAAGAACCTTATTCCTTTCTTACAATAATAAATTGTAATGGGTAAGGTGTGTTCACCTTACCCATTTTTATGTTCAGCTAATTGAATATTGTTTTTATCATGCTGTTCTCTCGTTTGGCTTTGTACGTGAAGCGAAAAGGAGAGAGTAAAATGAGTATGTTATCAGTTGAGAATGTTACCCATATGTACGGGGATAAAATAATCTTTCAAAATATTTGTGTTCGCTTACTTCGAGGTGAGCGTGTTGGCCTAGTAGGGAGCAACGGAGCAGGAAAATCCACATTACTGCGTATAATAGCGGGAGAGTTACTTCCTGATGCAGGAAAGGTTGAATGGTTTCCTCATGTAAATGTCGGTTTTTTACAGCAACATAGTGATTTGCAAGCTGGCACAACTGTTATGAAATACTTACAAAGTACCTTTGTACACCTATATGATATTGAATATAATATGTTGCAAATAGCGGAAGAAATGGCAACAGCAGGTGATAATCTTGAGCAATTGTTAGTACAATACGGAGAGTTACAAAGTATACTAGAGCATTCTGATTTTTATCATATTGATGCAAAAATAGAGGAAGTTGCTGCGGGATTAGGGATTTTAGCACTTGGTATGGAGCGTGAGGTGGAAAAACTAAGCGGCGGCCAACGAACAAAACTATTATTAGGAAAATTATTATTAGAAGAACCGCATGTTTTATTACTTGATGAACCAACAAACTATCTCGATAACGTGCACATTGAGTGGCTTATAGGGTATTTGAAAAATTACGAACATGCTTACATTGTGGTTTCGCATGATGAAAGGTTTTTAAATGAAATTACCAATGTAATTTATCATTTAGAACATAAAGGAATGAAACGTTATATAGGTAATTATCAGACATTTATAAAAAACTATGAACAAAATAAACAGCAATTACAAGTGGCGTATGACAGGCAGCAAAGAGAAATTGGAAAGTTAAAGAATTTTATTCAAAAGAATAAAATTCGTAAAGCAAAACAAGCAAAAAGCCGCGAAAAAGTATTAGAAAAAATAAACAAAATCGGAAAACCAACTTCTGCATTGCAGCCACGTTTTACGTTTCATGTTCACTGTGATCCTGTGAGTCGGATTTTAGAGGCAAAGGATATGCAAATTGGTTATACAGAGCCTTTATTCGCACCAATTGATTTACAAGTAAAGCGCGGTGAAAAAATTGCCATCGTCGGCTATAACGGTATTGGGAAAACAACAATGTTAAAAACGTTACTGGGACATTTGCAGCCTTTAAGTGGTATTGTGAAAATAGGGGAGCGAGTAAATCCAGCATATTTTGCACAAGAAGAATTTGCTTCAGAGCAAACACCGCTTGAGGAAGTATGGTCATTGCGACCTGATATGACTCAAAAAGAAATTAGGCAGGCTCTAGCAAGGTGCGGTTTAACAGAAGAACATATTGGACAACCGCTTTGCTCATTAAGTGGTGGAGAACAAACGAAAGTACGTTTATGTGAATTGATGTTAACAGAAAGTAATATACTCGTTTTAGATGAACCGACTAACCATTTAGATGTTCGAGCTAAGGAAGTATTGAAGGAAGCTCTCATGCAATATGAAGGTACGGTGTTACTAGTTTCTCATGAACCTGCTTTTTATGAAGAGTGGGTGACGCAAGTTTGGACAGTGCAAGATTGGTGTAAACGTGTTTAATAGTAAGAGAAGTATTTCCTGTTAGTTGAACCAATCGGGGGTATCCCCCACCTATCTTCTTAGTTCTTTCTGCATCTTGAGGTGGGGGTCTTACTGCCCGCGAATAGCAGGATAAACTGTAGAAAAGAGTTTGAATACATTAGAGGAAGTGGTATTATGGATATCTTTTCAATTCTTGCTGAGGAACGTATTCGTCAAGCGATGAAAAACGGTGATTTTGAAGATCTTCCGGGGAAAGGGAAACCTCTTGAGTTAGAAGATTTATCGATGATTCCAGAAGAGCTTCGTATAAGTTATAAAATTTTAAAAAATGCTGGTATGATTCCTGAAGAAATGCAGTTACAAAAAGATATGTTAAAAATTGAAGACTTAATTGCTTGTTGTCATGATGAGGTAGAGAGAAGAAAATTACAAGAAGAATTAACCGCAAAATCACTTCGTTTTCAGCAACTGCTAGAAAGGCGTAAATTAAAAGAAACATCAGTATTTGGCATATATCGTAAAAAGATATTTCAAAAATTTATGTAAGAGGGATTCGTATGAAACAATTTTCAAATGTAGAAGAATTAGCAGCATATATTGAGCAACAACCATTATGTCTATTATTTATTAAAACTGCGGATTGTGGTGTATGTGACGTTATGCTTGAAAAAATAATGCGATTACTTGAACTTTACCCTAATGTGGAAAAAATTGTTGTTTCATTAGAGGACATGAGGGAAATTTCAGCGAAATATTTAGTGTTGACTGCACCAACCGTTTTACTATTTCACGGTGGAAAAGAAATAGTACGAGAATCTCGTTTCATTTCTTTGGAGAATATAAATCGTATTCTACAAATGGTTGAGTAGTGAAAGGGGGATTTAAAATGGAAATATTAGTAGGTGCTGTGCTTTTTATTATACTATTTTGGATTATTGTAAAAGTAATTGTATCTAGTGAAAGAAAGCGGGCACGAAAACAATATAAGTCTGATGCAACGGATAGTACAACGTATACTGCTACACCATTTTTTTTCGCAGGACCTAGTGAGAGTTCAGGAGATTGCGATAGTTCTTTTGGTGGAGATGGCGGAGATGGTGGAAGTTGTGGTGGCGATTGAAGTTAATATGGAAATGCGTCTGAAGAAGGCGCATTTTTTGTTTTTAAATTTAAACAAACGTTTGATTAATTGTATGAAACCGTGATGAAATCTATTAAACAAACGTTTGATTAGTAAGAGAGGCTGTTGTAAGCAATAGCAAAAAAATCTCTCCCTCTAACATAAGATGGGAGAGATTTTTATTATAATGTTTCTGATTTTGGCGAAGGTGGTGTTACAGAAGCGGAAGATACTTCTGGTACGCGTGTTAAAAGAAATCCACCGATAATAAATAATATGATAATGCTTAACACGCCAGCGTTTGTTTTGCCGGTTAACTGCGTTGTGACACCGACGAGAACAGGTCCCATAATCGCAGCGAATTTTCCGAATATGTTATAAAATCCAAAAAATTCATTTGCGGATTCTTTTGGAATGAGCTTTGCAAAATAGGAGCGGCTTAACGCTTGAATACCACCTTGTGAAGTAGCGACGAGCATCGCTAAAATCCAGAAATCTAGCGTTGTTTTTAGGAAATAAGCATACGTACAAATAATAATATAAATAATAATACCAACATATAACATTTTCTTTCCAGTAAATGTTTCTGATAACTTGCCATATAATAGTGCAAATGGGCCGGCGACGATTTGAGTAACGAACAGAATAATTAATAGGTTTGTTGCACTAATTCCAAGGTCTGTTCCATATGCTGTTGACATTGTGATGATTGTATCGACTCCATCAATGTAGAAGAAGTAGGCAAGGAGAAAGAAAAAAACTGTTCGATATTGACGGATATTTTTAAATGTATGAATAAGGCGTTTAAAGCTTGTAGTAACAGGATTTGGATCGCGTTCGATATAATAACGTTGTTCAACATTTTTTAACATAGGGATGGTAAATAGTCCCCACCAAAGCGCTGTAATTGCGAACGAAATTTGAGTTGCCACGCTGACAGATAATGGTATAGCACCTTTTTGTGAAAGAATAATAAGGGCCATGCAGCCTATAAATGGAATTGTACTTCCGATATAGCCAAGGGCAAATCCACGTGTGGAAATACGATTCATGCGTTCCTCTGTCGTCACATCTATTAAAAAAGCATCGTAAAAAATATTTGCTCCTGCAAATCCAATTAAAGTGAGCATATAACAGCAAAGTAAGAGAATCCACTGCGAAGTTGGTACTACTGCCAGCATACTTGTAAAAATAATACCTAATAGGAAAAAGAATGTGAAAAAACGTTTCTTAAATCCTCTATAATCGGCAATCGTACCAAGAATTGGGGCAAGTATAGACACAAGAAGTGTTGCAAAGGAATTGGTATAACCCCAATACGCAGTTGATGTTGTGCCTGCAAGTCCAGCTTCTTTAGCAGCTGCTTTAAAGTAGATTGGAAATAAAGCAGTTGTAATGACGAGTGAATACACTGAGTTTGCCCAGTCGTATAATATCCAGCTCTTTTCTTGCCTGGACATTTTTTTCATATTTGTTCCTCCCCCAACTAATCTAATGTTATTGTACAAAAAAGCATGTGTAAAAAAGAGAAACTGACGCAATCTTTACAAAGCTTTTACTTAACTTTACATGTATAATAACTCCTCTATAACAGTGCCATCTGTTTCACCGAGATGTAATCCAAGCAGTCTTGCAATTGTAGGACCTTCATCAATAAGTCGCATACGTGGAATAATTGCTCCTTGACGAATCCCCTTACCAGCTGCCATGAAAATTGTTTCGTAATTTGGTTTTGATGGAGAATAGCCATGAGTACCAAACGTATATTTTTTGCTAGAGGTTACATCTTCTCTTGTAATCTCTCTTATAAAGTCTCCAGTATGATTTTCTAAAAAGTAATACCCTTCTCGTGCTTCAAGCATAAAGAGGCAATTTCCGTCAGCTCCGAGATCTTTTGCTTCCTCATCGGTTAATAGAAATTCAATTCCGTTTTGTTCATCTTGCATGATTTCTTGCAGCAGACGGTGCAAACTTCCAATTGTGTCTGTATCATTTTTATCTTTTACGTATACATATGCTGAACCATCACAGCTTTGGCAATAGGCTTTCCAATTTGTTACTTCTCCTTTTTTGTTCACAGTAAGGAATCCTTTTTCACGCAATAAGACATTTAATTGAATAGCTTTATGCTCATCTAATGCGCTATGATCCCCGAGTGCAATGATAGTTGCTTCTTCGTAAATGCCGCTTTCTTTTAACGCCTCAACAATTGCACCTAGACGTTTGTCATGGCGATGAATAGCTGCTACTGTTTCTTCAGAAGAAAATCCATGATAATGGCGCTGTGTATCTAAATCAGTAAAATGAACAAACATAAGGTTTGGCTTTTTCGTTTGAATTGTGTGTACCGCAGAAGCGAGAACAAAATCATCTAGCTCTGGTTGTGATAAACCGTTCCGAATATGACCAAAGCGCTGATTTAATCCTAATTGATACAATGGACTTCCACTGAATAAGGAGACGAGTACTTGATTTTGCCATGGCCGATTTGGAAAAATTTCAGGCATGTTGTAATCAATTTTTGCTTTTCCTGTGACAGGCCATAGAAGTGCAGCTGTTTTTAAGTTTGCTTTTCGCGCTTCATCATAAAGGGTTGTTCCTTTAATAGAACGGCGGTACCAGTGCCAGTCGGGCGATTCTTTTCCAGGTTGCAGCAGTGTATTGTTTACAACGCCATGTTTTGCAGGATAATTTCCTGTCACAATCGTTGCATGACTTGGATATGTAACAGATGGATAAATACTCTCGACTTTTTCAGCGTACGCACCGCGTTTCAGTAAAGAACGAAAGTGAGGAAGTGTTTGTAATATAGGAAAATCTAAAGCTGATAAACAATCAAAAGATAAAATAACAACATGCTTTGTTACAGGTTTGTTCATAGAAAATACCTCCACAAGTTTCTATATCCTATTTTTATATATTACTATTAGTATTTAGTGATAAAAACTTATCTTTAGAAAAAAGTATTTTTTAAATTTTTAGACTTTATAACATATAATACATTTAGGAGGAGAAGGGGGTGGAAAAGGTGGAGATCTTTTGGATAATCAGTATTATCACAACGGTTGTTGTTTTTTTAATTTCGTTTATGTTACGAAAAAGCTTTCCGAACCGTTCGTTTGACATTGCCTTTGGGCTTATTGTAATTATAATTTGTTTCGTTTGTTTTTTATTCACATTGTTTTTTATTGGTGGATGGGAAGGTATGGGATATGGTTTTCTATGTTTCTTTATCCTAATTGGAACAATTATTGGGATGTTACTTCACCAAGTTGTAAAATTTTTTCGAGATAAATATATATAATACAAGTATAAAACAAAATAAAATGAAAAGAATATACAAGAATCAGAAAATTTTATATTGCTTTACAATGAAGTGTGTATTATGATAGTCAACAAATTTATATTGTTATGACGATGAAAAAGGATTAGTACATGTTCAATCTTTTTGCAGAGAGAGAATCCGGTGGCTGAGAGATTCTTAAAAGACAATATGGAACCTACCTTTGAGTTCTGCATAGGCAGCGGGATATTCCCGTTATCAAACAAGAGAGCATATACATATTGTATATGAATCAGGGTGGTAACGCCGACAAAAGCTCGGTCCCTATTATAGGGACACGAGCTTTTTTTATTTTTTTGAAGGAGGAAAAGTAGATGGTAAAAGAACAAGTACAAGCCATTACAAAAATGGAAGAAGATTTCGCACAGTGGTATACCGATATCGTTAAAAAAGCTGAGCTTGTTGATTATTCGAGCGTAAAAGGATGTATGATTTTACGTCCATATGGTTTTGGGATCTGGGAAAATATTCAAAAAGTGATGGACGGAAAATTAAAAGAAACAGGGCATGAAAATGTGTATATGCCAATGTTTATTCCAGAAAGTTTACTTCAAAAAGAGAAAGATCATGTGGAAGGTTTTGCACCAGAAGTAGCGTGGGTTACACATGGAGGAAGTGAAGAATTAGCAGAGCGTCTTTGTGTTCGTCCAACATCAGAAACGTTATTCTGTGAGCACTTCTCGAAAATTGTTCAGTCGTATAATGATTTACCAAAGTTATATAACCAATGGTGTTCAGTTGTACGTTGGGAAAAAACAACGCGTCCGTTCTTACGCACAACTGAATTTTTATGGCAAGAAGGTCATACAATTCATGAAACAGCGGAAGAATCACAGCAAGAAACGCTTAATATTTTAGATATATATGCGTCGTTTTGTGAAGAGTATTTAGCTATTCCAGTTATAAAAGGGCAGAAGACGGAAAAAGAAAAGTTTGCAGGTGCTAAAGCAACTTATACAATTGAAAGTTTAATGCATGATGGTAAGGCACTACAGACGGGCACGTCACATAACTTTGGCACTAACTTCACCGAGGCGTTTGATATTAAATTTTTAGATCGAAATGGAAAATGGCAGTATGCACATCAAACATCTTGGGGTGTAACAACGAGAATGATTGGTGCACTTATTATGGTACACAGCGATAATAATGGACTTGTGTTACCACCAAAGATTGCGCCAATGCAAGTGATGATTGTACCAATTGCCCAGCACAAAGAAGGCGTGTTAGAAAAAGCAACTGAGCTTCAAACTCGTATTCAGAAAGTTGCGCGTGTGAAAATGGATGCAAGCAACAAAACACCAGGCTGGAAGTTTAATGAATATGAGATGAAGGGAGTACCAATTCGCTTAGAAGTAGGGCCGAAAGATATTGAAAAAAATCAAGTTGTCCTTGTACGCCGTGATACAAAAGAGAAAGAATTTGTATCTATAAACGAATTAGAAGAACGTATTACAACATTACTTGATGACATTCAGCAGTCTCTTTTTGAAAAAGCAAAAGTATTTCGTGAAGAAAAAACATATATAGCTACTACTTTTGAAGAAATGAAACAAGTAGCAGAAGAAAAACAAGGGTTTATTAAAGCGATGTGGTGTGGAAGTCTTGCTTGTGAAGAAAAGTTGAAAGAAGAAGTAGGTGTTACATCACGTTGTATGCCATTTGAACAAGAGGAATTAGCTAAACAATGTGTGTGCTGTGAGAAAGATGCGAAGCATATGGTGTATTGGGGTAAGGCGTATTAAAGAATTCGTATAGTGATTAGATGATAGTAAGTAAGTACAAGTGGGCCTATTAAAGGCGAAAAAGGTTGGCAAAATGCTAGCCTTTTTCAATAGTGTATGGTGTATTTTCTTGATATGAATTTGTATGTGGTTTCATAGATTGTTAACATTTTTCAAACACAGAGGATAGTAGTATTCATGCTACAATATTAGATAAGAAAATATGGGAAGGGAGTGAACTGAGAATATAATAATCCTTATATTCTTATAAAATATGAAGAGAATGGAAAAGCAACTAATAGCGGGTACACTTATAGCAACAGCAGCCTCTCTTATTTCCACACATGCTTTTGCACAAGAAGAAAGCACAGCGACAGTAAACGCAACGAATTTAAATATACGCCAACAACCAACAACACAAAGTCCAATTATTGGGCAAGTAAAGCAAGGAACAACTGTGAAAATATTAGAAGTACAAAAAGAGTGGGCAAAAATTTCTCACAATGGGAAAGAAGGATATGTCTCACTGCAGTTTTTAAAGATAGTAGGGACGAAACCTGCAATAGAATCTAAGCAACAACCGAGTATTAACAATGGACAACGCGAAACTGGTGTTGTAACAGCAACTCGTTTAAATGTTCGTAATAGTCCTGTTTTAGGTAGTACTCTTCTTGGAAGTGTTCAAAAAGGAGAGAATGTAACAATTTTAGGGAAAGCAAATGGTTGGGCGAAAATTGAGTATAAAGGTAAAGAAGGTTACGTTTCACTAGAATTTGTGAAATTAGAAGGGAAGCCAGCAGAAAAACCAGCAGAAAAGCCACCAGAAAATATCGTAACGAGTACCCAAGAGACAGGAACAATTACGGCAACAAGTCTACGAGTAAGAAGCGCAGCAAACACAAGCAGTACCATTCTCGGAAACTTAAAACAAGGTGAGAAGGTAACGGTATTAGGGAAAGCAAATGGTTGGGCGAAAATTGAGTATAAAGGTAAAGAAGGTTACGTTTCACTAGAATTTGTGAAATTAGAAGGGAAGCCAGCAGAAAAACCAGCAGAAAAGCCGCCAGAAAATATCGTAACGAGTACCCAAGAGACAGGAACAGTTACAGCAACAAGTTTACGAGTAAGAAGCGCAGCAAACACAAGCAGTACCATTCTCGGAAACTTAAAACAAGGTGAGAAGGTAACGGTATTAGGGAAAGCGAATGGTTGGGCAAAGATTGCGTACAACGGAAAAGAAGGCTATGTTTCACTAGAATTTGTGAAATTAGAAGGCAAACCAGTAGAAAAACCAGCAGAAAAGCCACCAGAAAATATCGTAACGGGTACCCAAGAGACGGGAACAATAACGGCAACAAGTCTACGAGTAAGAAGCGCAGCAAATACAACGAGTACCATTCTCGGAAACTTAAAACAAGGCGAGAAGATAACGGTACTGGGAAAAGGAAACGGCTGGGCGAAAATTGAGTATAAAGGTAAAGAAGGTTACGTTTCACTAGAATTTGTGAAGTTAGAAGGCAAACCAGCAGAAAAGCCACCAGAAAACATCGTAACGGGTACCCAAGAGACAGGAACAATAACGGCAACAAGTTTACGAGTAAGAAGTGCAGCAAATACAACGAGTTCAATTCTTGGAAACTTAAAACAAGGTGAGAAGGTAACAGTATTAGGGAAAGCGAATGGCTGGGCGAAGATTGCATACAACGGAAAAGAAGGTTACGTTTCACTAGAATTTGTGAAATTAGAAGAGAAATTAGCGGAAAAACCAGCAGAAAAGCCGCCAGAAAATATCGTAACGGGTACCGAAGAGACAGGAACGATAACGGCAACAAGCCTTCGAGTAAGAAGTGCAGCAAATACAAACAGTACCATTCTCGGAAACTTAAAACAAGGTGAAAAGATAACAGTATTAGGAAAAGAAAACGGCTGGGCGAAGATTGCATACAAAGGAAAAGAAGGCTATGTTTCACTAGAATTTGTGAAGTTAGAAGGGAAGCCAGCGGAAAAACCAGCAGAAAAGCCGCCAGAAAACATCGTAACGGGTACCCAAGAGACGGGAACGATAACGGCAACAAGCCTACGAGTAAGAAGCGCCGCGAACACAAGCAGTGTCATTCTCGGAAACTTAAAACAAGGTGAGAAGGTAACAGTATTAGGGAAAGAAAACGGCTGGGCGAAGATTGCATACAAAGGAAAAGAAGGCTATGTTTCACTAGAATTTGTGCAAATTAGTACGAGTTCGGATGCTAACGATGGAAATAAAGGACAAGTGACAGAAGAAAGAGGAATTGTAAATGCAGCTTTATTAAATGTGCGCCAAGGTCCTTCTACAAGTACTTCAGTTGTAGCACGCTTGAAGAATGGTGAGTCAGTCTCAGTACTTAGCAAGGAAAATGGTTGGGCAAAAGTTCGAGCGAATGGTGTAGAAGGTTATGTGTCTTTACAGTTCTTAAAATTAAAACAAGCATCTTCTTATGAAGTGGTCACAGCGACGAAAAAAGTTCAAAAGTCTAATGGGATGGAAGCAGAACAAGAGCTACAAACAATGCAAGAAGATGGTTATATTGTTAGCGATGGTAAAGTTGTGAATATGAAACAAGGTTTTGTACGAGCAAATGGTGTGGTTAATATTTATGATATCGCGACTGGTAAGAAGTTAACATATGTACGAGAAGGAGCTGACTTAAAATTTGTAAAAGTGGCTGGGGATCGTGTTTATGTAAAAATTGATGATACCACAGGATATGTAAATATAAACGATGTAACTTTATATCCAAACATGCTTCATGAATCAACGTCATACTATACCGTGAAAGATGGAAAGCTATATCACTACGCATATAATGCTTCTTCGAAAAAGTATACGACGTCTCAAATTGGTAATGCGTCGAAGCATTTAAAAGAAGGTGAGCGTTATGAGGCATTTGATAAAACACAAATTGGTGGACAAGATAGTTATCAATATTTTGAATATATGCCGCTTCGCGTTACATCTATTTATACAGGGAAAGATATTGATGATTTCCTCAGAAAATATAGTCCAGATAGTCCGCTTATTGGAACTGGGCAATATTTCGTTAATGCAGCACAAAAATATAGTTTAAATGCAGGATATTTAGTATCTCACGCCGTTTTAGAATCTGGTTGGGGAAAAAGTCGTATTGCGCAAGATAAGAAAAATTTATTTGGTTTTAGAGCGGTAGATTCTGATCCATACAACGGTGCAACGGCGTTTAATACATGGGAAGAAGGTATTGATTTCTGCGCTTCATATATTGATCAAAATTATTTAAATCCAAATGGCTGGACATATAATGGCGGGAACTTGGGAGATAAATCACAAGGTATGAATGTCATGTATGCAAGTGATGAGAATTGGGGACAACAAATTGGTTCTCTTATGAATAGACTCGATGCTATGAATGGTGGAAAAGATTTAAATAAATACCAACTGGGGATGCTGCAACAAGGATCTGTATTATATAAAAATTTAGCTAACGAACAAGCTAGTTCAGTATCCAGTAATATTATGGTTGCAATTAAAAGAACGATTCAAACTTCAAATGGAACATATTATGAGCTGGTTTCTGATAACAAGGCATATACGAGTGTGTATGCGAAAGCAGATTCTGTAAAACTTGTATCTTCATACTAAAAAATAGATAGTTTCATAACTTTTATGTTACATAGAGATGAGTAATATGAGCATTAAGTTAGATGGAATAGGTAAATTTTTGTAAAGTCATTATGTACAAACAGAGTTACATTTAGAATTGGGCAAAAAATAATTCACATATAAGCGTTGAGGGCCTTATATTTTATATGTGTTATTAGTAAAGCAGGAATTCTCGCACTTCTTACATCAGTACGATGAAATCAAATAAGTGTTTTCGTATAATTACGAAATTATTCTTTTTCTCAATCTATGAAAAATGCTACAATATAAAGAAAGAATACAATATTTTCCTAGGTGGAAAGTGATTTGTAGAAAGGAAGAGACTTCATGCCTATTATTTTAGAAAAAGGACAGAAGATCGACTTAACGAAAGGACAACCTGGTTTAACAAAGTTACAAGTTGGCTTGGGTTGGGATCCTCTTGAAAAATCAGGTGGATTTTTATCTTCATTGTTTGGAAGTAAGACGAATATTGACTGTGATGCATCTGTGATTATGCTTGAAAATGATCGCTTTTTAAATAAACATGACCTTATTTATTTTGGAAATAAATTATCTTCTTGCGGAAGTATTACTCATTCAGGTGATAATTTAACAGGTGAAGGAGCGGGCGATGATGAAACTATCTTTGTGGAACTATCAAAAGTTCCATCTAGAGTGAACCGCTTAATATTTGTTGTAAATATTTATGATTGTGTGAATCGTCGTCAAGACTTTGGAATGATTCGCAATGCGTATATTCGTATTCAAAATCCACAAACACATGAAGAGTTAGTACGTTATAATTTAACAGATAACTACAGCGGAAAGACGACGCTAATTGCTGGTGAAATATATCGCCATAACGGTGAATGGAAATTCTCTGCAATTGGAGACGGAGCACAAGCCAAAAACTTAAGCGAAATTGTAACGCGTTATCAATAATCTTTAAGGAGGCGCTATATATGGCAGCTATTTCATTACAAAAAGGACAAAAAGTAGATTTAACGAAAACAAATCCAGGTCTTTCGAAAGTAATTGTTGGTCTTGGCTGGGATACAAATAAATATGATGGACAAGCTGATTTTGATTTAGACGTAAGTATTTTCTTAGTTGGTGCAAACGGTAAAGTTGGCGGAGGAGAAGACTTTGTTTTCTACAACAATCCAATCGGAGCGAATGGCTCTGTACAACATTTAGGTGATAACCGTACAGGGGATGGTGCAGGAGACGATGAAACAATTAAAGTGGATTTGAAAAATGTTCCTGCGCATATTGAACGCATTTGTTTTGCGATTACAATTTATGATGGAGAAGGTCGTCGTCAAAATTTTGGACAAGTATCTAACTCCTTTGTGCGCATTTTAGATGAAGAGAAGAATACAGAGCTAATTCGCTATGATTTAGGAGAAGATTTCTCAATTGAAACAGCGGTTGTAGTAGGTGAATTATACCGTCATAACAATGACTGGAAGTTCAATGCGATTGGAAGCGGCTTCCAAGGTGGATTAGGAGCTTTATGTAAAAATTTTGGTTTAGATGTAGAGTAAAGAATCTATGTAAATAGAGGTGAATAGATATGGTCATTCAGTTACAAAAAGGCCAAAAAATTGATTTAGGTAAGACAAGCCCAGGCCTTACGAAAGCAATTATTGGTCTTGGCTGGGATATTAAACAATATGACGGCGGATCTGATTTTGATTTAGATGCATCGGCTTTCTTATTAAATCAAGATGGTAAATGTACGAAGGAAACAGACTTTATCTTTTATAACAATTTACAATCTCCTTGTGGTTCTGTTGCACATACAGGTGATAATCGAACTGGAGAAGGTGCAGGTGATGATGAGCAATTAGTTGTTGATCTAAGTAAAGTACCGGCTGATGTACATCGTATTGCCATCACAGTTACCATTTATGATGCAGAGGGGCGCCGTCAAAACTTTGGACAAGTTGCCAATGCTTTTGTTCGTTTAGCCAACGAAGAAACAAATGAAGAAGTACTTCGCTATGATTTAGGGGAAGATTTCTCCATTGAAACAGCAGTTGTCTTTTGTGAATTATACCGTCATAATGGACAGTGGAAGTTTAATGCTGTCGGAAGCGGCTTCCAAGGTGGATTAGGTGCGCTTGTAAGAGCGTACGGCTTGGATGCGTAAGAAGGAAGCGACTTTCGTTTCCTTCTTTTCCGCTTTCTAGAAATTTACAAAGAGAATAGGAGTCAACAACGATATGGAGATTTTACATGGAATCCTTGATACGTATGCTCAGTTCTTTGATTGGGATATGTGGGTAAAAGTATTAACAGATCCAGTATCTTGGGGATTAATTGGTACGCTTGTTGTTTTGGAAGGGTTGTTATCTGCTGATAACGCACTTGTATTAGCGGTTATGGTAAAACATCTTCCAGCAGAAAAGCGTAAAAAAGCTTTATTTTACGGACTTATTGGTGCGTATGTATTTCGTTTTCTTGCCATCGGAATTGGTATGTACTTAATTAAATTAGCGTGGGTAAAAGTACTTGGTGCCCTTTATCTTGCATGGCTTTCTTTGAAACACTTCATTGATAAATCTAAAGGAAATGAAGAAGACGAAGAAGCTCATGGTATGAAGCAAGATAGCATTCTATTTAGAATGTTTGGCATGTTCTGGGGAACAGTAGTAATGGTCGAACTAATGGATATCGCGTTCTCTGTAGATAGCGTTCTTGCGGCATTTGGTGTTTCAAATGAAGTATGGATTCTACTTCTTGGAGGAATGCTTGGTATTTTAATGATGCGCGGTATTGCTGGCGTATTTTTAAAATTACTAGAACGTATTCCAGAGCTTGAAACGACAGCATATATATTAATTGCAATTATTGCTGTAAAAATGTTCCTTTCTGTATTCCATATTGAAATGCCGCATTGGATGTTCTTTACGATTTTAGTTGTTGCATTTGGTGCTACATTTATTGTGCATAATATGAAAATATCTCGCCAAACTCGTGAAGAGGTGGCAGCTTCTAAGAAAGAAGATTAATAGGTTAATAGACTAAATGGGCTTGCTCTTCACATGGGCGCCCATTTTTTATAAACGTTTCGTTTGGAGGTGAACGAGTGTGTTTTCACGTTTTACATTTCACCCACAGCTATTGGGCGGGGAAGAAGGATTTAAACAATTTGAAATGAGTTTAGCAAAGCGCCCACATTATGAATTGACAGAGAATGATCTACATTTTAGCTATGTCGGATGCCGCATTCTTGGTGTACCGAATGACGTGGATGAATACTATAACCAGTTGTTTGATTATAGTCAAAATGAGAATATTACTGTGCTTCATGAACAAAATTTAAATAAAGTCATTCCTTCAGAGAAGCTTCGTGATATTCAAGAAGTTTTTTCATTACATCAACAAGCACCAAACGGCTTAACTGTAAATCGTCTCGTTGCTCATTTGTCGGGAAAACGTTTGTTGCCTGAAGTTGACCATCCAGATATACAACACTACATACATACAACTTTTATTTCAATTTTAAAGCTGTACGAAAAACAGCACAATCAATCGTTAAAAACAGAAGGTTTCCGCCGTTTTTTAATTGATATGATTAAGCTAAGTGAAAATTACGTTTCAAAATGGTTTTCACAAAAGGATTACAAAGTACAAATGCCCCAAATTATATGGTATGGTGATGCGTCAGAAAGTCAAATTTACTTTTTATACTTTCTTATTATGCTCGGATGTGATGTATTGTATTATCATCCAGAAGGAAAAGATGGATTTGAACAGGTCGATGAAGAAAGTCGAACATTTGTAATTTCGCATCCGAGCAGGGTTTCACTTGAAACATTTCCAGATAAAAGAAGGGAGCGCGTTGCAACCGTTGCCTATCAAGCATCAAAAGAGATTGAGCAGGTGCTTCATCATGATAATTCACTCTTATATAAACCGTGGCAATTCAGGGCGTATACGCCAGTTGCCCGTACGTTAAAGACAACGTATGATGAACTGTTTATCATTACGAAAGAAAAAGCATTTATAAGACCAACATTCTTTGTAGAAAATCAACATATTTATATTCCATCGTTATTTGCAAAAGTGTCTGGTGTTTCTAAAAATGAGAAAGAGTATTTTCAAAGATTAAAAACGTTAACATCGTATGAGAACAGTATATTAATAAATCAATTTCCGTTTACGAAGGAACAGAAAGCGAATTTTCAATTTCATTATCGTGATGCGTTAAACCGTTCAGGAAAACTTGATGCACAGAACATAATTCAAAGCCATTGGTGGCCGCATAAGCGCTTACCGGAAGGATTAAAGTATGGTATTGCAGAGGCAATGATTCATACATGTGAAAGTGGGCTTTGCAAAAGAATGGGAACAGAAACAGAGCAAGATGTCGCTTTATATGTGTTTGCGCAGCTTTCGCAAATTCCACCGAACGTACTTGAACAGCTTGAGAAATTTGATTATTCGCAAGAAGTGCCGAAAATAGTCATATTTAACAATGAGAAAAGTGGAGAACTGACGCGTTCTGATGCAGTATTAATGCTCTTTTTAAATCAAATTGGTGTCGATGTTTTACATTTTAATCCGACAGGGCGTAATGATATTGAGCAGTATATTGAAGCGGGAGCATTTGATTCACATTGGTTAGAAGAAGTGAGCTTTGATGTAGAATTTCATGGTGCATCGGCTTATAAAAATTTATCAAATACTTTAAAAGGGCTATTTCGCCCATTTATATAAAGAAAGGAAGATACATATATGAATCCGATTGTATTAGATCCAACAACAACAGAATTGAATGAACAAACATCAAATGATATTCGCCTGCAGCTAAGACAAGACCCTGAAGTACAGCGTATCTATAATGCGGTTGATGTAAAAGATCAATTGGAATTAATTGAGTTAGGAAAAGAGCCATCTGTAGAGATTTCCCGGTTTGCTGATCAAATTTTACAGACGATGACATTATCTAAGGTAGAAGATTCCGGTGAGCTATTAAAACAGCTTGGGAAAATTATGGACAAGTTTGACAGTAAAGATTTCGTTGAAGAAAAAGGCGGTTTTTTCTCTCGTTTATTTAAAAAAGGAAATCAAATGATTGAACAAATCTTTAATAAGTATCAAACGATGGGACGCGAAATGGATAAAGTATACGTGGAAATCACGAAATATCAAGATGAAATGAAGCGTTCAATCGGTACGTTAGATGGTTTGTATGATCAAAACTTAAAATACTATTTAGATTTAGAGAAATACGTTGTTGCGGGTGAAATGCTACTTGAGCGTTTGCAAACAGAATTAGTTCCAATGTATGAAGAGCGCGTTCGTAACAATGATCAACTTGCAGGAATCGAGCTGGAATCATTAAAAAACTCTGTAGAGATTTTAGAGCAACGCATTGACGATTTAGAAAAAGCGCGTATGGTTGCACTATTAACAGCACCGCAAATTCGTATGATTCAACGTGGTAACAACAAGTTAATAGGGAAAATTAATACAGCGTTTATTACGACAATTCCTATTTTTAAAAATGGTATTATTCAAGCCGTAAATGCAAAACGTCAAAAGCTTGTTGCGGACTCAATGGCAGAACTTGACCGCCGCACAAACGAGCTATTGAAGAGAAATGCACAAAATATCGCGACGCAAAGTGTAGAAGTAGCAAAATTGGCGGGTTCTTCGAGCATTAAGATGGAGACTCTTGAAGAGACTTGGAACATTATCTCTAAAGGTGTTCAAGAAACAAAACAAATTGAAGAGCAAAACAAACGTGAGCGTGAAGAAAGCCGTAAGCGTATGGCAGACTTAACGGATAGAATTAAAAAGGAAATGCAAGGATAATGACTGATATGAAGTGAAACTTCCATAAGTGGGGGTCTTACTGCCCGCGAATAGCGGGATAAAAAAGGCAATGAGGATGCTCCTCATTGCCTTTTTATTTTATTTTTTAATTAATGAGCCTAATTCTTCTGTAATAGCTTGCATCTCACTAATGCTAAATGTTTCGCGTTTCATAACGTGTTCATAAATGTCACGTAAATCTTCATACATATCTTCATTGAAATTTGAAGCTCTCATTGCTCCGGCGTTTACCATGCGTAATTTTTCTTTAATTGCTTCTACCATATATTCAACGTTTTCTTGCGTTTTTACGGATAAATCCACGGAATTGTCCCCCTTTAAAATAACATAGACTTATCTTAACATTTTTTATCATTTTCGTTAATGGAAGTTTGAAGTCGTATTAAATTAGCACTTATCTCCTTTATAAGTAATTGTTGATTGTTTATACTAAATATAACAAATGCATCATGAAGGGAAGAAACAAATATGGTTCGAGTTTTATTTGTTTGTTTAGGAAATATTTGTCGTTCGCCGATGGCAGAAGCAATTTTTCGTGAACTTGTAAAAAAAGAAAGATTAGAACAAACGATTAATGTTGATTCGGCTGGAACTGGAGATTGGCATATCGGTCACCCGCCTCACCATGGAACACAAAAAATTTTAATGGAAAATGAAGTGTCCTTTGAAGGAATTAAAGCACGTCAAGTAGAAAAAGAAGACTTAACAAAGTTTGATTACGTAATTGCAATGGACAATAAAAACTTAGACGACTTAAAGGCTTTAGGAAAAGCAGGCGGCTATATTGGCAGACTATCCGATTTTGTTCCAGACGGTGGCTGGACAGATGTTCCGGATCCATATTTTACAGGGAACTTTCAAGAAGTATATGACCTTGTAACAGAAGGATGTGCAAAATTGCTAGCGTTCATTCGAAATGAGCAAGGAATATAAGGATATTAGTTCAGAAAGTATAATGTGAAACTTCCATTGGTGAGCATCGCTACTTATGGTTAGTTAAACCAATCGAGCTCTTATGGGGAGGTACCTCAAGGCTATCACCTTTAGGATTCACTGTCCGTTAGAGTGAGATAACTTTCTAACAAAATAGATGAAAGGGTGAAGGAATATGGCAAAGAAGGGGAATATTGTACGAAATATTGCAATCGGTGTGGCAGCAGGTGTGGCGGTTTCTATGTTAAAGAAAGAAAATCGTGAGAAAGTGAAGTATACGGCAGGAAAAGCGAAAACAAAAATGATTGAAATTGGTGAAAATGCAAAGCTAAAAGAAAAGATGCAAACAGTTACAGATAAAGGGCGCGAAATTGCTGACTTTAATGTTGTAAAAGCAAAAGTAGCAGAAATTAAAAAGTTAACGCCAGCTGTTGTTGAAACATTAAAAGAGACGAAAGATATTTTTAACAAGAAGAAGAATAATGCGAAAGAGCAACCAGCCACAATTGAAATTCAAGCGGTTGTACCAACAGAAGAACTAAAGGCGGAAGAAGAACTGATTGTAGCAGAAGATAGCGGTACGAAGGAATCTATTGCAGAAGAGAAGAAGTCAGAAGCGTTTATTGAACTAAAACAAAATCAAGAAGAAAAGAAAAGTGTTTAAAAAAGATGAAAACATTTTTACAACAAGCAAGAACTCATCATGTTTTCACATTTGGGAAAGACTTATATGATCGAACAATGCGAGATGATGTGGCAGGCTTATCAGCACAGCTTGCCTATTTCTTCTTGCTTTCTCTCTTTCCAGCACTTGTTTTTTTAATAACGCTTCTTGGATATATTCCAATTCAGACGGAAGATGTATTAGCCTTTTTACAGAATTATGCTCCTGAAGATGTATTGAGTTTAATTGAAACAAATGTAGATACAATAGTAAGTGAACAAAATGGTGGGTTATTATCGTTTGGTTTACTTGCAATGTTATATTTTGCTTCGAATGGTGTAAATGCTGTGATGAAGGCATTTAACCGTGCCTATGATATTACTGAAACACGTTCATTTATTGCAACAAGAGCATTGTCAATTGTATTAACATTAGCAACGATTTTTATGATTGTTTTTGCTTTAATTTTACCTGTATTTGGCCAAATAATTGGATCAGCAATTTTTAAAATTCTAGGTTTATCTCATGAATTTTCGTTTGTTTGGAGTATTGTTCGATTACTATTAAGTTTTCTCGTATTATTTGGTTTATTTTGCTTTTTGTATAAATTTGCTCCAAATCGTCATGTACAGAGAAAAGAAGTGATAACAGGAGCATTATTTGCTACAATCGGATGGATTGTGGCATCGTATTCATTTGCATTCTATGTTGATCACTTTGGGAATTATTCTAATACATACGGCAGCCTCGGTGCTATTATTATTTTAATATTATGGTTTTATTTAACTGGCTGGGTGATTTTGCTTGGTGGAGAAATTAATGCACTCTTGAATTATTATCGAACGAGTGACAATAATTCCCGTAATCAAAAGTAACCTCCTGTCCCATACTAAAAGGGAATAGGAGGGATTATTCATGGGTCAAAATAAAACTGGCAATAGCAAAAACGATAAAAACCAAAGTAAACAACGCAGCAGTTCACAGCCAAAACATAAAACGAGCAGTAGTGCAAACGGACATAATGGTTATCATTAAAAAAAGGGTTCCATATTGGAACCCTTTTAATTATTTGCTTTTAATAATCGTAACCCATTTAAAATGACGAGAATGGTACTTCCTTCATGACCGATGACACCTAATGGAAGTGCTAAAAATTGCAGGAAGTTCGAACAAATGAGCAGCATAATTACTGCCAATGAAAAGATAACGTTTTGCTTTACAATGCGATTCATTCGTTTTGATAAGCGAATTGCTTGTGCTAAGCGGGAAAGTTCATTTTTCATTAAGACAACGTCTGCAGTTTCTAAAGCAACATCAGTTCCTTCTCCCATAGCAACTCCAATACTTGCTGTCGCTAATGCAGGGGCGTCATTAATGCCATCACCGACCATTGCGACTGTACCATATTTCTTTTTCAATTCTTTTATTGCTTCTACCTTTGTTTCTGGTAAGCAAGATGCGTAATACTCTTTAATATTACTTTCAGCAGCGATGGTTTTTGCCGTTTGTTCATTATCACCTGTAATCATAATCGCTTCGATGCCAAGGCTTTGAAGCTCGTGAATTGCTGCAATTGTTTCTTGGCGCAATGTATCTTTCAAAGCGATGAGACCGAGAATACCTTTCTCATCGCTTACATATACAACAGTTTTTCCTTCTCGTTCTAAATGTGTTGAAACACCGTTATGGAATAATGTTGTTTCTTCACCGATAAAATCAGCTTTCCCAATTTTGTACGCTTTGTTTTGCAGTGTTCCTTTTAAGCCAAATCCAGTTACATCTTCTACGTTTTCTGGTTTTGTTAATGTAATGTCATATGCGTGTTTTGCATATTTAACAATCGATTCCGCTAGCGGATGAGTAGAATGACTTTCAATGGATGCTGTAATGTACAGTAACTCTTTTTCAGATACTCCATCACGGGTATATACATCTGTTACTGTTGGTTTTCCTTGTGTTAATGTACCTGTTTTATCAAAGGCAATGGCTTTTAATGAAGCGAGTCTTTCTAAATGAACACCGCCTTTAAATAAGATGCCATGTCGTGCACCGTTTGAAATCGCCGATAACGTAGCTGGTGTAATGGCTGCAACGAGCGCACAAGGAGAAGCGACAACGAGTAGAATCATTGCACGGTAAAATGTTTCATTCCAGCTCCAGTCAAGAGCATAGTGAGGAACAAACATCATGAGTCCTACAACAAGAAGCACTCCTTTCACATATGTTCCTTCAAATTTTTCAATAAAGAGTTGTGAAGGAGATTTTTCACTTTGTGCATTTTGCACGAGACGAATAATTTTTTGGAACAATGTTTGATCGCTATGTTTTGTGATTTCTACTTCAATGGCACCGCGCAAGTTAACAGTTCCCGCGAATACTTCGTCGCCTGGTCTCTTTTCATTTGGAATTGGTTCACCTGAAATGGCAGCTTCATCAATATTTGTTTCGCCAGTGTGAATTACACCGTCAGCAGGAATACGTTCACCTGGCTTAATTAAAATGATGTCACCAATTTGCAGCTGCTGGATTGAAATACGTTCTTCTACTCCGCGAGAGATGCGCAGTGCTTCTTCAGGTTGTAAGTCGAGCAGTGCTGAAATTTCTTTTTGACTTTTGTTCATCGTGTAAGCTTCCATAGCTCCGCTTAAAGCGAAGATAAAAATTAATATGGCACCTTCTGTCCAGTAGCCGATAATGGCTGAGCCGATAGCCGCAAAAAGCATGAGCATTTCGACGTTCAGCTCTTTTTCTGCAATTGTGTCTTCAATCCCTTCTTTTGCTTTTGCATAACCTCCAATTACATAAGCTAATACGTAAAATATGGTTGCAGCTGTTGTAATATCATTCTTTGTTAGTAACCAACCTGCCAAAATAAAAATTCCAGATGTAATCGCAAAAATGAGTTCATAATGTTTTTGGAATGTTTCCAACCAGGATGGAGAAGTTGGCGTTGTTGTTTGTTTTGATAATACTTTTACTTGTGAATTCATAGTTTATTTACTCCTTTCATTGAGAAAAATAATCATCATCGAAACCCTTATAAAACGACGAAAGCTGCCATCCATACGGATAGCAGCATTTCTTAGAAAACACATTCTGTGTAGTTATTCACTTTATTATTATTCTAAATTGTAACATATGTTTCCACATAGAGAAAGATTTTTTATTTAATGATTAGAAGTGAAAATACTTGTGTTTTTGAGTTTGCTTTGTTATATATGAATATTGTTCGTAAAAAGTACGGAAAGGAAGACATCACGTGAAGACAGAAAGATTTTTTACACATCCGCTTGGCGTATTTGTAGCGGCATTAAGTGCAACTTTTCTATGGGGCAGTGCGTTTCCATTTATTAAATTAAGTTATGTACAGTTAGACATTCAACCTCATGAAGTAGGTGAACAAATTTTATTTGCAGGTTACCGATTTTTCATAGCGGGATTAATGCTCTTATTCTTTTTAAAAGTATTAGGAAAAAATGTATCTTTCCAAAAAGATACAGCGAAGCAACTTGTTCAGATTGGTTTGTTTCAAACGTTTTTACAATATATTTGTTTTTATATTGGCATGAGTTATAGCACTGGGATTGAAGGAGCAGTTATTTCTGGAACATCTTCATTCTTTCAAATTTTATTAGCGCATTTTCTATATAAAGATGATTCATTAAATATGAGAAAAATCGTTGGGGTATCAATCGGGTTTTGCGGTGTAGTCCTTGTAAATATTCCAAAAGGGGATATGGATTTTCACTTTGGTATTGGCGAATTGTTATTATTAGGTGCAGCAATGCTGTACTCATACGGTAACATATTGGCGAAAGAAGGCAGTAAAACGATGGATGTAGGCTATATGACTGCATATCAAATGATTATTGGTTCTTTAGGTTTATTATTCATTGGGATTTTACAAGTTGGGTTCATACCATTTACATTCCATATACAAACGTTGCTTATGCTACTATACTTATCTTTCTTATCGGCAGCGGGATTTTGTATTTGGAATACAGTGATGAAATACAACAAAGTTGGAAAAGTATCGATGTACATGTTCTTCATTCCAGTGTTTGGTGTAATATTATCAAGCTTAATTTTAGGTGAAGCGATTCATTCTTTCGTATTGTTTGGATTGGCATGTGTAGCGACGGGAATCATTGTGGTGAATCGTGCACCTATGGTGAAAAAAACGGAGCAAATACAAAAGCAGCGTGAAGAGGTTCAGTAAGAGCCTCTTTTTCATATGTAAAGTTAGGAAATATTAAATAGAATTTTTTTCAGAAAGTGATGGAGTAATAGAAACACACATACTTTTTGTTGAAACTTGTAGATAAAAGGAAGGAAAATGATGCTTTTATAACGAATAACATAGAAATATTAATTCATCAAGGAGAAAAATATGAATGAAATGTACGTACTACTGATTGGACAAGTAACTTTGTTTCTGTTCGGTACAATTTATGCAATAAGGCAATCCAAACAAACAAAGAAAAACGAACCATTACCCTTATTTGTACGTTTACTTCTTAGTTTTTCATTAACTGGAGCTGCAACATGGATGTGGGTGCAAGACCCCGCAACACCTTATCGGCAATGGGTTGCAATCGGCATGATTTTATCAACAATTGGTGATTTGTTTATGGCAGGCCTGATACCATTTGGGCACCGTTTAATTGGTGGGATGGTCACATTTGCTGTTGCACATTGCTTGTATGTTACAGCTTTTTTAGAAACAGGTATTTCATGGACAGGATTATGGTTTGGCTTAGTAGGATATGGGTTATTTTTAATTATCGGTTGGTTCTTTTTTATTAGAAATAATAAGCAAGATAAGCTATTTACAATAGGAGCACTTGTATACGGGCTTTGGGTTGGTGGAATGGCGTGCTTTGCATTTGGACTTGCATATTCTTACGGTGGAATATGGTGGATTCCAGCGCTTGGTGGTTTGCTGTTTGTCATTTCCGACTTTATTATTGGAGTTACTGATATCGGGGGAAGAAATATAAAATATGATCCTCTTTGGGTTTGGGCAACATATGTTGGAGCGCAAATGTGTATTATTTATGTTGGAATGTAATTGTTGAACTAATCAGGTGCTAACGATGAACGTTTAAGAAAATACCCTCAACATAAGGAGATTATTATAAAGTGAAACTTCCAACAGTGGGGGGTTTCTTCATTCACCACTGCCCGTTAGTGCGGGATAAAGTGGATGTATGAATAATTGTCATCTATATAGAAATGAAAGAAGAACTGCTTATCGGTAGTTCTTTTTTGTCGGCTAAATAACCTCTATATATAGAACGTTAGATTTTGTTCTATAAATCGCATATATAATTTACTGATAATATAGAATATATTTACAAAAATATTTTATAATATATGTACATAGAGGGATAAAGGAGAGAAGCATGAGACAGAAAAGCCGCTTTCGGGAATGGATTGAAGTATTTGCGATTGCATGCATTATTGCTTTTTTTATGAAAGTATTTGTATTTTTTCCGACGACGGTGCAAGGGGCTTCAATGCAGCCTACACTTTATGAAGGAGATAAAGTCATTATAAATAAGTTAGCAAGGAAAGTTGATAGCTATAATCATGGTGATGTAATTGTGATAAAAACAGATAATTTTTATGTGAAGCGTATTATTGGTTTACCTGGAGATACAATTGAAATGAAAAATGATCAGTTGTATATAAATAGTCAATTGCAAAAGGAAACATATTTGGAAAAAAATAAGAAGCAAGCAAAACAACTTATGATAAATTTAACTGAGGATTTTGGTCCGATGATAATTCCGAAAAATAAAATCTTTGTGATGGGGGATAATCGATTAGTGAGCCGAGATAGTCGTAATGGGCTAGGGCTTATTGATAAAGATGATGTATTAGGAAGTTTGGTTGCAATATATTATCCTTTTGAACGGATGCACATAGTAGATTAGAAGGAGAGTGGATATGGAAGATATTATTGGTCACATTCTCGCTGGGGTGTACGAGGAGCAATTGCACTAGGAGAGGCGGCAGCAGATGCTGCAAAGGTTATCGCTCGCGGAACAGTTGGAGTTGTAAAAGTTGTAGGAGAAGGTATAGCAGAGGAAATTGTAGAACAAGCGTTAGAAAGCATAGAAGGACGAGAGAAGCGAAAGCAAAGAAGATTTGCTCGTCATATTGAAAAGTTAAAAGGGCATGATTGGTTCAAAGTTATATATGAAGATGTAAAATGCCGAGATGTAATTTATACAGAAGAGCATTATCGGAATTTGTTGAGTAAGCGGCGGTATATACATAAACTAATTCGTAACGAAAACGAAAGACAACAATTCATTCAGCAAATTCGTGTGGAAGCAAAGGTTGATGATGTGATTTGGGATGTAAAAAAGGATTAAAGATTAATCCTTTTTTACATTCACATAAGAGTTTAGTATAAAAAGCAGCCAATATTGGCTGCTTTTTTGGTTCTTATTTACTACAATATGAGAAAGTTAAAAGGTGGATAGTTCATCTGTTTCTGTTTCTAAAGTTGAATCTGGATAGGAATTATCTTTACCTATATTTAAGATTACTTCATACTGACATAATCTCAATTCAAAGAGCGTTATAGGGTCATGATAAACTTCAGGATTCGATTTCATTTTATGCAGTGTATTTTGTTTTTCTTGTATTTCTAAATGAGTGTATTCTACAGCTTGTTTCAGCGCACCAAATGGATTTCTAAAGAACATAGTAATATCTCGCTCTAGTGCGTTTTCAAATAGCTCAAACTGCAAGAAAAATTTGTTCATAATAGAAGCTGTTACATCGGTATAATCTTCATTTTCTAAATACTGTTTGTATTTGTTATATAGCATTGGTTTGTTTTTAGGAAGAACTCCAAATAATTTACCGGCACTTTTCAGTAAAAATTGTGCTGGTGTAAAGCGGCGTAAGATATTCACTTCTTCCATTTGTATTCTAGTTGTCATTCTATCAGTATCTCTGCGCCAATCATCGAGCACTTTAAAGTCACATTCTAACTGTATTCGATTTTCTCCACATAAAGAATTAAGTCCTTCACTGATTTCTTCTAAGTACGATTGACTTTGAAGGAACTCGTTATTAGAAGCTTCAATCCAATTTTTCATAGAGAGAGCAAGATTAGGTAATACAGTTTGTTCAAGATATTTTTGAACTCTTTCGTTCATCGCTGTATTTAGTTCAATATCAATGTGTCCGAAATCGCTCTCTTCGCTAATTAAATCAGAACAACTTTGTAATAGTTTCGGAATATGTTCTGTAAGATCATGAGTAATTTCGTTTTTCATTTTACGATATGATTCTGTAATAAAATGAATTTTTTCCTTCTCAAAAGCAGTAAGGTTATTAATAAAACCATTTAGTCTAACTAAAATATCTTCATTCCAACTAATAGAATCCACTAGGTTGTTTTCCATCTCGATTCGTTTATCCAAAAGATGTGTAATTGTTTTTCGAATGAAAAATAATAGCTTTTCAGTACGTTCTGCATCGATATTTTTATGGTTAAAGTTAAAATGAATAAACTCAGTTAAATCGTTTACTTGTTGACTACTTGTATATAACGAAGAATAAGGGAAAACTCTCGCATACGGGAAATATGTGTTTATTCTCGCTTGCGTATCATGTATAACTCTTTTTGCTTCTGCTTCACTGTAAATGTTATCAATTTTATTCAATAAGAAATGAATTTGTAGATTTGGTGCATGTTCTTGAATACTTAATAGAATGTCACGTTCCTTGTCAGTAAAAGGAGAATCCGCATTCAATACGAATAATAATTCGTCTACCGAATGTAAATGTTCAAATGTTTCATTTCTGCTATCGTTGTTCCTGCTAAAGCTAGGTGTAACAACGAATGTAAGTTTATTTTTACTTAAAAATCTGCATGGTAATTTAAATTCAACACATGCTCTATCTCTATATGTTTGGCGGTGCATAGACAACATGTTATGGAAATCAGAGAAATTCTCAGTCGTTGTAATTGCTGAATCTGTTATGACGTTAATTTCTGTATGAGCATCATTTTTAAAGACAATTACATTTGAGCTGGAGTCTTCTAATATATTTTCTCCCAGTATAGAGTTAATAAGTGAAGATTTTCCGTTTCCTGAAGTTCCTGTTACTAAAAGGCGATTTGTTTTTAAATCTGCAAGCTCGCCAACTAACCATCTAAATCGATGGCCTATTTCTAAATCATTTCTTTGTGCCCACTGTGTAATAGATTCAAAAAGATGTAAACTATACTCTAATCCATCTGTGTAATTGGTAGAATATGATAGAGTATTTTCTGCATGTTTTATATCTGCTGAATCTATTTGGGAAGGGAAAATCTCATTCCATGCCAATACTGCTGAAGATGGAAATACAGACTGAGACGGATTGGCTACCTTTAACCAATTTGTTAAAAGATTCGGAATAATATCGTGTAAGTGTCTCAGCATATATTGACCTTGAATTAATTCAAAGTACGTTTCTTCGTAAAGAGAAGAAATTTTGTCCCATATATCGGACGAATGTATTTCGATATGTAAGAAAAATTCATTTATTGTTTTAAGCCATAATAAATAAGTTTGTTCATTTTTATAGCTGTGCCAAAGCGATGAAACAATTTGCGTAAATTGTACTTGGTCTACATTATTTAATGTAACTAATACTTCATAAAAATAATCTGGTGAAATGGTTTTAGTAAATCCTTTATCAATATATTCTTTTAGAACCTCAAACCATGGAAAAGATTCTGTTCGAATTAACTCATTCACAGCAAGCTCTACTGCACTGCCAAAATCTTGCTGTTCTTCATAAAAGGAAAGAGCAATTGCTGTAACGTTTGGATAATCGGGATTTAAAGAAACCGCTTCTTTAATAACAGTGAAAGCTGAATCAAGTTTATTTTGCTCGATATAAAGAGAGAGTAATTGCAGTGATATTTCGGTCATAAGTGTTTTATTATCAGTAGTAATGGATGTATAAACATTTTCAGCAACTGATAATTGGTTAAGTTCGAAGTAAGCATCCGCAATATTTTTTTGTGCCCATGGTGCTAATTCATTATTGACTTTCTCCCATTTAAAAATAGCTGATTCAAAATCTTGATAGTGATAATAAAATTCACCTTGTGCAAAACGAATATAAGATCCATCGGAAAATTCATTTTTTTGTTCGTTTAAATAAGCTTCTCCAAGTACTTGAAGAGGTGGGTGTGTTTCATTCTCCATTAGGAATGTTTCATAATATATCTTTTTTATTAATTGTTTTTCTAATCTCATTTTTTTCCCCCACTATATCTTGAAAAATACATTTTCCTCTATGTGTCAACACTTTTTTGTATTCATACTTTATATTTTAACAAAAATTTTCTTTTGAAAAATTTCATTTTCCTTTCATTTTTTAAGAAGAATTGAATTCTAATGCGAAAAGTTTCATTTCTTTTTCAATTTCCTTTCAGTTGTGAAACAACATTAGATGTTCCTAATAACTTAATGCGAATATAATATTCTACATTAAGTTGTAACATTACATGTAGAGTTCGTTATAAAAACAATGTATAGTGAATATGTATGCCATGTTTGCTGCATTGATAGAGAGGGTACAATGTGGAATAACGATAACGTATAGGATGTGTCGTGCGAATGGAACAACATATTGGTGAATTAATCGCACACTATGGTTATTATGGAATTATTATTGCACTTGCTGGAGGAATTGTTGGATTACCGATACCAGATGAATTTTTACTTACATTTGTCGGATATAATATTTCAAGGGGATATATGTCAGGTACAGAGGCTTTTATGAGCAGTATGGCTGGGTCTATACTTGGGATTACATTAAGTTATATGCTCGGTTTAAAACTAGGACTTCCTGTACTAAAAAAATATGGTTCTAAAGTGGGAATTAAAGAAGCACAAATTGAGAGGACCCATATTTTATTTGGGAAGTATGGTCCTTTTTTACTAATGATTGGCTATTTTTTACCTGGTGTCAGACATCTAACTGCATATTTTGCAGGAATGTCCAACTTAAAATGGGGTAAGTTTTGCTTATATGCGTATGGCGGTGCTTTGATTTGGGTGAGTGTATTTATTGGACTTGGATGGAAATTAGGAGAAAAGTGGAGAGAGGTAGAGTACAATTTACATCGATATGGATTTTGGATTTTTATTATTTCAATTGTCATCGCTTTGATTGTTTATACATATGTAAGAATACAAAATGCTAAGAAAAACCGCTAATGTATATAGCGGTTTTTTTATATATTATTCTGCAATCTCTTCATATAAGAAGTACGTCACATTATAAATATGTTCTACCTCGTCATCTGTCATATACATAAGTTCTTCGCGTTCAATCCCTTTTTTCTTTTCGATAAACTCAATCATATTTTTCCGTTCTTCTCTTTTCATCATTTTTTATTTCTCCTCTCATTCTGTTTTAATACAGTTTATTTAAGTTAATGCTATTATATAACAGAATCTTTAGAAAGTTCCAGCTTTTTCAATTTTTTTTGGAAAAGAACTTTTCGACAAAACGAGACCTCATATTTCGTGAGATCTCGTTTTTTTTTGCTATAGACGTAAAAATTCTGGTTGCGTTGTACCAACACTATCAATGTAATAAATTGTTTCAGGGTTAATTTTTATTAAAACGTAATTTGGATCTTCAGGACCAAGTAACCAACGTTTTAAGCTGTTTGTCCAGAATTTATTTTTTAACGTATTGTCTTCTTCAATAGAAGCGATTCCTTCTACCTCAATATACTCTTCATCCCAGTTCTTTCCTTCTTTCCCAAGTAAAATATGAACGTTTGGATTTTGTTCTATATCTGTTATCTTTTTTGAATGACGGTCTGTTGCAGCGTACAATACGAAATCTTCATGAAAAAATATCATAAAGCAGCTATGTGGTTTGTTGTCACGGAGTGTTGCCAGTACACCTGTTTTTTGATTTTGAATGATATTTGCTATTTTTTCTTTTATATGCATTTGTTTCTGCCCCTTTCTATTGTCCCGCACTTATTATTAGTTGAATTAACAGGCTTTTACGTGATGAAAAATTCTTTGCTCACTCTTACTTTTTTCTTCAATGACCTTTTTTAAACGTAATTATTATGAAAGTTGGGTAAGTTAGAAGAATAATGATAAAACAAAGGATAATTGATGAAAATTGGAAGGATGAAAAGGATGTTTAATAAAATCTTTTTATTCGTTGTAGTTATTGGTGTGCCGTTTTCCATTCTTGGTAACGTTATGCACTGGCCACAAACAATTATGTTTGCTGTATATTGTATTACGATTATTGCGCTTGCTGGTTTTATGGGGAGAGCGACAGAAAGTTTGGCGATTGTGTCAGGACCGCGTATCGGTGGCTTGTTAAATGCAACATTTGGTAACGCGGTTGAGCTTATTATTTCTATTTTTGCATTGCAAGCTGGGTTAATAGAAGTAGTGCTAGCTTCTTTAACAGGTTCTGTTCTCGGTAACCTATTGTTAGTTGGCGGCCTTTCTTTTTTTGTAGGTGGTCTAAAGTATAAACGTCAAAGCTTTAATGTATATGATGCAAGACATAATTCAACCTTATTAATTTTTGCAGTTGTTGTCGCATTTGTTATTCCAGAAATATTTTCAATGAAAATGGATGTAGGGAAAACATTCCAACTTAGTATTGGCATTTCAATCATTATGATTATTTTATATTTAGCAGCATTGTTCTTTAAACTTGTCACGCATCGAGGAGTATATCAGCCTAAAGAAGAAGAGATAGAACAACATGATGAAGAGCCAGAATGGTCAAAAGGAAGAGCGTTGCTTATTTTAGCAATTGCAACAGCAGCAGTCGCCTATGTATCAGAAGCACTTGTACATACGTTTGAAACAGTTGCAAAGGCATTTGGCTGGAGTGAATTATTTATTGGAATTATTATTGTGGCCATTGTCGGAAATGCAGCAGAGCATGCATCAGCTATTCTTATGGCCTATAAAAATAAGATTAATATTGCCGTTGAAATTGCAGTTGGATCAACATTACAAATTGCAATGTTTGTTGCGCCTGTACTTGTCATTATTTCTATGTTCTTTGCGGTGGAAATGCCTCTTATATTCACGTTTCCGGAATTAGTGGCAATGATTACAGCTGTATTCTTAACAATTGCTATATCGAATGATGGGGATACGAATTGGTTTGAAGGCCTAACATTACTTGCAGCATATTTCATTATGGGTATCGGCTTTTATTTATTATGAAAAATCCCGCCACTTTTCTCCTTTGAATCTTGAAGTGAGGAAGGTCTTGTGTATCACCTGTGGCAGATGCTTAACACGAGTGAAGTTTTCTTGCCTATTTTTGATAAAAAGTTTGGATAACAAAGAGGAGTGTGGAAAAGAATATAACCGTATAGTCCCATTAGGAAGGAGCTTTACGGATGAAACGAATGTACAGTATTTGTCTCATCATCATGTTCTCGTTTATCTTTTTATTTCCTTGTAGTAGCTTTGCAAAGACAGAACTGAATGTGAAAATTCCACCGTCTGTTTTAAACATTTCAAAAGAAAATACGTATCCAAATCCAACACAAGATTTGCCGCGCTTACAACCGAGTGAACTAGCAAAAACATTGCTTGAAACATCGCCAATAGTGATTGAAAATCCGGACTTAATTCGAATGTTTAACGAAACTTCCATTTCTAATGCACCGCTTGCAGTTGGATACCGGGCTAAAATTTATTTAGGACAGTGGCCTTTAAATTATGAATCAACTGAAACAACGATGAATTGGGAATATCGACAAGTGAATCGGAATTTCCATGATAATCGTGGTGCACAGGGGTTTTATTCACTTCGTTATAAGCAAGAAGCACAAAAAATGGTGGAAGGTGGACTCACTTCTTACATTAAAGATGCGGAAGATGTAAAGAAGATGATGCTACTAAAAGCAATGGGAAAAGTACGCTTACCTCTTTCGTTTAAAACAATTGTTGGTTATGGAACCGAGCATGAACGAGTATACAATATTAGTCCGAAACAACTTGGATACTTATATGCATATACGCCAGCAGTTAATGAAAAAGGAAAAGTAACATTTGGAGAAGTATATCTTGTCTTAAAAGGAAATCAGCGAAAACTTATGATAAAAAATATAACATCACAAGGAATTGGAGCTTCCATACCAATTCAAGATCATATTTCATTCAAGTTTATTTCGTCCCCTACCCCAAAATAAAGTGAAACTTCCATCAGTGGGGGTCTTACTGCCCGCGAATAGCGGGATAAAAAACGTCAGCGCATATTGCGCTGACGTTTTTTATCCTACTTATAGAGTGAGATTTGCTTGTTTTGTTAAGAAGTTTTCTGTTGAATAATAACTATTTTTCACAAGAATATTTGGTCCAAGGCATTTTACAGATGGACAATGACAGCTTAATTCTTTTGCTGTTTGTGAAGAGCTCCACTTGTCATAAGCTTCTTGCAATGTGTTCGTTTGGACGTTTCCAAGCAATGGAATGTCACCGAAATCTGTAACGATAATATTACCGTCAAAAATATTTACATTTAAGCGAGAGCGACCGTCTGGATCATTGCGCACTGTGACGTTTTTACTTGTATGGAGCTTTTTGAATACTTCTAAATCGCGTTCGTCATTGCTACATGCATAGAATGGCAATGTTCCAAATAACATCCATACATTTTCATCACGAATATCAAGAAGATGTGAAATTGCACTGCGAATTTCATCTTTCGTTAAAATTTCAAGATTGCTAGCAAAATCACTTGGATACATCGGATGTACTTCATGACGTTTGCAGCCCATCTCTTCAACAATTTGACGGTGAATGTGTTCAATATGTGGAAGGGTACGTTTATTTAGCATTGTTTCAGCAGAAACAAGAACACCCGCTTCTGATAATGCTTTACCATTTGAAATCATACGTTCAAATAGTTTGGCACGTTGTTCATATGATGGTTTGCGTTCCATCATGGCAAATCCGCCCTCAACAAAATCATCAATAGTTCCCCAGTTATGGGAAATATGAAGAACATCTAAGTAAGGAATAATTTGTTCATAACGAGCTAAATCTATAGTTAGGTTAGAGTTAATCTGTGTACGAACGCCTCGTTCGTGAGCATATTTTAAGAGCGGTGTTACATAGTTATCAACGGATTTTTTTGAAAGCATTGGTTCGCCGCCTGTAATACTTAAAGAACGTAGATGAGGAACTTCATCTAATCGTTGTAATAACAAATCAAGCGGAAGTGGATTCGGATCTTTTGGCTGTAATGTATAACCAACAGCACAATGTTCACAGCGCATATTGCATAACGTTGTAGTTGTAAACTCAACGTTTGTTAATAATAATTTGCCATACTCTTCAAGGTCCATATACGCTTCCCATGGATCATAAGAAGGAGTAATCGGCTTCATTTTTTGTGATGTATTCATTTATGAAATACTCCTTTGACTATTGAAATAACAATTTGTCCATTCTCTATGATAGAAGAAGATTGCTTTTTAATAAAGTGAAACTTTAATTAGCAGGGCGTTTTTATCTCCCAATGATTATTGGTTGAACCAATCGGGCGCATGCCAGCAGTTTTCCTCATACCTAACTTCTTTGCTTTATGCTGAATTTTGAGGAATGGGGATTACTGTCCGCGAATAGCGGGATAAACCATTTTACTTAAATTGAAGAAAAAATTTCATGACCGTGATAATCATTTTTGCTGTATAATAAAATAAAGATTCAATAAGCAAACAATGAGTATGCTGAATATGAGTCGAAGCAATCGAGTTGTATAAGTGTGTTATTTTTCGTAAATATGTAGGAACACTTATGTATAGTAAGAGCTAATTAGGATAACTCGAATAAAAAGGAGAGAGCCCCTATGGGAAATGCTACTTATGATAAAGATTCACAATTAGTATATTTGAAAGAACGTCTAAATATGTTTTTAGAAGTTATTGATACAATTGAACCAGAAGATGTAGAACTAGAAGATGTGGACCGTCTTCTTGAAATGTTAGATGATATTGAATTTAAATGCGAGCAATTTAAAAAAAGTGAGTAAGAATCAGCAAATTGCTGATTCTTTTTTGTTAGAAGCAACACAAAAAAAGAGGTATAATCAAAATGTGAAATTTTTTAAAGCGTTTTGGTAGCGTTCACAATTGAGGGGGAAGTAATAATGAAAAAGCTTCAAGAAAGCATGTATCAACTAATTGTTGAAACGTCGACGAATTTACCGAAAGATGTTCGCCGTGCGATTCAAAGAGCAAAAGAACGAGAAAATGCAGGAACTCGTTCAGCAATGGCGCTTGGCACAATTACAAATAATATTAAAATGGCAGATGATAATATTTCGCCAATTTGCCAAGATACAGGGATGCCAACTTTTAAAGTTTACACACCAGTTGGTGTAAATCAATTACACATTAAAGAAGCAATCTACCAAGCAATTGAACAAGCAACAAAAGACGGGAAGCTTCGTTCAAACTCTGTTGATTCTCTTTTTGGGGATAATAGCGGAAATAATTTAGGGCCAGGAACACCTGTTATTAAGTTTGAGCAATGGGAAAAAGATTATATTGATGCACGTCTTATTTTAAAAGGCGGTGGCTGTGAAAATAAAAATATTCAATATAGCTTACCTTGTGAAATAGAAGGGTTAGGACGAGCTGGTCGTGATTTAGAAGGGATTCGTAAATGTCTTCTTCATGCGGTATATCAAGCACAAGGGCAAGGATGCAGTGCTGGTGTAATTGGTGTTGGTATCGGAGGAGATCGCACGTCTGGTTATGAGCTTGCGAAAAACCAATTATTCCGTACATTAGATGATGAAAATCCAATCCCAGAATTGAAGCAGCTTGAAGAATATATCGTGGAGAATGCGAATAAGCTTGGCATTGGAACGATGGGCTTTGGCGGCGAAACGACGTTACTTGGTTGCAAAATTGGCGTATATAACCGTCTTCCAGCTAGTTTTTATGTTTCTGTTGCGTATAACTGCTGGGCATATCGCCGCTTAGGTGTAATGATTCATCCAGAATCAGGTGAAATTATTGACTGGTTATATCAAGAAGGGGAAGATACGTTAAAGCACGAGGAAGCAAAGGAAGATACAAACACGCAACGTGAAATTGTCCTGCAAGCTCCAATTACAGAAGAGCAAATTCGTGAGCTTCGCGTCGGTGATGTTGTAACGATTAACGGTATGATGTACACAGGACGTGATGCGATTCATAAGCATTTAATGGATCATGATTGCCCAGTTGACTTAAACGGACAAGTTATTTATCACTGCGGACCAGTTGTTGTAAAAGATGAAAATGACAATTGGAAAATTAAAGCGGCAGGACCAACAACAAGTATTCGTGAAGAACCGTACCAAGGCGATATTATGAAGAAATTTGGCATTCGTGCTGTTATTGGTAAAGGTGGTATGGGTGCGAAAACATTAGCGGCATTAAATGAGCATGGCGGCGTATATTTAAATGCAATTGGCGGTGCAGCACAGTACTATGCAGAGTGTATTAAAGAAGTAGAAAATGTTGATTTCTTACAATTTGGTATTCCAGAAGCAATGTGGCATTTACGTATAGAAGGATTCCAAGCAGTTGTAACGATGGATTCTCACGGTAATAGCTTACATGCTGATGTTGATAAAACATCTTTAGAGAAATTAGCAACGTTTAAAGAACCAGTATTTAAATAAGAAAGATGAAGGGAGTGGACTTTTGTCAGCTCCCTTTTGTGCGTTTAGTGTGTCGAACATCGTCGAAGGGTCTTTATCTTGTGTCGAAGCGCCGATATATTTTAAATAACGGTCGATATATTGTGAAAAGCGCCGATATATTTTAAATAATGGTCGATATATTGTGAAAAACGCCGATATATTTTAAATAACGGTCGATATATTGTGAAAAGCGCCGATATATTGCAAATAACGGTCGATATATTGAGTCAGTTTCTTTCTTTGTATTGGTATAAATGGAAAAACGTGTTCAGCATGAAAAAATTATAGACACAGAAACTACAAGTACGACTATAGATGAAAAGGAGCTTATAAATGAAGCGTAACTGGTTATATATTGGCCTTATCTTTTCAATTATGATGGCACTTGTTCCAGCTTCTGTGTTTGCTTATGTGAATGCACCGCATCATTGGGGAATTCCGCGTGCGAAGAGTGAAGTTCCTCCTGATGCTGGTAAACAGTTTACAGAGCTACTGCAAAAAAATGGAGGGTTTTATTTAGGCGATACAAAGAAAAAAGATATTTATTTAACGTTTGACAATGGATATGAAAATGGTTATACAGGAAAGATTCTCGATGTGTTAAAAGAAAAAAAGGTACCAGCAACGTTTTTTGTAACAGGACATTATATAAAAAGCCAACAAGATTTATTGAAAAGAATGGTAAATGAAGGACATATAGTTGGAAACCATTCCCAGAGTCATCCGGATTTTACAACAGTACATGATGCAAAGCTTCGTGAAGAACTGCAAAGTGTAACAGATGAAATTAAGAAGGTAACTGGACAAAAAGAAGTACTATATGTGCGGCCGCCACGCGGGATTTTTAGTGAGCGTACATTAGCACTTGCAAAAGAACAGGGCTACTATAATGTATTTTGGTCACTTGCTTTTCTCGATTGGAAAGTAGATCAACAAAGAGGCTGGCAATATGCTCATAATAATGTCATGAATATGATTCACCCTGGAGCTATTATTTTACTGCACGCTGTTTCTAAAGATAATACAGAAGCACTGGCAAAAATCATTGATGATTTACGCGAGAAAGGGTATCATTTTAAAAGCTTAGATGATTTAGTAAAAGGCAATCAACCGTAAGCATGCATGCTTGCGGTTTTCTCATGCTATAATGATGTGTAAAAAGGATGAGGAACGTATGTGGAGCGAACAAGTTACGTTAGAATACCCGTATCGTTTTGAAGAAGTGTTAAAGCGATTATCTTTTGATCCATTAAATGTCGTTAATCTAGAAGATAAAACAATTCATGTTCCGCTTAGCATAGATGGAGAGCAACTTGTTGTACGTGTACAAGGGAAGGGGACAATAGAACAGCCACATTTTTGGATCTCTAGCCAAACAGACAAACAAGATAAAATTATGAAGCGTATTTCTTCTATTTTCCAATGGAATCAACCTTTTCATGAGATTCAAAATCATTTTATAAACACATCATTACGTCCGCTGTTTGAAACATTTGCATATACACCCATTATTTTAGAGTTTGATTATTTTTCATGTCTTCTTCGCTGCATTATTCATCAACAAGTTCATTTAAAATTTGCCACAAAGCTCACAGAACAATTTGTAAAAACATACGGAACAGAGAAACAAGGTGTTTTCTTTTTTCCAAAACCTGAACAAGTAGCAAGTATTACAGTAGAAGAATTGAGAAATCAAAAATTTAGTCAGCGTAAGGCGGAATATATCGTTGGGCTCGCGAAACATATTATGGACGGTAAGTTAAACTTAGAAGAGTTAGAGGGAAAAACAGACGAAGAGGTTAGAGAACAACTATTACCGCTGCGAGGTATTGGAGCGTGGACCGTACAAAATTTCTTACTGTTCGGGCTTGGACGTCAAAATATGTTTCCAAAAGCAGATATCGGAATTCAACGCGCACTTCAACAGTTATTTCAGTTAGAACAAAAACCAGATGCTGCATTTTTAGAACGAATGAAACAAGAGTGTGAACCATATTGCAGTTATGCATCATTATATTTATGGAAAAGTATAGAGTAGAGGTGTAACAATGATACAAAAACAACATGAGAGTAAGTTGGAAGTTGGTCAAACGTTTCCTGTGACAATTAAACGTCTTGGAATTAACGGAGAGGGCGTAGGTTACTTTAAGAGACAAGTTGTCTTCATTCCAGGAGCATTACCGGGAGAGGAAATTGTTGCAGAAGCAACGAAAATTCAACGTGGCTTTGCAGAAGCAAAAGTGAAAAAAATTCGTAAAGCTTCACCGCATCGCGTAAAGCCGCCATGTCCTGTATACGATGAATGTGGCGGTTGTCAGCTTCAGCATTTAGATTATCAAGAGCAGTTGAATCAAAAGCGTGATATTGTTGTACAAGCATTTGAAAAGTATATGAACGGAAGTATGGAAGCGGATATTCGTCCGACACTTGGTATGGGAGATCCGTGGCATTATCGCAATAAAAGTCAATTGCAAGTAGGGCGTAAAGACGAAAAAGTCATTACAGGCTTATACAAACAAAACTCACATCAATTAATTGATATTTCTCATTGTATGATTCAGCATAAAGCAACAAACGAAGCAACAAAAGTTGTAAGACGTATATTAGAAAAACTGAACATTTCTATTTACAATGAGAAAAAACAAAAAGGTCTTGTACGTACAATTGTGACACGTGCTGCGGTTCAAACAGGGGAAGTACAAGTCACATTAATTACAACAAAAGAAGAATTACCAAATAAAGATCAGTTTATCGCAGAAGTACAAAAACAAATGCCATCTGTAAAATCGATTATGCAAAATGTGAACTGGCGTAAAACATCTGTTATTTTTGGTGATAAAACATTCCGCTTAGCTGGAAAAGAAATCATTCAAGAAACGCTTGGTGATTTATCATTTGAATTATCGGCACGCGCATTCTTCCAGTTGAATCCTGAGCAAACGGTTGTTTTATATAACGAAGCGAAAAAAGCAGCTGCGTTAACAGGAAAAGAAAAAATCGTAGATGCCTATTGCGGCGTTGGTACAATTGGGCTTTGGCTTGCAAACGATGCAGCGGAAGTGCGCGGAATGGATGTCATTCCAGAAGCGATTGAAGATGCGAAGAAAAATGCGAAGCGTCACGGGTTTACAAATACAAAGTACGAGGCTGGAAAAGCGGAACAATGGTTACCAAAATGGGTGAAAGAAGGCTGGCGTCCAGATGTAATTGTTGTTGATCCTCCGCGTATAGGCTGTGATGATAAACTACTTGAAACGATTTTGAAAGTAAAACCGAAACAAGTTGTTTACGTTTCTTGTAATCCTTCATCATTAGCACGTGATGTGAAAACATTAATGAAGAGTTATGAAGTGGAGTATGTGCAACCAGTTGATATGTTCCCGCATACTGCGCATGTTGAGTGTGTGGTGCAGCTTGTTAGAAAAGAAAATTAAAGATGTGGCAGTGAGTGATAGGTCTTATCGAAAAATCGATAAGGCCTAATTTTTGTTCAGGATTCATTACGCTGAACCATGCCACAAGTAACAGTAAACGATATTCTTTTTGAGTAAATGAACTTTATTTAATGAATTTTTAATATAATTCTCATTCTCCTTTCATGTAGTGAAGGGTGTTTCCGTGTAACATATTTTTATGTTCTGATGCAGTGGTGTTGTACAAATGATTATTTCCGCAAATCCGTTTGTTGAAAGGCTAACAGACCGGATTATACAAAAAGCCCAACTCAGAAAAAATAATAAACTTTAAAAATAATTTCTTTTGCATCCAAATTGTTTTTTTGTGAAGGAAAGAATCATTGGAGGGAAAAACGAGCATATGAATAAGTCCTTATCGGCCGCTATGCATCGCGCAAAGCCGATCTTTTCGAAAGTTCCGGAAATTACAGTCTATTTCTGGATTACCAAGGTGCTGACTACTGGAATGGGCGAGGTGTTTTCTGATTACCTAGTCAATCATATGAATCCGATCATTGCAGTCGCTCTTGGGGGAATTGGTTTAGCAGCCTCATTGGTACTGCAATTCTTAGTACGAAGATATGTGCCATGGATCTACTGGCTCGTTATCGTGATGGTAAGTATCTTTGGTACGATGGCTGCTGATGCTGTGCATGTTGTGTTGGGAATCCCCTACCTTGTATCAACCGTGTTTTTTGCAGCGACACTGGCAGTTATCTTCGTCATCTGGAACGCGTTCGAGAAGACTTTGTCTATCCACAGTATTTACACTACTCGTCGCGAGATTTTTTACTGGTGCACCGTACTGGGTACGTTCGCCCTCGGTACTTCTGCAGGTGACATGACCGCGTCAACGATGCACTTAGGTTACTTTTCCTCTGGGGTGCTGTTTGCCGTCTTGCTTGCCATTCCAGCTCTAGGATATTGGTTGTTTGGTCTAAATGAGATATTTGCCTTCTGGTTCGCCTACATCATGACTCGTCCAGTAGGTGCCTCGTTTTCGGACTGGATCTCGGCGTCTCACAACCGCGGTGGTCTTGGGCTGGGCGAAGGTCCGGTCAGTCTTGTCTTAACGATTATTATTGTTGTTCTTGTCGGCTACCTGACGATTAGCAAAAAAGATCGTAAGGATGAGCCTGCCGCGGCATAGAAGCGGCAGAAAGTTCACTCGTCCATAGCTTTTGCTTACCCCCTAATTAGAATAAATAGGGAATGTGTATTTAGGTGAGTTTCTAAAACCACTGGTATTGCAAGAAAGAACTTTAAAAAATGCTTTTTAAGCAAATGAAAGGGTGCCTTTTGCATAGGTACCCTTTTGGGTGTATAAGCATTCAGAAGAAAATCAGTGCTCTCACCACCCATCAATCGGTGTGGATGAAAAATCTATGGTTGTATTACTTTATACAATAAATCCTCATTTAGATCCATCGCGGTGAAGCGTATCATAAGTAAATGGAGTTTTTGTTGCAAGTGAGTATAAGCATATAACTGTTTCTCCACCTGCACATGAGAAGGGCGTATCATACATAAAAAAAGAAGCAGACAATCACTTGCGATTGCCTGCTTCTTTTTTTTATAAAGAAAATACTTTTTCAGTTCTGGATACATACATCACTTCATGAGAGACTGCTATTTACTAGTACACGACAACCGGTTCATAAGTACTGAGATTATCATACACGGTTTTCGCAATACTAGGAGGGAGATTGACACATCCGCCTGAACCTCCCGTTAAATAGGCATTATTTGCCCAGTTTGTCCGCCAGCCGGCATCGTGGAACCCTTGTCCGCTGTTTGTAAACGGAGCCCAGTAATCTACCTTAACAGAATAATCGGGTTTACCCACTGCGCTGCCTCTGAGTGTGTATGGTGATCGTTTATAGAGGATATACCATACTCCTGGTGATGTATCTTCATTGGTGCTATGTTTACCGGTCACTACATTCGTTGTGACTGCCAATTTTCCATCTTTGTAAATCCAAATTTGCTGTTCTGCAATTGACACTTCAGCATACGTGTCTCCAATACCATTATTCGCTGTTGTTTCATAACCGATGCCTTCATTATTCCAGCCATTTCCGTAAATATTAGAAGCAGAAAGCGATTTTTCCCCTTTTTCGAAGGCTTCTTGGATTCGTTTTGTTTCTTTTTCAACATCTATTTCCCAGCCATAGCCTTGTCCTTTTACTGATATGACCGAACCAGAATGGGTTTTAAATGTGAAGTCTTTATTTAAAGTTGCTTGAGAATTATTAATTTCAGCAATTTTGTTCTTAATGTCACTCGCGTCGATTGTAACCTTCATATCCTTTGACATAGAGGCGTTTTTAATGAGATCTTTAGCTTTTAAAGGGTAAACTTCATTCTGTACCTTATAATCAATGGTCTGTTGAAGTAGATCCTGTAGCATTTTCTCCTCTTTTTTTACAACCGCATCGTTTTCTTTAATAGGCTGCATGTATACAGGATTCAAATGGATTTCACTTTTATACTTCTGCTTCTCGTAATCCTTCAATAGACTCGCGACATCATACTGTTCTCCGTTAATGCTTTTTGAGATAAAAACTTTGCCCTGTTCCAACTTCGCCATCGCATCTTGAGGCGCTTTTAAACTTTTATTCATAGATATGAGCTTTTCTTCTACAAGTTTTTTCATCGTTTCGCTTCGATACTGATCCGCCTCTTCGGGTATCAGCCAATAATTTTTTGCCTTTGAGGAAGGAAAAAATGTCCACTGGCTTTTTAGTAATTTCTTAACTTTAGGCAAATCCTCATCAGTAAATCCCGTTTGCGTATCTTTTTCATCTAAAATTTGTTGTTGGCCGACATAGACTTTGTTTTTTAATACAGAAGTTTTTAATTTCTTTATTGCTTGATCAGCAGTCAGACCGCCGACTTTTGTGTCATTAATCGTAACCTGTGAATTGAACCGGGTTGTCTGATAATAACTAATTCCCGCAATTAGGAGTGCAATCATAACGATGACACCCGTCGTGATAAACTTCCAATTGTTAAAACGCTTGATTGAGTTTACCTGTTTTTTATCAATTTCTTCAACTGATTCACTTATCGTGTTGTTGCTCATAAACCATTCCTCCGCATACCTAATATAACCTCGATATTAACGTCAACCGACTTTAAACTAGTAAAATAAAACCATTGATTAGTTTACCTTATTATTCTTGGATTTTCACTATTTTTTACCAAGTTTTATAGTGCTGAATCGGTCAAAATTGGATTTTTGTCAACCGAATGAACGCGTTAATAACTTGGTATCAGATATAGATTATAGAAATAGAGTCAATGAGGTAAAATGTTTACGAACAAAATATAAACTTAGTTATCAAGATTTATCATTAATATCAAAAATAATTGTATAACCTAAAATGTTCCTTAAATTGATAGCCAAATTCTTTTGATTTACAATGAATGGCCCCTTACAAGCCTCTTGTAAGCCCCTCAAAAGCCCCTTGCAAGTAATAAATCATTACAAAAACAAAACAAAGAAACTACTACTACAAGAATCACCCTGAAAAAAATAAAATTAAATTACCAACTTTCTTCATCCATCTTTATATCTATTAAGGAAACGGCAATTTTGTATTTTCCGCTAATGATGGGAGGAGTAGGCGTGGCAGTATACCGGAATATACAGGTGAATTTTTGGCAGGATGATTTTATATTGGACTTAACCCCGGAGGAGCGATACTTTTACATATACTTGCTGACATGCTCTAAAACTACGCAATGTGGCATTTATCCGTTGCCGAAGCGTTTGGCGGAGCTGGAAACAGGCTACAACAGAGAGACTGTCGAGAAGCTGCTGCAGCGGTTCATCGACTATGGAAAAATACTATATGATGCAGACACGAAGGAGTTATACATCCAGAATTGGTTGCGCTATAACCCAATTACGAATACGAACATCGAGAAATGTGTGTTGCGTGAGTTAAAGACTGTGAAAAGCAAAAAGTTTGTACATATGTTTCTTCAAAAATGTTTGGAGGAAGAGCTGAGTATTCCACTATTATTGGAGCATTTCGGTATGCCGGTTGAAGAGATGTCCGCTGCTTCCCAAGAAGCGTCTGAAAGCTGCAAAGCAGATGAAGAAGTGGATTCCGACTGCAATGTATTCATGTTTTATAAGCAAAATTTCGGTAGTTTGTCACAGAAGCTGAATGGCAGGATCGAGGACTTATCGGAGGATTGCGTATTACAAGCACTCCAGATTGTCCATAAAAACAACAAGCCGACGCTTGCTTATGCGAAGGGTATTTTACGAGATGGGCATGAAGGGTATACGTAGCTTAGTGAAGTAGAGGAAGCGCCTGTTATGGAAACTGCACTAAGGAATTTTGTATTCCTTATCTATCACTGTTCTCTATAACGTGGTATTTTTAAATATGCAGGTGAGAAGAATTATATATGATATGGTTAGGTACATGAATTGTATTTTCTAGGTATAAGAAAGGCGGTGAGTCTGTTACTAAAAATATGAATAGGTTTAGTAGCAGAAAACAATGAACAACTACAAGTTAACGATTCAATATGATGGTGCACGCTATAAGGGTTGGCAGCGGCTCGGCGATGGTGAAAATACCATTCAAGGAAAAATAGAGAATGTATTATCTGAAATGCTCGGACAAGAAATCGAGATCCTTGGATGCAGTAGAACAGATGCTGGTGTACACGCTCTTAATCAAGTAGCTAATTTTAAGATTGATGAGAATTTAACGGAACCTAAAGTTAAAAAGTACTTAAATCAATACTTACCAAATGATATTAGTATTACTGATGTAGAATTAGTTCCGGAGCGTTTCCATGCCCGCTACAACTCGAAAGCGAAAACGTATTTATATAAGATTTGGAATGAGGAACATACAAATCCATTCATGCGAAAATACAGCATGCACGTTGGAAAAAAGTTGAATATCGAAAGTATGAAAAAAGCTGCTCAATATTTAATCGGCTCACATGATTTTACTGCTTTTTCAAATGCTAAATCCAAGAAGAAGTCTATGGTTCGAGAAGTATATATGCTTGATATCGTTGAAGACGAAGGCTTTATCCAAATTAGAGTAAGCGGAAACGGATTTCTTCACAATATGGTGAGAAAAATTGTTGGAGCGTTAATAGAAGTTGGATTAGGCCAGTTAGACGCTGAAGCAATACCTCAAATTTTAGAGGCAAAACAACGAAACCAAATAAATTGTCTTGCTGATGCAAGTGGGTTGTATTTGGAGAAAGTTGATTTTTAGAGAGATTGATGTAATTTATATAGATACTCAGAGACTGTAAAATTGTAAACAGTCTCTTTTTCATGTAAAAATAAGAGCAAGAATACACTAGGTACGCAAAGGGGAATTTGCAATGAATGAAACGATTTCAAAGCTACTAGAACAAATAGATGTAAGAAAAGATGAACTATTAGAATTGACAAAAACATTAATTCGTTTTGAAACTCCTGCACCACCAGCGAGAAATACAAATGAGGCACAGCAATTTGTCGCTGATTTCTTAACGAAGCGTGATTTTAAAATTGATAAATGGGATGTGTATCCGAATGATCCGAATATTGTTGGAGTGAAAAAGGGGACAGCAGGAGATTCACACAAAAGCTTAATCATTAACGGTCATATGGATGTAGCAGAAGTTTCAACGGATGAACGATGGGAAACTGGGCCATTTGAACCTTTTATTAAAGATGGTTGGCTTGTTGGCCGCGGCGCTGCTGATATGAAAGGTGGACTAGCTGGAGCTCTATTTGCCATTCAGCTTTTACAGGAAGCTGGTATCGAACTACCTGGGGATTTAATTTTTCAATCAGTCATTGGAGAAGAAGTAGGAGAAGCAGGAACACTTCAATGTTGTAAGCGTGGATATAACGCTGATTTTGCAGTTGTTGTGGATACAAGTGATTTACATATGCAAGGCCAAGGCGGGGTTATTACAGGATGGATTACTGTGAAAAGTCCGCAAACGTTTCATGATGCAACGCGCAGACAAATGATTCATGCCGGAGGTCGCTTGTTCGGAGCGAGTGCGATTGAAAAGATGATGAAAATTGTGCAGGGGTTGCAAGAGCTAGAACGTCACTGGGCGGTTATGAAAACATATGATGGTTATCCAGTAGGAACAACAACAATTAATCCGGCAGTCATTGAAGGAGGACGTCATGCGGCATTTATTGCGGATGAATGCCGATTATGGATTACAGTACACTTTTATCCAAATGAAACACATCAACAGGTGATAGAGGAGATTGAAGATTATATTGGCAGACTTGCGGCAGCTGATCCATGGTTACGTGAAAATCCACCACAATTTAAATGGGGCGGGGAATCTATGATTGTGGATCGTGGTGAAATCTTTCCTTCATTAGAAGTTGATCAAGATCATCCAGCAGTGCGACAACTTGCTGCTGTACATGAATCAACATTACACCGCAGTGCCATTCTTGATATGTCTGCTACAGTAACTGATGGAGGATGGTTTAGTGGATTTAATATTCCAGCAGTGATTTATGGTCCAGGTACGTTAGAAGAAGCGCACTCAGTAAATGAAAAGGTTGAGATAGAACAGCTTGTTGAGTTTACAAAAGTGATTCTGTCATTCATTTATAAGTGGTGCCATACAAAAAAGGGCGTTCTTTAAGAGCGCCCTTTTTTGCTGTACTTATAGAAACTTTAAAGAAACCCATGTGATGTATACAAACTCGTATGGATTAATGACAGAGCGAGAATCTTTACGTGTTTAGCCCGTACTTCTTTAATCGATATTGCAGGTTTTGCCTACTTAATCCTAAGTACTTTGCGGCCTGTGAGATATTACCATTATGTTCGTTAAGAATTTGAACGATATATTCTTTTTCCATTTCTTTTATTGTGTTCTTTAAATTTCTAGATGTGTGATCTGAGTTATCTGTCTCCCACCTAGTTAGAGGAGGGTGAATATTTAATTCATTTTTTGTTAACTCATAAAAACGTGTTGGAAGATGGGATGTTGTAATCATTTCCTCATCTTCTATTAAATTCATAGATCCTTCAATTATATGTTCTAATTCTCTTATATTTCCAGGCCAATCGTGTTTATAGAAAAAGTCTCTTACGTTGTCATTTATACCTTTTACTTTTAAGCCAAACTGCATATTATATTTTTCAATAAAACTACGAAGAAGGGGTAAGATGTCTTCTTTTCGCTTTCTTAAAGGTGGAAGAAATAAAGTAACAACGCTTAATCTGTAATATAGGTCTTTTCGTAATCGGTTGTGTGTAATGGCTTCAATTGGATCTTCGTTAATAGTTGCTATGATTCGAACGTCTACTTCTTTTTCTTGTGTTCCTCCGATTCTTCGTATTGTTTTATCTTGTATTGCACGCAACAATTTAGCTTGAAGCGCTGGGCTTAATGAGTTAATTTCATCTAATAATAAAGTTCCCCCGTGTGCTTCTTCAAATAAACCTGGTTTATCTATTGCACCTGTGAAAGCCCCTTTGTTTGTGCCGAATAATAAACTTTCCATTAGAGTTTCAGGTATAGCAGCACAATTTTGTGAGATAAAAGGTTTCCCTGCACGATAACTTTCATTATGAATACTCTGTGCAAATAATTCTTTACCAGTCCCCGTTTCTCCCACGATAAGTATAGAGGAAGAGGTGCGTGTTACTCTTTTTGCTTCTGTAATAACCGATTGAATGGCTTTAGAATTACCTATTATATGATTAAAGGTAAATTTAGTATTATGCCCTCGAAGGGAATTTGCTTTACTTGTTTGCCTTATCTGGGGAATCTCTTTTACTATTTCAATAGCACCCTTTATTTTTCCATTTTCTACTATGGGAAAGGTATCATTAATTGTTGTGATCTCTTGTCCTTTATTATTAAAATAAGTTTGCTTTATATTTTTTCTCGCTTTTCCTAGTTTTAGTGCTTCTATAAGAGTACTGTTTTGATTTTCTTCAAATGCAAATACCTCTAAAAGACTTTTATATAGTACCTCCTTATGATTCATTGATTCAACTTCCGTCATTTTGCGGTTGTAGATAATCGTTTTACCTTCTTCGTTAATAATGTGAATCCCAATATCAATTTCATTGAGTAAGGTTTCATATAGCATATTCATTTCGACTAATTTTTTGAAATTGATTTCTTCTGTGTGCATCATTTATCTTCTCCTTGTTATACTCGATGAAGATTGATTTTTCTTAATTTTAATAAAATTATTGCAAGTATGCAAAAAAAATTTGCGCTTTTCAGCTTAAAAATCTTTAAAGGAGAAGAAAAATTTTGCGTGTATTAAGATTTTTTCAGTACTAACTCTTAATTCCACGTAAGAAATTAGGTTGGTACATATCTTGCATTAATAGTAGTTGAGTACTTTAAATTTTGGAATGGGAGGTAAGTTGAAAGGGTTACATCTGCACTTAATAAGAAAGAGGGGTTTAAAAGATGAGAACAGTGATAGAAAACGTGTACAGTCCTTGTTATGGTAAAGTTGAAAAATTATTTATTAACGAAAGCTCCTATGTGTATGAGTGGGAGAAATTAGCTTTAATTGAAACAATGGATAAACAGACAGTAGAGATTAAAGTGGGAATCAGTGGTTATGTGGAATTGTTACAAGTAGAAGAAGGACAAGCTATCACAAATCAAACATTATTAATAACAGTCAGGGATGATATGTTGATTACAGGAAGTGATTAATACAAAGCCTTCTGGATTATGTACCGTTTTCTAATGCTCTTTTAAACAAGTGTTTAATTTATGTCGATACCAGGTGAAGCATAAGAAAGTTTTAGTATTAACTATCTATCGTGTTTTGGGTATTTTCTTGTATTGGGAGATTTTCTTTTGAAAAATCTCCCTCTTGTTACCGATCTATAGTAACCATGAAATGACAATGCACTTTATTCTTTTTCATATTAAATTTAAAGCGTTTACATTTCGGGGTGCCTGTAAAATTAAAGGGGGGTTCATATGAAGCAGCAAGATCAGGAGTTAAAGCGGGAGTTGAAAAGTAGACACATATTTATGATTGCACTTGGAGGGGTTATTGGTACAGGCCTTTTCTTAGGATCTGGTTATACTATTCATGAAGCTGGACCAGGCGGGGCAATTGCCGCGTATCTTGTTGGAGGCTTTGTTATGTATTTAACAATGCTCTGCCTTGGGGAATTAGCAGTTTCCATGCCGAGTGCAGGATCTTATCAAGTGTATGCTACAAAGCATATTTCGCCTGCGGCAGGTTATGTAGTAGGTTGGATGTCATGGTTAAACTGGTCTGCTACGATAGGGATTGAGCTCATTGCAGTTAGTATTTTAATGAAACGTTGGTTTCCAGATGTACCATCTTGGATTTGGTGCGTAGTTTTTGCAGTACTTCTCTTTGCTGTTAATGCATTATCTTCACGAAGTTTTGCAGAGGTTGAGTTTTGGTTTGCGAGCATTAAAGTCATTACGATTATTGCATTTATTATTTTAGGCGGGGCAGCTATGTTTGGATTTTTAGATATGAAAGGAAATGAACCAGCCCCAATGCTTTCGAATTTTACTGATCACGGAGGACTGTTTCCAAATGGGCTGACAGCTATTTTAGTTACAATGGTTGCCGTCAATTTTTCCTTTCAGGGAACAGAAATAGTTGGTATTGCGGCTGGAGAGAGTGAAAATCCAGAGAAAACAATTCCAAAAGCAATTAATAATACGGTTTGGCGTATATTAGTTTTCTTTATACTTTCTATAGTTATACTCGCTGGATTATTCCCATGGGAACAAGCGGGATTAGTAGAAAGTCCGTTTGTAGTTGTATTTGATAAAATTGGTATTCCATATGCAGCAGATATTATGAATTTCGTTATTATTACAGCAGTGTTATCAGTAGCAAACTCTGGTTTATATGCCACTTCTCGTATGCTTTGGTCTATGTCGAGCCAAGGAATGATTAGTCCGATTTTTGGTAAGTTATCTAAAAAGGGTGTTCCAATTTATGCATTAATTGCAAGTACCATTGTTGGTTGTCTCTCTTTATTATGCGGTATATATGCAGAAGATACAGTTTATTTATGGCTTCTTTCTATCGCAGGGTTTGGTGCAATACTGGTCTGGGCATCTATTGCTTTATCAAATCTTCTAGCGAGAAGAACGTATGTAAAGCAAGGCGGGGATATTAAGGATTTGAAATTTAGAACGCCATTATATCCGTTTGTTCCACTTCTTGCTTTTACATTAAATATGATTGTAATTGTGAGTATGGCCTTTATTCCAGAGCAACGTATGGCATTGTATTGCGGTATTCCATTTATGATTGTTTGCTTACTGTTTTATCATTTTTCTAAAAATAAGAACAACAAAATGAAACAGGTTGAAGAGACGAATACGGCAGAAGCGCAAAGTTTATAATAAAGTGAAACTTCCATCAGTGGGGGCTTCATTTTCCACTGATGGTTAGTTGAACCAATCGGGCTCTTACGGGCAGTTATCCCCCACCTAGCTTCTTCGCTTTCTCTGAATCTTGAGGTGGGGGTCTTACTGCCCGTTAGTGCGGGATAAAGTGAAACTTCCATCAGTGGGGGGGCTTCATTTTCCACTCATTATTACTTGAATGAATTGAGGTATGGCAGCAGGGGATTCACTCCTCGTTAAGCGAGGAATCAACGAACTTCTACCATTTCCTCGGAAATACAACAAACAATTGCATATGTCGACGACCTTTTATTTATACTAACATAGACTTTATTCAAAGGAAGGGGTGTTAGTATGGGACGCGGTAAATCTTTTGATCATAAGAAAAAAGGACACGATCATCAACCTCCAAAGGGTGCTTACATTCATAAAGATGTAAATGAACATACGTTAGAAGAGGAAGAGCTACCAGTAAATATTGAAACATATAAAAACAGTTTAAAAAAACATTAAAAAGCACCTAAAGAGGTGCTTTTTTTTTTTCAGTATTTTACTGGAATTTTCGCTTTACCGAATATCTTCAATCAATTGCTCCGTTTCCTCATACATCTCATAGTCACTTAGCGCTTGAATACAGCGCCATTTTAATTCTTCGATATTTTGTTCTAAATCTTCGGGGATTAAGTTTTGAATGTCTTCTAATTCAATGCCGAAATGAACAATTTCTAGTACTTTATCATTAATACTTCGGTCCATTAACAATTCCAGTACATCTAAATTAAATATGTATCGATAGGCTTCATCAAGGGAAACAACTTTTAATTTTAAACTTTCAACGATGCTTAATACAAAAAGAAGAATGGTTTTCTCAAGAACTGCCTGATCTTCTGTTTGAAGGATGAGTTTCATGGGCACCTCCCTTTTATCCTGTTTGCTCGCCGGATACTTTCAATAAAATTTGATTAGTTTAAAGGTATTTCCTGCATGGAAGTTTCATATGATAAAACACTAGGTTGTACTATACTATTCGGAATTGTATAGAGAATATGCACAAATTATATAGAAAAAAGCGCCTGAAATGGCGCCTTTTAGAAAATACTCCAACCTTCTTGTTCAGAAAGTAACTCCAATATTTTAAATCCAGCGAGGCTGTTTCCGTTTTCGTCTAGAGCAGGACCGAAAATACCAATACCCATTTCACCTTTTACACATCCAAAGATACCACCAGCTACACCGCTTTTTGCTGGAATTCCAACGCGAATTGCAAATTCTCCAGATTCGTTGTACATGCCGCATGTTACCATGAAGGTTTTACAAATTTTTGTAATGTATTTTGGGATAATTTGTTTGTTGCGATATGGATCATAACCATCCATCGCAAAGATAAGTCCGATACGGGCTAAGTCGATGCAGTTTACTTCAATCGCACATTGGCGTGTATATAGATCCATTAATTCTTCAATATCACCATCGATAATGTTGTTTTGCTTCATATAGTAGCAAAGAGAGCGGTTTAAATAAGCTGTTTCTAATTCAGAGATGGCAACTTTAGAAGAGTAGTTAATGGAAGAATTATCTGTAATATCACGGACAAAGTGAAGAATGCGTTCCATTTTTTCTTCATTGGACTCTCCTGCAATCATACTTGTGATAGCTAATGCCCCAGCATTAATCATTGGATTTAATGGTTTAGAGGGACTTGTTGTTTCTAATTTAATAATAGAATTAAAAGGATCACCGGTGGGTTCCATGCCAACTTTAGAAAATACATACTCTTCACCGCGGTCAAAAAGCGCAAGTGCGAGTGTAATTACTTTTGAAATACTTTGAAGTGTAAAGAGTATCTGGGATTTTCCCGCATGAACGTAATGGCTTTCTTTATGGTAAATCGCGATACCTAAATCATCGGGATTTGCATTTCCTAGCTCGGGAATGTATGTTGCAAGCTTACCTTGTTTTGTATAGGGCCGAACTTGATCTAATAACTGTTGTAAATTGCTAGTCTCGATACACTGCATAATAAACCACTCCTATTATATTAGTTACTAAATTTAACTTTCCCGACAAGCGCGGAAATAAATAATAACATGAAAATGAGGAATGATAAAATGAAACTTCTATTCATGAGGACGCTTCGTTATTTGTAAAAATGATAATTTTAATCAATTTGTTTTTTAGTGATTAGAATAAGGATGAATCTTACAAACAACTAGGGTTAAGGGAAATAAATCCATAAAAAAACCTGAAATAATAACTACACATCTATACAACTATATGTTATCATGATTATGTCATAGAAAGCGTTTTCTAAAGCTTATTTACAAATGGTAACGTTTTCATATTTTTGGATAGGGGGAATTCAGATGTTGCAGTTTTTACAACGTATTGGTAAAGCATTAATGCTTCCAATTGCAGTATTGCCAGCAGCGGGGCTCTTGCTTCGTTTAGGGCAGCCTGACGTATTTAATATTCCTGTTATGGCACAAGCCGGTGCAGCAATCTTTGATAATTTAGCACTTATTTTTGCGATTGGTGTTGCAGTTGGTTTGTCTGTTGATGGTAGCGGTGCCGCAGCTCTTGCAGGTGCAATTGGCTATCTTGTTCTGAAAAATACAACTGATACTTTAAGTAAAGAGTATTCGGCGGCAGAATTACACGATAAATTAAACAGCATTCAAGATTTAGTTAGTTCTGTTGATCCGTCTAAAGTAGCAGATACTTTAGGGAAGATTTCAAAGGCGGCAACGTTAGCACCGAAAATTAATATGGCGATTTTAGGTGGTATTATTGCAGGTGTGGTTGCAGGATTGTTATATAATAAATTTTATAAAATTAAATTACCAGAATGGTTAGGATTCTTTGCTGGTAAACGTTTTGTTCCAATTATTACAGCTGTAGTTATGCTTTTATTAGGTTTAGTATTTGGAGAAATTTGGCCAACAATTCAAAGTGGTATTGATGCAGTGGCACACGGTATCGTTAATCTAGGTGCGATTGGTGCAGGTCTTTTCGGGTTATTAAACCGTTTATTACTTCCAATTGGTTTACACCATGTAATGAACACATATTTCTGGTTTGTGCTTGGTGATTTTACAAATGCAGCAGGCGATATTGTTCATGGCGATATTGCTCGCTTCTTTGCGGGAGATCCAACTGCAGGTATGTTCATGACCGGCTTTTTCCCAATCATGATGTTTGGTTTACCAGCAGCATGTTTTGCGATGATTGCAGCAGCTAAACCAGAAAAACGTAAAGCAGTAGCGGGTATGTTAGGTGGTCTTGCTTTAACTTCATTCTTAACTGGTATTACAGAACCGATTGAATTCTCATTCATGTTTTTATCACCAGTATTATATGGTATTCATGCTGTATTAACAGGTATTTCTTTATTTGTTACAACACAACTCGGCATTCATGACGGTTTCTCATTTAGTGCCGGTGCGATTGATTACTTCTTAAACTTCGGTATTGCAACAAAACCGTTATTATTAGCAGGAATTGGTTTAATTTATGCAGCAATTTACTTCTTCGTGTTCTATTTCCTAATTAAGAAATTTAACTTAAAAACTCCAGGTCGTGAAGATGACGATGAGTTAGTAGAAGAAGGCGAAGCACCAGTTGCAGGTTCTATTGGTGAAACTTACGTTGCAGCATTAGGCGGAAAAGACAACTTAACAGTTATTGATAACTGTGCAACTCGCCTTCGTTTACAAGTAAAAGATGCAAACTTAGTAAATGAACCAGCATTAAAACGTGCCGGTGCAAAAGGTGTTATGAAACTAAGTAATACAAGTATACAAGTTATCGTTGGTACAAACGTTGAGTCTGTTGCTGATGATATGAAAAAACATATATAATTAATAAAAAGAAGTTCCTCATTGATAAAAATGAGGGATTTTTTTATCCCGTAAAAGCCCGATTAGTTCAACTATCCATTAGTGGGGGGATGAAAAAAAACACTGATGGAAGTTTCACTTCATTACGAATGTAACGACTATCTTGCATTCTAGATGCTCTTTTTTTATTTTTTGTGCATGATGTTGGTAAACTACCCATTGCGTGATAAAGTAAGATGTAAAATGAGCAACTATGAGAAAAGGTAGGTTTTTATTGTTATGAACTCTCGCAGACCGATTATATATATAAAGCGAACGATTATTCTCAGTCTGTTATTCATCCTTGTATATTGGGGGTATACAAAAATTACTTCGAACAATAAAGAAAAGGAAACGTTGCAAGCAGCGAAAGAAGCGAAAGAAGTGAAAGAAGTAAAGACAGAACCTGTAGAGAAACGTTCAGAAGAATTGGTAACTGAGCAATCTCCGCAAGAAATCAATAACAATGCTCAATTAGATGAGTATATAAAGAGTAAAAACTTCAGTGGTACAGCTGTTGTTGTAAAGAATGGAAAAGTTCTTTTGAATAAAGGATATGGACTTGCTAATCAAGATGAAAAATTTTCTAATAATTCAGAGACATCCTATTACATTGGATCAATTACGAAAGCTTTTGTCGCAACTTCTATTATGCAATTGAAAGAACAAAATAAATTAAACACAGAAGATACTGTGGCAAAATATATTCCTGACTTCCCAAGAGGCGGAGAAATTAAATTAGTACATCTTCTTACGCATACATCAGGTATTCCAGAGTATCCAGAGGAATCAGAAGACATCACACATGATGAACTGATTAGAAGAATAGGAAATCAAAAATTGGCATTCCCTCCCGGATCGAAATGGAAATACTCCGATTCTAACTATTCTGTGCTTGCGTATATTGTAGAGAAAGTGAGTGGAGAATCTCTTGAGGATTATATTCAAAAGCATATATTTGAAGTAGCTGGTATGAAGCACTCCGGATTTGGTGACAAGTTTCAACAAGAAAAATATCCTTCTACTGGTTATAAAATTGTAGATAATAGGATGACAACACCAGCTTTACCAAGTATGTCACAATTATTTGGATGCGGTGATATATATATGACCGCATATGATTTATATTTATTTGATCAAGCTTTATTTACAGGAAAACTCATTTCAAATGAAAGTTATCATCAAATGTTTACAGCATTTAAAAAAGATTATGGTTTTGGTTGGTATGTGGACCCTGGTAGTTACTCAAATCATGGCGTTATGCCGGGATGGAATTGTTTAAATAGTTTTAGTAAAAATGGAAGTACGTATGTGGTTTTATTATCTAATATTCAAAATAACATTAAATCGTTTGGTGTATTAAGTAATGATATTTATACAATGACTCGGCATGTAGAAGGTTAGAAAGCTATCTTATGAGATAGCTTTTTTTTTATACTTTCAGCTAGGAATTTCTTTGGAAAAAGAATTTAAAAATGAGATAATTATAATAAAATGTAAAAAAAAGGAGATAAAAATAGGGATCCATGAGCATCATGCACGGAATGGAAGAAGATTGTTTATTGTTTCTATTTTCATATTTGTTGTTGCTGTTATAGCGTTTATTCTCGATTATATTCGGACACCGTATTTTCAATGGAACAAGGATACTATGACTTTTGTAAGTATGATCATAATGGCCTTCTTTTTTATGATTTATAGTTTTGTAGAAAGAGAGAGGGCTAAGAAAATTGGAGCAACAATTCGTATTGAAGGGAAGTCGCCATTGCTGCATCAACAGCGATTTGTTGTACGAAGGGAAGTATCTATAATAAACACGGTTACATACTTTTCGATGGATGGAAATACGATGGGTGCTTTAAGAGAAGAATATGAAACAGAACTACAAAAGGTATGGAAAATTTTCGTATCCTTTTTCTTGAAATCATTGAGTGAAAAGCGATTTGTTTTGTATAACGAACTAGGAGAAGAGATGTTAATTGTAAGACAAAGAGCGGGAATGCACCTTTCTTATACGTTTCATGACTTAGCGGGAGATAAGATTTGTGAACTGAAACAGACATTGAATTTAAAAAAGCTGGAATGGCTTTTGCGGTCTGAGCATGATGAAGAAATTGGAGAAATTACTGGAGATTTGTATGCCAATATTCAAAAGGGATGCTGGAAAGATGGCAGCTATATTGAAATAAAAGAAGATGCGATTCCAGTAGAAGCAATTGAATATTTTTCTGCGAGCGGCGGTTCACTCGTTAATTTATCAATTGTGGAACATGCAAAGTATGAGAAAGCTTTATATTATGCGGTAGCCGCAATATTGACATTGAAAAATCGTTAGATGTCTTTCTTTGAATGGAAACGATTTTTAGTTGACAGAAACACCTGGTTGTAACTATAATTGTTACAACATGAAAGTGAAGGAGTAAAAATAATGACATTACAAATAAAAGTATATTCCGATTATGTTTGCCCATTTTGTTTTATAGGTGAACAACCATTACAAGAAGCAATTCAAGGAAAAGATGTAGAAGTAGAATGGATGCCATTTGAATTGCGTCCATATCCAGCGGAACGTATTGATCCATGGAATGAACCAGACAAGTTAGGAATGTTCCAAAGTACAATTGCACCGTGGGCAGAGCAAATGGGTGTTGATATAAAGTTACCTCGTTTGTCACCGCATCCATATACGCATACTGCGTTTGAAGGATATCAATTTGCAAAAGAAAATGGAAAAGGAAATGAATATCAGCACCGCGTGTTTACTGCATTTTTCCAAGAAGAACGGAATATTGGAGAAGTGGATGTGCTTGTAGAAATCGCTGGAGAAGTAGGATTAAATCAAAATGAATTTCGTCAAGCACTAGAGAATGGTACGTATAAAGAAGCGCATCAAAAAGCTGTACATCATGCTTATTACGAACAAGGGGTACAAGCTGTGCCGACATTTGTTATTGGCGAGAGTGTGGTACAAGGTGTACGTAACAAAGAAGCATTAGAGACTATAATTGAGCAGGAATTAAAAAAAGAAAAAGTAACATTTTCAGATGGCATGACATGTAATATAGAGGGTTGCGAGTAAAGGAGGGCAGATGCGTAGTGCATCTGCCTTTTTGTTTTGTTAACGGGCAGTAATGTGCTTACGGATGGAAGCTTTACTTTATTTTACCACTTCAATTTTCATTAGATTTGTCGTTCCACGTTCGTTAACAGGGACACCTGCTGTTACAATGACAATATCTTGCGTAGAGATCAGCTGTTGTTCTTTAGCGTTACATAATGCTTGTTCAATTACTTCATCTGTCGTTTGTTTTGGTGCAGTGAAAAATGGGTGTACGCCCCATACGAGTGCGAGTTGCTGCATAACAGATTGTTCAGATGTTGTTGCGATAATAGGAGTGTGCGGACGATATTTTGAAATCATTTGTGCTGTATAACCACTTTTGGTTGGTGTTAAAATTGCCTTTGCTTGTAAGGAATAAGCTGCTTGGACAGCAGCAGCACCGATTGTTTCTGTTATTTGTTTATGGTTATCATGAAGCAATTGCTTTTGATTTTGGAATAAAGAAGACTCCTCTACTTGCAGAGCGATTTTATTCATCATTTGTACGGCTTCTATTGGATATTCACCGGCAGCTGTTTCTCCTGAAAGCATAATCGCATCTGTGCCATCAAAGATTGCATTTGCTACGTCTGAAGCTTCCGCTCTTGTTGGTCTTGGGTTTCTTTGCATAGAATCCAGCATTTGCGTTGCTGTAATGACTGGTTTTCCGAGCAGATTACAGGTATGGATTAATTCTTTTTGGATAATCGGTACATATTCTGCTGGAATTTCAATGCCCATATCACCGCGCGCAACCATAATTCCATCCACAACTTCTACAATCTCTTTTATATTATCAATTCCTTCTTGATTTTCAATTTTTGCAATGACGCGAATATGTGAGGCATTATGCTTTGCTAATATGTCGCGTACTTCTAAAATATCAGCAGCTTTACGTACAAAGGAGATGGCGATGTAATCAACACGCTGATCGATGCCGAAAAGAATATCTTGTTTATCTTTTTCTGTAATACCAGGTAGGCGGATTTTTACATTCGGTACATTCACACCTTTATGATCTTTAATTATCCCGCCATGTATAACTTTTGTTTGTAACTCACCATTTGCCTTTTCTATTACTTCTAGCTCTAATAATCCATCATCAAGTAATAGATGAGATTCTACTTCTACATCATCATATAGACCTTCGTATGTGACGGAAAACTGTTTAGATGTTCCGAGTACTTTTTTCATTGAAACAGTAACAGTCGCACCTTCAAGCAGTTCTGCCTGTCCGCCTTCAAATTCATCAGTTCGAATTTTAGGTCCTTTAATATCTTGTAAGAGTGCAATGTTTTTTTTAGCTGCCGCTGCTGCTCTTCGTATTGTATTTATACGTACTTGATGTTCTTCATGTGTTCCATGAGAAAAATTTAACCGAGCCACATTCATTCCAGATTCTAGTAAAGAAAGTAATGTTTCGTATTGTTCACTTGCAGGTCCAATTGTGCAAACGATTTTTGTTTTTCGCATATAAAATTCCTCCTTTTTTAAATCACATATTTGTGGGCAATAAACACGTTTGGAGAAAACGAAGAAGATAGGTGGGGAAACTGCCCGTAAAAGCCCGATTGGTTCAACTAACCATCCGTGGGGATAAAACCTCCCACGGATGAAAGTTTTACTTTATTATGTTGGCAATTGTATGTGTACTTCATGTATAGGTATGTGATTTGTTTTATAGAAAATGTGTAGTTTATTTAGCACCAAAAGTGTTATTTCTTTATATGCTGATAAGTGTGAACAAGTTGTCCATACAACAAAATGTATATAGGGGGAAAGTATAGTGTCTCTATTTAAAGATTATTGGCGTAGGCTTGCACATGTTGTCGATAGACAATTAGATCGCTTTTTTTATAAGAAATTTATCCCTGCCATGGAAGAAATATTATTTTCAGCGCAGTTTGCACGGTATATAGAAATGTATACAAAAAAAGGTGTTGCAGAATACATTGAATCTCAGGAATTTCAAAACATTATTTGTTTTATTTTAAAAGAATGTAATGCTTCTCCATTTAAAGAAATTGCAGAACAATTGTTAGGAAAAGAGGTCGAAATTACTGTAACTGTTGGAGGTTTAACAGGTATCATTGCGCAAGTAGGAGATGACTTTTTAACATTACAAGAATTAACTGGAGCAACTATTTTATTACCATTTTCAAGTATTATTTCAATTCGTGAGGTATAGAGAAAGGGGGAAATAAAATGTCGTTTATTGAGGCATTACGGTCTCGTGTGGGACAACTTGCTCAAGTTGTAACGGCTGGAGAAATTGTGACAGGGATTATTTTATCTGTAACAGATGGAGTAATTGTCATACGAACAGCTCCGTCCTACGGTCCACCAGAAGATGTTATTGTAAGAATTCCAGTTGTTTCATATGTTCGATTGTATAGTTAGGAGGAATAACATGCGCGTATCTGTTGTGATTCCAACACATAATGAAGCACAAACGATAGGTGGTGTGTTGGAAGAAGTAAAAAAAGTACAACCTTATGAAATTATTGTTGTTGATAATGGATCTACCGATCGGACGAAAGAAATTGCAGATAGATTTGGATGTAAAGTTATTTATAGTAAGCATTTGTTAGGTAATGATGTTGGGCGTGCAATTGGTGCAAGGGAGGCAAAAGGTGAAATAGTTTTATTTTTAGATGGAGATATTATTATCTCGCATCAAGAGTTACTACCATTTATTCAATGTATTAAACAAGGAAAGGATATTGCAGTTAATAATTTAACATGGTCTGTTTATTTGAAGCTCCGTCCACATTATACGACAGTTAGTAAATTAATGTTAAACCGTTTTTTGAATCGAAAAGAGCTTGTTGTTGGCTCACTTATTGCAATTCCGCATGCGATTAAAAGGACAGTAATTGAGGAAATAGGATGGTGGCATCTAGCTGATCCTGCATTATTTCAAGCAATGGCTGTGATAAAAGGGATGACCATCGGGGACTTGGGATCTGTAGATGTCATTCATTCTAATAAAGTTCGTCCTGTTCATACAGGAACATCCCTGGGATCACCGTATCCAAAAGCAACGAGTCGTATTATGGGAGACCATTTACGTGCATTACATCATATGATTGAAGTATATGGTCCGCGCGGTGGTTTTACAGATGGCAAACGAAATCGGGATGTTGTAAGTGATTATATTTGTTTTATTCCAGAAGAAAAAAAAGCAAAATATAGTGCAGTTATCCCAGCTGGTTCAGAACGAGAAACAATTACAGCTGTTATTAGAGAAGTAAGGCGAGCTGGAATTGATGAAATTATTGTAGTTGCTAATGGAGCGGATCAAGAGACTGTTCAAAAAGCTAAAGCAGAACAGGTTATTGTATTAGAATTTCGTGAGGCACTTGGTCATAATGTTGCAAGAGCAATTGGAGCGATGCGTGCAACGGCAGATATTCTTTTGTTTATCGATAGTGATTTTGTTATCCCAGCTGAAAACTTACTACCATTTGTACAAGCTATTGAGAAGGGTGTTGATGTAGCGTTAAATGACTTGCAATGTTTGCTCGATGAGTTTCATCCAGTTGATCCAATTAGTGCCGGAAAATATTATGTAAACTTAGCAGCAAAGCGTCCTGACTTATGGAACAATTCGTTAACGGCTGTTCCGCATGCGATTCATAGAAAAGTACTTGATACAATTGGTTATAAAGCTTTAATTATTCCCCCATTAGCTCAAATAAAAGCGATATTAGCCGATTTTTCTATACAAGCGGTTCATTATGTCGATGTTGTAAAGTCAAATCGTATTCGTCCAGAACAGCATCATATTGTGGATGGGAGAATTCCAGCATTTGATCGGATTTTTGGAGATCAATTAGAAGCAATTGCTTATTTATTAGAACGTACAGATGAACGAGGAAGTTTTACAGATGGTGAACGTGACAGAGCGATTATAGAACAACTTAGAAAGGAAGAGGAGCATGGACACTAATCGCTGCAAAGTGGCAGTTATCGGTTTAGGATATGTTGGTCTACCGTTAGCAATCCATTTTGCTCAAAAGGGATATAGTGTAATAGGATTCGACAAAAATGAAGAGAAAATAAAAAGTATCAAAAATGGCTTTAGCTATATCCCTGATGTTACATCTAAAGAATTGCAACAATTAGTTGAAAAAGGTTGTTTTACAGTTACGACTCCAGAAAACGGAGTGAAAGCATTTGAAGAAAGTACCTACATTATTGTAACGGTACCAACACCAATGGGGGAAAATGGGGAACCTGATTTAAGTGCTGTCATTTCCGTCTCATATTATATACAAAAACATCTTCAAACAGGTCAAACCTTCATTTTTGAAAGTTCCACATATCCAGGTACATTAGAAGAAGTAGTAATCCCAATTATATCGAATAGTGGTAAAAAGGTTGGGATAGATTATTATATTGGTTATTCGCCGGAGCGTATTGATCCTGCAAATACGACATATACAGTACAATCCATTCCAAAAGTTGTCAGCGGTCAAACGGAGTTGTGTAAGAAAAAAATTATGGAGTTATATGGGGACGTATTTGATAATATCGTTCCAGTTAGCTCACCGAAAGTTGCTGAAATGTGCAAGCTTTTTGAAAATATACAACGGCTTGTTAATATTTCATTGGTAAATGAAATGGATTTATTATGTAGAGAATTACAAATAGATTTTCGCGAAGCTTTAGAAGCGGCAGCGACGAAACCATTTGGATTCACACCATATTGGCCAGGACCAGGAATTGGGGGACATTGTATTCCAGTCGATCCGCTGTATTTCCAGTGGAAAGTGAAGCAATATGGCATGGTAAGTCATCTGATTGATGTTGCTCATCATATTAACGAGGAAATGCCGAAAAATATTGTGAAACAAGTAAAAGAACAAGTAACAGAAAAAGCAAATGTGTTGTTAATAGGTCTTGCCTATAAGAAGGATGTAAATGATTTGCGCGAATCATCTGCTCTTGTAATTGCAGACTTGTTACAAAAAGAAGGGTATAGTGTGTCTTATCATGATCCATATATTCCATTTGCACACATTGCGGGTAAACGATATAAATCTATTTTATTAAACAAGGAAGCAATTGATAAAGCTGATTTCGTACTTATTTTAACAGATCATTCTATTATCGACTGGAAGTTGATTAAACAAGCGAAGCAAGTATTAGATACACGTGGTGTATTAAAGCGGGTGAACATATGAACAAGCGATGTTTAATTACAGGTGGAGCTGGATTTATTGGTTCTCATTTAGCGGAAGAGCTTTTGCATCGTGGATATGATGTGACGATTGTAGATAATTTCTATAAAGGAAAGCGTAAATATCATTTAGAGTTAATGAAGAAGATTTCAATCGTAGAAGCGAGTGTACTAGATAAAGAGAAAATTGAGCAACTAGTTCAAAGTCATGATGTGATATTTCACTTAGCAGCTATTTTAGGTGTGAAAAGTACGATGGAAAAGAGCATTGAGCTCATAGAAACAAATTTTGATGGGACAAGAAATATTTTACAAGCTGCTTTAAAGGGGAAGAAAAAAGTTGTGTTTGCTTCCACCTCTGAAGTATATGGAAAAGCGAAACCGCCTTTTTCGGAGGATGGTGATCGGCTATTTGGTGGAACTGCAAAAATTAGATGGAGCTATGCTATTTGCAAAACATTAGAGGAAACACTCTGTTTAGGATACGCTCGTCAAGGATTGGCAGTGACAATCGTCCGTTATTTTAATATATATGGACCGCGAGCTAAAGATGGTCCGTATGCAGGGGTTATTCCGCGATTTATTAGTGCAGCCTTACAAGGTAAAGAAATTCCTGTATATGGAGACGGTGTACAAACGCGTTGTTTTACGTATGTAACAGATGCTGTAAAAGCAACTATAGGAGCAATGGATGAGAAAGTAAATGGTGAAATTATCAATATTGGTTCTGAACATGAAATCTCTATTCGAGAAGTTGCTGAAATCATTCGAAGTACGATTCAAAGTTCTTCGCCAATTATTTATCTCCCATTTGAGAGTGTATATCCTGATGGATTTGAAGAAATTCCACATCGACGTCCGAACGTAGCAAAGTTAACTACTTTACTGCAATTTCAACCGAAAGTGTCATTTGAAGAAGGATTACAGAAAACCATCGCATGGTTTCGTGAAGAATTGGATGGTTAAATCCTTATCTATTATTATTCCTGTATACAATGAAGCCGATTCTATTCGAAAGGTGATTCTGTCGGCGAAGGAGCTGCATCCACTTGAAATTATTGTTGTTGCGAATGGATGTACAGATGATTCAGAACGAATTGCAAAAGAGCTTGGATGTATAGTAATAAGCAGTGAGGAAGTGCTTGGGAATGACGTTGGTCGTGCGGTCGGTGCCAAGTGTGCCAAGGGAGAAGTGTTGTTATTTTTAGACGGCGATTTTCCTATTCCTTCGCCTAGCCTCCATTTCTTTCTTAATCCAATTTTACATGGACAAGCAGATGTGATTTTAAATAATTTCGACGCTTTATTTAAGAAAAAACAACGTCCGCATTCTATTACAGTATGGCGCCAAATTTTGAATGAGATAGTAGACCGAGCTGATTTACAAATTGATTCTATTCTATCAGTACCACATGCTATAACGAAGGAAGCGGTAGAAAGCATTGGTTATGATGCTTTATGTAATCCAATTGTTGCACACGTTCGTTTAACGACACAAGGATGGCGAATACAGCGTCATTGTGCAATTGATGTAATTACCCCCAATAAATTTCGTCCAGCTGAGCATGAAGCATATGGGAATAAACTTGCACATGCGGAGCAACGAATGATAGGAGATCACATAGAAGCATTAGGTGAATGGTTAGAGAATTATGATAGACGAGGAGCCTATACAGATGGAAACAGGAGAAGAGATATTGTACTAGCCCTTCGCAAACTTGGTGATCAAGCGTTGCCTCCATATTATAAAGGCTGGGGTGTGCAGTCTAATTTATATAGTGGTAAACAACTTTCAATTATTATTCCTGTTCAAAACGAAGAAATGACGATGGCATCGGTTATTCAAGAAGCACGTAAAATTGAGCCACTTGAAATTATCGTTGTTGTTAATGGATCGAATGATAAGACAGCGACAATTGCAAAGCAATGCGGGGCTACAACTATTATTTATGAAGAAACGCTTGGAAATGATGTGGGACGTTCTATAGGGGCTCAGATGGCTAAAGGGGATATCCTGCTATTTATTGATGGGGATTTTGCAATACCTGCAAAGGATTTATATCCTTTTGCAAAAGCGATTGCGGATGGACAAGACGTGGTGTTGAATGATTTAAATTATTATTTAGATTTACGAGCACCGTTACATCTTGTTACGGCACTAAAATATGCTTTAAACTTGGCTTGTAACCGAAAAGATTTAGGTGTAGGTTCGCTGGTAGCTGTACCAAATGCGGTTAGTAAGGTTTGTTTAGAATATATCGGATTTGATTCTTTATTATCTCCATGTGTGGCACAGGTGAAGGCAATATTAGCGGGATTCTTAACCTCTTGTGTGCATCGTGTAGAAGTAGATCAAATGAATCGAATTCGGCCGAATGAACATTTTGCAGTGAGGGGGCATGCCCCAGCTGTACTTCGAATTATTGGGGATCACATAGAGGGGATGTCATGTGTGATAGAAGAACTTGGCATTCGAGGTGGTTTTCATGATGGAGGACGTAAGAGAGAAACAACATGAAAAAGTGTGCTGAAACAGGCACACTTTTTTTATTCTGTTTTTTAAAAAACTATAACAGAATAGGAAGGAAGAGTATTACAGTTTAAAATGGATACGACTCTTATACTGCAGAATAGGATTCCTGTATTAGAATACTAAAAAAATGAAATTATTAAAATGGGTGAATTCAATAAAGATTTTAAGCAACGTTTTCACTATGTCTATAGGAGTTTGCTCATTGTTTCACAAACATGTCACAACTCTAACGTTCATTTTTTCAAAAAAGTAGTATGCTAAGCACATAAGCTGTTATACAAAAAATCTTAGTCCTGTACTAATCAAAAAATGGAGGAGATTAGGATGACTCAAGTATTAGAAAATGTAAAAAACGCATGGGAAAGCTTTAAAGGTGAAAAGTGGAAAGCAGAGATTGATGTTCGCGATTTCATTTTAAATAATATAAACGTTTACCAGGGGGATGAATCCTTCTTAGCTGGAGCAACAGAAGCGACGAAACAACTTTGGGATCAAGTAATGGAATTAACAAAACAAGAACGTGACAATGGCGGAGTTCTTGACATGGATACTAAAATTGTTTCTTCTATTACATCACATGACCCAGGATATTTAAATAAAGATATTGAAAAAGTAGTTGGTGTCCAAACTGACAAGCCATTTAAACGCTCATTACAACCATTTGGTGGCGTTCGTATGGCAGAGCAAGCTTGTGAATCTTACGGATATGAAATGGACAAAGAACTGAGCCGCATTTTCAGAGACTGGCGTAAAACGCACAACCAAGGTGTATTCGATGCTTATACTCCAGAAATCAGAGCGGCTCGTAAATCAGGTGTTATTACAGGTCTTCCAGATGCATACGGTCGCGGCCGTATTATTGGTGATTATCGCCGCGTTGCATTATACGGTGTAGATCGTTTAATCGAAGCGAAAAAAGTAGATTTGAATTTAACGGGCGGTGTAATGAGCGAAGATACAATGCGTTTACGCGAAGAATTATCTGAGCAAATTCGTGCACTTCAAGAATTAAAACAAATGGCAGCTTCTCATGGTTTTGATATTTCTAAGCCAGCAACAAATGCACAAGAAGCATTCCAATGGTTATATTTTGCTTATCTTGCAGCAATTAAAGAACAAAACGGTGCAGCGATGAGTCTTGGCCGTACGTCTACTTTCTTAGATATCTTTATTGAAAGAGACTTAGTAAACGGTACATTAACAGAAGAAGAGGCACAAGAAATTGTTGATCACTTCATTATGAAATTACGTCTTGTGAAATTTGCAAGAACACCTGATTATAATGAATTATTCTCTGGTGATCCAACTTGGGTAACAGAATCTATCGGTGGTATTGCACTTGATGGCCGTCCGTTAGTAACGAAAAACTCATTCCGTTTCTTGCATACATTAGATAACTTAGGACCAGCTCCAGAACCAAACTTAACAGTTCTTTGGTCTAAACAATTACCAGAGAACTTTAAAAACTACTGTGCGAAAATGTCTATTAAGACATCTGCAATTCAATATGAAAATGATGACATTATGCGCCCAGAGTATGGTGATGATTACGGTATTGCTTGCTGTGTATCCGCAATGAGAATTGGTAAACAAATGCAGTTCTTCGGAGCTCGTGCAAACTTAGCTAAGGCGCTATTATATGCAATTAATGGCGGTAAAGATGAAAAATCAAAAGAACAAATTGGGCCTGAATTTGCACCAATCACTTCTGAAGTATTAGATTATGAAGAAGTGATGCGTAAATTTGATATGACAATGGAATGGCTAGCAGGTTTATACTTAAACACATTAAATGTTATCCATTATATGCATGATAAATATAGCTATGAACGTATTGAAATGGCGCTTCATGATACAGATGTGATTCGTACAATGGCGACAGGTATCGCAGGTTTATCAGTAGTAGCTGACTCTTTAAGCGCAATTAAACATGCAAAAGTAAAACCAGTTCGTGACGAAAATGGGGTTGCGGTAGACTTTGAAATCGAAGGTGAGTTCCCTAAATACGGTAACAATGATGATCGTGTCGATGAAATCGCGGTAAATCTTGTGAAAACATTTATGAATAAGCTTCGTAAACATAAAACATATCGTAATTCTATTCATACAATGTCAATCTTAACGATTACTTCTAACGTTGTATACGGTAAGAAAACTGGTAACACACCAGATGGCCGTCGTGCTGGCGAACCATTTGCACCAGGTGCAAACCCAATGCATGGTCGTGATACAAAAGGAGCATTGGCATCATTATTATCTGTTGCAAAATTACCATATGAAGATGCACGAGATGGTATTTCTAATACATTCTCTATTATTCCAAAAGCACTTGGAAAAGAAGAAGATGTACAAGTTCGCAACTTAGTATCTATGCTTGATGGATATGCAGTAAAAGAAGGACATCACTTAAATATTAACGTATTTAACCGTGAGACATTAATGGATGCAATGGAACATCCTGAAAAATATCCACAATTAACAATTCGTGTATCTGGTTATGCGGTTAACTTCATTAAATTAACTCGTGAACAACAAATTGACGTTATTAACCGTACAATGCACGAAAGTATGTAAGTAAAAGCTTTCCTTCTGTTCTCATGAAGACAGAGGGAGGCTGTTTCAATAGAGGGGGAAGCAACATGGTAAAAGGAAGAATACATTCTGTAGAGTCTTGTGGTACTGTTGATGGCCCAGGAATTCGTTATGTCATATTTACACAAGGATGCTTATTACGCTGTCAATATTGTCATAATGCGGATACGTGGGAGATTGGTAAAGGGAAAGAAATAACAGTTGAAGAAGTGATGCAGGATGTTACATGTTACCTTCCTTTTATAGAAGCTTCTGGCGGTGGTATTACAGTAAGTGGCGGCGAGCCTTTACTGCAGTTAGATTTTTTGATTGAGCTGTTTAAGAAATGTAAAGAGATCGGTATTCATACGACAATTGATTCTTCTGGAGGGTGCTATTCTGAAGATGAAGAATTCCAAAGAAAATTAGATATTTTGATGGAATATACAGATTTGGTATTACTTGACTTGAAACATATTGATTCGAAGAAACATCGCAAATTAACAGGAAAACCGAACGAACATATTTTACAATTTGCTCGTTATTTATCAGATAAAAAGAAATCAATTTGGGTGCGTCATGTACTTGTACCTGGAATTACAGATGGTACAGAGGACTTAGAAAATTTGGCAGCCTTTATTCAAAGTCTTGATAACGTACAAAAGGTAGAAGTCTTACCGTATCATAAGTTAGGCGTTTATAAATGGGAGGCGTTAGGGCATAAATATCCTCTTGCAGGAGTAGAGCCTCCAACGGAAGAAAGCATTCAAAAAGCAAAGTATATTTTAGCAGCAGTCTAATCCAATTGTGGATTAGACTTTTTGCTTTCTGCTGACAAATAGTAGAGCAAAAATAAGGAAAAGAGTATACTAAGATTGCATAATGTCTATTTTTGTAAAGAAACGATATGGATAAATTTACAAAAATGTAAAGGGAAAACGAAACAATAGAAAGAATTAAGAAATAATGTAATGCGTATCTTGGAGTATAGATAAAAGTCAAGTTATTGCGAAAGCAGTTATAGGAAAGTATAATGTTTAAGATATGAGCAGATGGGATTAAGGGGTCAATAACATATGCTTTGCATATCCACGACAGGTACAGATCCAACGAAAATTTGTTGGAATTCAAACATGCAAAATCATAAGGAAATTGTTTTTTATATTGTGACAGATGCAATATGAAAGACCGAAAAAGCTAGGAGTGGATTTGTTTGATAAAAAACCCCAAGGTTTTAATATTAACAGCACATTATGGTAACGGTCATATACAAGTGGCAAAAACATTAGAACAAACATTTCGTCAAAGAGGACTTGAGGATGTAATCGTATGCGATCTTTTTAGTGAATCGCACCCTGTTATAACAGACATTACAAAATATTTATATTTAAAAAGTTATACAATTGGGAAAGAGCTATACCGCTTATTTTATTATGGTGTTGAGAAAATTTACGATAAAAAAATTGCATCATGGTATGCCAATTTTGGTCGAAAACGTTTAAAAGCGATATTGCATGCTGAAAAACCCGATATTGTTATTAATACATTTCCAATCATTGCGGTTCCAGAGTTGAAAAAGCAAACAGATATTTCTATACCTGTTTATAATGTAGTTACCGATTTTTGCTTGCATAAAATATGGATTCACCGAGAAGTAGATCGTTATTTTGTTGCAACAGATTATGTGAAGGACATTATGATAAAGGTAGGAGTACCTGCTGAGCAAATTGTAGCAACAGGGATTCCGATTCGTAAAAATTTTGAAGCGGTCATCAATATAGAAACATTGTATGATAAGTATGATTTGTCACGGGACAAAAAGATTTTGCTTATTGTAGCAGGAGCGCATGGAGTGTTAGGAAGTGTAAAAGAGTTATGCCAATCCTTTATGTCAATTCCTAATCTGCAGGTAGCCGTAGTTTGTGGGAAAAATAAAGTATTGCAAGAGGACCTGCTGCAATTACAAGAAAGCAATCCAGATGCATTAAAAGTATTCGGTTATATAGAGAATATTGATGAGCTGTTCCGTATTACCTCTTGTATGATTACAAAACCAGGAGGAATTACATTAAGTGAAGCAGCAGCTTTGCAAGTACCTGTCGTTTTATATAAACCAGTACCAGGGCAAGAAAATGAAAATGCGAAGTATTTTGAAAAACAAGGTGCAGCAATTGTTATTCGCGAAGATAATGAAATCTTTCAGAAAACGAAAGAGTTATTACAAGATGATATGAAATTATTGCAAATGAAAGAAGCGATGAAACACATTTATCGTCCGGAACCAGCGTTTCATATTGTAGATTCTATTTTAAAAGAAAATCATGTACAAGTACATTCGCCGGTACACCCAACAGCCCTTGTGCAGTCTTTTACTTAATATAAGAACCTCTTTTCTATCTGAGTAGAAGGAGGTTTTTTGCGTTATTTCGTTTAAATGGAAAGTAATATTAAAAAAGGAGAAGAGGAATTGTTTGTAGAATTTTAATTGGCACAAATCATCATTTTCGAAATCTGTTTGACAAGCATACATAAAAATCGACATTAAGGACTTTTAAATTTACTGTTATACCTATATTCAATCCAATAGAGGGTATAACGTTCCCTTAGTAAAGACATCTTTAACTAGTAAAGATGTCTTTTTGATGTTCTTGTTCAATCAATCTACAGCTAATACAAAATTTAGGTTCTTCTAATTTTCATTGTGTAAGAGCTGAGTAGCTTTTGCTTTCTGTTTCTGTCCTTTTAAGAAAAACGATACAACGAGGGCAACAATTATAAAGATTAACCCAAGCGTAAATGCCCCTTGGAAGCCGGATGTTAAGCCATTTAACTTCTCTGCTGGGTCCATTGGATTTGCTGAATTTTTCATATATTCAGTTGTGCTTGAAGACATTTTAGATATAAATATAGCTGTGCCAATCGCACCGGCTACCTGCGATAACGTATTAAAGAGCGCTGTACCGTGTGGATAAAGCTCTGGTGTCAATTGATTTAAACCATATGTTTGTGCTGTCATCACAAACATGAGTCCAACCATTAATACGCTGTGCATCAAGATAATTTGTGTCAATGTTGTTTCTGGGTTAATGCCTTTGAATAGCCACATTGCAACGGCCACTAACACAATGCCAGGGATGATAATAACCTTTGGACTCAATTTATCAAATAATTTACCTGCAATTGGTCCCATGATGGCGCTAATTATACTCCCCGGTAGCATGATTAGCCCTGATTTAAAGGCTGTAACAAGTAAAACCGTTTGTAAGAACATTGGTAATAATGTCATTGTTGAGAACAGCGACATCATGACGATGAACATTAACCCAACTGATAAAGTAAACATGGGGAATTTAAATGCGCGTAGTTCCAAAATTGGATTATCGATTTTTAATTGACGAACAACAAAAATGAATAACGATATAGCCCCGATAATTAAAGTGGAATAAACTTTAGGATCTGACCATCCTAAATCACCTGAAGAACTAAAGCTATACACAATACCACCGAAACCTAATGTTGATAAAAGAATGGATAAATAATCAATTTTTGGTCGTGTTAATTCTGTGACATTTTGAATATACTTCATTCCAATTAAAATGGAAATGATTACGATAGGAATGACAAGATAGAATAACCAGCGCCAACTAAGTGAATCAACGATCATTCCGGATAATGTAGGACCAACTGCTGGAGCAGACATCATAACAAGTGCTATTAAGCCCATTGTGGCACCACGTTCTTCAGGTGGACAAATAATTAAAATCGTATTCATTAGTAATGGTGAAATTAACCCAGTCGCGATTGCTTGGACAATACGACCGATTAATAAAACGGAAAATGTCGGTGCGAACCCAGCGATCAATGTACCGACTAAAAATGTTAACATGGCGATTAAGAACATTTGTCTTGTTGTAAGCCATTGTTGAAGTAAAGCTGTAATCGGTACTAAAACCCCAACAACTAACATGTAGGATGTAGAAAGCCATTGAATTGTTGAAGCTGTTACATCAAAATCTTTCATTAATACGGTTAAAGCATTACCAAGTAATGTTTCGTTTAATAATGCGACCATTGCACCTAAAATTAATGCAATTAAAATGGGTGTATGTCTAATATTAGAAGTATCAATTTTGCTACTTGTAGAACTCGTGGCTGTCATATTCATTTATCGATTTTCCTCCTATTTTTTGTCTCTATCTTTTTGATACATTTGTATCTAAAAGATCACGTGTAATATAATATACACATGTAGATTAAAAATAGGGAGAATCAATTTTCGCTAGTTGTATAATTAATCTACAGAAAAGGAGAAGTGTAGATGAATAGTAATGAGGGGCAGCTGGATTTACGTATTAGACGTACACATAAATTATTGTGGGAGTCTTTATTTGAATTAATAACACAATCAAAACAGAAATATAGTTCTATTACCATCAACCAAATCTGTGATCGTGCGATGGTGCATCGAACAACATTTTATAAACATTTTGAAGATAAAGACGCGTTATTGGCATTTGGATTTAAACAATATCAAGAGGAAGCTTTTACAATACCACTTTTAGATCGATTAACTAAGCCATTTCAAGTGATGGAGCAATTCTTACATCATGAAGAGATTGGTAAAATATTAGAGTCGCAAATGGGTGATGAACAATTTAATAACTTTATACATTATCAAACCCGTGAAACGAAGAAACGGGAGAATCAAGAATTAAATCGAATTTGTAAAAGCCATACAATACCAAATGAATTAATTATCGAATTCTATTCGGGTGTAATTACAACGTTAAGTACATGGTGGTTACAAAATAGAAAAAGTGTTTCAGCAGAAGAAATGGATAGATACTTCCATCAAATGATCAATCAAGATGTTTTTCAATTTGAAAGGGAATGAATAGAGGCGTTTTTGGTGCAAGAAATTTATGAAATTTGAACATATTTGTATGATCCACATTTAATATTATCGCCTTTGAAAGAGGAAAGTTGACTGATGTCAGTGGAATTCTTACTAACATGGTTTGGTATCAATATATCCCATTCTTTTTTACAATTGCTGCTATGAGGATGATTTTGCTATCATTTGCATACTCACAAGTTTGTTGAAAATAGCAGACAAAATGATCAATCTTTGTTATAAAAATAAACCTATTGCGAGGATAGATATTTTCGTTAGGATTTTGAGAAAATAAAGAAGGTGAATGTAAATTTCACCTTATCCACAAAAGAACTCGCTTACAATATACAGTAAACTTCAAATATTAACAAAAGTATCCACAATATCCACAATTTTTAGTAAATATATCCACAAAATAAACAAGATAACTGTGATTAAATTCATCTTTTATACAAAAGATATTAGAATTTATCCACAATTCTAATATCTTTTGTGGATAAAGTTTTCCACAAAAAAGCTACCTCTTCTGAACAAGAGGTAGCTATATGTTAATAAATTCCTTTTGGTTTATATCCAGCTGCACGATCTGCTCTTTTAAATTCACGTTGATAGAGAACTTCTTGTGTGCTAGATAATGTATTTCTTGATTTTTCACGTTTTTTCTTATCCATTACAGTTCACCTCGTGTCATAAAGTCATTACCTATCGTTACCAATGACAGAGGGAGATATACATATATTATGCTTCTTTTAAATGATGAGCGTCTTGGAATGTTGCTTCGCGCATTGTGTGTAGTGTGTATTGATCTTTTGGAATTTCATATAAGTTATATACTTCACCATTTGCGTTAATTTGATCGTATACACATTTTCTTGTTTCATTTGCTAGATTAACGTATGGTAGTTTTTCGGCAGCTTTAATAGAGCGAGTATTTAATTTGCGAATTCGCATGAAAATAGTCTCAATATCTAATTCATAGAAAAGTTCACTAAAGAAAGCATCTTTTGCTGGTTTATTATAACCTTTTCCGTGATACGGTTTGCCAAGCCAAGTGCCAAGAAAACCTGCTTTTTCTTGCACATCAAATAAAGTTATTGTTCCAATAGGGTTTCCCCATTCATCAACAATTGTGCGTGAAATTAGTTCTCCGCGCTCTTCAGTTTCAATTGTTTGTTTTGTTAGAAACAAAAATTCTTCATAAGAAGATGCCTTCTGACGCACAAAGGGGAAGACATCAGGGTGAATCATCAAATCATATAGAACGTGGCTGTCATGTAGGTCACGTTTTTTTAACATACTATCTCCTCCAAAGAGGGCAGCATGACGACAAAAAACACCCCACCCTCGAAATTTTTATATAAAACTTAAAAAAATTTCGGGGTGGGAATCGAACCCACTAGAACCAGTCTATAATGCTGGTGGCGCACCATTTGCCTTCCCCATTCATCAATTTGAAATTACTCAACACGACACAAATTGATCATGGTTTCATTCAGTTTATAATCGTATAATACTTCATCTAGTCAAAAAAATAAACTAGTTTTTATGAATTTTTTGTATGGATAATTTTTCCGTCTATCATCGTTAATACAGGCTTGGCTAAATAGTGAAAAGGATGATGAGTCCATAGGACAAGATCAGCGTCTTTCCTAGGCTCGATACTACCAATTTTCTTTTCTAAACGTAAGTTGCGAGCAGGTATAATCGTAATTCCTTCTAGAGCTTTATGTTCATCTAATCCTTCTCGAACAGCGATAGCCGCGCAAACATTTAAATACTGAATTGGTGTATAGGGGTGATCTGTCGTAATAGAGACTTCAATTCCCTGATTCGATAAGGCGTGATACGTTTGCCAAGATTTGTTTTTTAATTCAATTTTTGAACGACGTGTTAATGTTGGACCGACAGATACTTTTAAATCGTGGTTTGCTAATCTATCAGCAACAAGATGACCTTCCGTACAATGTTCAATGCGTAAATCAAGATTAAATTCCTTTGCAAAGCGAAGAGCAGAAAGAATATCATCTGCACGGTGGGCGTGGGCACGTACAGGGATTTCACGGCGGAGCGCTTGCAAAATAGGAACCATTCGAAAGTCCGCATCATTCCCATAATGCTTTGCTTCATAAAAAGCTTCGCGCAGCATTCCCATAATTCCCATGCGGGTAATAGACTCTTTGTTTCCATTACTATGCATTCCCTTTGGGTTTTCTCCAAACGCAATTTTCAGACCTGCGGGCTCTTGAATGACCATATGATCAATACTGTTTCCTGCTGTTTTTATGACGCATGTTGTTCCGCCAATTACATTTTGACTTCCAGGCATAACGTGTACGGTTGTAATACCGCTTTGTACAGCATCTTGAAAAGCAATATCAAAAGGATGAATGCCATCTAAAGAGCGAATATGAGGAGTTAGCATTTCTGCTGTTTCATTTGCATCGTTTCCAGCCCATCCAGTTCCTTCATCATATAAACCAAGATGTGTATGCACATCGATAAAGCCTGGAAGAAGATGAAGACCACGTGCATCAATAACGGTCATATCTTCGCTAGATTCAATAAATCGTTCTAACGCAGCAATCTTGTTGTTTTCTACTAATACATCGCCTTGTAATTTAGGAGAGGTAATAGGATAAACAGTGGCTTGCTTAAATAATATTTTCATAATAACCTCTTTATTCTGCATACGAGTTTTTTCGTGAGAAAGTTTAGAAATTACTAGTGCGATACAATATTTTGAAGCGCGTGTTCTAAAGTATCATAAGAATGTGTATACCCATGTTGTATTGCTTTGTGAGGTAATACATTTTGTCCTTCTAAAATAAGGGTGCTCATTTCACCGAGAAGGGTTTTGAGTGCAAAGGCAGGCATCGGTAACCAATGTGGTCTATGCATCACTTTTGCGATGGTTCTGCCGAATTCTTTCATTGTTACGGGATGAGGAGCTGTAACATTTAATGCACCGTTCACTTCTTTTGTATGAATAGCAAAATCAATCATTCGAACAACATCTTCAAGATGAACCCAAGAAAGCAATTGGTTGCCTGAACCAATGGTTCCTCCAATAAACAATTGATATGGAAGTAACATTTTCGGTAGTGCCCCGCCATCTTTTCCAAGAACCACGCCAAAGCGTGTATAAACAGTGCGAATACCAAGTGCATCAGCTTTGCTTGCTTCTTCTTCCCATAACTTTACTGTAGTAGCTAAAAAATCATTCCCTGGTTTTGGGCAGTCCTCTGTAAATATTTCTGTCTCTGATGTACCATAATAGCCAATTGCACTTGCATTAATAAATGTGTGTGGAGATTGGGGCAACATTTGTAGTTGTTTAATTAATCCTTTTGTCGTTTGTAAGCGACTATTGAGGATTCTTTCCTTTTGTTTTTTAGTCCAACGTCCATTGTTAATAGATTCCCCGGCAAGATTAATAACAACATCAATGGAAGGAATGGGGAATTTTGAATCGGCAGCATCCCATTTTATATATTGAATATTTGAAGGTGAATGATTTTCTCTCAGTTGACGCGTCAAAATGTATACGGTATGTCCGTTGCTTGCTAAATATAAAGTGAGTGCTTTTCCAATAAAACCTGTTCCTCCAGAAATAGCAATTTCCAAGAGAAATCCCTCCTCATTATGTATATTCAAGAAACTCAAATTTGTTGCATATATGTTAAAATGATGTTGAGGTGAAATTTATGGCTGTCATTACAAAAATAGAAGTACAAAAGCGAACAAAAGAAAGATTTAATATTTATGTTGATAAAGGTCATGGAGAAGAATATGGTTTCAGTGTAGATCAAGTGACCTTAATTAAACACGGACTTCAAAAAGGTTTAGAATTTGATGATGTTGAATTAGCAAATATTTTATATGGTGAAGAAGTACAAAAAGCGTATTTATACGCCATTACTTATTTATCGCATCAAATGAGAACGAAACAAGAGGTAGAAGAGCAATTACGGAAAAAAGAAATTGGACAAGCCATCATCTCTGAAGTTATTTCAAAACTATTGCATGACCGTTATATTAATGATAAAGAGTATGCAATTGCATATGTACGTACTCATAGCAATGTGAGCCAAAAAGGACCGATTGTTATTAGACGTGAACTGTTAAGTAAGGGTGTTTCGGATATAATTATTACTCATAGTTTACAGGAGTATCCACAAGAGAAACAAATTGAAAATGGTCTTGGACTTATAGAAAAAAAGAAAAAGTCTTATCAAAAACATTCTTTTCTGCAAATGAAACAAAAATTAGAAGAGATGCTAGTACGCAAAGGATATGGGCGTGATATCATTCAAATTTGTTTAGAAGAACTACAGGATGAAAAGGATGATAAAAAGCAAGAAGAAGCCCTTATATATCATGGTAATAAATATCATGAAAAATACAAGAAATATGATGGCTGGACGTATGAAAATAAGATGAAGCAAGCATTATATCGAAAGGGTTTTTCGATTGATGAAATAGAAGTGTTTATTCAAATGAAACGTGAAGAGGGATGAGGAAAAATATGAGAAATATGCCAAAGCGCTATAGCGAAATGACACCACATGAATTAAGAGAAGAAATTGGCATTTTAAAAGAACAGTCAGTGAAGGCAGAGCAACTTGGTATTGTAAATGAATTTGACGTATTAATGAGGAAAATTGCAATGGCTCGTGCTTATATGACAGATATCGATGCATTTAAGATTGGTGAAACATATGAACTTACAGAAGAGCCAGGGGTATCTTTTACGATTACGTATTTTAATGGAGTATTTGCTTGGGGTCACAAACAAAATGAAACAGAGGAAATTGGTATTCCTATTTCGCTATTGCAAAAGAAATAAAAACCAGAGAGCCTTGGCTGCTCTGGTTTTCACTTTTCGTAGTTGTTAAAGAAGATAGACAGTTAAACTTGGCGTTTTCTCATCTCATTTGCCAAAATAATAAGAGATTGAGTTTGCTGCGTTTGTCCATTCACTTGTGCTTTTGCATGTTTTGGACGCGCCCACGTAGGGTTGAATAATTCGGAACGATGGTCTAAATGATCGCGGTAACTCATTTTATCACCTCGTATAAGAAGTTATCGATAAACATTTGTTATGCTTCTTCTTCTCGATTAGCGGCATGCATTCGTTCTTGCGGATGCGTATTAATAGTGCCGTTAGGTCGTTTCGAAGCAAAACGTGCTTGTGCTTTTGGCGGACCGTCTAACTTATTGTTATTTCTAGCTTCAGACCAAATTTCAGATTGTTTGCCCAAGAGGAACTCCCCCTCGCTACAAATTGATACAAAAAGTATCACTTATAGAATGTGCAATGTGAGAGAAAATATTCTAGATAAATACAAATAAAAAACAGCCTAAAAACCTTTTTCTTTTAGGTGGGCGAGAGCAACTGGCCATGCATAGAAGCGGTCAGTGCCCTTTTCTGCCACGTGCAAGGGTTAAAACAAAGGGAGAAAGCGAGTGCAGGTCATGTTGTATTTTGCATAGCCGTGACTTATATGCTGAAAAATTAAAATGGATATATAAACCCTTTTTTAAGAGGACGAAAGCAACTGGTCATGGTCAGTGCCTTTTTCTTCCACATGCAAGGGTTAAAACAAAGTGCAGATCATGTTTTGCTCTGCATAGCAGCGACTTATATGTTGAAAAAATGAATGAATTGACTAAAGGAGACATAACATGAACGATATTTTTGAAAAATTAACGAAAGAACTTCTTGAAAAAAATGCTTCTCTTTCTTACTCTCAAGCCCGTACTTGGGTTGAGTTGTTATGGGAGGACTTTGGCGCGGCATATGCAAAGATAGGAACGTATCAAGGGATTGAAATGACGGAGAAAGTTGTACGAGCGTGGATTAACAACCAAGGCGCGCGTTTGCATGAAATTCAAACGAATAATCCAAAGTATAGTCATTTAATTAACCAAGAAAATCATTTAAAACATTAAAAAACGACCAATTGTGGTCGTTTTTTAATGGGGAAGCAATTCTAATTTTTTTCGTAGTTTTTCTTCGCTGAAAATCCATCCTGTGTATGAGCTTATAATATCAAGTTCTTTATTAAGCTGGACAATAGCAACAAATGGATAGTAACCTTTACTGCGATAGCGCAGGTCAATAAATCGAACTTCATAATAATCGTTGTATTCAAAAATATCCCAGCGATAGACAGGAGAAAACGATAAGAATGCTGAAATATTTTCATCTTTTTGAGCGGCACGAATGACATCATTATTAGGTAATGGAATGCGCTCGAATTTATCATGAACCATAATATGACCGCGATGCCAATGGGCAACATAGTAATGATCTTTTGTCACAATAGCTAAGCGGTAATGATAAAAGCGGTATGACGGTGAAATAATGACTTGTTCAACATCACGGAACCGTTTATTTACGACACTTTTTACATTTTGACGCATTATAATTCGGCCAATATAATAAATGGTCATTAATATATAAGCAGCTGCTCCTGCATAACCTTTATTTGCACCGACAAGCATACATGCAATCGCTAATGTATGAATGAAGAAGATAACTACATCAAATGTATTAATAACGCCTAGTGCCACCCATTTTTTAGTAAAGGGCCGCAGTGCTTGTGTACCGTAGGCATTAAAAATATCAACAAAAACATGAAGAAAAACAGCAATAAATGACCATAGAAGAAGATGGAAATAAGGGGTTCCTTGAAAGATTGCAAAGGTAATCCCGCTAACGAGAAATGACCAAATAATAACAGCTGGCATAGAGTGAGTAATCCCACGGTGATTTCGAATATATTTCGCATTGTTGCGCAGTTTTAAAACAGTATCAATATCAGGTATATTCGAACCAGCAATTGCGGCAAGCATCACAGCTTGTGGTCCAAAATCGCTTTGACTGATTGCTGGATCTAGTGTTGCTAAGCTTCCTAATGTAACGCCCATGACAAGATGAGTGGCTGTGTCCATGAAAACCACCTCCGTTTTTTATTAATGTAACTCTTTTTATTTCATATCACAAGGCATTTACCTTTTATTTCTTATACCATCTTACTTAAATTTTCTCCTAAATTCTTTATAATAGTACGTATATGCAAAAAATGAGGGGGATCAAGTTTGAAGCTTGAGATACTAGATGATTTTAATATAGAAAAATTCCAACATGATTTAATTAGTTGGTTTGAAGCAGAGCAGCGTGATTTACCATGGCGCATCAATAAAGATCCGTATCGCGTTTGGGTTTCGGAAATTATGCTTCAGCAAACACGAGTTGAAGCCGTAAAACCATATTACGCAAACTTTATGGAAAAGTTTCCATCGTTAGAAGCATTAGCTGATGCTGAGGATGAAGAGGTGTTAAAAGCGTGGGAAGGACTTGGTTATTACTCGAGAGCACGTAATTTACACGCTGCAGTTAAAGAAGTAAAAGCGCAATATGGTGGAAAAGTTCCAAGCGATGTAAAACAAATTGAAAAGTTAAAAGGTGTAGGGCCGTATACAAAAGGAGCAATTTTAAGTATCGCTTACGGAATTCCAGAGCCGGCTGTTGATGGAAATGTGATGCGTGTATTATCACGAATTTTATCGATTTGGGATGATATCGCTAAACCAAAGACACGTAAATTATTTGAAGATATTGTTCGTGAAATCATTTCAAAAGAAAATCCATCTTATTTTAACCAAGGATTGATGGAATTAGGTGCACTTATTTGTGTTCCTAAAAATCCATCTTGTCTTCTATGTCCTGTTAGAGAGCACTGCCGCGCGTTTGCAGAAGGAGTACAAAAGGAATTGCCTGTGAAAAGTAAGGCGAAAGCACCGAAAATGGTTCCAATCGTTGCCGGTGTATTGCGTACAGAAGACGGTAAATATGTCATTAATAAAAGAGGGAGCACAGGGCTACTTGCTAACATGTGGGAATTTCCTAACATAGAAATTGGAGAAGGAATTCGTAACCACAAACAACAATTGACAGATTATATGAAAGAGAAGTTTTCTCTTTCCGTTTCTATTGATGATTATGCAATGAATGTTAAGCATACATTTACACATAGAACGTGGGATATATTTGTATTTTATGGTACAGTAACAAACCCAATTGTTGAAACAGATATTTTAAAAATGATAACTGTTCAGGAATTTGAACAGTTACCAATTTCTAAATCACATCGAACAATTTTTGAAGAGTGTGTGAAAAAACTCCAGCCGTAGCGGCTGGGGTTTTTAATCATAGGATATTTTTGTCCCGCTATTAGCGGACAGTAAGATCCCCACCTCAAGATTGAGAGAAAAGCGAAGAAGATAGGTGGGGGATAACTGCTGGCATGCGCCCGATTGGTGAGAGCTTTCCATCAGTGGGGGATGAAGAAAACTCCCACTGATGGAAGTTTCACTTTATACCATGTGTCCAATCAGCTTGTTGCCGCTGTAAACCACCGCGCGCTTCAATTTCTTTTACAATTTCTTTGTAAATTGTTTGTCCTTCTACATTTAAATAAGGCATTATTTGCTGCAGAGAATGATGAAAATGAGCGAGTTCATCTTTTTTCCATTGATTTCTTGGAGTCATTGATAATTCTGTCATATCACGTCCAATATACATATATTCACACCTCCATCATAGTTAGTTTGAATGAACGTTTTTGTCTGTATACGTAAAAAAAAAATTTTCTTTTCACATTTTTAACGGATATGTTCAGCGAATGATGGTTACATTATTTGTTGTGGAGGTGAGAAAGATGAACAAAAAACAACAAGGTTTTGGAAAAACAACTTCTGGTGCTAGCATTCAAAGCGCTGGCTTTGGCACAGAATTTGCAACTGAAACAAATGCACAAGAAGTAAGACAACAAAACGCACAAGCAGAAGCTAAGAAATCACAAGCTTCTGGCGCTGCTAGCGCTCAAAGCGCAGCTGCTAGCTACGGTACAGAGTTTGCAACAGAAACAAATGTACAAGCAGTAAAACAACAAAACGCAAAATCAGCAGCAAAAAAATCACAATCTTAATAACAAAGAAAAAACACTCCTTTAATGTAAGAGGAGTGTTTTTCTTTGTTATCCCGCTATTCGCGGACAGTAAGACCCCACCTCAAGATTCGGGGAAAAGCGAAGAAGGTAGGTGAGGAATAACTGTCCGTAAAAGCCCGATTGGTTCAACTAACCTTCTGGGAAAAAACGCTCCCAGAAGGAAGTTTCACTTTATCCCGCTATTCGCGGACAGTAAGACCCCCACCTCAAGATTGAGAGAAAAGCGAAGAAGATAGGTGGGGGATAACCCCCCTCCCAGAAGGAAGTTTTACTTTATTTGTGAAAGCCGACATAACTTCTAATAAGTCAACAAATATAGTCAAAGGAGAAGGAACGTTTTTCTTCGAAACTATGTAATAGTATTTTTAAGGAGGTATGGAATGAGACCGTTTGATGAACTGGTTGAAGAACAATTGAGGACGATGGACGAATTGTTAAAGTTACAAATTCATTTAGAAAAATACCAACACCTTGAAATGAATCAGCAAGATGCGAAAGAGCTCCATTTTATTCGTCAAGAAATTCAAAGAACAGAAAAAACATTAAAAGATTTACAGGGGAAGTTTGAACAGCAAACAGTAGCGGTGATTCACTCCTTTGAAAATGAGAAAATGCTTTCGAACTAAGAGACGATTTTGTAAATCGGCTCTTTTGTTTTAAAATTTCGACAGAACCGTTATAATAAAAAGAAAAGTGAATTCGGCTCAATATGTTTTGGGAAAAGAGTAAAAATGAACGGTATACCAAATAACAACTTTAGAAGAGCGTTCACGACGAAAGAAGGGAGAAAGTATGGGGTTTCCCAAAGAAGGAGAAAAAATACAAATACATAGTTATAAACATAACGGTTCCATTCATAGAATGTGGGAAGAGACAACGGTTTTAAAAGGGACACAAAGTTTTGTTATTGGAGCAAATGATCGAACGATGGTAACAGAATCAGATGGGAGAACGTGGATTACTCGTGAGCCAGCTATTTGTTATTTTCATTCGAATTATTGGTTTAATATTATTGGAATGCTGAGGCAGGAAGGTGTGTACTATTATTGTAATTTAAGTTCGCCATTTGCCTACGATTATGAAGCATTAAAATATATTGACTATGACTTAGACATTAAAGTGTATCCTGATATGACGTATACATTGTTAGATGAAGATGAGTATGAAAAACATCGTGAGCTTATGAACTATCCAGCTGTAATTGATACTATATTAAAACGAAACGTTGAGTATTTAACACAATGGATTCATCAACGAAAGGGTCCATTTGCTCCTGATTTTATTGATATGTGGTATGAGCGATATTTAATGTATAGAGATTAAAGAAAAACCTGCTAGGGCATCCTGCAGGTTTTGTCCTGTTAGAACATGATTGGGGGAGTGGCATGAAAGGAATAAAACGGTATCTACAATTTGTAAAGCCGTATCGGTGGCTCATTACGGTTACAATTGTAATAGGTCTCATTAAATTTGGTATTCCGCTTATTATGCCTTGGTTATTAAAGTATATTATTGATGATATTATTCAAGGAGGAAGTTCACTAGAACAGAAAACATCTCAATTATTTACGGCCATTGGGATTGCGTTGTTTATTTTTGCGGTGCTACGGCCTCCGATTGAATATTATCGTCAATATTTTGCACAGCGTATCGGAAATGCAGTGTTGTATGATTTGAGAAAATATATTTTCGCGCACTTACAAAAATTAAGCTTACGTTATTATTCTAATACGAAGACTGGTGAAATTATTTCTCGTGTAATTAATGATGTTGAGCAGACAAAAGACTTTGTTATTACTGGATTAATGAATGTTTGGCTTGACACAGCAACAATTTTTATTGCAATTGCGGTCATGTTTTCGATGAATATGAAATTAACGCTTGTTTCCTTACTCGTATTACCTGTTTATGTAGTTGCAGTTAAATACTTTTTCAGTCGTCTTCGAACATTAACACGTGAGCGCTCACAAGCGCTGGCGACGATGCAAGGGTATTTACATGAGCGTATTCAAGGTATACAAGTGACGCGTAGCTTTGCGTTAGAGGAGTATGAAAAAGAGCAATTTCAAGAGAAGAACAGCAAATTCCTAACGAAGGCGTTAACACATACGAGCTGGACAGCGAGGACATTCTCTACTGTAAACACATTAACGGATCTTGGTCCTCTAATCGTAATAGCTTTTGCTGCTTATGAAGTAATTCATGAATCGTTAACGCTCGGTACAATGGTAGCTTTTGTTGGCTATATGGATAGTCTATATAGTCCATTACGCCGTCTTGTAAACTCTTCGACCACACTTACGCAATCTTTTGCCTCCATGGATCGTGTTTTTGAATTATTAGATGAAGAGTACGATATTGTAGATCACCCAGATGCTATTACAAAGAAATCACTTCGAGGTGAGGTTGTATTTGAAGATGTTTCATTTCGCTACAATGAACATGAACAAGATGTGCTCCGAAATATTTCTTTATCTATTTCACCAGGTGAAAAAGTAGCGCTTGTTGGTTTAAGCGGGGGTGGAAAGTCTTCACTTGCAAGTTTAATTCCTCGTTTTTATGATGTTTCTAAAGGATCAATTTATGTAGATGAGATTGATGTTAGAAATTACGATGTGCGTAATTTACGTGGTCATATTGGTCTTGTTTTGCAAGATAATATTTTATTTAGCGATACAGTTGGAGCAAATATTTTATACGGAAGGCCTGAAGCAACAGAAGAAGAGATAGTAGAAGCAGCGAAAGCCGCACATATTCATGATTTTATTATGAGTTTGCCTGATAGATATGAAACGGTGGTCGGAGAAAGAGGCGTGAAATTGTCAGGTGGACAAAGACAACGCATCGCGATTGCACGTGTATTTTTAAAAAATCCGTCATTGCTTATTTTAGATGAAGCTACATCTGCGTTGGATTTAGAAAATGAACGTTATATTCAAGAAGCGCTGCAAACGCTAGCTGCTGATCGAACCACTATTATTATTGCGCATAGATTATCAACAATTACACATGTAGATACAATTATTTATTTAGAAGACGGTGAGATAAAAGAAAAGGGTTCTCATCAGCAATTAATGCAAAAGCGTGGTCATTATTATAATTTATATCAAATTCAGCATATAAAAGAAACGACCCCTTCGTAATGTGAAAGGGTCGTTTTTTATCCCGCATTAACGGACAGTAAGCCCCCTACCTTAGGATTGTAAGGAACCCGAAGAAGATAGGTGGGGGATAACTGTCCGTAAAAGCCCGATTGGTGAGAGCTTTCCATCAGTGGGGGAGGAAAAACCCCCCACTGATGGAAGTTTCATTTTATTCATCTTCTTGTTTATCATGAATTTTTAGTTCATTTTCTGGCTTATGATACGTATAGAAGCTGTCTACAAGTAAATCTAAATGTTCTACTTCCTCACTATAGTTAATAATAGCTGAAACGAGAGGGAACAGGTGAAGCCATATTTTATAACTTTCTTCATCTTCTTTATTTTGGTAGTTCATAAATATATCAATTAGTTGTTGTTTACCAACAGAAACCTCGTCAAGAAATTCAACAGATTGTTGTTTCTTTGCTTTTCCGATAAATTTCAGTAATACTTGCTCATGATAATGTGTTAACGAATCAAGTTCATTTTGAATAGATTCTTGAAATGATTCCGGCATATAACGTAATTCGTTTTCTGCTCGATGTAATGCCTTTAATGTATTCAAAGCACGATTTGTTGTCGTTAACATTTGTCTAAATAAGACTAATTTACGAATTTTAGCAAATTGCACTTTTTTCGTATAGCTTCTTTCTTCTTTATACAGTAAGTAGTAATGATTTAGACGAATCATTTTTTCTTTCATATGGTCAATATCTGTTTTCAATGTTGTGAAATCTGATGCTTGTCTACTGCTCATACGAATCCATTTTACAATTTCTTCTGTATTATCCACGATTTTATGATAGAGTTTTGTTTCGTATTTTGGCGGCATAAATATTAAATTTACGAGAGATGCCGCAATAATCCCAACCATAATTGTTGCAAAGCGTAATAGGGCAAAGTCAAAGAAATTTGCACCTTGATATTCCATAATGGCAATAACAGTTACGAGAGCAATAGAAATTGTATTTTCTAAATGTAATTTTAAAGCAAGGGCAATAACTAATATACATGTTAAACCAATAATAAAAGGGTTGTTTCCAAAGGCAAACACAAAGACAATGGCAAAAATTGCCCCAATTACATTTGCTTGAATTTGTTCTAGAGCTGTTAAATATGAGCGGTATACAGAGGGTTGTACAGCAAAAATTGCTGAGATCCCAGCGAATACAGGGCTTGGTAATCCAAGCAATAAACATGCAAATAAAGCTAATGTAATGGCAATACCCGTTTTTAAAACGCGAGCACCAAGTTTCATACTCTTTTTTATATCCTTTCTTTCTTGTCAGAATGAATGTACAATATGATACTATACATTCATTAACTTATGTTAGCAAGTAGTATTTTAATGAAAAAACCTGCTGAATTTCAGCAGGTTTTTTTAATTTGTTATAGATTACTATGAGAATCAAAAGTCGTCAATGAGAAAGCTGTTATTCGTTTATCCCGCTATTCGTGGGCAGTAAGACCTCCACCTCAAGATTGAGAGAGAAGCGAGGAAGATAGGTGGGGGCTAACTGCCCGTAAAGGCCCGATTGGGCGGGCTTTCCATCAGTGGGGGATGAAAAAAAACCACTGATGGAAGTTTCACTTTATTTTACTCTGTTGAAACAGACGGATCTGCTTGCTCTTTTGCTGGAATTACTTCGTAGAAATGAGAATCCAGATCTATTAGCAAAGGTGAAAGAAGAGCAACTTCTTCATATTGTTCATGTTCCTTTAGCACGCGGAGATAGTCCGATAATAGTTCGTTTACATCAGATTCTCCTGTTTTACTGAGTGGACGAAGCGTAACGTTAGCACCTTTTGCAATTCGTCGCTCTAGTGCTTGCTCTGTTAATCCAAGATCAGGCTGATGACGTAAGTATACAACTCCACCTGTCATTCCAGCACAAATCCATGGACCAGGGTCACCGAGGACGAGCGCACGACCATTTGTCATGTATTCAAAAGCAAATCCTTTTATATTAGCGTGAACACCGATATTTCCATGTTCTTCTTTCGGAAGTGATGTTGTCATTCTTCCGCCAATAATCATATCAGCACCTGATAGACGAATTCCAGCTCTAGCATCAGCATTTCCTTGTACATATAATGATCCTTTTTGTGCTCCGTATCCGAATCCTTTTCCAACAGAACCGTTATAGTATTTACTGTCTTTTCCTTTTGTTTTTGTAATGTAAATACCGCCTCCAAAAGCTGTTTTTCCGATGCCGTCTTGCGCGCCGCCGTTGACATGAATGAACAGATTTTCGCTATTATAGGCACCTAAACCATTTCCGGGAACGGAACCATTTGTGTATTTTAATGTGATTGGCTCTAATACATGATTTTCATATAATTTACTGCGCACACGGTAGCAAGATTCCATGCCGCCCATTACGCGCTGATCGACACCAACACTAACAAGTTCTTTTGATTCAATGGCATAATTAGCCTCACTACACTTTTGCTGTGATGTTGTTTGCGGAGCATCGTACGTGACATCTTCTAATGTTTGTAATAGGTATTGTAAACTTAGCAAATGCTGGCTGTGTGCTTGTTCTAATAAGTCGGAACGTCCGATAATTTCTTGTAAGTTTACATGACCGAGCTGTCCTGTTAATCGCTTTAGTTCTGTTCCAAAAGCTGTGAATAAATTCAATAATCCTTTTACAGCACTTTCAAAATCTCGTGGCACAAAGCGGCGCAGACCATGTTCTTTCGCTTGCGCTTCTGATTCAATTTGCGTTGCAATTCCGACATGACATGTATCTAAATGACAGCCGCGGCATGTCGTACAACCGATGGCAATCATAGAAAGTGTACCAAAGCCAATGCGATTTGCACCAAGAAGCATTATTTTTAACGCATCTGCAGCACTGCGGATACCACCGTCAGCCCAAATTTCTACATGCTGTCTCATTCCAGCTTCTAATAGGGCGTTATGAGCAGCTTTTACACCAATTTCAACAGGGAGACCAACGTGCTGCAAGGCGTGAATGCGTGCTGCACCTGTCCCGCCATCGAAACCGCTAATGTTAATAAAATCAGCACCAGCTTTAGCGATACCTACTGCAATGGTACCAATATTAGGGACAACAGGAACTTTAACAGCAACTTTTGCGTGTTGATTAGCCGTTTTAATTTCTGTAATCATTTGTGCTAAATCTTCAATCGAATAAATGTCATGGTTATTAGAAGGAGAGATTAAATCCGAACCAATTGTTGCATTTCGCGCTTCTGCAATTTTTGCTGTTACTTTTGATCCTGGTAAATGTCCGCCTTCTCCCGGTTTTGCTCCTTGCCCAATTTTAATTTCAATTAAGTTAGAGGAATTGAGCAGTTCAGCATTGACGCCAAACCGTCCTGATGCAACTTGTTGTCCACGTGTATGTGGATATTTGCCAATCATATCTTTAATTTCGCCGCCTTCACCGTTTAAACTAATCATATTTAATCGGTCAGCAGCTTCAGCATAAGCACGGAAGGCAATTTCATTTTGTGAGCCAAATGACATCGAGCTAATAATAAATGGTAGACTATGATTTTTTATTGCAATTGAAACTTGTTCAATTGGAACTTTATGATTTGTTTCCTTTATTTTTATGAGATGACGAATTGTTGTTGGATTTTTTTCTTCTAATTCTTCTAGCTTTTCACGGTAATCATCATAGGCGTTCCCTTTTGCGACATCCCCAATCGCTTTCCAAATGCGCGGGAATAGGTGAAACGTTTTTCGTATTTTTGCTTTTTCATTTGTATAATCCATTGCCCGAGTTTTTGCATCTTCAGCTAGTGCTTCTAGTGAAAAAGCTAATGTATCAGATCCAAGAAAGTTGGTGATATCCAGTATACGTGCAATCTCTTCGTGTAGACCAATGGAAGAGAAGAGGCGACCGTAGCCTCGTAATTCATGAATTCCAAGTGTTGAAATGACTTTTTCAAGTCCTTTATTGAATGCGTGATATAAGTTTAGAAGAGGCTCTTCTGTTCCATCATTTACTGTTGCAAATGTAAGGTACGGATTTATAACATCTGCCCCTAAACCATATAACGTTACAATATCATGTAAAGAACGAAGCGCTCCAGAACGTACGACAATTGCACAATCACGGCGGAGTTTATGTTTTGCAAGTTCGTTATGGATTTTTGCTGTGACTAGGTGCGGATCAATCCATAATTGGTTTTTTTGATGAGCCTTTGCATCGTCAAGTACGAGAAGAGAGGCACCTTTTTTTACTGCTGTTACAGCTTCTGTTCCTAGTCGATTAAGTGCAGTATATAAAGTTTCATCCGCTGTAAATGTTCCAGATAATTTATAGACAGTGCTATGCAGAGCAAACATACGGATGAGTTGTTCGTATGTTACTGTTTCTAGATGCTTTGCCGCTTGCTGTCCGGGTTCTCCTTCTAAGACAATAGGGCTTGGAAGTTCTACAACAAATGGTTGTTCTTCTGTGGCATACAGATTTGGGCGTGTTCCTACAATTGTACGTGTAGAGAAGTGCTCTATTTCTCGATCGCGATCAATAGCAGGATTTGTTACAACAGCAACGCTTTCCTTTATAAAGTCAGCAATATTTCTTCTTCCTATATCGAGTCCTGCAAGAGGAGCATCATGTCCGAGAGAACGGATTGGCTCAGCGCCTTTTTCAGCCATTTGTTCGAGAAGCTGAACATGCTCGCGGTCCCAGCCAAAGGCTGCGTATTGTTCTGTTTTGACTTCAGTAATTGAAGCAAGGTTATCCAGCTCTTCTGTTGGTGGAACATGTAGATGATAACGATAGTCGATAAAGTCAATTCGCTGTTTCATACGTGCATATACTTCCTCTTGATATACATCGTATTCGTATAAAATAAGCTCGCCTTGTGCATTCCGCTTTAACCCAATTTTTTCTCCAGGAGCAAGTGATTTTGGTTCTGCAACATATTCTGATGGAGAAATAACACCTGGCTCAGATGAAAAAATATAAGAATTTTCTGTCTCTATTTTCCAAACTGGTCGTAAGCCAAGGGAGTCTACACTAAAAACAGCTTCATCTTTATGTCGTGAAATAATTCCAGCGGGTCCTTGAGCAAAATGTCCCCAGGCTTCACGTATATACGTATATAAGTCTTGCATATGCCGCTTGTATAATTTAATTTCATTAATAATTGGCGGAAATAATATATCCATTGCTTCGAATAAACTGTAGTTGTAATGAGTGAGAAGTGTTTCTAGGGTACGGTTTAAATCTTGAGAGTCACTGCCTCCAATTGTAAGTGGTACATCAATCATTTCAGCTTGATCGCGTAGCTTAGCAATGGTGTTAATTTCTCCATTATGTCCAAGAACACTAAATGGTTGAACGCGAAAAAAATTAGATAATGTGTTAGTAGAATAACGGTTATGTCCAAGTGTCATTGTAGATGCGATGAGTGGATTTCGCAGGTCATCATAGTATGATACAAGCGTATCGCCAGCTCCTAGTACTTTATAAACAACATAATCTTGACTGAATGACGCGACATGAACTGCTTCATTTTTTTCAATTTCTATCGTTAGAGAGAATAATAATTGATCAATCTTTTTATGTTGATTTTCCGGAACAATAGCAATTTGCCAAAATAGTGGTTCTTCCTGTTTGCCGATAGGTCCGAGTGCATCAGAATTTGTTACGGTGCTAGTTTCAAAAACGATAGTTAGATTTTCTTTCTGCAGCAAGGAACGAATATAATTTTGTAAGGAGTTTGTATCCCTTTTTTGGTGTAGAAAAAAATGTCCAACAATAAAGTGAGGATGGTCCACTAATGCTGGATTATAACCATTTTGAGTTAATTTTTCTTTCCAAAGTGTTTTTGGAAGATCAATATGAATTCCAATCCCGTCACCTTCATTATTAATAAATCCAGCACGGTGATTCATTTTCACCAGCGATTGTATACAAAGATTAATGTTTTCTTTCGTTGGAATGTTTCGTTTTTCCATTACGGAAACGATTCCACACGCGTCATGCTCTGCATTTGCATAATTTTGAAATAAAGACGGTGTCCACTTATTTGTTTTATTTAGCATCCGTCAAGCCCCCTCTGATGTGAATTTTGAATAGTCAAAATATTGAAGGTGTCCGACACCTAATATTTTAAAATTATAAATCGTTATTCAAGACTAAAAACAAATAATTATGAATAATTATACTATTAATTCATAATTTATGAAATAGTAAAAATAAAAAAACAGAGGGGGGCCTCTGTTTTTTATTTCGCTAATGGGCAATATATTTTATTGTTTCATGAAAAACTAATTATTGATGACAAAAGAGATTCACTCTTATTTAGTTGAGTGTTATACCTCTATTTACTGGCAGTAATATCCTCATTTCAAAGTTATGCAAAAAGTAAAGAAGTTAGGTGAGGGTATTACTATTGGCATGCGCTCAATTGGTTAACCATCAGCGGGGGATGAAGAACCTCCACTGATGGAAGATTTACTTTATCCCGCTCTAACGGACGCTATTTCTTAAAGCCTTTTCGTGGAAGGAGCGTCCGTAAGAGCCCGATTGGCTCAACTAACCTTTCGGAGAAGAACGCTCCAAAAGGAAGTTTCACTTTATCCCGCATTAACGGGCAGTAAGACCCCCACCTCAAGGTTCAGAGAAAAACAAAGAAGATAGGTGGAGGATAACTGCCTGTAAAAGCCCGATTGGTTCAACTAACCTTTTGGAGAAGAACACTCCAAAAGGAAGTTGAACTTTATTTTAATGCAGCAAATGCTCGTCCAACAGCTTCAATCGTGTATTCAATGTCTTCTTTTGTATGTTCGGTTGTTAAGAACCATGCTTCATATTTAGATGGAGCTAAGTTAATTCCTTCATGAAGCATTAGCTTGAAGAATTTACCGAAAATTTCACCGTCTGTATTTTGTGCAGCATCGTAGTCTTCGATTTTATCTTTAGTAAAGTATACTGTTAAAGCGCCTTTTAGGCGGTTTATTGTAATATCGATGTTGTGTGCAGCTGCTTGTTTCAAAATACCTTTTTCAAGCATTGCCCCAAGTTCATTTAGTTTTTCGTATACCCCTTCTTGTTGAAGTACTTCTAAGCATGCGATACCAGCAGCCATAGAAGCTGGGTTTCCAGCCATTGTGCCAGCTTGATAAGCAGGGCCAAGCGGTGCAACTTGTTCCATAATTTCTTTTTTACCACCGTAAGCACCAATTGGAAGACCGCCGCCGATTACTTTGCCAAGAGCAGTTAAGTCTGGTGTTACACCGAGTAAGTCTTGAGCACCACCATACATAAAGCGGAAAGCTGTGATAACCTCATCATAAATGACTAATGCACCTGCTGCATGAACAAGTTCATTTACTTTTTCAAGGAATCCAGGTTTTGGTTCCACAATTCCGAAGTTCCCAACGATTGGTTCCACAAGAATCGCTGCTACTTCATGTCCCCATTTATCTAATGCTTCTTTTAATGTCTCTACATTATTAAAAGGAACTGTGATTACTTCTTGTGCGATGCTTTGTGGTACACCCGCAGAATCCGGAGTACCAAGTGTAGAAGGACCAGAGCCAGCCGCTACAAGTACTAAATCAGAATGTCCATGGTAGCAACCAGCAAATTTCATAATTTTCGTGCGCCCTGTATAAGCACGAGCAACGCGAATTGTTGTCATAACGGCTTCTGTTCCAGAATTTACAAAACGTACTTTATCCATTGCAGGCATGGCTTCTTTTAGCATTTTAGCAAATTTTACTTCTAAAGCTGTTGGTGTTCCGTATAACACACCATTTTCAGCAGCTACTTTAATTGCTTCTGTTACGTGCGGATGAGCATGACCTGTAATGATTGGCCCGTATGCTGCTAAATAATCGATGTATTTGTTGCCGTCTACATCCCAAAAGTAAGCGCCTTTACCGCGCTCCATTGCAACAGGTGAACCGCCGCCAACTGCTTTATAGGAGCGAGAAGGGCTATTTACACCACCAACGATATGTTCTAATGCCTCTTTATGTAGTTCTTCTGATTTTGTGAATTTCACGAAAATTCATCTCCTTACAAAAATCTATGTATTATTTTAACACGTTTTTGGAAAAGACGTATTGTTTGTGATAGTTGCTACTGTTGAGTAAACTATTCGTTGTGTTAAAATGAAACTTTCGTCGGCATTATCTGCTTCATTGATGGTTAGTGAAATGAAGCGAGTTCATAGGGGGATCCCGCAAAAGCTCGCTAATCTTTATATTATAGGACAATGAAAGGTGCTGCCTTTTAGAGAGAAACAGAAAGGAGAATGAGTATGGAGACGGTTATTGAAGTAAAAGATTTACGGAAAGAATTTACATCGTACTCAAGCCGCTCAGGATTAAAAGGAGCGTTTCGAGATTTATTAAATCGCAATTACAAGATTGTACCGGCAGTAAATGATATTTCGTTCACTGTAAAGCAAGGGGAAATGGTTGGATATATTGGTGAAAATGGTGCTGGTAAATCCACTACTATTAAGATGCTAACAGGTATTTTAACACCGACTGCTGGACAAATTACTGTGAATGGCATGAATCCTCACAAACAAAGGGAAGAATTTGTGAAAACGATTGGTGTTGTGTTTGGGCAGCGTTCGCAGCTTTGGTGGGATATTGCTGTGCAAGAGTCATTTCGTTTGTTAAAAAAAGTATATGGTGTATCTGATGCGCAATATAAAGAACATATGGAACATGTGATTGAAACGTTAGATATTGGTCCGCTCTTGGACAAGCCAGTTCGGAAGTTATCTCTTGGACAGCGGATGCGCTGCGAATTAGCGGCAGCATTAATTCATAATCCGCCGTTATTGTTTTTAGATGAACCAACAATTGGACTTGATGTTCTTGTTAAATTGAAAATCCGTGATTTTTTAAAAGAAATGAATGAGCGATATAAAACAACAATTTTATTAACGACACATGACATTACAGATATTGAAGCGCTTTGTGATCGTGTTGTTATGTTAGATGAAGGAAAAGTAATGTATGACGGGTCTTTAGAAAAGCTTCGATCGCAGTGGGGAGCAGAAAAAGAAATTCATTTTCAATTTGGAACTCCTGTTGCTTATCAGCAACTTGCAATGTTAATACCTGATAATGATGTAATTTGGTCGCAAGGAAAAGAACAAAATACATGGATTGCCAAGATTCCGAATGAAGAAATTATTATTTCAACTCTTATATCAAAAGTCGTACAAACTTTTACAATTAAAGATTTAAAAATTAATGAAGTATCTACGGAGGAAATCATTCGTAATATTTATGAAGAGGGCATAACTCATGGATAAGTATATTGAAATGATTCGCGTTCGTTTTTTAATGATGCTTGCTTATCGAACAAATTATTATAGCGGTATTATCATTTATACAATTAATATCGGAGCGTATTATTTTTTATGGCAAGCAATTTATAGTGGGAAAGAAAATATCGAAGGTTTATCGGTTACACAAATGACAACCTATATCGCAATTGCATGGATGGCCCGTGCTTTTTATTTTAATAACATTGACAGAGAGATTGCGATGGAAATTAAGGAAGGGCGGGTTGCAGTTGAGTTAATTCGTCCATATAACTATTTAGGTATGAAAGTAATGCAAGGGTTAGGAGAAGGGATTTTTAGATTTGCTTTCTTTTCTATTCCAGGTATGGTGATCGTTACATTGTTATTCTCACTGCAAATTACAACGAATTTCCAAACGTGGTTGTACTTTTTCCTATCGCTATTATTTAGTTTTATCATTAATACACAAATTAATTTAATGACAGGGATGTTAACGTTCTTTTTATTTAATAATAATGGAATTATGTATGCGAAACGTGTCGTTATTGATTTGTTTTCAGGACTGTTACTTCCAATTAGCTTCTATCCGTTATGGGCTCAAAAAGCAATGACGTTTTTGCCGTTTCAAGCGATTAGTTACATTCCGAGTATGATTTTCTCTGAAGGGATACAAGGCGAGGCAATTTATAAAGCTTTATTATTTCAAATAACATGGGCGGTTCTGCTCATTATTCCAATTGTTATGATGTGGAAAACAGCGAGAAAACGGCTGATTGTGCAAGGGGGATGATGAGAAAATGTTATATTTTAAGTTGTTTTTACAATATGCAAGTCAGTATATAAAAACGAAGCTAGAATACCGTGGCGATTTTATTATTGGTTTACTATCAGATTTATTGTTACAAGCAGTAAACTTAATCTTTATTCTTGTTGTATTTGGACATACACAAGAATTGGAAGGCTGGAATAGGGAAGAAATTATCTTTATTTATGGGTTCTTCTTGGTTCCATTTGCGGTTTTTTCATCATTCTTTAATATATGGGACTTTAATGATCGTTATATCGTAAAAGGTGAAATGGATCGGATTTTAACCCGTCCAATTCACAGTTTGTTTCAAGTCATATTAGAACGAATGGAGTTGGAGTCACTTCTTGGTGCGATAACAGGTTTAGGGGTAATGGGATATGCTGCAGTACAACTTCAATTAACATTTCATTGGTATGATTTCTTTTTATTTATATTGATGGTACTAGGCGGTGCGCTGGTGTATGGGGGAATTTTCGTAACACTTGCAAGCATTGGTTTTTGGTCAGATGCAAGAAGTTCCATTATGCCGCTTATGTATAATATTGGAAACTATGGACGTTATCCTGTTAACATTTATAATCGTGTCATTCGTTTTATTTTAACGTTTGTATTGCCATTTGCTTTTGTTGGTGTGTATCCAGCATCTTATTTTCTAGGAAAAACAGAATGGAACTCTTACGCATTTGCAACGCCTGCTGTTGGAATTATTTGTTTCTCAATTGGTTTTTTCGTTTGGAATATAGGAGTAAAACGATATCGCGGTGCTGGAAATTAATAAAGTGAAACTTCCATCAGTGGGGGTCTTACTGCCCGTTAATGCGGGGTAAAGTTAATTTGTTTACGTCTTCCTTTTTCATCTTGAACATGAAGTTTTAATGTCTGTTGTGTATGGGATAAAACTACCTTTGTCCTCATACAAATAAAATGAGGTGGGGGACATGTTATGGGGAATTATTCTATTTATTGCTGCGATTGCTGTATTGCGAAGTATACAACTGTTATGGAATTCGGCAGGAGAATCAAAACGTTTTTTTTCTTTGTATAATCTTATTTCATTATTTCTTATTTATACAACTGTACTCATTGCGTTTGCGTTAAGTTATGTTGTTCTAGAGGAAAGTGGATTTTTGATATTAGAAGAAGACGGAAAGATGGTAACGAGTCATTCGTTTGCACTTGTAGAAGTATGTTTATATTTTAGTGCGATTACATTGTTATCAGTTGGATACGGAGATATAACTCCTATCGGGATTGGTCGTTGGATTGCGATTGTAGAAGCATTAATAGGGTATACGATGCCGTTTGCATTTGTTGTACGGACAGTTATCGAAAATGAAAAATGATATGATATTTGATATAGTGAAAGTAAAAGAGAAGGAGTGATTACACGTGGTTACAGCAGGAGCACCGGATTTCATGTTAGAAGCAAGTAACGGAGAGCAAGTAAAATTATCTGATTTTCGTGGGAAACATGTTGTGCTTTATTTTTATCCGAAAGATATGACACCAGGATGTACAACAGAAGCATGTGATTTTCGTGATGCCTACGGAATGTTTCAAAAGAAAGATACAGTTATTCTTGGGGTGAGTCCTGATCCAGCAAATAGACATTTGAAATTTATTGAAAAACATGACTTACCATTTTTACTTTTAGTAGATGAGCAACATGAAGTAGCGGAACTATATGATGTTTGGAAGCTAAAAAAGAACTTTGGAAAAGAATATATGGGTATTGAGCGTTCTACTTTTCTTATTAATAAGGAAGGAGAACTCGTTAAAGAGTGGCGTAAGGTGAAAGTAAAAGGTCACGTAGAGGAAGTTTTGTCTTATATAAAGTGAAACTTCCATCAGTGGGGGGGTCTTTATCCCCCACTGATGGCTAGTTGAACCAATCGGGCTTGTACGGGCAGTTATCCCCCACCTATCTTCTTCGCTTTTCTCTCAATCTCGAGGTGGGGGTCTGACTGCCCGTTAATGAGGGATAAAATGAAATTTTCATCAATAGAGGTGGAGTTTTATTACCAGCTTGTGTAGCACAAAATAATAAGTGAAGTATTACAAGGCATGTGTCTATACACTTTTGGGGATTTCTCATATGTTAGTAGTGTAGGGCATACCTCCTCAGGTGATAGTTTTCCATGTGCGAGTTTTTTCTCGCACTTTTTTTTATGCATATGTATAAAAAAAGGCAGACTCATATAAGAATAAAATGAAACTTCTATCAGTGGGGAGCTTTATCGCCCACTGATGGCCAGTTGAACCAATCGGGCTCTTAGGGATAAAATGAAGCTTCCATCGTTCCCACCAATCGTACTTTTACTGCTTGTTAGAGTGAAATGAATATAAGATGAAGAATAAAACCACATAGTTATAGTAGAAATGTTGACGAGTGAAAGGAAAAGGAGTACACTCTTTATAAGAATTATAAAATAATAATCCATATAGAATCGGGGTGCATGACGGTGGTCAAAGAGGAATTAAAAGAAGCGCTGGAAATGTTGAAAAATACGGGTGTACGCATTACTCCACAGCGTCATGCTGTTTTAGAGTACCTTGTGGAATCTATGACGCACCCAACAGCGGATGAAATTTATAAAGCATTAGAAGGTAAGTTCCCAAATATGAGTGTTGCGACAGTTTATAATAACTTACGCGTATTTAAAGAAGTAGGGCTTGTGAAAGAACTTACGTATGGTGATGCGTCTAGCAGATTTGATTACGTTACAAGCCAACATTATCATGTTATTTGTGAAAAATGTGGGAAAATTGTAGATTTTCCGTATGCAAGTTTAGAGAAGATTGAGGATGAAGCTGCGAAAGCAACTGGCTTTGTAATCAATAGTCATCGCTTAGAAATTTACGGTGTTTGTCAAGAATGCAATAAGTAATAAATAAGTAATAAGAATGATTAAGAGGCTGACATTTTAAGTCAGCCTCTCTTTTTTTAGAAGTAAACATATACTCTTCATTAGGCCTTGTAATTTTTACGGTTGTATTTTTCATCAAATTCTTTTCCTTCTAAATTACGATCGAGCGTTAGCGGCTGGTTGCAATGCATACAAGCGTCGACTCGTCCAAGTATTTTCGTTGATTTATTGCAAGATGGACAAACAACTTGGACGGTCTTTGTTGATAGCATACCAATCCAGAAGTACACACCTGTGCTAGCAATGACAGCTAAAAAACCAACCATCATGAAAATGGTCATAATAATCATGTTTTCCCGAAAAAAGACCCCTAAGTATGCAATAAAAAGCCCGATGAATACTAAACTTAACGCAAAGGTTCTAATCTTATTGATTTTATTTGAGTATTTAATGCTCATTCCCTTCACCTTCCTATAAGGATAATATAGCATATATTTCTGAATTTTTGGATGATTGGGATCCTTTTGTTGAATGTTGTATAAAGCTATAGAGATGTATTTCGTATAATAAGCCAAGGGTAAAGCTGAGGTGAAGCAATAGTGCTCTTCTTTGTAGTAATTTAACTATATGTTTGTGGTATTTAAACGGGATGTGAAATTTTTTATAAAAAGTATTGACCCTCTGTAATAGCCGTGTTATATTAATAAACGTCGCTGATGCACAAAAGCGGAAAGCGAAAAGAAAAAAGAAGTGAAAAACAATGTTGACATCAAAAAACAAAGATGCTAACATGAGGAAGTCGCAATTGAGCGGCAGACAAGTTCTTTGAAAACTGAACGAAACAAACAACGTGAAACGTCAATTTTTATTTATGATGCTAGACAAACACTTTATTGGAGAGTTTGATCCTGGCTCAGGATGAACGCTGGCGGCGTGCCTAATACATGCAAGTCGAGCGAACCGATTAAGAGCTTGCTCTTAAGAAGTTAGCGGCGGACGGGTGAGTAACACGTAGGTAACCTACCTGTAAGATTGGGATAACTCCGGGAAACCGGGGCTAATACCGGATAACATTTTGCACCGCATGGTGCGAAATTGAAAGGCGGCTTCGGCTGTCACTTACAGATGGACCTGCGGCGCATTAGCTAGTTGGTGAGGTAACGGCTCACCAAGGCGACGATGCGTAGCCGACCTGAGAGGGTGATCGGCCACACTGGGACTGAGACACGGCCCAGACTCCTACGGGAGGCAGCAGTAGGGAATCTTCCGCAATGGACGAAAGTCTGACGGAGCAACGCCGCGTGAGCGATGAAGGCCTTCGGGTCGTAAAGCTCTGTTGTTAGGGAAGAACAAGTGCTAGTTGAATAAGCTGGCACCTTGACGGTACCTAACCAGAAAGCCACGGCTAACTACGTGCCAGCAGCCGCGGTAATACGTAGGTGGCAAGCGTTATCCGGAATTATTGGGCGTAAAGCGCGCGCAGGTGGTTTCTTAAGTCTGATGTGAAAGCCCACGGCTCAACCGTGGAGGGTCATTGGAAACTGGGAGACTTGAGTGCAGAAGAGGAAAGTGGAATTCCATGTGTAGCGGTGAAATGCGTAGAGATATGGAGGAACACCAGTGGCGAAGGCGACTTTCTGGTCTGCAACTGACACTGAGGCGCGAAAGCGTGGGGAGCAAACAGGATTAGATACCCTGGTAGTCCACGCCGTAAACGATGAGTGCTAAGTGTTAGAGGGTTTCCGCCCTTTAGTGCTGAAGTTAACGCATTAAGCACTCCGCCTGGGGAGTACGGCCGCAAGGCTGAAACTCAAAGGAATTGACGGGGGCCCGCACAAGCGGTGGAGCATGTGGTTTAATTCGAAGCAACGCGAAGAACCTTACCAGGTCTTGACATCCTCTGAAAACCCTAGAGATAGGGCTTCCCCTTCGGGGGCAGAGTGACAGGTGGTGCATGGTTGTCGTCAGCTCGTGTCGTGAGATGTTGGGTTAAGTCCCGCAACGAGCGCAACCCTTGATCTTAGTTGCCATCATTAAGTTGGGCACTCTAAGGTGACTGCCGGTGACAAACCGGAGGAAGGTGGGGATGACGTCAAATCATCATGCCCCTTATGACCTGGGCTACACACGTGCTACAATGGACGGTACAAAGAGTCGCAAGACCGCGAGGTGGAGCTAATCTCATAAAACCGTTCTCAGTTCGGATTGTAGGCTGCAACTCGCCTACATGAAGCTGGAATCGCTAGTAATCGCGGATCAGCATGCCGCGGTGAATACGTTCCCGGGCCTTGTACACACCGCCCGTCACACCACGAGAGTTTGTAACACCCGAAGTCGGTGGGGTAACCTTTTTGGAGCCAGCCGCCTAAGGTGGGACAGATGATTGGGGTGAAGTCGTAACAAGGTAGCCGTATCGGAAGGTGCGGCTGGATCACCTCCTTTCTATGGAGAATTGATGAACGCTGTTCATCAATAAAGTTTCCGTGTTTCGTTTTGTTCAGTTTTGAGAGAACTATCTCTC
>NZ_CAKJTI010000004.1 GCF_917563915.1 Bacillus rhizoplanae | reverse complement strand
GAATCAAAACAAAACTAAAAGGAATGAGCCCTGTACAATACAGAACTCATTCCTCATTAGCTGCTTAAAATATGCGTCTAACTTTTTGGGTTCACTTCACCGCCTGCAATGAGGCGATAGGTGCTTTATTTGCTGATCATCCTCATCAGCATTTCGATATCCGGGATGCGAAACTGCCGTTCATCCACCGATCCCACCATCATCACTCCGGTTAGTACCGTCAGGAAGCCGGCAATCAATTCTCCCGGATCCCCCGGTGCAATCGTCCCATCCCTTTGTCCCTCTTCGAACAAAGGCCGAAGGATGCTAACATAATCGTCCAACGTGTATTGGTTGATCAATATTCTCGCTTCTTCAGGCACGCCATCGGACGTTCTTGCCTGATAAATCAGCTGAAAATACGGGGCTCCTTCCTCATCCATCATTTCTTCAACCAATTTTCTGATTTTATCATAAGCAGTTCCCGAAAGGGATGTAACGAACGACATGGCTTCCTGCGCACCCTCTATAGCACCTTTGACAAGCGTAACGAAAAGCTCTTCCTTGGATTTGAAATAATGGTACACTAGGCCATGGCTAATGCCTGCTTCCTTCACAATCATACTCATTTTGGTTCCAGTAACGCCGCGTCTGGAAAATACGCTTAAGGCAGCGGCCAAAATCTGTTCCCTGCGCTCATCGCGGATCTGGATCAGCTGCTCTTCATTTAATGGTGCCACGCTGCACCCGCCCCCTTCGAGTTCATATCATTAACATTCCTTAAATTGATCAAGTCAGTCAAAATTAAAATACAGCATTTTATTTTTACAGTCAACCTATTTCTCACATTCTCGACCCAAAAAGAGACGCAGGAGGTGGATAAATTAAAGTGCAGATAAAACAAAATATAAAAACAATGTGGCAGCCATTCGATTACTAAAACAATTGGAAATGAATAAAGAAATAGCTTCAGCTGAACAGCAAAAAGGAAGAGAAATACTAAAAAGGATTCGCAATGGTACATACAAAGTAGCTATTAATGATGATATTGAATCAGGACGAATTGTTTTGTAACAAAGCGTGATTGACTTATCCTTATTGAACTGGTGGTTATCTTAAATAATATTAAGCAATGATCTACCACAATCGGGCGCGATTGTGGTAGATCACAGGTAGAAAATGATCAATCTTTTTTCAAATTGGATTCTTTTTATTTATCTTAAAACACAGGTTTGCGAGGTGTTTTTGATCAAACCTTATTTCAAAGCAACAGTATTTACTCTCCTCTTCTAACTTCAAAATAACTAAATTACATTGTAATGATGATTTCGTGCTTTTCTTTTGATTTTCTATAACCTTCGCCTTAAAATAATTTAAAAGATTTATTACTTCCCTACACATACTTAAAAGTAGGAGACTTCTTTCAAATTGTGTTAAAATCTTCTGAGATACTATTCAATATTCATTAATAAAGGTGAGGGTACCCAGTGAACAAGAACGACAATGCATATTGCACTATGGTTATATTTGGAGCAACAGGAGATTTAGCGAAGAGAAAATTATTCCCTTCTATATATAGCCTATATAAAAAAGGGCAGCTCTCTAAAAATTTTGCTGTTGTTGGTGTGGCAAGACGTGAATGGAGTGATGATGTATTTCGTGAAAATGTACTTTCCTCTATTCAAGAGTCAAAAATTAAACCAGGGGATGATTTAGATGAATTTTTAACTCATTTCCGATACTTAGCGTTTGATGTTACGAATACTGCTTCGTACCAAGATTTGAATGCATTACTTACTAACCTAGAAGAACAATTCAATATTCCAGGAAACAGAATGTTTTATATGGCAATGGCCCCTGAATTTTTCGGAACAATCGCTTCTTACTTGAAATCCGAAGGTGTGACAAACTCAGGCGGCTGGAATCGATTGATTATTGAAAAGCCTTTTGGGCATGACTTGCCATCAGCACAAAAGTTAAACGAGGAACTTCGTCACGCATTTGCGGAAGATGAAATTTATCGTATTGACCATTATCTAGGAAAAGAAATGGTTCAAAACATTGGTGTCATTCGTTTTGCAAATGCAATATTTGAATCACTGTGGAATAATAGATACATCTCTAATATTCAAATTACATCCAGTGAATCTTTAGGTGTAGAAGATCGCGGAGGTTACTATGACAATTCCGGCGCCTTAAGGGACATGGTACAAAATCATATATTACAAATGGTTGCTTTACTGGCGATGGAACCACCAATTCGTTTAACAACAGAAGAAATCCGAAGCGAAAAAATTAAAGTATTACGTGCACTTCGACCAATAACAGTAGAAGAAGTGGATCAATATTTTGTACGAAGTCAGTATGGTCCAGGAACAATCAATGGAAAAGAAGTTCCTGGATACAGAAGCGAAAGTAAAGTAGATCCAAACTCAAGAACGGAAACATTTGTGGCGGGTAAATTATTAATAGACAATTTCCGCTGGGCAGGTGTGCCGATCTACATTCGTACAGGTAAACGCATGCAAGAAAAATCAACAAAAATCGTCATTCAGTTCAAGGAATTGCCAATGAATTTATATTCTAAATCAGAAAACAACGTTCATCCGAACCTGCTTATTATTCATATTCAGCCGGATGAGGGAATTTCTCTTGTTTTAAACGGTAAGAAAATCGGTACTTCTGAAAAGACGACACCATTTAAACTTGATTACTGCAATGACTGCGTGGACGGGGTAAATACACCAGAAGCTTATGAGAAGCTCCTATATGATGCAATTCAAGGCGATGCAACAAACTTTACTCACTGGGATGAAGTAGGGTTATCATGGAAATTTGTTGATGTGATTTCTAAAGCATGGAAACAGGATGTATCAACCGATTTACTTACTTACGAATCAGGATCAATGGGGCCTCAAGCTTCTGATGATCTGCTTGCTGAAAACGGCTTCCAGTGGTGGCCAATTTTAGATGATGGTGACTACTCAATCTAATCATAGCAAAAGCGAAAGGAGAATTTTCATGAAAAAAGTATATGACATTACAGTACCTATTTACGAAGGAATGCCGGTATATAAAAATAAACCAGAAAAACAGCCCCAACTTTCAAAGGTTACAAACGGTCATGTAACAGAATCCACATTAAAAATGGATGCTCATACAGGAACTCATATTGATGCGCCTTTGCATATGATCAATGACGGAGACACGTTTGAAACGCTTGATATCGAGAAATTAGTAGGCGAAGCAAAGGTTTTTGACCTGACACACGTTGAAGGTGGCATTACTGCTGAAGACCTGAAAGATTTCGATATTCAAAAGGGTGATTTTGTCTTATTTAAAACAAAGAACTCCTTTGATGAGGGATTTAACTTTGATTTTATTTATTTAGCTGAAAGCGGTGCGAAGCTGCTTGCTGAAAAAGGCATTCGCGGTGTCGGTATTGATGCATTAGGTGTTGAACGTGCACAAGAAGGTCATCCAACCCATAAAACACTATTTGCACACGATATTATTGTAATCGAAGGATTAACATTTAAAGAAGTAGAAGCAGGAACATACTTTATGGTCGCGGCTCCATTAAAACTAATGGGTACAGATGCAGCACCAGCGCGTGTGTTATTATTTCAATAAAGTGAAACTACCCGTTAATGCGGGATAAAAAATGGACCAAGATTGAAACCTTGGTCCATTTTTTATCTTATATCCATTTTGTATGGAATGTACCTTCTTTATCCACTCGTTTATACGTATGTGCTCCGAAATAATCGCGCTGCGCTTGTAGCAGATTTGCAGGCAGTGTTGCCGTACGATAGCTGTCATAGTAAGAAATCGCCGCTGAAAATGCAGGTACCGGAATACCTTGTTGTACAGCTAATGAGATAATTTGACGTAATCCGCCTTGGTATGACTCCACAATTTCTTTAAAATATGGGTCAAGTAAAAGGTTCGGTAAGTCAGTGTTATTGTCATAAGCCTCTTTAATGTTTTGTAAAAAGGCTGCACGAATAATGCATCCACCTCTCCAAAGCATAGAAATGCTGCCGAAATCAAGGTTCCAGTCATACTCCTCAGAAGCTGCCTTCAATTGCGTAAATCCTTGCGCATAAGAACAAATTTTACTCATATATAAAGCTTGACGCACTGCTTCAATTAATTCTGCTTTTTCAATTCCAAGTGCTGGTTTATCTTTAGGGCCAGATAATACTTTGCTTGCGTTCACACGCTCTTCTTTTAAAGCAGAAATACAACGTGCAAATACAGATTCCGTGATAATAGGGAGAGATATACCTAAATCAAGCGCGCTTTGGCTTGTCCATTTCCCTGTACCCTTTTGTCCCGCAGTATCAAGAATAACATCCACTAACGGCTTTCCAGTTTCTTCATCTTTCTTCGTGAATATATCTGCTGTAATCTCGATTAGGTAGCTGTTCAGTTCGCCCTTATTCCATTCAGCAAATATTTCGTGAAACTCTTCTGCAGTCAAATCAAGTGTTTGTTTCAAGAAGAAATATGCTTCACAAATTAATTGCATATCTCCATACTCAATACCATTGTGAACCATCTTTACATAGTGGCCTGCTCCATCAGGTCCGATATAAGAACAGCAAGGCTCGCCATTCACTTTCGCAGAGATGTTTTCAAGCATATCCTTCACTTTTTCATATGCATCTTTCTGTCCGCCCGGCATAATAGACGGCCCTTTCAATGCGCCCTCTTCTCCGCCTGACACACCTGCACCAATGAAATTGATTCCTTCTTCAGCAAGACGTTTGTTTCGGCGAATTGTATCGCCAAAGTATGTATTACCACCGTCAATTAAAATATCACCTTTATCGAGGTGAGGAAGCAGAGAATCAATTGCCTTATCTGTAATTTCTCCTGCATTAACCATTAATAAAATCTTTCTAGGTGATTCAAGTGAGTTAACAAACTCTTCAACCATATGAGTACCAACTAAGTTTTTACCACGGTTTTCCTCAATGATTTCATTTACTTTTTCCTTTGAAATATCATATAGGGCAACAGAATACCCTTTACTCTCAAAGTTAAGTGCGAGGCTTTTTCCCATAACGCCCACACCAACAACTCCAATTTGTTGCTTTGGCATATTTCATCGTTCCTTTCTATGTATGTTACTTTGTCTATACTATAGTATATAAACCTAAAGTAAAACTTTAATCAAGTAATCCTGCTTGTTAATTTTAACATGGAGTTCAGCATAGATGTGTGCAAAGCCAGGTTGTAGGGACACGGCACCGATTTTTTCTTTTTGGAGTATCGCTATCAACTTAAGGAAACAAATAAAAAACCTAGCTATCCAATATGAAGAACACATAAATGAATAACTAGGTTTTTTACGATATTTATCTTATCCCAATTAATGAGCTACCGCCACATCACCATCAAATTAAAAAATAAAATTTATATACCTGCCCAAACATCCTTTGCATATCTTCCTTCGGATTGCAAATGATCAAGCCAGTCTTTCGCTTTCTGCTCATCAACACCATGATGAATTTGGTAGTTTTCACATAAAACTCTCTCTACATCTGGAGCCATTCGACTTCCATCTCCACATACATAAAGTTGACCACCCTCATCAAGTAAACGAATTAATTCGTTTGCATCCTGTTTCATCAGATGTTGTACATATGTTTTGGATTGCCCTTCTAAACGAGAGAACGCTGTGTGAAGCATTACTAGTCCATCCTCTTGCGCACGCTCTAACTCTTCACGGTAAAGATAATCCTGTTCAGGATGACGACAGCCAAAGTACAAATGCGCTTCTCCCAATTTATGTCCTTCTTGCTTTTGAACACGACGTGCTTGCAAAAATCCTAAGAATGGGGCAACTCCTGTTCCAGGTCCAACCATAATAATTGGCTTCTCAGGATTTTCTGGCAAGTGAAACCCTGATTGTGGATTACGGATAAAACATGCGATAGCATCTCCTACTTGTCGCTCGGCCAAATAGTTTGAAGCAACTCCCAAGTATTCACCACGCCCGCTCCATGATGGCCCTCGTACAACACCAACTGTAATACTCGCACGATTCGAAACAATTTGCGGTGAACTAGAAATTGAATAGTATCGAACTTTTAGCGGTGGAAGAAGTTCTAAAAATCTTTCAAATGGCAATTCACAAGCCGGATATTTCTCAAGTAAATCAAGCATAGTCGTACGTTTTTGAAGAATATTTGTTTTGTATGCCTCTTCCTCTAAAAGAGCTTCTAACTCTCGTTTATGAGGCGGACAAACCGTATATGCCGCTAATTCACGAAGTTGCGTCCGTGTCACCGGCTCTTGTAATTCAACATAATTTGCAAGCAGTTCATAAACACATATAGACTGCTCTAAAGGAAGATGTGCAATACTGTGATCATTTCCGCTCAGAAGAAGAACATCTTTCCCATTTAATCCATATCGTTGTAAAACACGTTCTACAAGATCTTTTCTATTCTGTGGTAAGACTCCTAGATGATCACCCTCTCGGTATTGAATACCTTCAGGCAAAGTAATTTCAATATGGCGCGTACTGTGTACACTTTTCTCTGTTTGAAGCTCACGATTTTCTATAACATACGCCGAAAGTGCATTATACGTTTTCGCTAGAGGCGTACTTGTCAATTCGCTAACAAATTGTAATTTAAGTTTATTTTCCGAACGTTTTTCATTTTTATTAACTTCTAAATTCAAAGCTTTTGCTACATCTTCCCATAGCTGATTTTGCCACTCATCAAACTGGAACTCAAAGTCTTCATTCACGTCACCCTCGCCACGTATAGTGAGACGAGTCGCACCCTTTAAGGCCAATTGTTCGTCAATCAATCTTGGAATACGTTGATATGTGCTAGCCCAATTACGGTCGCCGCATCCAAAAACAGCATAATTTACTCCTTTAAGGGTTTCGTCTTCTAACTCACTTATCCAATGCACAAATTCCTTTGCATTATCAGGTGGATTACCATTATATGAAGAAGTAATAATACACACGACTCCATCTCTAGGAAGCTTTTCAGTATACTCATCAAGTGGCGCCACTTCACTCTCAAATCCTTGAAAGCGAGCAGTGTCAGCAAGTTTTCGTGCGAGTCCTTCCGCTGTTCCAAGGTTTGATCCATAAAGTACTAGTAGCGGTGTATGATGCGAATCGACAACAGTTTTAAAGTTATGCTTTACTTCCTGCTCTGTTGGCACTGTAACTTTTGAATCAGAAACAGCGAAGGTAACTTTTTTAGTTCGCGGTTTGACACACATAGTAAATCCATCTGGTTTCAAAGTTAATGTTTCCTTAACTTTTAATTGATAGTCTGTATGGTCGATAATTTCAAAATATTGAAGAATCATACCTAATACTAAAGTAGCTTCCTGAAGTGCAAATTGTTGTCCAATACAAGCTCTTTGACCATTCCCAAATGGCTTATATGCATGCGTGGCAATTTGTGCAATACTTTCAAATCTCTCAGGTTGGAAATCTTCAACAGCATCCCCCCATACATCCGTATCACGGTGAAGCTTTGGTATGAGAACTGTAACCTCTCTTCCCTTTTCTATATGGTACTTTCCGCCAAGAAGTGTAGCTTCTTTTGCATAAAGTGAAATGGCTGGCGCTGTTGGCCATAAACGTAACGTCTCATTGAGAATCATACGAGTATATTTAAGTTTTTGAACCTGCTCATATGTAGGAATCGGCTCTGTTAAAACTCGATCTACTTCTTCATATGCCTTCTTAAGCTTATCAGGATTTTTCAAAAGGAAATATAGTGCAAATGACAATAGACCACTAGTCGTCTCATGTCCGGCTATTAAAAAAGTAATGATTTGGAAACGAATATTTTCATCGTCCAACATCTCACCTGTTTGCGGATCTTTCCCATTCAGCATATGAGCTAGCAAGTCATTTCCATCTTGATTATCACTTTCTTTACGCTCTGCAATAATATTATCTACCAAATCAAACATAGATTGAATATCTTGCTTAAACTGACGTTTTTTCATAACCATTAGTTTATCTTGTATACCTAAGCGTTGAGATTGGTTCATTGCCTCTTCAAGCGAACGAACCATGCTAGTAATAAAAGGGTGCGGTGTATCACGATAAAAGCTATTAAAACGATAATTAAATCCACATAACCCAATAGTATCTAGCGTAAGGCGTGTCATGTCTTCTGGTACATCAATACTTTCATTAGGGTTGAGACGCTCCCACTTTTGAACTAACTGCATAGCAAGGTCAACCATCATAGAGTGATATCCCTTCATAGCTTGCTGACTAAAACTAGGAAGCAGAATGTTATGTGCCTTATGCCAGTTTGGTTCGTTTGTCCAGCTCGTAAATAACCCGTCGCCAGTAAATGCACGAACATTTTGTAAAGCGGTTCCAACGCTCTTTTCAAAGCGAGATTCATCACATACTTCTGCCGCTAATTCATGGTTAGAAACAATGGTGCGAGTCCTTCCAGGCAATTCAAGTTGAAAAATTGGTCCATACTCATACGAAAGCTTTAAAATTGATTGTATAGGTTCCTCTCCATTTAACAATGGTAAATTGCGAAGTGGCCCGAAAGTTTTAGGCTGCGGAATATTGCTAGTCCCTTTCATATAAAAAAATCCTTTCCTAAGTAAATTCATTCATATTCATTTTTATAAAGTGAAACTTCCATTAGTGGGGTTCCTTCATCCCCCACTGATGGAAAGCTCTCACCAATCGGGCGCATGCCAGCTGTTATCCCCCACCTAGCTTCTTCGCTTCTCTCTCAATCTTGAGGTGGGGGTCTTACTGCCCGCGAATAGCGGGATAAATCAAAAAATCAACGGAAGATTCCAAAAATATTACGTATATTTATATTTAAAAACTAGAAAAATCACATTTATATTTCATTATTTAAATGAAGCATATCCGTGGTCAGCCATTACTACACTCCCATTAATGGCATCTGCTTCTTCTAATGAAAGAAGATAAACAACATCAGCAAGCGCTTCTGGATTCGTTAACTCATTACCCATAACTTTCGTTTTCATAGATTCGATCATACTATCGTTATATCCATGAAGAATAGGTGTATCGACAACTCCTGGTGCTACCGCTACTACACGAATTCCATATTCAGCTAATTCAAGCGCTGCAGATTTTGTCATCATAATAACAGCACCTTTTGTTGCATGATATGCAAATGTACCTGGAGAAGCTAAGAAGCCAAAAACAGAAGCCGTATTTATAATTACACCTTTTATATTTAATTCTTTCATCTTCTTTCCTGCTGCTATGATTCCATAGGCAACACCATGTTGATTAACCCCAATTACTTTTTCGTAGCGATCCATATTTTGATTAAGCACTGGACCTGCACCGCCAATTCCAGCATTGTTAAACATAATATCAATTCGGCCATACGTTTCTACTGCAATATTAACTAGATTTTCTACTTGCTCGTACTGTGAAACATCTGTCTTAACAAAAATAGCTGCTCCACCTTCAGCTTTAATGATTTCCACAGTTTCTTTTCCACCTGTTTCATTAACATCAGCGACTACTACTTGATCTCCTTTTCTTGCAAATTTGATACATGTTTGTCGACCAATTCCACTTCCTCCACCTGTAATGACTGCAACTCTTCTTGTCATCATAACTAGTCCTCCTATACGCTATCGGATTTCTTGCAATAATTGTAACACTTCTATACATTAAATATTATTAAAATATACTTATCATTGCTTAAGTAAGACTTAATAAAAGAGGTCGTGTTTATATGAACATTGAACAATTAGAATATGCAGTTGAGGTTACAAATGCAGGTTCTTTAACCATTGCAGCACAAAATATGCATGTCACATTATCTGCTATCAGTCAATCTATCTCAGCCTTGGAAGCAGAATTAGGGGTATTATTGTTTACACGTTCTCGATTGGGTACAATCCCTACTGCTGAAGGAAAAGTTATTATTAAAAAAGCTGCTGAAGCACTAAAGAAACTCCAGGAGTTAAAAGATGAGGCTAACGGGTTCTCAAATACCGTACGTGGTGAATTAAGAATTGCAACAATTCCTGGCCCTATGCCCTTATTGGTTAATACAGTAACAAATTTTAAAAAGGATTATCCAAATGTAAAAATAGAGATATTTGAAAAAGGTTCACAGGAAATACTAGATGATATTCGCCAACATAAGATTGATATGGGTCTAATTATTCAATTTGAAGATATTGTTCATAAAAGTAGTGGATTATTGTTTGAACCATTGTTAAAAGGAAAAATGGTTATTGGGGTCAGCCGTAATTCACCTTTAGCATTTAACAAATCAATTACTCCAGAAGAGCTGTTAGCTCATTCTTTAGTTTTATACAAAGATGATTACGTCGAATGGTTTATGAACCAGTTTACAACTGCATACGGCCCTGCTGATATTCTTTTTACCACTAACAATACAGATGCCATCCAAAAAACGATTAAAGACGGATTAGCTATCACTGTTGGTCCTGATTATTCTTTTGCTAGTGAGTCTACTTTACAAAAAAAAGACATTGTAATCATTGAACTTGAAATTCCTCAGCAACAGGATGTCTATTTTGCCTGGGTACGTTCAGAAGGAAAACATTATTCTCAAATTTGTAAGAACCTCATTACTAGATTGAAACATGAACTTGAACGTAGAATTAGACGGGAATGATGAAGAAATTGATACATTATTAATCTAATAATAGATACCATACCTCTATATTAGTTCTGGTGCAAAATCTCAAGACCCTTGCAAAAAATCTATTAAATTAAAGTTGAAATCGCTTCAAACAGAGAAATGAATGCTTGCGGGACTAGAAGCGATGAGAAGGATTAAAAAAGGACAGACTTTTCAAAATGAGAAGTCTGTCCCCAAAAAACATACACTGATATTTTTAATCCATATATTTTTCACACCAGAACCCTTACATAATCAATCAATTATGAAAAAGATTCGGTTCGTTTTGAAACAATTCCGGTTAATTATGAAAACTCACATCACACAACTTCCGTATCCCACTGATGCTCTTGTTCTACAAAAACAATTCCCAGTTCGTGATGCTCTCCTTCATAAATCGCATGTTGTACAAGACGAAGTTCACCATTCGTATCAATAACTTCCATTTTACAAAAAGCGCCTGTTGTTTTTGATTGCAGGGCATTGTAAAACTCGTCCACATTGGTCGGACTGATTCCATTCACTTTCACAATCATTTCCCCTGGTTTCAAGTCCATCGTTGTTCCAGCTGTACCTGGAATTGTATCTAATACAACTAAGCCATGGTCACGTGAGGAAAAATATGCAGGGCGCTTTTCATCCTCTAAACGTTCTTGCACAGTAATCGTAAGACGACCAAGCATTGCTGCTCCCATAGCTACAATTGCTAGTGTATGCCACCAGTAACTTGCTATTCCTAATAGAAGAACAACTGCAGCTAATCCAAACACACGACGACCTGTAAATAACAATGCTCCTTTTGGCTCAAAACTTTTAATTGTTCTCATAAACCCAATTAAAAATGGAATTAAGAATAAAGAAAACTTTTGCGATCCGACAGATACAACCGGCCACCAAGACACAAACTGCGTTATAGCGTCACCTGGTACAAGAACAAATATCGGTACTAACCATAATCTTTTTGATTCATGCAGTCCAATATTTAAACCACGTTTTCCTTTTCGTAATTTCGGTGTCGAATAGTTCGCTGCGTTCTTAGAAATAAGCAAACCTTCCACAACTAACATAAGTCCAAGTAAAATCGCTAACGACACGACACTGCTCTCTTCTCCCTCACGAAGCTGTAAGAAAGAGACTGGAAGTTTTGAAGATAATAACGTCGCTGCAATCGCAATTCCGAATGTGTATGCAGGAGATAAGTATCTATATTGAGCAATAAGAGCAAAGAATACTGTCCAGATTGCTATCATAAACACACTTGCTTGTGAAATAACAAGCCCCATTCCAACTGTAATCAATGATAGAATGAGTCCAAAACCAATTCCTGCGAATGCAGATGTACGTAATTCATACAAAATATCATACACCTTAAAGGAAAAATCTTTCCGTTCTCGTAGTACTCGTAAATATCCAACAAAAAAGCTACTTATAAAGAAAATATACAAAGCAGGATGTGCGAAGAAACGCACAATTGCCTTCACAACTTCTAACGACCAAACCTCCACGAAACGATTCACCACCATTTGTAATATATTTCATTTCTGCCGCACTTAATGAGCAGTACGATTTCCTGCCTACAAGAACTTAATTGCCATTATGTAGGATATACCCCCAGTTTTATTTTATCTTATCACAATTAATCAAACGTTTGTTTAACACATAAAAAAAATATACAGGCTACGTAAGCCTGTATATTTTTTTACCTTTCACCAGTGAAATAAAGTCCCATTCGAAGATAGATAGAGACAACTGAAAACTGTCCGTAAATGCCCGATTGGTTCAACTAACCATTTGGAGAAAAAGCATCTCCAAATGGAAGTTTCACTTTATTTCGCCATTAATTTTAAGGCTGTTTGTAGCTGCAGATCGTTTTCACCAGAACGAATTTTTTCAACGATTTTGTTTTGGATTGCTTCTGCTGTCTTTTTATCAAGCTGACCCGTTGCATCCATATCGTTTGCATTTTGGAATGCTTTCACAGCTGCTTCTGTTTCTTTACTAAAATAGCCATCTTCACGTCCTGGCTCATATCCAAGACTCTTCAACATCTCTTGCGCATGCTTCACTTGCTCATCATTATCATTGTAAGACAACGTTTTTTCAATTTGAATTGGCGTTGCATAGTAGTAATCAGGCTGCTTCACCTCGACCGTCGGTTCAATTCCTTTTTTATGAATCCAATTGCCGTCCGGTGTTAACCATTTAAACATCGTCAGTTTAATATTACTACCATCCGTAAACGGTACAGCTTGCTGAACAGTACCTTTACCAAACGTTTTCTCACCAATAAGAGGATAACCTTCTCCTTCATTTAAAGCCCCTGCTAAAATTTCAGAAGCAGATGCGCTGCCTTTATCGACTAATACAGAAATCGGATATGGTTTCTTCTCTTTTAATGATGTGTAGAACTTTTGCTTTTCACCATTACGTTGTTCTATTTGAAGCATTGGCTTTTGGTCTGTCATCAGCACTTTTAAAATATCTTCAACACTCGTTAAATAACCACCTGGATTTCCACGCACATCAATAACAAGTCCTTGTATATTTTTCTTTTCAAGATCTTTCAATTGATCTTTAAACTCGTTCGCTGTTTTTTCAGAGAATGATGTGATTTGCATATATCCAATATCTTTCCCATTCTCTTGCTTCACAGAGCTAAATACAGTGAAAATCGGAATTTTATCACGCTTAATTTTAAATGTTAACGGATCACTAACTCCGGAACGTTTTACCTCAAGCGTAACCGTTGTTCCTTTCTTTCCTCGAATTTTCATAACTGCTTCTTCGCGGGATAAGTCTTTCACACTATTTCCATCGACTGTTAAAATTTGATCGTTCGGTTTAAGACCAGCCTTTTCTGCTGGAGAATCTTTAATCGGCGAAACAATCATTAACTTATCATCCGTTTTATTTACTTCAGCACCAATTCCTTCTAACTCTGGATCAAGCGATTGCTCAAATTGCGTTGCTGTTTTCTTATCCATGTATGTAGAGTATGGATCTTTCAGTGTTGCAAGCATCCCTTGAATAGCTCCTTCAACAAGCTTGTCATCTTTCACATCCTCAACATAACGTGAATCAATTAGTGCATACGCTTCGCGAATTTTATCCAAATCCGCTTGTTTTACATTGGCATTATTCCCTGTAATTGATTGCACTGTGTAAGAGCCATTTTCAAGCCAATACATACCTGCAAACATTCCGCCAGCGCCAACTAAAAACGCAACAATCATTCCAATAATCGCAACTCTACGTTTCAATGCGGAATTCCCCTTTCCGGAACACACAATGGTGTATGAAAAGGCATCACACATTGTGCGATGCCTTTATCTATTTCTACTATATGATAAGCTTGTACGAAATATGTTTGCAACTTTTTACACTTATATTTTTAAGAAACGACGGATAGACATAACGCTTCCCCACATACCGATTAATCCACCGATTAGCATTAATAATGCAGATAGCTCGAAAACGAATGGGCTATATGAAAGCAATTCAAAAATTGTTCCGCTAAATTTCTCATTAAACATAGCTTGAAGCGAATTATACGAAGTTAAGATTACAATAATTGGAATGATCGACCCTAGTATGCCTAGGAATAACCCTTCTAATAAGAACGGCCAACGAATAAACCAGTTTGTCGCTCCAACAAGTTTCATAATTTCGATTTCTGTGCTTCGTGCATAAATTGTAATTTTAATTGTATTAGAGATTAAGAACATTGCTGTAAATAAAAGACCAGCAATTAATACAATACCAATATTACGACCAGCTTTTACTGTATCAAATAGTTTTTCTACTTCACCTTGTCCGTATTGTACTTGATTTACAAATTGCATTTTCTCAATTTTCTTTGCAATACTTGCTGTATCAGTTGGTTCTTTTGCTTTTACAATATATACGTCTTTTAATGGGTTATCTTGCTCAAATAGCTCAAAGGATTTCCCGCTATCTCCTAAACTTTTAATCAATCTTTTTAGCTCTTCATCTTTAGAAGAATATTTAATAGAATCGACTTGCGAAATCTTTGAAATATCTTCTTTTAATTTCTGTTGATCTTCTTTCTTAGCCGCTGGATCAATGTGTACACGAATCTCTACATCTTGCTCTACGTTCGTTGCAAAATGGTTCATATTCATAATTGCTGTTAAAAAGACACCTACAAGCAGTAATGTAACTGTTACTGCACTTACAGAAGCAAATGTCATCCATCCGTTACGGGATAAATTTTTGACACCTTCTCGTAAATGTCGACTAAGGGTTTTAGTCTTCATATCCGTATCCTCCCTCAATCTCGTCTCGAGCAATCTTTCCGTCTTCTATCGCAATTACACGGTGACGAATTGTATTTACAATATCCGCATTATGCGTTGCCATAATAATTGTTGTATTACGCTCATTAATGCGTTTGAAAATATTCATAATATCCATCGCTGTATCCATATCAAGGTTACCTGTTGGTTCATCGGCAATTACAACTTTCGGGCGATTCACAATCGCTCTTGCAATTGCAACACGTTGTTGTTCCCCACCAGAAAGTTCACTTGGCAATGCATCAGCACGATCGTCAAGACCTACAAGACTTAACACTTCCATAACACGCTCACGAATCACGTCTGGCTCTTCTTCAATTACCTCTAAAGCAAATGCAACATTTTCATATACAGTTAACCTCGGAAGTAACTTGAAATCTTGGAAAATCACGCCTAGCTGGCGACGGAAATACGGTACATCGCGCTCTGCTAAAGATTCAATTACTAAACCATTTACATTAATAGAACCTGTAGTCGGTTTCTCTTCACGATACATCATTTTAATAAATGTAGACTTCCCGGCTCCACTCGGTCCTACTACATATACAAATTCACCTTGCTTAATTTTAACTGTGAGTCCATTAGCAGCTTTCATGCCGTTTGGATACTCCTTATAAACATTCGTCATTGTTATCATTATTTATCACCCAATATTAATGATTTTTTTTCGACACTTTATACTCTTCGTTGTTTAACCATAGCGATCGCAATATTCAATCTTTCGCTGCGTCTCTAAACAATCGCTATTTCAGCTTCTCATGTATGTAAAACTTTTTCTTCAAAATTCTACAAAAGATACTACGCCCTACATTGTACCATTATTCGGTTTCCAATTCGGATACAACTTTGTTACAGTTGTGTTACATAGCGCAGAATATATGACATGACACAAACAAATAAGACCTTCTGTCATCAAGTAAAAAGGTCTTATTTGTTTGAATTTCATACAGCGATGGCTGGAGGCTGCCGCATAAGAATGCTTGAACAACCGCTTCCGCTTTTCTTTACTGTCCAGCTCTGCCTCCTAGGCCCTCATGTCTAAGAACCTTCCACACGAGAAGGTAAAAAGCACCTTCTGTGTGAAAGAACCTTAGCCAACAGGCCTAAACAGTCGGCTCCGCTTTTCTTTCTTATTTCTTCTCAGCTAGCCATTCTGCAACTTTTTTCGCATCTTCGCCTTGGATTACACCAGCTGGCATAACGCCGCGGCCTTTAGCGATAATTTTTTCAATATCTTCTTCTCCGTATTTTCCGCCCACTTTTTCTAACGATGGTCCAGATAATCCTTTTAGATCATTACCATGGCATCCTGCACAGCTTTTTTGGAATATTTTCTCAGCGCTATCTGTGCTTGCTTCTTGACTAGGACTAGAAGGTTTAGCTTCTTCCTTTTTCCCGCATGCTCCTAATGTAAGAGCTAATGATGTACCTAATACGATCATAAATAATTTCTTTTTCATCTATATCGCTCCCTGCTGTTAATTAATCCCTCAATAGCATTATAATGATTTCCCTGCAATTTCAAAACTTACCTGCATAACCAATATTACCCTAAACAAGAAGGGACACTTACAGGCGTAATGCTTTTCAGTAATTGTTTCAATTTTGTGAACGAATGATATGATGCAAAACAACGAATTTTCCTAGCATACAGAATACGAAAATCATCCCATTCTTCTGATCAATTACTTCCAACATTTTGTTATTTTCTACTTTTTACAAAACAATATACAAGCTTGTATGCTACAACTACATCCACCAAAAAGAGAAGTTGCCTCGCAACTTCTCTCCTCTTTCTCTCCCTCTAGACAGAAGGTATACTCCTCATCGCCTCACGCATGTGCCAACAACCTGTTGGCATTTTTTCATACTGATGGAAGTTTCACTTTATCCCGCCCTAACGGGCAATAAGACTCCCACCTCAAGATTTTAAGAAATCAAAGAAGATAGGCGAGAGATAACTGCCCATAAGAGCCCGATTGGTTCGACTAACCATCAGTGGGGAATAAGCCCCTCCCACTGATGGAAGTTTCACTTTATGAAATACGAGAACGTAAATACGCATCAATAAATGCGTCAATCTCTCCGTCCATAACCGCTTGAACATTCCCGACCTCTGTATTTGTACGGTGATCTTTTACAAGGGAGTATGGATGGAATACGTATGAACGAATTTGGCTTCCCCAGCCAATTTCTTTTTGTTCACCGCGAATTTCATCAAGCTCCGCTTGTTGTTCTTCTAATTTTTGTTGGTACAGTTTCGCTTTCAACATTTTCATTGCATGCTCACGGTTTTTAATTTGTGAACGCTCAGATTGACATGTTACCACAACATTTGTTGGAATATGTGTAATACGTACAGCTGAGTCAGTCGTATTAATATGCTGTCCACCCGCACCACTTGCACGGTACGTATCTATTTTTAAATCCTCTGTACGTATTTCAATTTCAATATCATCGTTAAACTCTGGTACAACTTCACAAGATACGAACGATGTATGACGACGGCCAGATGAATCGAATGGCGAAATACGAACAAGACGATGCACGCCTTTTTCTGCTTTTAAATAACCGTAAGCATTATGTCCTTTAATTAATAACGTAACGCTTTTAATCCCAGCTTCATCTCCAGGAAGATAATCTAACGTTTCTACTTTAAAGCCGCGTTTTTCTGCCCAGCGTGTATACATACGAAGCAGCATAGAACCCCAATCCTGTGATTCTGTTCCACCTGCACCTGGATGCAACTCTAAAATAGCATTATTCTTGTCGTGTTCTTCATTTAGTAATAATTGAAGTTCGTATTCGTTCATATCTGCAGATAAAATTTTCACTTCAGCTTCAAGCTCCGCATGTAATTCTTCATCGTATTCTTCTTTCACAAGTTCATGCGTTACTTCTAGATTTTCAAACGTTTCGTTAAGCGTATTAAACTTACCAGCCATGTCTTTTAATGCATTTGCTTCATTGATGACTGTTTGTGCACTTTTTTGATCATCCCAAAAGCTTGCACCCATCATAATTTCTTCTAATTCTGCAATTCGCTTTTCTTTTCCAGCGAGGTCAAAGAGACCCCCTAAAAGCCGCTAATCTCTTAGCCATTTTCTCTAGTTCTTGCCTAATTTCTACTAATTCCATTTTGGTCACCTCTATGTAATTACTATTACCTTCCCCATTTATCCCGCTATTTGCGGGCAGTAAGAACCCACTTCACTTTATACGAACAACAAGGCAAACTCTCTCTGCTTTTGCGAGAGAGAGTTCATCTCTTGTTATTATATGAATGTTCACGGAAATTTTCCATCCATGAGGTAAAACCTCCTGAACGAGTCGCTTCCGCTTTTCTTTATTTCCCAATTCCACAGCAGTTTTTGTATTTTTTCCCGCTGCCACATGTGCATAAATCGTTACGGCCTGTTTGCTCACCTTTTACGACTGGTTTCTTTTTTGCAACTCCAGCTCCATCTCCGTCTTTTGGATGAACCGCTTCTCCTTGCGCTACTTCTTGACGCTCTAAGTTTTGTTCGATTTCCGCTCTCATAATATAACGAGAAATCTCTTCTTCAATAGAAGCAATCATTGCTTCAAACATCGCAAAGCCTTCCATTTGATATTCACGAAGCGGATCAATTTGACCATATGCACGTAAATGAATACCTTCACGTAAGTGATCCATCGCATCGATATGATCCATCCATTTCGAGTCTACAACGCGGAATACAACTACTTTTTCGAATTCACGTATTTGTGCTTCCGGCATTTGTGCTTCCTTCTCGTCGTAACGCTCTTTCACTTTCGCAAAAATGCTATCAATCATTTCTTCTGGCGCTAAACGGCGTAATTCTTCTTCTTTCACATCACCGTCTTGTAGAAGAGTTGTATTTAAGTATTCAACAAGACCAGCAATGTTCCATTCTTCTTCTAATTCCTCTTGCGTATGAAGAGCTACAACACGTTCTACTGTAGAATGCATCATTCCTTCAATAATGCCGCGCAGATTATCTGATTCCATTACATCTTGACGCTGCTTGTAAATAACTTCACGCTGCTGACGAAGTACATCGTCGTATTGAAGAAGCTGCTTACGAGCATCGTAGTTATTACCTTCTACTCGTTTTTGTGCAGATTCAACAGCGCGAGATACCATTTTACTTTCGATTGGCTGAGAATCATCCATACCAAGACGATCCATCATCGCTTTCATATTATCAGAACCGAAGCGGCGCATCAGTTCATCTTCCATTGATAAGTAGAACTGCGTCACACCAGGATCTCCTTGACGTCCTGAACGACCGCGCAGCTGATTATCAATGCGTCGGCTTTCATGACGCTCTGTACCGATAACAGATAAACCACCGTTTTCACGTACGCCTTCTGCAAGTTTAATATCCGTACCACGTCCAGCCATGTTCGTTGCAATTGTCACTGTACCCGGATGACCTGCTTCAGTGATAATTTCTGCCTCGCGTGCATGGTTTTTCGCATTTAAGACATTATGGCGCACACCTTTTCTCGTTAACATCTTCGAAATTAACTCGGACGTTTCAATCGCTACTGTACCAACAAGAACTGGCTGCCCTTTTTTATGACGAGCAACAATATCATTTACAACCGCATTAAATTTCCCTTCCATCGTTTTGAAAATTAAATCTGCACGGTCATCACGAACAATCGGTCTATTCGTCGGAATAACAATAACTTGCATATTATAGATGTTACGGAATTCTTCTTCCTCTGTTTTCGCTGTTCCTGTCATCCCAGAAAGCTTCGCATACATACGGAAGTAGTTTTGGAATGTAATCGTCGCAAGCGTCATACTTTCATTTTGAATTTCTACGCCCTCTTTCGCCTCAATCGCTTGGTGCAATCCTTCGCTGTAACGGCGCCCTTTCATAAGACGACCTGTAAATTGGTCAACAATTACGATTTCGCCTTCTTGCACAACATAATCTGTATCACGCTGCATCACAACATGAGCACGCAACGCTTGGTTAATATGGTGAAGAAGCGCTACATGTTTTAAATCAAATAAATTTTCAATGTGGAATGATTTCTCTGCTTTGTTGATCCCTTCTTCTGTCAACATAACATTTTTCGTTTTCACATCGAATGTATATTCTTTTTCATTCGTTAATGTACGGACAAATGCATTCGCAAATAAATATAATTCCGTAGACTTTTGCGCTTGTCCAGAAATAATAAGCGGTGTACGTGCTTCATCAATTAAAATCGAGTCTACTTCATCGATGATGGCAAAATGTAATGGACGCTGTACGCGCTGTTCTTTATAAAGCACCATGTTATCACGTAAATAGTCGAATCCAAGCTCATTATTCGTACTGTACGTAATATCAGCAGCATACGCAGCTTGCTTCTCTTCTCGTGACATATGATTTAAATTGATACCGACTGTTAAGCCAAGAAACTCATGTAATTGTCCCATCTCACTTGCGTCACGCTGCGCTAAGTATTCATTCACTGTAACAACGTGAACACCTTTTCCTGTAAGGGCATTTAAATATACTGGTAATGTAGAAGTTAACGTTTTACCTTCCCCTGTCTTCATCTCAGAGATATTCCCTTCATGCAGGGCAATACCACCCATTAACTGAACAGGATATGGACGCAGGCCAAGTACACGTGTTGCCGCTTCACGTACAACTGCAAAAGCTTCTGGCAATAAATCATCCACTGTTTCACCTTTTGTTAATCGCTCTTTAAACTCTACTGTTTTTCCTTTTAATTGTTCATCTGTCAGTGGTGACATTTGAGGTGCTAATGCTTCGATCTGATCCACGGTTTTCTGCATACGTTTTACTTGACGTTCATTTACATCAAACACCTTTTTTAAAATACCGATCATGGGAATACGCTCCTCTTTTATTAAAATAAAACTTCCATCAGTGTTATTCGTTATTGCTCTTTTCACTGATTGGTCGCTATAATACTCAATCTCATTTCCTTGCTAAAAAATAGGATTCTTTTCCTTAAAAAAGGATAAACCTACTGACAATTGTAACACTTGTTTTATATCTATGACAACAATCGGCCAAACGCGTCCTCATGAAAACGCCCCCACTCATCTTCTTCGCTTTTCTCTAAATCTTAAGGCGGGGGTCTTACTGTCCACGAATAGCGGGATAACATCAATTTATTGGCGAGTTTACAATATACGACTCAAAAACGGCTATCAGAAAGTTCCCGATAACCTAAAAAAACGCAGCCATTACAGCTGCGTTTTTCTTATATTATTATTTAGTTTCAATTAAACCGTATTTTCCATCCTTACGTCCATATACAACATTTGTTTCATTTGTTTCTGAATTTGTAAAGACGAAGAAGTTATGGCCTAACATGTCCATTTGTAAAATTGCTTCTTCTACATCCATTGGTTTTAAGTCAAATCGTTTTGTACGAACAAGTTCTAATTCATCTTCAGCAACCTCTTCTTGCACAGTTGGTTGATCTGGAAGAATCAACATTGTTTTTGTAGTGCCTTTCTCGCGTAACTTACGATTTACTTTTGTTTTATGTTTACGGATTTGTCGTTCAAGTTTATCTACGACTAAATCAATAGCAGCATACATATCGCTATTTGTTTCTTCAGCGCGAAGTAAGAAATCCGGAAACGGAATTGTTACTTCCACTCGTTGCTTGTCAGAGTACACTTTTAAGTTTACCTTAATTTCTGGAAAAGCGTCGAAATAGCGCTCTAATTTACTTAGCTTTTTCTCTACATATTCCTTTAATGCTGGAGTTACTTCAATATTTTCACCACGAATATTAAATTTCATAAGATGAACTCCTCCTTTCAAGCCTATGTATAGGTTTTCGACAAAGACATCAAAAACCCTTCTTACATTTTTAAATTTTTTGACAAAATTGATATTTTTTTATCGAATTTTGTAGAAAAAGAGCTATGATCTCTTTTCTATTATTATTTTATCCTATTCATATCGTAGTTATCATATATAAGTGTGAAGAATCAGTTACAAAAATACTACAACTTTTTGACAACTCTTTGTTTATCCCGCATTAACGGGCAGTAAGACCCCCCACTGATGGAAGTTTCACTTTATGATAAAGCCTCCGTTACCTATGTAACGGAGGCTCTCCTATGTGAAACGCTGGTCTTTGAAGCTGCACCATGTTTCAATTATAACTTCACAACATTTGCTGCCTGCGGACCACGCGCACCTTCTACAATATCAAATTCAACTTTTTGTCCTTCTTCTAACGCTTTATATCCGTCATGCTGAATGGCTGAAAAATGAACAAAAACATCGTCACCGCCATCGCGCTCAATAAACCCAAAACCTTTTTCTGCATTAAACCATTTTACTTTTCCTTGCATGTTCTTTCCATTCCCTTCAATTGTAAAATAAGGGTACCTGCCCCATACTTTGAATATAACGAATGGAAAAGTACAAAGTCAAAGAAGACTTGTCGCCTTTTTATTGTACCTTTCGACATATCTTATTTCTCAATATACACAGAACGCACAATCGTCCGAGTATATGCCTTTCCCTCTTTATTCTTCCCCCTAATATCAATCGTTACGTTATACACACCTGATTTTGCGACATCTGGCAAATTCCCGGTGAATGTGACTGTATCTGTCTTTTGCAGCTTACTGGAGTGCGATACTAAATTCCCATCCCGATCTACAACGCGTACATCAAAGGAAAGATCCCCCTGCTGTAGGGAACGTTTTGTAGATTGCTTTAACTTAAATTCCGCTTTACTTTTCTTGACTTTACCCGGCATTTCTAACGTAAACGGTGCAACCTGTTTATAATTAGCTAGCATAAGATATGCATCTTTTTGTGCTTGTGACATCATCTTTAAGCGCCACTCACCTACTTCCATTTGATCAACCTGGAATGTTCGGATTGTCGCTCCGCTAAAATACACATATTCTTCTCCCGTCGCTGCTTTGCTGTTTTGATTGGTGTACACCTTGCCAGATGGAGCGATAAGCTGCATCTGTACGTCTGGAGATGCAGTCAACACAGAAATATTTCCATCTGTTACAGTATCCATCGCAAAGGTTTGTTCCACCCAACTGTTTGGTGTGAGCGGTCCTCCTAACACCGTTTGATTAGCATTAACAGCCAGATTTTTTTGTGATTCTTCAAATATATTTTCGTTTGCAATAGAGGCAAACGAAGAAGTATTGCGCAAATAAGGCTCAATCCGTGAAAATACAGCTGATCCTTTTCGAATGCTGTCATGATCCAGACTAGAATCCGTAAACAAATGCGTTCCATAAGGAAGCTTCGTGCTCCATTCATTAACTAACCCATCATTAGAACCATACCAAGAAAGATAAAGTCCGCCCATAGACAGCGCAGAGAAGGCAGGTCCCCAGCTTGTACCCGCGGCCGTATAATAACGGTTCAACTTTGCGTTTGGATTGTTATCCGTTATATTACGAAACTGCGCCATTTCCCCTGTCTGCAAAGAGTACGTGCCGTCATCCCGTTGTCCTAACAAGGAAGCGAGCCAGCCTGCCCACCAACTGTACGCCAAGTCCGCTAAGTTAGAGCCATAGTGAGGGGAAGCGAGCGTCACTACGTTTCCAACAAAGCGACTTGCACCGTAGTGAACGAGCGCTGCTTGCGTGTCAGGTCCGCCTTTGCTGTGTGCGACAATATTGACCTTCTTACCAAAATGATTATAGATTTGCTCCAGCATAGAAGCGAGCATACGCCCATTGTCCCACTCACTTGCTGAGCCCTTTCCAGCCGCATCATACAGCTGAACGAAAACGGTTTGATAACCTGCATTGTAAGCATAATTATACATATCGTTCATACCGTGATAGACCGTTTCACCGTACCAGTCCTTAGCATTTCCATTCTTACCTTGGACGAAAACGATAGGTGGTTTATTCGAATCATGCTCAGGAGTCGCTCCTAGAAACCAATCCCCGGGAGTAAACGATTCTGATGGCGGAAAAATCCCCCCAGACATTTGCATAGAACTAGCTGAAGCAGACGAAATACTAAAAGAACAAGAAATAAAAATAAAAACAGTCAATAATGCGAGAAACCGTTTGAACTTATGCAACATAACAGGCCCCCTTTTTAATTTTCAATTACCATTTTCATGCAAATATGTTATTCTTCAATCCATCCTATAATTTGTAGTTGATGGAATGATGAACATGTAATAGAAAATCTACCTTCATGTTTATCTGAATTTCCCGACTTATTAACGTATTATTTTTCTACCTACATAATCATCAATTTTCCAATTGCACTTAATGGTGATGAACGTATTCTTTCTTAATTTCTTAAAAACCTTCTAAAAAATTTACAATCCACGTTGAGAAAATGCACTTAAGATTTATCCCGCATCAACGGGCCGTAAGCCCCCACCTTAAAATTCAGAGAAAAGCGAAGAAGATAGGCGGGGGATAACTGCCCGTAAAAGCCCGATTGGTGAGAGCTTTCCATCAGTGGGGGAGGAAGAAAACCCCCACTGATGGAAGTTTCACTTTATTGTAGTTAGAGTGGCCGAAAGGATTTCGTGTGTATCCAAAAGTGAAAAAAATTCCAGAATATTTGAGCTGCACTGTATTAGCAAAGAGGACACCAAACAAGAATTCAGCGGCAAAGCGTCAATGATGAAACATTCCGTGCTCCTCGTTCATAGAAGCATTGCGCCGCTTGACGCACCGTAATCCCAGTTGTGTATACGTCATCAATTAAGAGAATATCTTTTCCGTGAAAGGATTCTTCCTCTGCAAAATAAAAGGGCCGCGGACGCTGCAATCGCTCTGTTCTTGTTTTCTTACTTTGCTTCTCTGCATCGCTTCGCATAAGTGATGTTTTCACAATTGGAATAGATAAGCATGCCGCTAACAATTCTGCTTGATTAAATCCTCGTTCATATTTACGAGACAGACTAAGGGGAATAGGAACAATGCAATCACAATGGGGAAAATACTGCCGAAAAACATTCGCAAAAGAAGAAGCAAATACTTGAACAAGAGCGGCGTCGCCGCGAAACTTAAAACGGGCTAATACTTCTTTCATCCAATCATTATATACATAGACAGATCGATTTTTTACATATACATGCTGAAAATGCGGATCTTGCTTCCAGTGTAAACAGTCCTTACAATATTCACCTTGCTTATATTCATCCGATAGATACTGAAAGGATCTTCCGCAATCTGCACAAATGTCTCCTATAATATAAGAAAATTTTTGTTCACAGTATGTGCATACGTATCCCTTTTCTTGTTCAATAAAAAAAGAAAACCAGCTCGGCAAAACAGAGATAATATCATCACAAAGAAGGCAATGCATTAGTCTACCAACCCTTCCTGCTTTGCTCGTTTGTTCATTGATTGAATTTGTTTTTTTGCCGCAACCATTGCCTCCGTCTTTCCATAATGAAAATAGATGACATCGCCATAAGGAGCATGACTACTACGCCCCGCTCGTCCTGCAATTTGAACGAGCGCACTTTCTGAAAACACATGCTCTTCTGCCCCTAACACTGCCACTTGCAAATTCGAAACGGTAACGCCTCTTTCTAAAATCGTCGTCGTCACTAATAACGGAATCTCTCCCTTTCGGAATGAAGCCACCTTTTCTTTTCGCTTCAGATCTTCCGAATGCACGCCCTCTATACGATTATCAATACATTTTAAAATAGAAACAATTTCTTCTACATAACAAACATGAGGAACAAATAAAAAAATAGGATATTGCTTTTCGAGATATACATGAAGCCACCGCAAAATAATTGAAGGTAAGGTTTTCTTTTGGATGGATTTCCGCCAATTCCCGCACCAGCGAAAAATAGGGGTAGGTAGGGGATATCGATGGTAGCGTGCAGGAATAATCACTCCTTTTTGTTTTTCATTACGAAGCTTTCGCTGCCAGTCTTTAGATGGAGTGGCTGTTAAATAAATAAACGCAGCATTTTCTTTACTAGCAGAGACGACTGCGTATTGCAGCGTTTCATCCATTGAATAAGGAAAGGCATCAATCTCATCAACAATCATGACATCAAATGCTCTGTAATAACGAAGAAGTTGATGAGTTGTCGAAATAACGAGCTGCCCCTCTTTATATAAGTCTTCACTTCCACCATATAATGCGCACACTGAAACAGATGGGAATACCTCCTGCAAACGCGGATAAAGTTCGAGGACAACATCCGTCCGCGGCGTCGCAATACAAACGCGTTCTCCTTTACTTAAGGCTTCTTGTACACCATGAAATAACATCTCTGTTTTCCCTGCACCGCATACAGCCCAGACGAAAAAGGATTCTTTTCTTTGCACTGCCCTTACAATTCCGTCTGCAGCCTTTTGTTGTCCTTCTGATAACTGACCGTTCCACTCAAGACAATTCGCTATGATTTTATTTTGTATAGGACCAATCCAGCGAACGAGCTGCGTACATTCACTCACTCTTCCCATCACGATGCACTTCCGGCAATACGCACACACCTTATTGCAGCGATAACATAGAAATGAACAAAATAATCGCTGCTCTTCATTTCCGCAGCGCTGACACATATAACGAGCGTTTTTCTTTATAACGCCTTGCTCATAACAAATATAGCCATCTCGTTCCAGTTGATAAAGTTCTTCCTCTGATACGGATACTTCCTCTAGTAATAACTGTCGGCCTTCTAGCATCCTCTCTCCCCCTTTCTATTTTCACTATAAAAAGATTGAAAGAGTTTGTAAAAAATCAAAAAAGCCGATAGCCTACTCTTAAAATAGTAAGCTATCGACTTTATACACTTATTTTAATTCATCACAAATCTTATAATCTACCGTACCCTAAGAAATGTGCTTGGTTATACGAACTATTTACGTTACCGTAAGTAACACCCGTGCTTTCATCAGCAGCATGAATCATTTGGCCATTGCCAATGTAAATTCCAACGTGAGATACACCTGGTCTATATGTACCTTGTAAGAAGATAAGATCGCCTGGCTGCGCTTCTGATGGACTAATTTTTTGTACAGAAGCCCATAAACTACTTGTAGTTTGATGACCTAAACCATATACATAAGATACAAGTCCACTGCAGTCAAAACCGCCATTTGATGGAGAAGAACTTCCCCATACGTATTTCATACCAACTAGGCTTTTTGCTTTTTCAACTACGCCACCAGTATTCTCTGGTTGTTGTTTCGGTTGCGCAGTTTGTCCACCGCCATTGCCACCACTTTGAGGAGCTTTCGCTTGCGCTTGCGCTGGAGCTGGAGCTTGTGCTGGAGCCGCTGCAGCTGCTTGTTGTTCAGATATACGTTGCAGAACTAATGCTTGTTGTTCTAAATCCTTTAATTGACCTTCTGTGCTCGTCATGCTGCTTACAACAGTTTGCATTTTTGCACTTAAATCATTTGCAGCTGTTTGTTGCTGTGCTTTTTGTGCATCTAAATCTTTCTGTGTAGCCTCAATTTTTGCTTGTGCATCTTTTAATTCTGCTTGTTTTGCTTTTACAAGATCCACATCTTTTTTCACTTTATCTTGGTCTTGTTGCTGCATTTTCATAATGTCTTGGTCAGACTGAAGAATTTGTGAAACAGAAGTTAAACGATCAAGTAAATCAGCAAAGCTTGTAGAATTTACAACTACTTCCGTTACAACATTCGTATTTGGTTTCTCTTGAAGAGCAACTAAACGCTTCTTCAATAGTTCTTCACGTTGTGCAATTTTTGTTTGTAAATCTGCAATCTCTTTATCTTTTTGGTCAATTAACTTTTGTGTTTCTTCAATTTGCTTCTTTGTTTCAGCAATTTTAGCTTCGTTTTCTTGGACAGACTTATCCATGTCTGTAATTTTCTTGTTAAGTTCATCCATTTGTTTTTGAATTCCATCACGTTCTTGTTGTTGGTTATGTAAAGTGTCATTTTGTTGTTGAATTTGTGTTTTTACGTCGTCGTTTTTTTCAGCAAAGGCATTTGGTGTTACTACTGAAAACATCATAAATCCTGCTGCTAATGCGCAAGATGCGATTTTAAATTTTTTCATTCTGTTTTACACCGCTTTCTTTTTCTTGTTTTTCCGAATTTGTCTAATAAAATTTATACCATAATTACCAATGTTTTTTAGCAATGTTACGCTTTTGTAAAAGAAATGTAATATTACGTTTGTAATATCTTGACATTTTTGTTCTAATATTGTGCCTTTTTGTAGAAAAATGGAGAATGAGGACGATACTTTTTTCTCTTTTGTCGCACGATTTTATTCACTTTATAGTTATGCGATGTATAACAAAAAAACTATCTGTGTCATCTGTTATAATAAAAAAACTCTCTCGCTATCACACAAGGGAATTTACTAATCTATTAAGCTTTTACTTCCTCTAACCAAACACCACTTTCATTGAATTTATTCTATTTGCCATTGATTTGATAATTCCCTTTTACCATCTGAATTGAAATAATACCATTTTCCACCATCATGTAACCAACTCGTCTTCTTCACACCATGTTGGCCATAGTAAGACCATATACTACCTTCTTTTATCCACCTCGTTTGTGTTATAACTTGCTCTTCTTTATTCGTATCATTTTTTAAAACTACAGTCTCCTCCGCATGAGAAGCTGCAGGAACTATGAACACCGCAAACATTAAAATTGGTAAAGTAATTTTCTTCATTTTACATATCTCCACAAGAAGGGTTATATTACACCTAAAACGCATACATAACTACCTTGTAATATTACTGTAATAATCTTTATGAAAAAGAAATATTTTCATCGTATTTTTCCTCAGTTATGAAATAAAAAAGTGCAGGAATATCTCCCTGCACTTTTTTATTCCACTACTTTTAGGTAGTAAGAGCCCGATTGGTGAGAGCTTTCCATCAGTGGAGATGAAGCCCCCCACTGATGAAAGTTTCACTTTATTAATGAACCCATTTCTCTGCCCATTTTTGTACTTCTTCCATTACACTCTCTAATGCTTTTCCTTTATCTGTCAAACCATATTCAATACGAACTGGCACTTCCGGATAAACGGCACGTACAACAATTCCTTCACTTTCTAATTCCTTTAAGCGTTCTGATAGCATACGATCGCTCATATTTGGAATAATATCAGCAATTTCTCGAAATCGTTTCGGTTCTTCTAACAGTGATTTAATAATTAATCCTGTCCACTTTTTACTAAGAAGTGTAAAAGCAGACTCGAACTTCGGACATAAACACGGATTATGTTCCATATGTTTCACCTCTTCTCTATTATAAAATAGTTTCTTATAAAAAGTAAGTAATTAAACTTATTTTGTTTGTTATATTTTTACCAAAAAAGCTCTCTACATGAAAGAGAGCTTTTTTTATTTCGTATACCACCCTAAACCAAGAGCACCTTCACCTAAGTGTGTCCCAATTACCGGTCCGAAATAACCAATTCGAATTTCTACATGCGGGTATGCTTCTTTCAATTCTTGTTGCCATTCTTTTGCTTCTTCTTCCCGATTAGCATGAATGATAACTGCTTCCATTGGCATACCTTTACTTGCTTGTTCATCAAAAATTTCAACAATACGTTTTAATGCTTTTTTACGCGTACGAATTTTTTCAAACGGAATAATAACTTTATCACGGAAATATAGTACCGGCTTCACTTGCAATAAGCTTCCAATAAATGCCTGAGCACTATTTAAACGACCGCCGCGCTGTAAATGATGTAAATCGTCTACAACAAAGTACCCATCTATTGTTTTCTTCATTTCATCAAAACGAGCAATAATCTCTTCTGGACTTTTCCCTTCACTCGCCATTTTTACGCCTTCACGTACATAAAATCCTTGTACTTCACAACTAATTTCGGAGTCGTATGTATATACCTTTACTCCGTCTACCATTTGACCAGCTGTCGTCGCAGTCTGGTATGTACCACTAATACCGCTAGAAAGATGAACGCTAATTACTGCATCATATTCTTTCCCTAGCTCTTCAAATAACTCAATAAACTTTCCGATAGCTGGTTGAGATGTCTTCGGCAGCTCTTCCTGTTCACGAACTTTCACATAAAAATCTTCAGCTGTAATCTCAACTTCTTCTTGATAAGACTCATTTTCAAAAATAACATTCAATGGGATTATATGTATATTTAATTCTTCACGAACATGTTTTGGTAAATATGCCGTACTATCAGTTACAATAGCTGTTTTCATTTTTGTACCTGCCTTATGAACAAATTTATTATTTATTGTACATGAAAATGGAAAAAGGTGCATTAACTGCTGAAAAAATGAGAGGTTAAGATTATAAATATTATTTCAACAATTTACAACAAAAAATTTCAAATTATAATAGAAAGGGCTAAATTTCTGCAAAAAAAGATTTGAAACTCCACACTAGCCCTTTTAAAATAAAAAGTATTGATAATTTATCTCTAGTTCTTCACCTTCTGAGAAACGCAAGAAACTGAAGATAGAATCATGTTTCATAAGAACCCGATTTCATAAAGCTAACCATCAGCTTGGAATAGAGCTGTCCACTGATAGAAGTTATAATTTATCTCTAACGGGCAGTAGAATATAGTACATCGATCTAAAATCAAACTGCCCGTTAGAGCCCGATTGGTTCAACTAACCATCCGTGAATAAATTGCTCACTGATGGAAGTTTCACTTTACAAAGATAGGGGCGTATATCATTGCTACTACAATATTTCACCATAAAAGGGTGCGGCGAACATGAAATAGTGATTCAAAAATCTCGCTTTATTTGTCATGTAAGCCGCGCAACAACAGAAGAAGAAGCACAGGAATTTATCCAAAAGATTAAAAAACAACATTGGAATGCAACCCATAACTGCTCTGCCTACTTAATTGGCGAACATGACCAAATTCAAAAAGCAAACGACGACGGAGAACCTAGTGGTACAGCTGGTGTCCCGATCCTAGAAGTATTAAAGAAGCGTCACTTAAAAGATACTGTCGTTGTTGTAACACGTTATTTCGGTGGCATTAAACTAGGAGCGGGCGGTTTAATTCGTGCATACGGAAAATGTACAAGTGAAGGTCTAAATCATGTCGGCATCGTTGAACGAAAGCTGATGCGCGTTATGAAAACTGAAATTGATTATACATTACTCGGAAAAATTGAAAATGAACTACGCAACTCCATATATGCGATTAAAGATATACATTACTTAGATCATGTCACGTTTGATACATATGTGGAGGAAAACAAAAAACAATTATTCACAGAATGGATGATTGAAATCACAAATGGGAAATGTACAATTAATGAAGATGAGATGCTATATCTAGAACAAGATATAGTACAACACTAATTTATACTTAAAGGAGATTTTTTATGGAAGATCGTTATCATCATCTCCAGAATAGAAGGACGAAAAAGAAAAGAAGACGCAAATGGTCCATATTCCTTATTTTTGCTCTCCTTATCGGAAGCGGAGTAGTTTATGCTTATAATTCTTATTCCTCTTTAATGGGAATTTATAGCGGCTCGAAGCATGATAAATCTAAACTCCGCACAGAGGATGTAGAAATTACGAAAAAACCATTTAGTCTTTTAATCATGGGAATTGAAGATTATGCCACAGACGGCCAAAACGGACGAACGGATTCCTTAATGTTTGCAACTATTAATCCAAAATCCAAGAAAGTATCTTTAATGAGTATCCCGCGTGATTCACGCGTAACAATCGCTGGGCGTGACAAAAAAGATAAGATAAATGCAGCTCATGCCTATGGCGGAGAAAAAATGGCAATGGACACAGTGGAAAACTTTTTAAAAGTACCTGTCGATCATTATATTAAATTAGATTTTAAAGGATTTAAAGGCATAGTCGATGCAGTTGGCGGCGTTACAGTCGATGTTCCATTCGATTTCTGGGAACGCTCTGATGTTGACTATTACAAAAAGATTGAGTTTAAAAAAGGACCACAGCATTTAAATGGGGAAGAAGCCTTGGCTTATGTTCGGATGAGAAAGCAAGATCCGAATGGGGACTTTGGCCGCGCTGCACGTCAACGTCAAGTACTTGAGGCGGTGTTACAGGAATTAAACTCACCTTCTACTGTATTTAAAATCAATGACATTGCAAAAGTGATCGGAAAGTATATAAAAACAGATATACCTGTATCAGATGGTCTTGCACTCTATAAAGAATTCTCTGGCTTTGATGCATCTACCATTCAAACAGTAAAAATGGAAGGCAAGGATGCAAAAATAGATGGAATTTACTATTTCATTCCAGACGAATCAAATATCCAAGAAATTCACCATACCTTTATGCAAAACTTAGAACTTGAAGATTCAACTCCTGCGTCGGATACACAAGAGCAGCCTGAAACACAAGAACCGGCTCAACCGTCTCATGGCTCGAATATACAACATCAACCTGGAAAACAGGAACAATCTACACCATCGTCTAAATCGCATGAACAAAAGACAAATTCAGACACTCATGAATCAAATACAGAATGGCAAATGTCTGCACATTAAAAACAGCTATCTCCGTAAATGGAGATAGCTGTTTTTTATCCCGCTCTAACGGGCAGTAGAATGTTATTCATTGTTGCAAGATCAAACTGCCCGTATGAGCCCAATTGGTGAGAGCTTTCCATCAGTGAAAAAATCGCTCACTGATGGAAGTTTCACTTTATTATTTATTAAAATACTCCACAATCGCTTTTACAATACGCTCTGACGCATGCCCGTCACCATATGGATTCGATGCTTTTGCCATTGCACTGTGTGCTTCTTTATCTGATAATAGCTCATTTGCTAAAGTGAAGATTGTTTCTTCATCTGTACCAGCAAGCTTTAATGTACCAGCTTCAATACCTTCTGGGCGCTCTGTTGTATCACGAAGAACAAGAACTGGCACACCAAGTGATGGTGCTTCTTCTTGTACCCCGCCAGAATCCGTTAACATTAAGTATGAACGTGATGCAAAGTTATGGAAATCAATTACATCAAGTGGCTCAATTAAATGAATGCGATTATGATCTCCTAAAATTTCTCCTGCAATTTCACGAACAACAGGATTCATATGTACTGGATATACAACTTGCACATCTTCATGTGTTTCGACAAGACGCTTAATTGCACGGAACATATTGCGCATCGGTTCACCTAGATTTTCACGGCGATGTGCTGTCATAAGGATAAGACGGTCATCTCCAATCTTCTCTAAAACAGGATGCGTATATGATTCTTTTACTGTTGTTTTTAACGCATCAATTGCTGTATTTCCTGTAATAAAAATATTTGCCTCTTTTTTGTTCTCTTGCTGCAGGTTTGTTGCAGATTTCGCTGTCGGTGCGAAATGAAGATCTGCCATGACGCCTGTTAATTGACGGTTCATCTCTTCTGGGTATGGAGAATATTTATCCCACGTACGAAGACCAGCTTCCACATGACCGATTGGAATTTGATTATAAAACGCAGCAAGGCTTGCAATAAATGTCGTCGTTGTATCACCATGTACAAGAACGATATCTGGCTTTGCTTCTTTCATGATCTTATCTAGGCCTTCTAAACCGCGCGTTGTAATATCAATTAACGTTTGGCGGTCTTTCATAATATTTAAATCATAATTCGGTGTAATACCGAAAATATCTAACACTTGATCTAGCATTTGACGGTGTTGTGCTGTTACTGTCACAATCGACTCAATTTGTTCTGAATGTTTTTGTAGCTCTAACACAAGAGGGGCCATTTTAATAGCTTCGGGACGCGTTCCAAAAATCGTCATTACTTTAATGCGTTCTGTCATATTCAGTTCCTCTTTTCTTTCAGTGTTCCAATTCATTATATATGAGAATTCCAAGTGACAAAAGGAAATATTTTCTAGAACACATGTGAAACATCACGCTTTCGAATTGGTCTTCTGCCAATAGAATAGTAATCAACAGCATGTCGCTGCACTTCTTCCAAATCATAACAATTTCTTCCATCAAATAAAATTGGTTCATTCATAAGCTGTACATACTTCGCAATAGGATACGTTCGAATACTTTCCCACTCCGTTACAATAAAGGCTGCATCTGCTTTCATAAGAGCTGTATCTATATCTGCCGTATATTGCACTCGATTTGCCAATATACGCTTCGCATGTAAAATTGCCTTTGGATCGTAAACAATAATATTAGCTCCTAAAGCCAGTAACTGTTCAATAATCATAAGAGACGGCGCTTCCCTTATATCATCTGTATTGGGCTTAAACGAAAGACCGAGAACAGCAACTCGTTTCCCTCGTAAATTCATCACCTTTTCTGCCTTCTCCACGAGTGAAGCTTGTTGCTTATTATTTACTTCGATGACTGCTTTTAATAACCTGAAATCATGCGCCACATTCCCAGCAATTTGCACAAGTGCGTTTGTGTCTTTCGGAAAACACGAGCCGCCGTATCCAATACCCGCATGCAGAAAATGCGGGCCAATTCTTTTATCGATTCCCATACCAGCTGCCACTTCCGTCACATCAGCCTGTACTTTTTCACATATATTTGAAATTTCATTGATAAAGCTAATTTTTGTCGCTAAAAAAGCATTCGATGCATACTTAATCATCTCTGCACTGCGCACATCTGTTGTAAATATTTCAATTGGGAGCGATTTATACAGCTCACCAACTCTCTTTGCAATCTCTGCTGTTTCTGCTCCAATTATAATTCGATCACCATGAAAGAAATCATGCACGCCAGAGCCTTCTCGCAAAAACTCCGGGTTTGATACAAGATGTATACTTATATCTGTTCGCACTGACTCTCGAATCCATTCTTTCATAGCATCATTTGTCCCAACTGGAACCGTACTTTTCGTCACTACAGTCACATCACGCTTTGCGTACATGCCAATGTCACGGCACACATTTACAATATGTGTTAAGTTTGCAGATCCATCTGAGTAAGACGGTGTACCAACCGCCACAAAAATAAAATCAGCTGCCTCGTAAGCTTCTTCTCGCTTTGAAGTAAACGATAATCTCCGTTTCAAAACAGCCTCTTCCAATAATTCTTGTAAGCCTGGTTCATATATCGGCAATTCATTTTTCTCTAACAACCGTATTTTTTGTTCATCAATATCAAAACAAATCACAGAGTGCCCAAGTGTCGCTAATCCAACCCCTGTCACTAACCCGACATATCCAGTACCTACTACTGTAATTTTCATAAACAACACCTCCTACTTATGGTTTGTTTCACTTTACTTTTATTATATGAGACATCTTTAGCCTCATTTTTTAAGCTTTTGTAAAGAAAAGCGCTGAAATTCTCGAAAGTGAAACTTTAATCAGTGTAAGTTTTCTTCATCTCCCACTGATTATTAGTTGAATTAATCAGGCACATGCCAGCAGCTATCCCCCACCTATCTTCTTTCATTTCTCACAATCTTGAGGTGGGAGTCCTACTACCAAAATATCTTGTAAAAAAACAAGTCAGCTGCTTTATCCGCAGCTGACTTGTTTTTACTTACTATATCCGTTCGGATGAGCTGTATGCCATTCCCAAGCCGTTTGAATCATTTCTTCAAGTAAATATTTTGCCTTCCAGCCTAATTCGTCATAGATTTTTGCTGAAGAAGCGATCAGTTGTGCTGGATCTCCAGCGCGGCGTTCCGTGTAAACGACATTCGCCTTCTTCCCAGTTACACGCTCACACGTTTCAATCACTTCTTTTACAGAAAAACCTTTGCCATTTCCTAAGTTATACACTTCATTTGTTTTTTGTTCATTTTGTAAACTTTGCAGTGCTAAAATGTGCGCCTCTGCTAAGTCTGTTACATGAATATAATCACGAATACAAGTGCCATCATTTGTTTCATAATCTGTGCCAAATACAGAAATTGTTTCACGTTTTCCTAATAAGTGCTGCAGCACAAGCGGAATTAAATGTGTCTCCGGTGTATGATCTTCTCCAATTGTTCCGGATACGTGAGCACCTGCTGCATTAAAGTAGCGAAGCACAACATATTTCATCCCATATGCTGCATGAAAATCTTGTAAAATATGCTCAATCATTAATTTAGAGCGACCGTATGGATTGATTGGATTTGTTACAGTGTCTTCTGTAATGATATCTGTATCTGGAATTCCGTACGTGGCTGCTGTTGAAGAGAAAATAAACGATTTCACATCATGCTCCATCATTTTTTCAAGTAACGTAATCGTTGCCGTTACGTTGTTTTTATAATATTTCAATGGATTCAAAACAGATTCTCCGACAAGGCTATTTGCCGCAAAATGCATAACAGCATCAATAGAATATTTGCCAAATACACGATCTAAATCCGCTGCATTACTTAAATCTCCTATTTCTAGAAGTGCTCTTTTATCAACGCTCTCACGATGACCAGTCGATAAGTTATCTAATACGACCACTTCAAAATTTTTGTCTAACAATTGTTTCACTGTATGACTTCCAATATATCCTGCACCGCCAACTACTAAAATCATGCTTTCTCCCCCTGAAAAAAATTTATCATCAGATACCTTTGCTCCATATTATAAAGTGAAACTGCCATCAGTTGAGAGGTTTTCATTCTCCACAAATGGAAGTTTTCCTTTATTATACATTTCCCTCAACATTTATGCATGACACACGTATGACAAAAATAATTAAAAATCACACTTCAATATATTTATGTATACAACCAAAGCGATTCTATCATAATTAATAACCGATATTTACCATATACTCCTGAAGTAGGAACCATACATATTTTCTTGTAAAACATCCATATTAAGATTAATTTGCATCTATAATTCACTAAAAAATGTCACATATTTTGGCCATTATTCATCAAAGTCAAGGGAAAAAAAGATTGAATTCTATTCTTTTTATGATACCATATGTTATGAGCCAAAAACACATATCGAACTTTTAAGTAAAAGAAAGATTTGCATACGTTAAAATATAAAGGGTGGGGTATTAATGGACTCACGAACTATTTATGCAGTATTGGCATCTTTCATTACCGTACTAATTGCTACCCCTTTCGTGATTAAGTTAGCTTTTAAGATCGGGGCAACAGACAAGCCAAATGCTCGTAAAGTACATCAACAGATTATGCCTCGTCTTGGCGGACTGGCAATTTTTATCGGAGTTGCTGTAGGATGCTTCGTTAGCGGCTTGTATGAACAGCGTATCCTATCGATTAGTGTAGGTGCTGTCATAATCATTATCATTGGTATATTAGATGATATGTATGAATTATCTGCAAAAGTAAAATTCGGCGGACAACTTGCAGTGGCATTGCTAATCGTGAAAAATTTACAAATATCGGTGCTTTATATTCCAATTTTAGGAGAAACTGAACTTGGATGGTTATCTTATCCGATTACAGTATTTTGGATTGTCGGTATTACAAATGCCATTAATTTAATTGACGGTCTTGACGGATTATCAGCTGGAATTTCGTCCATTGTTCTTGCAACGTTAGCTTACATGGCTGCTACTAGCGTTACTGGCGCTGGGAGTGCTATCATTTTGCCGCTTGCGTTAATTGCACTGGCAAGTACAATTGGATTTCTATTCTATAACTTCCATCCAGCGAAAATCTTTATGGGAGATACAGGGGCACTGTTCTTAGGATATTGTATTGCTGTACTATCACTACTTGGACTGTACAAAAGCGTAACACTGTTTAGCTTTATCGTTCCAGTCATTATTTTAGGAGTACCAATATTTGATACAACATTTGCGATCATTCGCCGTATTGTAAATAAAAAACCAATTTCGGCACCAGATAAATCACATTTACATCACCGCTTACTTGCACTAGGATTCTCTCATCGAACAACGGTGCTTATCATTTATGCCTTCGGGATTTTCTTTAGTGTCAACGCAATTATTTTTTCAAGCGCAACATTATGGTTATCCATTTTTCTTCTATTCGTTCTTATTTTAGTTACTGAAATTGTCGCAGAGATTATTGGTCTTGTACACGATCGCTATAAACCAATTATTTCAGTCTATAAAAAAGTAAAAAAACGTGAAGAATAACAGTAGTATAACCCATTCAATATAAAAATATACAAACCGGATGATTTCTTTAAAGAAATCATCCGGTTTTTTGTTTTCCAAAATATAGTTCGTTTGAGAATACCACTATTGGAGCAAAATAAAGGTACAATTTTCAAATTAGGGTGAGCATCATGATTAAGCGAACGCTTCTACTGATTTGTTTGTTTTATACTATCATCTCATGTTTTCTATCATCTAAGCAGGCTGCAGTTGTATCTTCACATGAGAATCGCTCTATCGCTCATCTTGAAACACAACTGCCTCATCAGCATACAGCTACTCCGCAAAGAAAAGTGGCTTATTTAACATTCGATGATGGACCAAACAAATATACATCACAAATTTTAAATATCTTAAAGCAAAAAAATGAAAAAGCAACCTTCTTCGTTATTGGCGGACGTGTCTCTCGTTATCCTCAAACAACAAAGCGATTGATTCAAGAAGGTCATTACCTAGGATTACATAGTATGTCTCATAATGCAAAATACCTTTATAACGGTGATCCCTCTATTTTAGTTTCTGAAATGGAACAAGCTCGGGCAATCGTTCAAACTATCACCGGACTTGATACGCATCTCGTTCGCGTTCCTTATGGCAGTATGCCCTATTTAAAGAAAAACTATCGTGATGCTCTTGTTGTAGCTCACTATAAAATGTGGGATTGGACAGTCGATACATATGATTGGAAAAGTGATCATAATCCTTCTGTTGTATTGGAACGGATAATGAATCAAAGTAATAAACCAGTCGAAGTCATTTTAATGCATGACTCAAGTGTCACCGTGCAAGTTTTACCAAAAATAATTGACTATCTTCGTTCACAAGGGTATACACTTCTTCCTTACAACCCTTCTTCTCATTTAGAAGTTAATTTTTGGAAGGATACGAGATTGTAACAGCTTTAGCCTCTGCTAAATCTGTCCACTCTTTCCCCAATTCCTATTTTTGTGTAAACTTTAAAATAGTGATCAAGAGCCGAGGTGAATGCAAATGAAAAGAATGGACCTCGTTTCCCCCCCCCACTGATGGAAGTTTCACTTTATAAAACAATACAAAAAGGAGTCGACCAAGTTAGGTCAGCTCCTTTTCCTTGTTAGCATACCTCTTGAATTTGTCCGCGAATTTCACCTTGAGGATTTTGCTCTGTATGCACATTGACATACGCATTTCCCTCCTGCATTTCTTTCATAAGATCTGCTAAAGTCTTTCCTTGGAGTGGTCCAACAAGATTATCTTTTGTCAATACACCCTTTACAACGCCTTTATCAACACTAATCCCAGGATTCACTGGACCAAATAAGAATGTAACCACTGGTCCATTTTGTCCTTCCTTCCCTAAATGAATGTGGGCGACAGTCATCTTCTCTATATGCTTCACAGTTAATTTATAATATAGCTTTGTAAGGTCTTCATTAAACATGAATTTCACCTTACCACAAGCATCGGTTTCTACAGGAGGAACTTCATTACGTCCTTTTAATCTAGCAAAAAAATGTTTTGTCACTCTTTTAATCACCTCCTTCTATAAAGCTGATATGATACAATACTCACTCCATTCTAAATACGCTTGTTTCTTTGACTACCTCACCCGAATTTTTAATAGATTACAACTTCCATAAAACGATACTCGCAGTGTATGCAAATTTACACATTTATTACACTCTATCGATGTTCTTATTTACATACATTCGATATGATAGAAGAAAACGTTCATCAAAAAAGAAGGGGAATTTACGTCATTTTGAAAACAAAACAAACCATTACAAATTACTTACAAGTATTAGTAGAAATCTTTCTCGTTTCCACGAAACTTGGACTCACTTCCTTTGGGGGGCCTGTTGCACATCTTGGCTATTTTCATAACGAGTACGTCCAAAGGCGAAAGTGGATGGACGAAAAAAGCTATGCTGATTTAGTAGCGCTTTGTCAATTTCTTCCCGGCCCTGCTAGTAGCCAAGTCGGCATGGGCATTGGCTTATCTCGAGGCGGCATACTTGGGGCGATTGTTTCTTGGCTTGGATTTACGTTACCTTCCGTTCTTGCGCTCGTGTTGTTTGCTTCCGCATTACAGCAAATAGACATTGCCCATGCCGGATGGATTCACGGCTTAAAACTTGTAGCCGTAGCAATTGTCGCTCATGCATTATGGGGAATGGCACAGAAGTTAACACCAGACCGCGGCCGCGCAACGATTGCAGTCATCGCTGCAGCTGCCGTTCTATTATTCCAAGCAGCTTGGATACAAATCGTAGTTATTTTATTCGCTGGTGGAATTGGGTGGCTCTTATACAGAGAGCACACAATAACAACTGAAACAAAAATATCCATTCCGATTTCACGAAAAGTCGCAGCGCTATGCTTATCTCTGTTCTTTCTCTTATTGATACTATTACCAATATTACGCCCTCTCTCGCACTGGATTGCCATGTTTGATAGCTTCTACCGATCAGGCTCTCTCGTCTTTGGCGGCGGTCATGTCGTTCTTCCTCTCCTAGAAAATGAGTTTGTGTCAAACGGTAGTATAACGAAAGAGCAATTTCTCGCTGGCTATGGAATGGCGCAAGCTGTCCCTGGACCATTATTTACATTTGCCGCTTATATCGGTGCAATTATGAACGGGGCCCTCGGGGCAACAATTGCAACGATTGCAATTTTCCTTCCAGCTTTCTTACTCGTAGTAGGCGTGTTACCTTTTTGGGATGCACTGCGCCGCAAATCATACGTACAAGGTGCTCTGCTTGGTATAAATGCAGCTGTTGTCGGTATTTTACTTGCCGCCTTCTATCATCCGATTTGGACGAGCTCGGTTGGGAAACCTGCTGATTTCGTTGTCGCATTACTCTTATTTGCAATGCTTGCCTTTTGGAAGCTGCCGCCGTGGGTAATTGTTGTAGTAGGTGCGATAAGCGGGATCATTTTATCGGTACTATAAAGTGAAACTTCCATCAGTGGGGGTTTTTTTTATCCCCCACTGATGATTAGTTGAACCAATCGGGCTTTTACGGGCAGTTTCCCCCACCTATCTTCTTCGCTTTTCTCTGAATCTTGAGGTGGGGGTCTTACTGCCCGTTAATGCGGGATAAGAAAGGAGCTAATCTAAAAGCGGACATTTAGATTAGCTCCTTTTACTTTTCGATATTACCCAGTTCCAGCAGCCCGACCACTCGCATGTCGAACATCGTCGAAGGGTCTTTATATTCTGTCGAAGCGCCGATATATTACAAATAACGCCGATAAATGCACCACTTCCGCCGATATATCTCAAATAGCGCCGATAAATGCACCACTTCCGCCGATATCTTTGGCAGCCCCTTTTACTCCTAAAACTCCACCAGCTCTGCATCTACATAAACTGGATGTACCATAGTTGCAACTGTTGTCCCATCCTGCACACGCTATTGACACACATTTACATGAAATTTACAAAATGATTAGTTGTCTAGCCGTATACATGTAGAAAAAAAGTTTTTTCGAACAAAATTCTATATGAACCTATTCTATTTAAAAAATCTTTGCCTCAATATAAAGAATCGTCCAAGCCTTCCCTAGTAATGTACATATACTAACATGAACTTTCAAAATCTATTTTATATAAAAGAAAGGAGCTCAACATGCCGAGAAACTGTCGGAAGCATGACCAAAAGGAAGAATCTACTGCAGATTGTAAAAAATATTATAATAAAAAATCTAACAGCAACAACTCAAACTCAACATCATCTCAAAGTTACAGCCACGGGGATATATGGGACAAACTGAGTTTAGGAGAAATATTAGCAGACAAGCATACTGCTCTATTTCGAGGAAAGAGCCAATACCAGAAGATTGATGTGCTAAAGGTGAATGATGTCAGAATGTATCTTGATGAACAATTACAATTTAGCTCTGTAGACGAGCGACTGTATCATGAAGCACTTGTTCACCCTGCAATGGCATTAGTAGATTCCCCAAAATCTGTTCTTATTTTAGGAGGCGGGGATGGTCTTGCATTAAGAGAAGTTTTAAAATATCAAACGGTTCGCCGCGTCGATCTTGTCGATTTGGATGAAGAAGTTATCAAAGTTGCGACTAATGTGCCTGAAATTGTCGCGTTAAATGAAGGTGCTTTTTTCGATAAGCGTGTAAATATCCATGCATACGATGCTCGAAAATTTTTACGTACGAAATCTCGTAAATATGACGTGATTATTATCGACTTCCCAGACCCAGCAACCGAGACATTGAGTCAGCTATATACGAAAGAATTATTTTCTGTGGTATCTAGCTTCCTTACGAAAGGTGGAGCGTTCGTCTGTCAATCCAACTCACCAGAAGATGCACCGCTTACCTATTGGAGCATCGGCCGAACAATTCGCAGCACTGGATTAACAGTTGCAAGCTATCATACAATCGTTCCTTCTTTCGGAAACGATTGGGGCTTTCATATCGCGACCAATTCTTCCTCCATTATGCGCAATAGAAACCCATTACCCGTAACCGTTCCTCATCGAACACTTCCGAAAAACCTCGCTTTATTATTTCGCTTTAGAGAAGACCTCTTAGAGGAACGACAAAACGCAGTAATCAACACAGAGAACCAACTTATTCTACACCGTTGCTATCAAGAAGATATGGAATATTAATCTTATATATAAACAGGAGGTACCATGGAGTATTCAACATTTGGAAGACATATAATAGTAGATATGTGGGAGGTAGACACTTCCTTATTAAATGATCGTGAATTCTTACAACAACATTTAGTCATGGCAGCCAATATGTGCGGTGCAACTGTATTATCAGTAGACTCCAAAACATTCGAACCATCTGGAGTTACAATATTAGTTTTACTATCGGAAAGCCACATCTCTATTCATACGTATCCAGAAAAACAGTTTGCAGCTATTGACTGCTATACGTGTGGAACAAAGGTAGACCCGCAACAAGCTATCGATTATATATTGCCTATACTCAATCCGAAGCAATTATATATAAAACGGTTGACTCGCGGCTTAGGCGAAATCACCGCTATTAACTAAACAATCAAATTCATATAAAGTGAAACCTCCATCAGTGGGGGTTTTCTTTGCTTTTCTCCGAATTTTGAGGTGGGGGATAACTGCCCGTAAAAGCCCGATTGGTTCACTAGCCATCATAATAAAAAAGCAATCTTTTCAGATTGCCCTCTTCACTAATATGAGATTCAGTTATCCAATCACTATAAATGGGTATTTACACACTTTCTTTCGCTGGTCGATATAGTGCTTGTACGAGACGATCATATTCACGTCGCGTAATTTCCTTATTGTATAGCTTCAACAATAAATCTTTATGCTCTTTCGAAAATGCCATTTTTTTAATGACTTCTGGATACATGAAAACTTTCCCTCCGTTTCATGAATACGACTAAATCCAGTGCACATCCGCATTTTTCCCTTACAGTTTGTAAAGAAATTCTGCAAAACAGAACTTGCGTTCGCATAAAGCATTATAAAATATTTCCCCTCAAAGCACAATTCTAAAATAAAAATTTTTATTTTCAGAAGATTTCAACATTATAATATCATAATCTCTCCTAAAATACATATATATTTTTTGTCATTTTTTTGAATAAAATTTCCATATCAGTAAGAAAATAATGGCAAAAACGAAGAGGAGTAGAAACATGGATACTGTTACACTATCGCGCGCTTTCTTTGGATCATCGTTAGCCTTCCATATTATCTTTGCAACACTGGGAATTGGACTTTCCTTAATGATTTTTATAAGTGAAGTGTTATATCACTGGAAGAAGGACTCCGATTACTCTGTGATGGCAAAAAGATGGACGAAAGCATTTGCGATTCTTCTTGGTGTTGCCATTCCAACAGGAACAATTGTAGGCGTCCAAATTTCCTTGCTTTGGCCTGGCTTTGCGAAGATTGTTGGACAAGTTATTTCCGTTCCATTTCAAATTGAAATTTTCGCCTTCTTCCTAGAAGCATTGTTCATGTCCATTTACGTCTATGCTGCAGACAAGTTGCCACCATTCATGCGATTAATATCGCTCTTTTTTGTTATGCTCGGCGCAACTGCATCCGCTGTACTCATTACATCAGCAAATACATGGATGAATACACCAGCCGGATTTTCAATGGCCGCGGACGGATCAGTCTATAATGTTAATCCGTGGAAAGCCTTTTTTAATCCAAGCTTTTTCACAAGCTCCGTTCATGTTGTCATTACCGCTTATGCAACAGGAGCTGCTGTCATCGCTTCTATCGCTGGCTTTAAATTATTAAAACGAAATAAAAGCGCACGGGAGATTGCTTATCATAAAAAAGGATTATACTTAGGTCTTATGGTCACATTCATTACAGGCGCGATTATGTGGGTTTCTGGACATGAATCTGCGATTGGACTTCATGAGCACTCACCAGAGAAACTGGCAGCAGCTGAAGCATTATTTCATACACAGTCACATGCACCACTAGCCGTTGGAGGCGTTCTCGATCCAGAAACACACGAATTAAAATACGCCATTGAATTCCCAAACATGTTAAGTATGTTAGTCGGTTTTTCTCCAAATACAGTTGTAAAAGGATTAAATGAATTTCCACCAGAAACGTGGCCTCCTTTTTACACCCATTTATTCTTTGACTTAATGGTCGGAGCAGCTACATTTTCATTCGCCGTCGCTGCAATTTCACTTGGATATTGGTACTTCATTTACCGAAAAAAAGGCGGACAATTGCCAAAATGGCTACTGGGAGCAATCGCTGCGGGCGGTCCGATTATGCTTCTTGGCATTGAATGTGGCTGGATTTTCAGCTGTAGCGGACGGCAGCCTTGGACGATTTACGGCTTTCAACGTACAACAGATGCTGCAACGCGCGCCGACTTTGTTGGGCCATTATTTGTCGTATTTGTCGTACTTTACATTGCACTTGGCATCTTAACTGTCTTCGTATTACGAACATTCTTTAGGCGCCATCCATTGAAGCAAGACTTACAACCGAACGGGGGGGACTCACATGCCTGAAGCAAGCATTGCTATTATCATTCTCTGGGCTGTCGTCTTTGTATACAGTATTTTAGGCTCAATTGATTTCGGTGCCGGCTTTTGGGGAATGGTGTATGCAAAGCACCCAACACTTGCTGGAAAACTCGCTAATCGCTATTTATCCCCAACATGGGAAGTTACGAATACATTTCTAGTCTTTGTCGTTGTTGCGTTTCTCGGCTTCTTTCCAAAAGCTGCATTTACACTCGCAACCGCAATGTTTTTACCTGTTACCTTAATTCTCATACTCGTTACAATTCGTAGTACTTTTATGGTGTTTTCTTATTCCTTGCCAAAGTACCAGTATCTAATGCGTGTTATTTCGGGCATTACTGGTCTATTAATTCCAGCTCTCTTAATTACAGTTCTTCCTGTAACAGAAGGAGCCTTCATTACCACTGCCGGCGGCAAAGAAACGTTATTATATGGAAAATTATTATCAAGTCCAGTCGTATACTGGTACATGCTCTTTGGTTTAACATCAGAACTCTTTTTATCAGCACTCTTTCTGGCTGATTTTGCTAGAGAACAAGGGTCCGAAGATACATATCGTGTCTACCGGAGAAACGCCATCGTGCTCGGTCCTGCAACGCTTGTCACCGCCATCATTGCACTTGTCGTAATGGAACCTGAAACACATTGGCTCATGGAAGGATTAATTAAACAATTCAAATGGTTTACAATCTCGATCATCTTTTTTATCATTGGCTATTCTTCCCTTTGGTGGACAAGTCAAAAACATGAAACACTTGGCTGGCCACGCATTGCTGTTCTTTCTGTCGTTGCCCAGTATGGATTTGCAAGCTACGCTTACGGCGTTGCACACCTTCCGTATATTATTTATCCAGAAGTAACTGTATTCACAAGTTTTACAACGAAAGAAACGTTTTATGCGCTACTCATTCTCTATGCAGTCGGTATCGCAATACTATTACCAGGCTTCATCTTCTTCTGGAACTTATTCTTGAAAGATAGAACTTTTTTAAAGTAAAGTGAAACTTTCCCCAACGAACGATTTTCTCGTTGAGGATTAGTTGAACCAATCGGGCTCTTACAGACAGCATTACAAATACCCATACTGATAACAAAATTCTTAGTCAAACATCATCTACCACGAAATAAGTAGCATATTTTCATCCACATCTACCTACCAAAAGAAAACTAGGTAGATGCATGTAACAACCTTTCTATTATAAATACCTAATAGGCACATACTGGATATGTGCCTATTTTCATTTAGAATTCCCTATATACTATGTCTTTTCCTCAAAGCACCAAACGCACATATTTACAATAGTTAGTGTAATGTCCCATACCTTCTTTTAAGAATATGAATATGATTAATTAGAAAGTCGTGGACAAGTCGAAATATTCTTGTTCAAATTCAAGAATCAAGAAGGGCAGGCTAGCTATGGGTATTGAAATTTGGATTACACTTTTTGTTTTTTTTATCACCATGGTCGTTATATTTTGGCGGCCAGGAGGAGTAAACGAAGCATGGCCAGCTGCAATTGGAGCGGGGATTATCATTATTACCGGTCTTGTATCACGCAGCGACATTGCCGATATTATTAGTAAAATTGGCGGCGCCTCTATCACCATCATCGCGACAATCGTTATGGCTGTTATATTAGAAAGTTTTGGTTTCTTCCACTGGGCAGCAGCCCGGCTCGCGAACTTAGCAAAAGGCTCCGGACACCGTCTATATTGGTACATTCAATTACTCTGCTTTCTCATGACGCTATTATTTAATAACGATGGTAGTATTTTAATTACCACACCAATTTTAATTTTACTTTTGAAAAACCTTCAATTAAAGCCACATCAACAAATTCCATATTTATTAAGCGGTGCATTAATTGCAACTGCTTCTAGTGCCCCAATTGGCGTTAGTAATATCGTAAATTTAATCGCATTAAACATCGTTCATATGACACTCTATATGCATACAGCAATGATGTTCGTACCTGCAACGTTAGGGCTTATCTTTATGTCATGGCTCATGTATCTAGTTGTGAAAAAGAAATTACCGAAAACACTACCAACATCCGCTTATGATATTGAAGAAGTCTTTTTCACAAAACACTTTCACCCCTTAAAAGGGAAAGATTCTATTGATACGAAAAGCAAACGCACAAAATTTATGTTAAAAGTGTTACTGTTCGTCTTCCTTATGCGTTGTCTTCTTTTCGTTGCCTCATTCTTTGCAATTCCGATTGAAATCGTTGCCGTACTTGGCTCCCTCGTTCTGCTCGTATGGAGATGGTATTATTTACGAACAAATCCAGTCGATATATTAAAAAAGACACCGTGGCACATTCTCATATTCGCTTTTTCCATGTACGTCATTATTTACGGGCTTCATAATGCTGGATTAACAGCTTGGCTTGTACAAATATGTGAGCCAATCGTAAATCAAAGTTTATTACATGCAAGCTTTATCATGGGTGGACTCGTTTCACTTCTATCAAACTTCTTTAACAACCATCCTGCCTTAATGATTGGAACCATTACCTTAACAGAAATGGGATTAGACCCTATTACCCTCAAAACAATCTACCTCGCAAACATTATTGGCAGCGATATGGGATCATTGTTACTACCAATCGGTACACTTGCTTCTCTTATTTGGATGCATATCCTAAAGCAAAATAAAATCAAAGTAAAATGGAAAGATTACTTGAATGTCTCCTTAATTGTCATTCCCCTTACAACAATCGTAACACTCTTCCTCCTATTCTACTGGGTGCAGCTCGTTTTTGCTCGTTAAATAAAACACCTTATAGGGACCCTCCAAAATATATACGGAAGGTTCCTATTTCTATTAATATTAATGCTCCGTAAATCGGTGACAGAGGTAAGGCGGAATTCCCGCCTCGGGAAGAACAAAAACCAAAATGAAATAAGCAAGCAACATGCATGATGTAATGATGAAGAAAAACGATAATTTCGGGTACCACTTCTTCGCAAATGAATATACAGAAAGGCCAAAACTACCAAACACAAAAAACAACGTACTGACAGCTGTTATGATAATATCCATTTGTTTCTCATAATTTGGTGACAATAAAAAAACAAATGTAACGACAAAAAGAATCTGTAATATAAATGAAATAGCAGGAACAATTTTCTGCTTCATTTTTACCCCTCCGATCCATCTTGCTTTTTATGTAAATTATAACAAAATCCCCCTGCTCTCGCTCAGCAGGGGGACTATTATCTATATTAGGTTAGGTACACATGATCATAGATTAAGAGGTGTTCAGAAAGATGCTTTCTAATTATCGATATAATTGACTGCCTGCTTCTTTAAACTCTTCTGCTTTTTCTTTCATACCTTTCGAGATTGCTTCTGTTGTTTCTAGATCATTATCCTTTGTATACTCACGAATATCATGCGAAATTCTCATACTGCAAAACTTCGGACCACACATTGAACAGAAATGCGCTGTCTTTGCTCCTTCTGCTGGTAAAGTTTCATCGTGATATTCCATTGCACGCTCAGGGTCTAATGATAAATTAAATTGATCACGCCAGCGGAATTCAAAACGCGCTTTAGAAAGAGCGTCATCACGCTGATGTGCTGTTTTATGACCTTTTGCAAGGTCAGCAGCATGCGCGGCAATTTTGTACGTAATAACCCCTTCACGAACATCATCTTTGTTTGGTAAGCCAAGATGTTCTTTTGGTGTTACATAGCAAAGCATTGCTGTACCAAACCAACCAATCATCGCTGCTCCAATCGCAGAAGTAATATGGTCATAACCCGGTGCAATGTCTGTCGTTAACGGTCCAAGCGTATAGAACGGAGCACCATGACAAATGTCGAGCTCTTTATCCATATTCTCTTTAATCAAATGCATCGGTACATGTCCTGGCCCTTCAATCATCACTTGTACGTCATGCTTCCAAGCAATTTGCGTAAGTTCTCCTAATGTTTCCAGCTCAGAAAATTGAGCTTCATCGTTTGCATCCGCAATTGAACCAGGGCGTAATCCATCTCCAAGAGAGAAGGAAACATCGTACTTCTTCATAATTTCACAAATCTCTTCAAAATGTGTATATAAGAAGTTTTCTTGATGGTGATATAAACACCACTGGGCCATAATCGAACCGCCGCGTGATACAATTCCTGTTACACGCTTTGCTGTAAGCGGAATGTAACGAAGCAGTACGCCAGCATGAATTGTAAAGTAATCTACGCCTTGCTCTGCTTGTTCAATTAGCGTATCACGGTATACTTCCCACGTTAAATCTTCTGCGATCCCGTTTACTTTTTCAAGCGCTTGGTAAATCGGCACTGTTCCAACTGGTACAGGCGCATTACGAATAATCCATTCACGCGTTGTATGAATGTTTTTCCCAGTAGAAAGGTCCATAATTGTATCTGCACCCCAGCGTGTTGCCCATGTCATCTTTTCTACTTCTTCTGCAATCGACGATGATACAGCTGAATTCCCAATATTCGCATTTACTTTCACATGGAAGTTACGTCCGATAATCATTGGCTCTGCTTCCGGGTGATTAATATTTGCTGGTAAAATGGCACGACCTTCAGCAATTTCCTTACGCACAAATTCTGGTTCCACACCTTCACGAATCGCCACATATTCCATCTCTGATGTGATAATACCTTTACGCGCATAATGCATTTGCGTAACATTTTCCCCAGCTTTTGCGCAAAGCGGCTTACGTCCCATTTGCGGGAATACAGGCGTATGTTTAGCTGTTACTTTCACACCATCATCTTCCGGTTTCACTTCACGGCCTTCATACTCTTCTACATCTCCGCGTTCCACAATCCATGAACGGCGCGGCGTTGGAATCCCCTTTTCTAATTCCACTTTGTAATCAGGATCAGTATAAGGACCACTCGTATCATACACACGAATAGATGGATTTGATACACCGTTTGTATCGCTTTGTGCAATCTCGCGCATTGGTACTTTCATATCTTCACGCGTACCTTCTACATATACCTTCTTGCTTCCCGGTAAACTTGACTTCAACTCAATTTGCTCAGCTGAAACAGATTGTTTCATAATTGTGTTTCCTCCCCTGTGTCTTAGCGAAGTAACCCCCGCTTTTCTTTAGATTCAGTTTCGCCGCCTAGACCCTTGCGTCTAAACAGTCGGCTCCACTTTTCTTATGACCAGGATGAGAACTAGCGGCTAGCATATGCTCAAATAAAAAAGCCAGGTCCATAATAAAGAATAGGACCTGGCAACATAAGGCATTGTTATGTAAAGCCGTTAACTTCCCTCCGCTGGTACGAACCAGATCAGGTCCAAAGGGTTAAGAAGCTTCAACACGCTTCCCTCTCAGCCCAGCTCTCTTGGGCACCCCTAGTTTATCACTGATTAAATTTTCACTACGCTCTTATCATACATCATTGTCTAAAAAATGCAAAGGTATTTATATCATTTCTTTTCCTTATTCAAAAAATGGGTATTTCACTTAGTACAAGCCGAACCCACACTTCATACATATAGAATATAAGCCAGTGCAGGACGTATGTCTTATGCGAACTTTTCACTATAAGAACAGGGGTGAAAGAGTTGATAAACCTACAATATACAATAACCATACTCGCTTTTCTCGGAACCACGCTCATCATCTTTTGGCGTCCCAAAGGAATGAATGAAGCAATTCCAGCAACAGTTGGTGCAGTGATTGTCATTTTAAGCGGTACAGTTTCTCTTGCCGACTTGGGTGATATTAGCTCAAAGATTATGGGCGCCGCCATAACAATTATGGCTACCATTGTTATGGCGATCGTATTAGAGAGTTTCGGTTTTTTTTATTGGTACGCCGTTCAACTTGCTAAAAAAGCAAAAAGCTCTGGTATTCGCCTCTTTTGGTATACAAATCTTCTTTGTTTTCTCATGACATTATTCTTCAATAACGATGGTAGCATCTTAATTACAACTCCCATTTTACTGCTTTTATTACACCATTTGCGACTCAAAAATGATCAAAAAATACCTTACTTATTAAGTGGTGCACTCATCGCCACTGCCTCAAGCGCGCCGATTGGTGTAAGCAATATTGTGAATTTAATCGCCCTGAGAATTATTGATATGGATTTATACATGCACACAGCCATGATGTTTGTTCCCGCTACGTTAGGGCTCCTTTTTATGTCGTTTCTATTATTCCTTGTTTTTCGGAAAAAAATCCCTGAAAAACTCCCGGTCTTGTCGACATACTTAGATGAAAATTTCGTTAAAAAATCCTTTCACCCACTGCAACCACGTCCCGCAATTGATGAAAATCGTAAGCGAACAAAGTTTATGCTTAGAATTCTATTATTTGTTTTGTGCGTTCGCATCAGCTTATTTATCGCATCTTTCTTTCAGTTTTCTATCGCCATTGTAGCAGTCATTGGCTCCGTTATTTTACTCGGGTGGAGATGGTACAAACTGCGCATCCCACCTCATGATATGATTAAAAAAACCCCTTGGTACGTCTTAATTTTCGCATTTTCTATGTATGTGATTGTGTATGGACTTAATAACATCGGTTTAACCAAACTGCTCGTCACTACATTTCAACCACTCGTCGCTGATAGTTTATTTCATGCCACTTTTGTTATGGGGGGCCTAATCTCTATCCTCTCTAACATTTTTAATAACCATCCTGCCTTAATGATTGGCACAATTGAACTCACCGAAATGGGACTAGATCCTATTACATTGAAAACCATTTATCTTGCAAACATCATCGGTAGTGACATGGGTTCATTATTACTCCCGATTGGTACACTAGCAAGCTTAATGTGGATGTATATTGTGAAAAAAGGAAAAGTAACTATCGGTTGGGGTACCTATATAAAAACTACATTCCTTGTCATTCCGCCAACCGTCATTTTTACACTACTATGTTTATATTATTGGGTTAAATTAATCTTCGCACCCTAAAACATCTCCCTCCTTCCACTATGTTAGAAGGAGGAGATTATGTAATTACAAGAAAGGTGATTATTATGCTTCATTTACAAAAATATATTAATCATCCCATACAAGTGACACTATCCGGGGACCTTCTTCCATTTGAAGGGATTATGATTGATAAAGGCTCAGACATTATTGTATTGTATGATGGAGAAAAGTACATGTATATCTCCAGTTTACACATTCAACATTTAACCCCAAACATCGATTCTTCATTATTTGATAACCTAACAATTCCAGAATCTTTACTACCGCCAGACATAATATCAAGTGAATCCACTATTTCACTACGAAAAACATTGCAAGTGGCAAAAGGACAATTTATTGAACTTGCGCTATCACATGAACACTTCTTACATGGATATGTTACCCATATTATGAATGACTATTTTATCTTCCTCTCACCTGTCTATCAAATGTTATACATCCCATTTCATCACGTAAAATATATCGTTCCGTATAAGGAAGCAGAAACGCCTTACGGACTAGAAAATGAAAAACTCTTATCACCAGCTTCAAAGATTACACTTGCACGTACATTTTCTGAGCAAATGAAAAAACTAAAACAACATATCGTTTTACTTGATTTAGGCATACAGAATTTTAAAATTGGCAAATTAGCTGAAGTAACCGACAACCAAATTGAACTCATTACAGCACGTAATCAGCGTTTTCATTTTAATTTACATCACGTTAAAACCGTACATCTTCCATGCTAAAATCAAAAATAACAAAAAGGGGTATCTCATCATAAGAGACACCCCTTTTTCTATTAAGGAATCATCCAAGTTAAATAATAAGCTTGAATGTATGTGATAATACCGATGATTGTTACGAAGAATAAACTATGCTTCACTGTAAAACGGAATAAGTCCGATTCTTTCCCAGCAAGTCCAACTGCCGCACATGCGATTGCAATGGACTGCGGTGAAATCATTTTAGCAGTTACACCGCCCGTTGTATTCGCCGCAACAAGCAATACTTCGCTTACGCCTACTTGCTGCGCTGTAATTGCTTGTAGATTTGAGAACAATGCGTTTGCAGATGTATCTGATCCTGTTAAGAATACCCCGAGCCATCCAAGGAATGGCGAGAAGAATGGGAAGAATTTCCCCGTTCCTGCTAACGCTAATGCCAATGTCGATGAAAGTCCTGAGTAATTTGCCATAAAAGCAAAACCAAGTACTAATCCAATCGATAAAATTGGCATTTTCAATTCTTGCAATGTTTCTTTAAATGTGACCACTGCTTGTTTTGGACTCATTTTCAAAACAAACATTGTGATAATACATGCAATCAAAATTGCTGTGCCTGTTGCCGATAAAATATCAATCTTTAATATAGCTTCATATGGTGTTGGTTTATTAACAATTGGCTCTGCCTTCATCACTAAATTATGCAGACCCGGAATTTGAATTTTAAACACTAAGCTTTCAAGTGCACCGCCTGGAGCAAATAAAGCTTTAAAGAACTTTTGGCTCCAGATTACAACCATTATCGTTAAGATAATAAAAGGTGACCACGCTTTCAAAACTTTTCCTGCTGTTAAATTCATTGTAGAACCAGCATCTACCGTCGCCGCTGCTTCTGCTTGTCCTTTTCCAGAACGGTAAATTTCTTTTGGCTGCCATACTTTTAAGAATAGCGCTAAACTCACTAAGCTCACTAGTGCTGATGTAATATCCGGGAGTTCAGGTCCAAGATATGTTGCTGTAATAAACTGCGTAATCCCGAACGAACCGCCTGCTACAAGTAATGCAGGCCACGTTTGTTTTACACCTTTTAATCCATCCATTAAGAATACAATAAAGAATGGAACAAATAATGATAGAAGCGGTAATTGATGTCCAGCCATTTCTCCTATTTTATGAGGATCAATACCTGTTACTTGACCCGCTACTAAAATTGGAATACCCATCGCTCCGAATGCTACCGGTGCTGTATTTGCAATTAAGCAAAGCCCCGCTGCGTATAACGGGTTTAAACCAAGTCCTGCAAGAAGCGCTGCTGTAATTGCTACTGGTGCTCCAAATCCAGCTGCTCCTTCCAAAAATGCACCGAATGAGAAGCCGATTAAAATGACAAGTAGACGATGATCATTTGTAATAGAAAGAACAGATGCACGAATGACATCGAACTGTCCCGTTTTTACTGAGATTTTGTATAAAAATACTGACATGATAATAATCCACGCAATTGGCCATAATCCATAAGCAAACCCATAGCCCGTTGCTGCTATCGCCATCGTAAATGGCATTTTATAAACAAAAAGTGCAATTATAACTGTTAATAAAACTGTAATGAACCCTGCAACGTAGCCTTTCATACGAAAAACTGTTAGCGCTAAGAAGAAAAATACAATTGGAATCATTGCAACTGCTGCCGAAAGCCAAATGTTACCTAGCGGATCATAAACTTGTGTCCATGTGCTCATAGTTTCTCTTCCCTTCTAATGTCTCTTTTTCATGTACTTATAATCCTATAAGTGGACAACCAGGTCATCAGACCTTTAGGTCCAAAAAATAAAACGTTTACAGAAAACGTTTTCATAAATATTTGATAATTCTACTTTATCATATTTTTCCCTATTTACAATCCTATTTTCGAATTTTTTTCACATTTTCTTTGTTCATTCTTTCACAAAATGTGATATGATTACAAGTTTCTAAAATAAAGTGAAACTCTCATCAACGAATGGTTTTCTCGTTGAGGATTAGTTGAACCAATCGGGCCCTTACAGACGGTTTGGCTCTCTTCCTTGCCTAACTTCTTACCGGCTGTTTGGGCGGGATAAAGTGAAACTTCCTTCTGGGAGCGTTTTTCCCCAGAGGGTTAGTTGAACCAATCGGGTCCTTACAGACGGTTTGGCTCTCTTCCTTGCCTAACTTCTTACCGGCTGTTTGGGCGGGATAAAGTAAAACTTTCATCAGTGGGATTTTCTTCATCCCTCACCTATCTTCTTTGCTTTTCTCTGCATCTTGAGGTGGGAGTCTTACTGCCTACAAATAGCGGGATAAACGTATTCTGAAGAGGTTTTTTGTTCACACAACCCGAATGATTAGAAATATTTCTAATGTATGAATAGTAAAATGACATTTTCTTATACTAAGATCGAAAACCAATTTTAGGAGGGTAACAAATGGCTGAACAAAATCGAAATCAATCTGCTATTGATGAAGGGCGTAATAAAACAAAACGTGGAATTGAAGTAGCAAGCGATGCAGTACAAAATGCAGTTGATGCTGTTGAAGATGCTGGAAAAGCAACAGTTGACCGTATTTCTGAAGCAGCTAAAGATGTCACAGCTAGATAATACGAGATAATTTGTTTGGGTATTTGTTGGCATCATTAATTAAAGAAAAATAAGAAGCAAGACCGTCTTTTGACGGTCTTGCTTTCATTCCATTACAATTCGCCCGATCTAAGCTTAATTGATAGAACTGGAATGACATTACATGTATGAAAATTCCCTTCACTTCTCTCTCGAATCTTGAAGCGGGAATTCACTTCCTAACCTTTTGCAAATTATCCTACATTTTCCGTTGAAAATAGTTATCATAATTGTTAAATTTAATTTCGATAATGATAATCGTTATCAATATTTAAGGGTACTTCTTTTCCCCTTACAAGATTGGAGATGTTTAATGTTATGAATGTATTATCAAGGCGTCTGGAAAAGCAATTATTTCAATTATTAGTTACTTTAATGCGCGTTTTTTTTGGGATTGGATGGCTTTTGGCAGGAATAACAAAGATTACAGAAAAACATTGGTTTAGTGAACCTGGGATTTTTCTTAAAAATTACTTAATAATGGCACTAGAAAAACCAAATGTTCCAGAATTTTATCATGATTTCATTCAATACATAGCCCTAAAACATATTATGTTCTTTAACTATACGATTCCTATCGTCCAGATTGTAGTTGGTATATGTATGATAGTAGGATTAATGATTATTCCTTCTGTTTGTATTTGTCTTTTTATGCATATTAATTTTATTCTCTCAGGTAATATGAATTTAACAAGTCTTACACTGTATACAAGTGCATTTGGAATATTATTCTTTTTAAAACGCAGTTACGTTTTAAGTTTAGACCGCTACCTTGGAATTGAAAAATGCTTTAACTCAAACAGGCAAAAATTCAAACAAACCATACATTATAATTTATCAAAGGTTTCTTAAGAAGAGCTTTTGATTGTAGTTTTCAGTGCAAAAACTATAAAGTGAAACTTCCTTCTGGGAACGTTTTTTTCCCAGAAGGTTAGTTGAACCAATCGGGCCCTTACAGACGGTTTGGCTCTCTTCCTTGCCTAACTTCTTACCGGCTGTTTGGGCGGGGTAAAGTGAAACTTCCTTCTGGGAGCGTTTTTTTTCCCAGAAGGTTAGTTGAACCAATCGGGCACGGGCAGTTATCCCCCACCTACCTTCTTAGTTCTCTCTGCATCTTGAGGTGAGGGTCTTACTGCCCGTTAATGCGGGATAAAGGAAAATCTCACCATCTTTATATATATAAGAAAAAAGTACTCGCACGCTGCGAGTACCTTTACCATCTTCTTTTTCTTCGTTTGCGGCGCATCATTTTTTTACGCCTTGTATTTACACCGTCCGCGATAATGTGTAATGCACTAGCAGCTATCACGCCCAGTACAAACATAACAATTGCCACTTCATGCTCCTTTGCAATCTCTATCAGTTTTCCCTCTAACACTGTTTGATTTAAAATATATAAAAACGGTGAGAAAACGATTAACATATAAAGAAGACGAATCAAATCACCAATAATAATCGTATGCGTAAGCGGTGACCGATGCGGCATCACAACTTGATATGGATACCAAAAGATGCGAAATAACCCCCATTTGCGGTAAGCAGAACTATGAATATCCAAATCCGGTGTTAAAAAATACGTCCCAACAATAAATCCAATCGCAAACGTAAGAAGAAAATCAAAATTCGTTAGCCCGTAAGAACCGAGCATAAATAATACAATGGGAAGAGAAACTAAGTTTATCTTCGTGTGTGTTTTTCCTGATGGCATATCCAATTCCTTCCGTTCGATCCTAACTCGTCCGACTGTCCATTAATGAAAGAAACACCAATAGACGTCTTACTGCATTAATCTAATTTTTGATCGATAAGTGACGTATCCACATCAGAACCAAACCATTCTCCCAGCTTTGTACGCGCTTGTTCTTTCACTTCTTCATCTACATACATGGCAGCTTGTACGAGCGCAGCCGTTAATGCGCCTAAGTCATCTGTATAACCGAGTCCAGCTACAAAATCCGGAATAGCATCAATCGGTGCAATAAAATACGCAAGAGCACCAATAATCGTAAGCTTCACTCGTTTTGGAACACCTGGTTTCTGCAATACATAAAACAGCAACAAACTGGCATAAATAACGGAATGTCCCGCCTTAATTGCTGCATGTTTTACTTTATTCCAAAACGCTTCGACCGAAAATTTCTCCTTCATCATGAAATCTCCCCTTGTTATTCTTTTATCCCGCTATTCGCGGGCAGTAAGACACCCACTGATGGAAATTTTACTTTATTTCTATTATGCCGAATTCTTTTACAACATAAGCAAACTTCACACACATACAATATAATGTAGATTCTAGCTTGGCAACGTTACTTATCATGCATTCTTATTATAACAAACAAGCGGAAAAGAACAAGTGTTTGGTGCTGATTTTTAAATTTTTCTCAATATAAAAAGTCCTCGTTTCTACGGACTCTTTCCCATATTTGTTATATTTTCTAGTTGACGAGCATATAAACCAATGTTAAAGTTTTCACTGTCAGCTATAATGGAAAAAAAGACAAAAAATGTAAGATGCGAGTGTGTTCCTAATAGCCAAATTTTGTTGTATAATACAAAATGGCTTTGTTCTTATGGAACAATACAAAATGACAGGAAAACAAAAGGGTATGCATAGTTCAAGTCATATATAGATGTATAAAGAAAAAACTCTATCCATGGCAAAGAAAACTATGTATTTTTTATTTTAGCAGGTTTCTCTCAAAAATCGACCAAGCCTGATAGAGAAAGGGTGAAATGGATGAAGGAATCTTTGAAATTACAATTTCAAAACGTGCGATTTACATTCTTTATTGCCATCACAGTGTGGCTAAAAACGTACATTATTACACGTACTAGCTTTGACTTAAAACTAGAATCTTTCATGCAAGAATTCATTTTATTTATTAGCCCATTAGCTTCATCATTATTTCTAGTGGGTCTTGCATTATTTGCAAAAGGGAAAAAACGAAACTATATTGCACTTGGAATTGACTTTGTCCTTACCATCATTCTTGTTGGTAACGTAATGTTCTACGGTTTCTATAACGACTTTGTGACATTACCTGTACTTGGACAAACGTCAAACTTCGGTAGTCTTGGCTCCAGTGTGAAAGAACTCCTTAACTACAAAATTGTTGTCGCTTTTGCCGATATTATCTTCTTCGCAGTCCTTTTAAAGAAAAAGAAAGACTATGCAAAAACAGAGCGTGTTTCACGTCCAATGCGATCACTATATTTCGTATCAACAATTGCCATTTTCTTTGCAAACTTAGGACTTGCAGAAGCAGAGCGTCCTGAATTATTAACACGCTCATTTGACCGCGTAATGCTTGTCAAAAACTTAGGCTTATACGTACACCAAGTGTACGACCTTGGCCTACAAGCAAAATCAAGTTCACAAAAAGCATTTGCAGATGGCAGTAAGCTGCAAGAAGCAGAGAACTATGTGAAAACAATGCAAGAAAAGCCAGATCCAAATATGTTCGGCGTAGCAGAAGGGAAAAACGTAATTGTTGTATCTCTTGAGTCCATGCAGCAATTCTTAATTGGTGCGACAGTAAACGGACAAGAAGTGACACCATTCTTAAACCAGTTTGCGAAAGAAAGCTATTACTTTGAAAACTTCTATCACCAAACAGGTCAAGGTAAAACATCTGATGCAGAGTTTCTTGTAGATAACTCTTTATATCCATTAGATCGCGGCGCTGTATTCTTTACGCATGGTAATAATGAATTTGTTGCAACGCCAGAAATCTTGCATGAGCAAGGCTATTACACAGCTGTATTCCATGCAAACAACGCAACATTCTGGAACCGTAACATGGTGTACCCAGCACTTGGTTACGATCGTTACTTTAATGAATTAGATTACAAGGTTACCCCTGAAACAAAGCTAGGTTGGGGTTTAAAAGATATCGAGTACTTTGATCAATCAGTGGATATGTTAAAAAATATTAAGCAACCGTTCTATACACGTTTCCTTACGTTAACAAACCACTATCCATTTGACTATGATGAAGCAACGAAATTAATTGAGCCATATAACTCTGGTGACGATGTATTTGACAATTACATGGTAACAGCTCGTTATTTAGATGAAGCGTTAAAACACTTTATTGAAGATTTAAAAGCAGAGGGCCTTTACGATAACTCTGTTATTGTATTCTATGGTGACCACTACGGTATTTCTGACAACCATAACCGTGCAATGGCACAATTCTTAGGAAAAGAAGAAATTACAGAATTTGATCGTATGAACTTACAACGTACACCATTCTTCGTTCACGTTCCTGGTCAAAAAGAAGGAAAAACAATTACAGCACCTGCTGGAGAAATTGATGTAAAACCAACAATCCTTCATTTACTAGGTGTTGATACAACGAACGACATTAACTTTGGTCATGATTTATTCGCACCAGAGCGCAAACCATTTGTCGTATTACGTGATGGAAGCTTCGTTACAGATCAATACATTTACACAAATAATACATTCTATAACCGTACGACAGGTGCAGTTGCAGAAGTGCCAAAAGCCGAAGCACAAGCAATGATTGACCGCGCACAAAATGAGTTGCGCATGTCAGATCAAATTATTGAAGGTGACTTACTGCGTTTCTACGATGGTAACAAAGTAAAAACAGGTACAATCAAAACAACCATTAAAGAAAATAATAAAGAAAAAGGCGCTAAGTAATTAGCGTCTTTTTTTCTATTTATAACATCAATATATCGATCATATGACATGAACACACACTATGCAAAAACAGCTTTCAAGAAACACGCTGACTAATCATTACACAGCCTTCACTAAAATTTTACATAAAATTTATGAAACATCTTTATAATAAAACATGTAAGCTTTGTCCCTATTATACAAGCTACCCTCCTTATGCAACGTTCTGTAATAGAACGTTGTTTTTTTGTTGCAAAGCAGGATTCTTTCTTCCGGCCTTCGAATTTGTATGTGCAGACAATAATTGGGAAAGGAAGGAGAAAAACATGAAATATGAACGCTTTATATTATGGAATGGAAAAATGATTGATACAACAAACGAACAACCTCATATTGACTTAGAAGAGCGCGGTCTACAGTTTGGTGATGGCGTATATGAAGTAATTCGTGTTTATAAAGGGACCTTGCATTTGTTAGATCCACATATAACAAGATTATACCGCTCTATGGAAGAAATGGAGCTCACCCTTTCTCTCTCAAAAGCTGAGCTTATCGCATTCCTATACGAACTGCTGGAAAAAAATCAATTTCAAGAAGACGGCATCATTTATCTCCAAATTTCACGAGGTGTCAAGCCGCGTGTTCATGCCTTTTCCTTTGATGCAACTCCAACTATTTATGCATACATTCGCAAAAAAGAACGCCCTGCTTTATGGATTGAGTATGGAATTCGCGCCATAACGGAGCCTGATATCCGCTGGCTGCGCTGCGATATTAAGTCACTAAATTTACTACCCAATGTATTAGCTAGTACAAAAGCAGAGCGAAAAGGCTGCAAAGAGGCTCTTCTCGTTCGTAACGGCATCGTCACTGAAGGAAGCCACTCTAACTTCTTTCTTGTGAAGAATGGAACGCTATATACACACCCTGCCAATCATCTCATTTTAAACGGTATTGTTCGGCAATATATTATATCGCTTGCCCATACATTACATATTCCTCTGGAAGAAGAATTGTTTAGTGTTCATGATGTATACAAAGCAGATGAATGTTTCTTTACAGGAACAACCTTTGAAGTGATGCCAGTGACACACCTCGATGGGACTGCTATTCAAAACGGACAAGTCGGGCCTATCACAAAATTGTTACAAAAAACATTTATGCAAAGTTTTTCTACTTCCAACGTCCTTTGGCCTTAAAAGCGGACAATTACACCTCAAAAATGAGAATATATGGATACAAAACCAAAAAAAGGTGTATTTTTGCACCTTTCTTTTTTTTGTTATCCCTTTTTAGGATATTCGGATTTCTTCATAAGTATTGACATCAATCGACAACCATTTTAGAATTTTTATAGTTGGTAAATTTTTCATTACCTTAAAATACAGGCAGAAAGGAATCGACAAACTATGAAAAAATATCTTGCCGGTCTTGCTGCAGTATCTGTTGCAGGTGCTGTAGCACCGACAATGGATACGGTTCAGGCAGCTGAAACCGTACAACAACCTGCAGCAAAAACAGCTCAAACGGCTCAAGCAACATCACAAAACACAACAAAGTACACAGTAAACGCGGATGTATTACGCGTTCGTACGGGTCCTGGCACTTCTAATGACATCATGTCTCGCGTATACGAAGGACAAACACTAAACGTAATTGGACAAGAAAATGGCTGGTATAAAATTAATCTCAATGGAAAAGTCGGCTATGTTAGCGGTGAGTTTGTAAATGCGGGCAATACGAATACCCCTTCTAAACCAAACGATAACACAACTGTTCAACCAGCAAGTGGAAACTATACAGTAAATGTATCTTCCCTTCGTGTTCGTACAGGCCCTAGCACATCACATACACAGTTAGGTTCTCTACATAAAGGACAAGTTGTACAAGTCGTTGGCGAAGTACAAGATTGGTTCAAAATTAACTACAGCGGACAAACAGCTTACATTAGCAAAGATTATGTAACAAAAGGCGGCTCTAATACAGATGCTGCACAGGATGACCAACAGCAAAATAATAACAACAATGTTACAGTCCAACCTGGCGGTACTTACGTTGTAAACGCAACATCTTTACGCGTTCGTACAGGCCCAGCTACATACAACAGTATCATTGGCGGCGTATTAAACGGACAAAAGTTAAACGTTATTGGCGCTGAAAATGGCTGGTTCAAAGTGAAGCATAATGGACAAATTGGTTATGTTAGCAGCGAATTTGTGAAATTTGTAAAAGACGGCACTTCTACACCTACTCCGCCAGCAACAAGCAATGAAACTCCATCGCAAGGAAGCGGAGAATATTACGTTAATGCAAGCGCACTAAATGTACGCAGCGGCGCTGGCTCAAACTACGGTGTAATCGGAGCCTTACCACAAGGACAAAAAGTACAAGTACTTGCAGACGAATACGGCTGGAGCAAAATTAACTATAATGGCCGCACTGGATATGTAGGCACTCGCTACTTATCTAAAACACCTGTAAGCAGCGGACAAGAAAATAAACCAGCTGAAAAACCGGATAATGGAAATAATAACAACAATACAAGCAATAACTCTGGTGATATGTCATCACTACTTTCATACGCAAGATCAATGGAAGGTGTTCCATACGTATGGGGCGGCACTTCTGCAAATGGCGTTGACTGCAGTGGTTTCATTTATCACGTATATAAGAAGTTTGGTTATTCAATCAGCCGTACAAGTGTAGCTGGATATTGGAGTAGCTTCCAACATACATCTAACCCACAGCCAGGCGACTTAATCTACTTCCAAAACACATATAAATCTGGTCCATCTCATATGGGTATTTACCTTGGCGGCGGTACATTTATTCAAGCCGGTGACAATGGCGTTAAAGTAGCTTCATTAAACAACTCATATTGGAGCAGTCATTTCTTAGGATATTCTAAGCCTTATTAATTGATAGTTTTAGAGCCTTCTAGATTACTAGAAGGCTCTTTTCATTATATTATATATATAAATACAAATTGAAAAAATGACATAAAGTGAAACTTCCTTCTGGGAGCGTTTTTTTCCCAGAAGGTTAGTTGAACCAATCGGACTTTTATGGGCAGTAAGTCAAAATGGATTTATATAGTTTTTCGGTCGTTCTTCCTCTGAAACATCATGACCAAATTTCATCCTATATGTGTTTATCCCTCTTATTGTTTTCCTATTCTGACTTTTCCGTAGACGTTTGACCTCCGATGTCTGGTGTGATAAGTTACATAAGATAATATTTTCAGAGAAACGTAGCAATTCTACTATTCGCAATGTTTCGTCAATTTAGAGAGGAGATTTTACAAGCATGAATGTTTTATGGGGAATTGGCGGCGTGCTTGGAATTATGGCAATTGCAGTTTTACTGTCTTCCAACCGCAAAGCTATTAATTGGCGTACAATTTTAATTGCGCTAGCTATTCAGATCACTTTCTCCTTCATCGTATTAAGATGGGACGCTGGAAAAGCTGTTTTAAAATATGCTGCTGGTGGTGTACAAAGTCTTATTAATTTCTCATACGAAGGAATTAAATTCGTTGTGGGCGATCTAGCAAACGCTAAAGGTCCTTGGGGCTTCGTCTTTATTATTCAAGCATTACTTCCAATTGTATTTATTAGTGCACTCGTAGCTATATTATATTATTTTGGTATCATGCAATGGTTTATTACTATTATTGGCGGCGGGTTAAGCAAACTTCTTGGCACTTCAAAAACAGAAAGCTTAAATGCTGTTACAACTGTTTTCTTAGGACAATCGGAAGCACCGATTTTAATTAAACCTTACTTAGATCGCGTAACAAATAGTGAATTCTTCGCTATTATGGTTAGCGGTATGACGTCTGTTGCCGGTTCTGTTCTTGTTGGTTATGCAGCAATGGGAATTCCGCTTGAGCATTTACTTGCAGCTGCTATTATGGCTGCACCTTCAAGCTTACTGATTGCAAAATTAATCATGCCGGAAACGGAAAAAGTAAATAACGATGTAAAGCTTTCTACAGAGCGTACAGATGCAAACGTTATTGATGCAGCAGCACGCGGTGCATCTGAAGGGATGCAGCTTGTTATTAACGTTGCAGCCATGCTTATGGCATTTATCGCGTTAATCGCTGTATTAAACGGTCTACTAGGATGGATTGGTTCTTGGTTTGATATAAAACTAAGCCTTGATCTAATTTTTGGTTACATCCTGTCTCCACTCGCTGTACTAATCGGGGTTCCGCCGCATGAAGCAATTCAAGCAGCTGGTTACATCGGACAGAAACTTGCAGTGAATGAATTCGTTGCATACGGAAATTTAGCTCAGCATATGGGAGACCTTTCTGAAAAAACAAACATTATTTTAGCATTTGCAATTTGCGGCTTCGCAAACTTCTCATCTATTGCAATTCAATTAGGTGTGACAGGTACACTTGCTCCTTCACGCCGTCAACAAATTGCACAATTGGGAATTAAAGCAGTAATTGCTGGTACATTAGCTAACTTCTTAAACGCTGCCGTAGCGGGCATGATGTTTTAATATACAAAAATCCCTCTTAAGTTAAAAACTTAAGAGGGATTTTTATTTTCCGGCTTGCACAGAATCGCAGGGGCATGCCTTGCGATAACGATACAAACGAGTTTCTACTATTATAGAGAAAACAAATAAGCGCAGAGCTGCCGTATGCTCTGCGCTTATTTTAACCGTAAACTTATATATTGAACTAATACCCCTTAGTTGAAAGTTACTTTACGCCCATCCCCCAACGAACGTAACACTTTCTTATATATACGACAAAAGTGGATCCTACTTTTGTGAGACCAATTGCTTTTCTGGTTCCTTTGTAGGTTTTTCTATCTTTCGCTCTTCGTTTTCATGTACTGCTCGGTGCGTAGCACGCTTTAAACAAATATGCTTCCACTTTCGTTCGTAACGTTTCATTACTCTGGATGTCCTCCCCTTAGTTGCCGTAAAACTTAAATTGAAATCGCTTACAGGAAATAATATAGCACATTTAGGAAGATGTGACAACACATTTTCGACATTTTTTTGTCAATATCATACAAAATGAAAGACATCCTAACTAGATGGTCTCTTTTTTCCCCTCTCGCTGGAATAAATAATACGTATTTCATTCATTGTGATATGTTACAGAGATGAAAAGGAACAAATTTGTTCTATGACACCCCTTCTTTTTGTAACAATTATATGGTGATTTTTCGTAAAACAGGGCTATAATTTGTGAAAAATAACACAAACTGCTTATATTTAAATAACTATTTTGGTAATAAATTAATAAAACACTCAACGAAAGTAATAATTTCATAACACTATCGTAATACTCCCGAAACACGATTAACCCCCTTAAAATATTTCCTCCCCTCTCCTAAATCCTGTAACATGTAATGAAGTCCCTTAAAACTCAATAAAAAAGCGGTTTGTTTATGTATTTTTTCATATTACAAAGTATTAATGAAGTGTTACGAATGGTTTGTAATTGTGTGATTTCCCATTTTCGCTGAAAATCTGTTGCTATAATGAGGACACGAAAACAAAAGCATTGGAGGCTATTCATGAAAAAGTTACTTGGTATAGCAACAGCAGCAGTTTTTGGTCTTGGGATTTTCACTTCTTCTGCACAAGCTGAAACAGTTGTTAACGCAGACGTTCTAAACGTACGAGAAAACCCAAATATTGAATCAAAAGTTGTAGGTAAAGTATTAGATGGTTATAAATTAGATGTTAAAAATACAGAAAACGGTTGGCTAAAAGTGAACCTGAATGGTAAAGAAGGATTCGTAAGCTCCGAGTTTACGAAAAACATCTATTATGTAACAGCAAACGTATTAAATGTACGTGCTGATGCAAACACAAACTCAGAAATTCTGGGTACATTAAAGAAAGATGATGTCATTCAAACGACACATCAAGTTCAAAACGACTGGTTACAATTTGAATATAACGGAAAGACAGCTTATGTAAATGTTCCTTATTTAACAGGTACTGCACCTGTTGTGACAGCACAAGAACAAGCACCTGCTCCTGCAAAAGCACAACCAGCTCCAGCTCAAGCAACGCAGACTGCTACACAAACAAAAGCTGCAGCTGCACCAGCTAGCGGCCGTGAACTAACAGTTGAAGCAACTGCTTACACAGCTGACCCAAGCGAAAATGGAGGCACACATGGCGGTCATGTATTAACTGCTATGGGGCATGACCTAACAGCAAATCCAAACATGAAAATGGTTGCTGTTGACCCGAAAGTGATTCCACTTGGATCAAAGATCTGGGTAGAAGGCTACGGAGAAGCAATTGCTGGTGATACTGGCGGTGCAATTAAAGGAAATCGTATCGACGTCCTAGTCGGCTCTGATGCCGCTGCAAACCAATGGGGACGCAAACATGTAAAAGTGAAAATTTTAGACTAAATGCTATTGTTATAAAAAAGACAAAGCCAGCTCTCATCAGTTGAGAGCTGGCTTTTATTTTGCTTATAATAAAGTGAAACTTCCATCAGTGGGGGGGGTTTTTCATCCCCCACTGATGGTTAGTTGAACCAATCGGGCTTTTACGGGCAGTTATCCCCCACCTATCTTCTTCGCTTCTCTCAATCTTGAGGTGGGGGGATTACTGCCCGTTAATGCGGGATAAGAAGAAAAGGAGGCATCTATATGAATATAAATGCAAAAGTTGACTGGATTGGCACACCTACTCCGTATATATATAAAGACGATGTCACATACGATGCGACTGCAATTGATTTTTCATTAGAGCATGACGATAACCGATATAGACTAATCGTATTACAACAAGAGGAGGACTTGCAGTATAAAATTATACAATATGGCGTCAAACCTGGTGGACAAAAGCCATTTCCGATTGACACTGGCCACCACTTCAAAAATAAAACCATTCCTTTAATCGAAAGGATTTTGCAAGATCCTTACGTACAAAGCGTATTACAACAAAAGACTACCTCTTAAAAGAGATAGTCTTTTTGCGTTAATTCTGTGTTTCTGGTGTGACTGTAACAACATGCTCGTTACTAAATCACAGATCCACCACCATAACGAATGTGATATTCTACCATAATTTTCAAATATTTTTTGATATAAAACTTGTTTTTTTCTATTTTTATACTCATTGTGTTTATAATGTAGAAGAAGGAAATCTTTTGCGCGGAGGAACGTTATGCTGCAACATTCAATTACGAAAGATGAGATTATGGAAATCGCCAATGAATTTTTGAAAGGACTGGATCCACAGCAAGCATCTGACAAAGAACAAGTTTCAGATGCACTTCAGCTCTACCGTAGCGGCCTCGTGTATAACGTTGATTTTGATGGATACACATTATCGGGGACAGTTGAAAACGATGGAGATATTTTTAGTGTAAACATCCCTATTCGAAACGTGTCGGAAAGTTATTGTGACTGCTTTTCACCGACGCAATGTAAACACATGCTCGCAGTCTTACTCTATGCAGCTGCAAGCTTTGGGCAAGTGGGAGACATTCTAACTTTATTTAAAAAGAAAGGTAAACCTACTCTCCCTCCTATTCGCACAGCACGGCAAATGTTGCAAACAACATCTTTTAAAGATACAGATTACAAAAGCTGGATTGCCTATTTTGAAACTGAGTACGATACATTCGCAAAAGAACAAAAGCGCCTATCATACAAACAAATGTATTTTCTGATGAACATTTTCATGGATTTTTATGTGAAAATTGAACGAAAAGCACCGCGCATTGTTGCTGTTCACGAACTGTTTAAACTTAGTGCAGCTCTCTTTTCTTTTCAAAAGCTGCTTGAGGAAATACAAATATTTGAAGAAGATGAACTCTATTCTTATCATAAACCAATCAATATTGTACGGCTCTTTGTTGATAAAATAGAAAGCATTGTAAGGGATTTTAAAGCTGAGCCGCTCCCAGATGTACTTACGCCATTTTTGCAGCACACTGCCGAAGTGCTACATACAATCTTCTTCTCGTCCTCTTCCTATACACAAGAGCGATTTTTTATTTATCGCCACATATGGGGAGAGCTTTTCACAGAGCAAACTTGGATACAAGAAGAAGAACTGCGGATTGAAACAAAGATTCATCCCTTATCAAAAGCACTTGCATCCGCTCACCTTCTCTTTCTACAGAAAAAAGATGCAGAAGCAATGGATGTACTAAGAGCGCAGCCACCACAAGTTGTTGGACTTTACTTTGACTGGTTGGAAGATTTATTAAGTTCCATGCAGTGGGAGCGGGCAGAACAATGGCTATCATTCACTTACAAGCGAGTGAAAGAAACGATAACTGCCGAGCACGATCCATACTTTGTGAAAGATGTTGTCCGTTTATTTATGATGATGTATGAAACATATGCCACTCATACGAATGAACAAGCTGGCTATGAAATGATTCTTCAAGAATTATTGCCATATAGTTTCGTAAGCTACGAGCAATATGTTCTTGCCAAAAAGCAATATCACACATGGACGGAGCTTCATTTACTATATGGATTTGAAGCAATTGAATTGTTAAAAGAGCCGTTAAAAGAAATTGAAAAAGAAGCGCCAGAAGCTGCTCTTCCGCTCTATCATTATGCCGCAATGCAAGCCATTGAAGAAAAGAATCGAAAATCATATCGCAGAGCAATTCGCTACTTAAAAAAACTGAGAACACTTTACAAAAGGCTCAAACGGACAGACGAATGGGATTACTTCATTATAATGATTGCCTCCTCTCACTCACGGCTGCGAGCATTGCAAGAAGAACTGCGGAAAGGAAAGTTGATCCATGACAACACAAATTGACATTACCATTCGGCTCGAACGAATGAAAGAAAACTGGTTTCTTTGGGCAGAGGATGAAACTGGAAGCAGCTTGCCTCTAAGCAGTTGGAAACAACATGCGTTCACATGGCACTCCACTTCTTTCTACGGAACATTTTTGCAAGAAGGAACATATGAACAGCGAAGCGGTATCATTTTGAGCGCTACTCAAGCATTTGAATATATCGCCAAAAAGCCAGTAAATTCATTTACAAAGCTGCAAACAAGCGCAAACATTACTGAACTCAAGCCAGTCGCTCAGCAGGCTTGGGAGGCTTACACAATAGGAAACTTTCTTCCAGACATCAAACACTGGGGCCAGTATCCATCCTGGAAAACCGCTCATGAAGAAGAAATGGATGAAACGGTGCAAAAGCTGTTTTCAGAGGCGATTAATGAAACACTTCGGCATCATACTCGCTCTGACGATGCATGGGAGGATGCAAAGCGCTTATATGAGCATTATGACTTTACGAAACGACAACTTGAAACGGCTATTCATGAAAACGATTGGCTCCGTAAAATTGGCTATATCGAGGATGATCTACCATTTGCAATTGGGCTTCGATTACAAGAACCAGAGAATGATTTTGAAACGTGGAAGCTGGAAACCATACTAACACCAAAACGCGGCAATCAGCGAATATCCGTATATACAGGCCCCGATTCACTGCCTAAAAGGTGGATAAATCATGAAGAACGTATTATCGAAACGCAAGAAGGTTTCGGCAAACTCGTACCTTGGTTAATAGAAGAAGACGTATTTCGGAGCGAGCTATACGAAACGGAAGCATGGCGCTTTTTAACAGAAGCCAGCAATGAATTTCTAGCGGCCGGTGTTGATATTTTACTGCCGTCATGGTGGCAAAACTTAAAAGCAAATAAACCAAAGCTGCGCGTCCAAGTGAAACATAATGCGAAAACAGGACAGGCATTCTTTGGAATGAATACGCTCGTAGATTTTGACTGGCGCATTTCTACAAACGGCATCGATTTATCAGAGGCTGAATTTCTTGCGCTCATTGAACAAAACAGACGTCTTATTCACATAAATGGACAATGGATGAGACTTGATCCAGCGTTTATCGAAGAAGTGAAGAAGCTGATGAAGAAAGCAGACAGATACGGCCTTGAGATGAAAGATGTCGTGCAGCAGCGGTTGCTTCGAAGTGCAGAAACAGAAGTAGTCGAAGAAGAAAATCCTTTTGCAGATATGGAATTTGAATTCGATGATTATTACGATAAACTGTTTGAAAGATTGCTGCACATTGGGGAAATTCCACCTGCCAAGGTGCCGGCTTCCTTACAAGCAACATTAAGGCCATACCAACAGCAAGGTGTCGAGTGGCTCCTCTACTTACGAGAGTTAGGATTTGGCGCGTTGCTAGCCGATGATATGGGACTCGGCAGTGCGAAACGTTCGTATATAAGTGTTGCTTAAAACACGAAATTACGGGAATAAGGTTTTGCCTTATTCTAACTGTATCGTTGAAATATTAGGTGAAACTCCTAATTAGAACAAATGACCTTTCTGTTCTATCTATAATACTCCTGCATGCGACAAATTACCTTTATAACTTGTCGTATGAGAGCCAGGTGAAGTCGTCTACTGACGGGAGCCTACACTCCCTGATATGAGGCGGTAGTCCTTAAAAGCATTCTATGGTGAGCGAAGACGAACCCTCGTCATGCACGCACCGTTACCCATAGCCATCATACGTAGGTCAAAGGATGGTCTGAGTGAAATATTTGTATATTTTCCTAAGATACAAATGCTACTTCGTTACTTTGCCTAAATGACGAAGTTGGCTCAAGAAGTTAAGGTCAATCTAACTTGAGCGAAGTAACTCCGGTGTATAGAGGGCACCTAAGGAATGCAAAAGAAGGGATAAACGATATGGAACGTTTGAGATTCAATTCGTGGAGTATAAAGGTACGGTGAAACGAGTTGAAAGTCAGCGGTGTCATAGTAGCAATAATAGATGGGCGTTGATGTGACTATAAAGCAGACGAAATTCTGCGGAAGTGTCACGGAGCAGAAAAACATCTTAGCGAAGGGCACCAGTCGGTAGTGTATGTTAATCAGCAGATTCTACGGTAAGACGACCCTTTCTTTAAAAGAATGTGGAAGTAAAATAGTTAATTCACGCATAACCAGCTATTCCTCAAACAAGGAGGTTATTAAACAACGTGAAGGTAGATGCTCGTAGAATCAAATCAGAATTCATGTTAAATAGAACATTGGATGAAATGTATGCTAAATCTAAAGATGGTAATGAACCTTTCTACAATTTGATTGAACTAATGAAAAATCGGGAAACTATTATTACGGCGATTCACAACATAAAATCGAATAAAGGTAGTAAAACAAAAGGAATAGACAACAAAGATATATACAATTATTTGCAACTACCAGAGCAAACTTTACTCAATTTAATAAGAAGCTGTATCGATAACTATTATCCAAATCCAGTTCGAAGAGTATATATACCAAAAACTGATGGAAAGAAACGCCCTCTCGGAATACCTACAATTCTAGATAGAATTATTCAAGAACTAGCCAGAATCGTTCTAGAGCCAATAGCAGAGGGAAAGTTTTACGAATACAGTTTTGGATTTAGACCAAATCGAAGTATTGAACATGCTCAACGTGAGGTTCTAGATAGAGTACAAAGAAGCAAAATGTATATCGCTATAGAAGGAGATATACGTGGCTACTTCGATAACATCGATCATAATAAACTTCTAAAAATCATGTGGAGTCTTGGCATTAGAGATAAACGTTTTTTAATGCTTATCAAGAAAATGCTAAAAGCAGGAGTTATGGAAAATAACATGCAAATAGACAATCACTTAGGAACCCCGCAAGGTGGAATTATTTCACCTCTATTAGCGAATATATACTTAAATAATTTCGACTGGATGATAGCAAGAAAGTTCCAAGATCATTCTGCTAGATACGATGTTTCTAATCCGTACAGTGATGGACTAAGACGTGTTCATAAAAAACATAAGAAATGTCAAATCGTTAGATACGCAGACGATTGGATTATTCTATGTGAAGATATGGACCAAGCCGAGTCCCTCCTAAGGACAAGCAGAAAATATTTAAAACATGTACTAAATCTTGAGCTTTCAAACGAAAAAACAATTATTACAGACTTAAGGAAAAAACGAGTAAAGTTTCTAGGATTTGAATTCTTTGTTGAGAAGAACCATAGTAAGAAAACAAAATCATTAAGTTGTCACAGCATTCCCGATATTAAAAGACTGAAAAATAAAGTAAGACAAGTAGCTAAAGAAATACGTAAAATTCATAACTTACGACAACCACGCGAAAACATAGCAATACTTGAAAAAGTAAATTCCATGATTGTAGGAATTGCTGATTTCTATAAAACAAGTTCAGCAGCTCATATTATGAAACGACAAGATCAGAAGTTGTATCAAGTGGCGTATAAAAAATGGTGTAAGTTGCAAAGCGGAGGACAAAAGAGACGCTGGGAAAACTATGTGATTCCAGCTAAGGAAACAAATAATCGCCCAAACAGACATCAACGGAGGAACGATAGAATTTTCTACTTAGAAGCCGATGAAGTCAAAATTGGACTAACAAAATTCTCTTTTACCGAGGCTCGCATCCCTTACCGATGGAAAACAGGTATATCCTGCTACACCGAAGAAGGAAGAAAGTTCTTAGAAACAAAAAGACAAAAGAAATTTCTCCTAGAACGAGATGTTATCTACTCTCAAGAAACCTTATGGAGCCGGATATACGAACTGAAACATAAAAGACTGCACCCAAGATACAACTTTGAATACATCATGAACAGAGAATACGCCTACAATCGGGATAAAGGAAAATGCAGATGTTGTGACTCATTCCTTTATCCATGGAATATACACTGTCATCATATAAAACCGTGGTTACCATTATACGAAGTAAATAAAGTTCCAAATTTAGCTACTGTATGTCAGTCTTGTCACCTTATGATTCATGAAAAGAAAAATGTAGAAGGTTCACCTAAAACCGTTAAGAAGATTGAGAAATTCCAATATCAATTAACAAAAGAAACTGCTGATTATAATGCAGCTATGAATGTGAGTTCATAGCCAGCAACGAAAACATGTAGAGAAAACTACCTGTGAGTAGAACACTATCGATGGAACGCCGTGTGCATTGAAAGGTGCATGCACGGTGTGGGACGGGGGAAAAGTTGGAGATTGTATCAAATACTTACCTATCGTCATAAAGCATCCAAACCATTACTTACTTACTATACACAAAAGAACACAGCCTAAAAACAGGACCAGCGCTTATTGTAGCGCCTACATCAGTCCTCGGTAACTGGCAAAAAGAATTTGAGCGTTTTGCACCGAGCTTACAAGTAAAGCTCCATTACGGTGGCAGCCGGGCAAAGGGAGATGACTTGCCTGTCTTCCTGCAAGATGCCGATGTGATTCTTACATCCTATGCGCTTGCACAGCTTGATGAAGAAGAGCTAAACACACAGCTGTGGGATGCGATTATTCTTGACGAAGCGCAAAATATAAAAAACCCGCATACAAAACAATCGCGTGCGGCTCGGAATTTACGAGCGAATCATAAAATCGCTTTAACAGGAACACCGATGGAAAATCGTCTATCAGAACTATGGTCTATTTTTGATTTTCTGAATCACGGCTATCTTGGCAGTTTGCCGCAGTTTCAGCGCCGCTTCGTTTCACCAATTGAAAAAGATCGCGATGAGACAAAGATTCAGCAAGTGCAGCGTTTAATCGCACCATTCTTACTGCGCCGTACGAAGCAAGATAAGACGGTTGCCCTGAACTTACCAGATAAACAAGAGCAAAAAGCATACTGCCCATTAACGGCAGAGCAAGCATCGCTCTATGAACAACTCGTCCAAGATACATTAAAGAATGTAGAAGGATTAACGGGGATTGAGCGCCGCGGATTTATTTTGCTCATGTTAAATAAACTAAAACAAATTTGTAATCATCCTGCTCTCTATTTAAAAGAAGACACACCAGCAAACTTAATTGAGCGTTCTATGAAAACAGAAACATTATTAGAACTCGTGGAAAACATACGTGATCAGCAGGAAAGCTGTTTAATTTTCACGCAATATATTCGAATGGGAAATATGCTGCAAACATTGTTAGAAGAACATTTTGGAGAGCGCGTCATCTTCTTAAACGGCAGTGTACCGAAGAAAGAACGCGATAAAATGATTGAGCAGTTCCAAAGCGGACAACACGGTATTTTCCTTCTCTCTTTAAAAGCAGGAGGAACGGGCCTGAACTTAACTGCAGCCAACCATGTTATTCATTACGACCGCTGGTGGAATCCTGCCGTTGAAAACCAAGCAACAGACCGTGCTTATCGAATCGGTCAAAAGCGGTTTGTTCACGTGCATAAACTTATTACAACAGGAACACTTGAGGAAAAAATTGATGAAATGCTAGAGCGGAAACAATCGCTCAATAATGCGATTATTACAAGTGAAAATTGGATCACAGAGCTATCAACAAATGAGTTGAAAGAATTACTAGGTGTATCCGTCAATTAGACAATGATAAAAAAAGTATGTATGCCACGGCCTCTCCCAATATTCTACCTGGGAGAGGCCGTGAAGTTTTTCTTGGAATCGCTCCTGATTATACAATGTAATATAGCGTAATACATACGTTGTCAAAACAGTTTCCTCGCCTAGAATGAATCCTTTTTATATCTAATTGTTCTAGTTGTTTCACATAACTTTTAGATATCTATTGGAACCCTTGTTCAGAATGTAAACGGGTTTGCGATGGTCGTTTCATTCCCCTTAATTGTTCTAATATGGAAAGCACAAGATTTAAATCATTTTATAACTTATTTGGCATGCTCCCTATTTCATTCAACCCTTGATTTTGAACGTTAGATAACATTTTTCTCTTCATCTATAGAACTATGAGCAGTTTTACGCTTAGATACAAAATAAGAAAGAATAACCAGAATAGTAATCATCATGGTTAAGAAAAACTGTGAACGCATAGAATCAATGAATGCCATGGCAATCAGAATAACGACCATAGCAATAATCGTTACGTATGTTAAGTAAGGAAATAGCCACATTTTTAGCTTCATTGCTTCTGGATTTTCTTTTTCCAACTTTCTTCGCATACGTAAATGCGAAACAGCAATAGCAAGATAAACAAGTAGCGCAATAGCTCCAGACGCATTCACTAAAAAGAGAAATAATTTATCCGGAGACACAAAATTAAAAATAGAACAGATGTAGGCAAAAAATGTACTTGCTAAAACAGCTCTTACGGGTACACCATTCTTACTTACCTTTAAAAGTGCACGTGGCGCATTCCCATTTTGAGCAAGAGAAAACAGCATACGAGAGTTCGTATATAAAGCTGAATTTAAACAAGAAAGAACTGCGACTAGAACGACGACATTCATAATTTGAGCGGCAGCTGGAATACCAATCATATTAAGCATTGTTACATACGGACTTTCAAGCGACTCAGCGGAATTCCAAGGGAGAAGAATAACCAGTACACTCACTGAACCAATAAAAAAGAGTAGAATACGCCAAACAACACTATTGATTGCTACAACTACTGATTTTTCCGGATCAGATGATTCTCCGGCTGCAATTGCTGCGATCTCCGCACCAAAAAATGAGAAAATAACAGTAATAATACCAACAAAAACGGAACCAAATCCCTTCGGCATAAATCCTCCGTGTTCTGTAAGATTAGACAGCCCTGGTGATTCAACTCCTGGGATAAAGCCAAAGATAATCGCTACCCCTATACATATGAATGCAATTATTGCCACAATTTTAATCATCGAAAACCAATATTCAAATTCACCAAACGATTTAACGGAGTAAATGTTTGTAAGCGTTAGCAAAAGGGTTAAAATTAAACTTACTAACCAAATCGGCATAGAAGGAATCCAACCATGAACAATCGCTCCTCCTGCTGTTGCCTCGATAGCAATAACAATCACCCAGAAAAACCAATATAACCATCCAATGGTATAACCTGCCCATGGTCCAATCGCTTGTCGTGCGTAGGTGGAAAAAGAACCACTGTCTGGATTCACGACTGCCATCTCCCCAAGCATACGCATGAGTAAAACGATAAGCAAACCTGCTATTGCATAAGAGAGAATAGCACCAGGGCCCGTTTCGTGTATAACCGCCCCACTACCTACAAATAAACCTGCCCCGATAATTCCGCCAAGAGAAATCATTGTTACATGCCTTGATTTTAGCTGCTTCTGTAGTTTGTTCTGCTGTTGCTCCATTATTTTTATCGCCCCCAAATACTTATTCAACCTACTTCATGCAATTTTTATGCCAATTTTCAGTAAATTTAGAATACCTTACAACTACTGCATCCTATCATTATCGTTTCGACATTTTTCGTATTTTCGAAGTGTAAAATTAAGTCATATTAGCATTAACCAAGTCGATTATGACTTATATTCTTTTGGGTACCGGACCTTAATCCTATTTGGACAGATTACTATCGTCAGCTGGCCAAAATATTAGCTTGAAAGGCCCCTATAAAAAGTCCAACGGGTCAGTAATTGGAAATAAAAAATCCCCCTAGATAAAGTGAAACTTCCATCAGTGGGGGTTTTCTTCATCCCCCACTGATGGTTAGTTGAACCAATCGGGCTTTTACGGGCAGTTATCCCCCACCTATCTTCTTCGATTCTCTCTCAATCTTGAGGGGGGGCTTACTGCCCGTTAATGCGGGATAAACAATAGAAAAGAGCCCATCATACCAGATGGACTCTTTTTTACTGTCTACCTAAAAGGGAAGGATTTAGCTCCTTTTTCCTTTCCAATAGAAACTGCTTATTAAGATCCCCGTGAAACCACCGCACGTATCTAATACAGAATCCTGCCACATCGGTGTACGGTCACCCGTAAAGGATTGATGAATTTCATCTATTCCCGCATAGGCAGCGACGAGAAGCAGCGCCAGCTGGAAAGCTTCCTTTCTCCTAAAGCCATATTGAAATAACGCGATGTACAACAGTGCACCAAGAATACCAAACACAGTAAAATGAGCACCTTTACGAACAAAAAATTCGATAAAACCGCCTACCCCTTTGTTGGCAATGCTAACAGGTGTACCGCCTCCATAATCAATGGATACCCATGAGAAATGTTCTTTCACAAACTCTTCATTCACATATTTTGTGATATCCGAACGCATATCTTGCTTCGTATACGGCTGAGATGAAGAATAAAAAATGACTCCTATCCATAATAAAACGGGAATCCAGAATAACCACTTACGATTCATATTTGAAACTCCTTGTCCTATTTCTTTCAAGCGTACCAAAAAAAAGAAAAAAATTCACGCCAAAAGTATGACCTTACCTCCTATATATATGACGAAAAGGAGGTGAAAAACATGGCAATTCAAACGATTGTATCTGATATGAGCTTACGTCTTGTCCTAAACGGCGGCACAGACAAAAATGGTAAAGCCATCATGAAAAACAAACAATTTAAAAATGTAAAAACAAATGCAGACTTAAACAAAGTGCACGAAGTCGCAACTGCAATTGCATCTTTACAGCAGCATAAGCTTGATGCAGTTCAACTTGTAAGCACAACTGACGTATCTAATCAATAACAAAAGGAGGTTATAACAGATGGAAGTACTAGAACTCGTTTTCTTAAAAGAAGACGGTAAAACGACAACTTTTTCTATCGAGAATCCGATTACACCTGTAAACGAACAAACCGTAACTAGTGTCATGGATACAATTGTATCCTCTGATATTTTTCTCACACTTGGGCAAAATGCGCGTAAAAAAGGAGCAAGGCTTGTCGAAAAGACCATTTCTGAAGTAAGCATCAACGCATAGCAAAAAAGAAAGAGGAGTGCGGCTACTCCTCTTTCTTTTTTGGCATTTCAATTGGTATAAAAATATTTGAAATACCAACTGAAACATATTTATAGTTTTCTTTTCCTATCGTAAACTCTGTTGTATATGTCGAGAAAAAAATATAATCATTACGCTTCGTATAGTAATCAATCAGTACGCCCACTTGCGGCTCTACATATTTCTTCGCTAGTTTCTTCCCCATTGTAGCTAACTCACCAAAAAGTCCTTCTTGGTCTTCTTTCTCTACTTCCGTTAATTTCTTATGAATATCATTGCGCGTCATCAACTGCTTTGCCGCCCAGTCTGTATACTCTCCTTTGCTCGGATTACTATTAGCTAAATACACGAGAAGCACTAGAGACAAAGCGAGGAGCACATATTTCCATTTCATATTTTTCACCGCCTATCTATTCTATTTTCATCTATATGAAATTTCATTGCAAATTAGACAACCTGAATGCTAGAAATATCTTACAAATACAATATTTAACATAAATTTACAAATATTTTAAATTATCTTTATATTTCGGTTTTATAATTGGAAATATAATTCATAATAACAATATATAAGGAGGTTTTTACATTGACTGAATTAGCTGATCGGTATGAAATTTCAGCTCATACAATGTCACTGGAACCGTACGCTCATTCATTTTACCAGACAAAAATTTTGGACACACGAGGAACCTTCTTCTCAGCAAAAACACCATTACAGCTCATTCAGGAAAGTTGTCTTCTGAGAAACTACTCTACCTATGAGGGAAAACGATTAGCCATTCAAAAATGCTGTCATTTTAAACAAAACATTCCAATCCCTATCGATCATCAGCACTATATTTGCGCCATCCCTACAAGATCACCTTCATCCTGGCCCTGCTCCTGGATATTCTACGCTTATATAGAAAACATTGAACGTCATGATGCCCGACACACAAAAATATATTTCCGTAACGGCAAGACACAAATTTTCCCGATCAGTTTCTACCAAATGGAACATCAGTGGATAAGAGCTGGCCATATTTTAGCGAAGCTCAATCTTCTAGATCGATACCATGACAAAAGTTAATACATATAGCAAAAGGAGACAATCTCATATGTTGCCTCCTTTTTAACCCGCTATTCGTGGGCAGTAAGACCCCCACCTCAAGATTCAAAAAAAACGAGGAAGATGGTTGGGAGATAACTGCTGGCATGCGCCCGATTGGTTCAACTAACCAGCAGTGGGGGATGAAAAAAATCCCCACTGCTGGAAGTTTCACTTTATTTCATTTTTTTGCCGCGTACGCCCGTATTTTTTTCAGTGCTTGTCGATATATCCAGCGCACTTGATGATAAGTTATGCCTAACTCGTTTGCAATCTCATGCATTTTCTTTCCCACGTAGAAATGCTCTAGCAAAATAAGCCTTTCTTTCGCCCCTAGCATACTCATATATTCAAACACTTCCGTCTGCTTCTCTTCACCGCCTATATTTTCTAATATACTTTGCTCCGTGCAGGTTTCCCGGTCTTGAAAACGGCGCTCCTTCCTTAACTGCTCTAACAAATAACCGCGCACCGTTATAAGCGCATATGCCGGAAAACTTCCCTTCTCCTCATCATATCTGTCATACGCCCGCCAAAGCGCAATGAGTCCGCATTGATAATACTCTTCATAATCCCGGTAAATACAAAGCTTCCTCATTTGATTTCTAATCATCCCCTCATACAGTGCTGCTGTTTCTGCAAAGGTAACTGGCTTCATGTTCGGCCCATTTCTAAAAGGCATGCCTCTTTGTTATTCCGCGGTACCTTTACCTTATAAAAAAACGGTACAGCCTTCACCGCACTGCATTTCATGATAGAATAATAGAATTTCAAATTTACCTGTGCAGCATTTGAAGTTTTACTAGCCTTATGTAAAATTCGATAACAATGTAATAAACAAAATAACCAATTACTCATATGACTGGTTGTTTTGTTACATATATAATATTAAGAGTTTTATTTAACCCATCATATAATAACGGTTACATTTTACTTTTATCATAAGAATGTGGCAAAGGAATACAAACTTAAAACATTCCAAAAATTTTTCCACTTGCTTCCCGTTTCTACAACATACTCCCCTTACTTATTTCAAAAACATCTATCAAACTTTGAAACTACATCTTAATATCCGTACACCCAAAATCGAAAATGTTATCGCTTGTTCTGACTTGACCACTTCTCAAAACCGAAAACTTATTTCGCTGGATTTCTTTTGTTTGTAAGAAAAGGACAAGAAGCTAGAAATCCCATAGGATAAGCCTTCTGTTTGTCCATCTCTTCGGTCTTGAGTTATGCTAGAGACAGGCTTCTTTTTTAAAAAAGAAAAACAAAACCAAACTTGAATATGAGAGTAACAGGTGCTTTATCTGAAAAGTACCAAACTAATATTGTATGTAGTAAATGAGTTATTTGTAGTACAAAAAAGGATAGAACATGCAGTATCTATCCCCTTACTTATTTCAAAAATCATTATCAAATTTCGAAACAATATCCTAACATCCGTATACAAAAACCAAAAAAATCCGCTCATTTCATTTTATTTACAACAAAAAAAGAAAATAAACCACCACTCATGGGATAAGCCTTCTATTCGTTAGCTTGTTCGATTTGGAGTTGTGCTAGTGTGACTACTGCATCCCCCAAAAATGTGCCACGACATTAAAACATCGTGACACTGTTGTTTATTATTCAGAGTCTAGCCATCTAGCAATCTTATCATACACTTTACGATTTGATTTTCTAAGATGGCATAAAAAATTGTACCGCATCCCCCAACTAACACTCCAGCCAAAATAATTGGATATGCTACTGATGAGTTTGAAACAATTAGTAATATAGGAAGCGTGAGAATAAAGCAGACTAAAAAACTTGCACCGTAAATATATTCAACAAATGTACTTTTTCTACTTATATATTTCTCTAATTTATATCCGAGAAATTGTATATTAAGAATACAAAAAAGGATAGGCAAAGCTATACTGATAAATGAGATTCCCATTCCCATAATTTATCTCCTTTAATTAAATAGAACGATAAGCGTTTCTTGCTTCATGTATAGCATTTCCCCAAACAACTAAACTAATTAACGTTCCAACCCCAGGAATTGCTCTTCCTAATCTTTTAAGAATATTTTTAACAAAAGCAACCGTAATCCATTTCCCCATTTTAGCTGCTATACTAATTTCATTTAACAAACCAGGAATTCCAGCTAGAACTGCACTCCACTCCGCAGACCTAATATTGTCCGCTTTATTTCTAAAATCAACAAATCTCCAATTGTATTTATATACAAATTCGAGTTTGGATACATAATAGCCTGTGCGTTATTGCTCCAACTATATATTTCATACCAAATTCCAGCTATATAAGATCCCCCTTTTGTTACACTTCCACTTGCTAGGGATTGAATAGGATTCATATTTTGTGAATTCACGTTCGGTTCTTGGATTGGAGAAACATCAGGTGGCTGTTCTGGATTATAACCAGATCCTTTAATCTTAGATAAATTTACAACTTGTTCTTGTTCAGCTTCGGAGTTCCCTGTTTATGAAAAGGAAATAGTTTGGTCACCAATTTCTCTTATGTTGGTTTCAAAAGAAGTGACTAATTCATTATTTGTTGCTTCAACATTTGAAGCTTTGGTAGCACCATTTACTAAATATTTTTGAGTCTCAATCACTTCTCCATTTAAGCTTGGAATCGTTGTTTCATGATACTCATAAACGTATTTACAAAATCTTTATCCAACCGATAAGCGACATCCACAGAATAATAGAAAATAAACTTCCCCATAATAAACCTACAAAGAAATTACCATCTGTCTTCATACTATCTATCCTCTTATTTTTATAAGTAACGTAGCATATAATATTTTAATATTGTGTATTAACTGTGAACTTTTAAAGAATACCTAATGTAAATTTGTTCAAAAATAAAAAAGAGTAGATTAAACTACTCTTTTTGTTCAAAAATCCGTATTTTGTTCAATTAACTAATGTCGCATTATCTTCCAAGCGCTAAGTTGTTAGTCAGTGTATTTTAAATAGTTATTTATACTTTTTTAAAACTCTAGCTGGACTTCCACCTACCAAAACGAAATCATCATTTACATCTTTTGTAACAACAGAACCAGCAGCAACAATTACTCCTTTACCTGTAATTTGTACTCCCGGAAGAATAGTTGCACCTGCACCAACCCAAGTTCCCATACCTATATGAATAGGAGAGCCAACATGGTCCTTTTTTATATAGTTGCTAGTCCAATCACTCGTATCATAAGTCCAAGAAATAACCTTAGAGTATGCTGAAAGAGTAACATTATCTTCTATCGTGATACCCCCGCCACCATGAAGAAAAACATGTTCGTTAAATCTGCAATTCTTTCCTACCTTTATATTTTCGGAGTTTTTGATAACTAATGGTAACCCATATATGTGAAGGTTTTTATCGTTAGCGTTTAGTGTTTTTTTATATTTCCTAGTCTTAAGATCGTTATACTTCATCTTTGTTTTAAAACTAATAAACCGCACTACTTTTTTAAAAAATGACACTCTTCATTTCCCCTTTTTATTATCAGATATCATTATTTTACTATATTCAAAGGGTAAATTCTTTAATAAATTAAACAACACTAATTTTTCCCCGAGCATCATTAAGACGATAAGTTGTTAGCGTTCCTGCTGTATTGTTTGGGAATCCTGTGGCTCCGGATGTATTTATTAATATTGTTGTTATAGAATTAGCTGGAAAATCCGCAATTAAAGAATTATTTGTATATTGGTTTGTCGAACCTATTTTACAAGGATTATCCGTTGCTATTTCTATCCATGCTTCCCAACTACCATCTGTATTTGACTGTCTTAAGAATAACTTTGATGTGTTGTATTGCTTAAATAATTGGTAACCCCAACCATTAACACCAGCATTGAATGTCTGTAGTACTCCTCCAATTGAACTAGGCAAACCCACAGCATTAGAATTATTAAAAGAAGTAATATTTGTCCCAATGTCAAGATCTGTCAAAGGGGTCGATGGAGTCATCTCATTAGTTCCAAGAAGATAATTAGCCTGTACTATTTTCCACGAGGTCCAAGCTGTTGTTGTTCTATCCCAATAACGAATATACTTAAAATCTGTTGCGATTGAATACCATTCTTGGTATATCCAAGGAAAGCTTACATCGGCACCGTAAACATGTGCTAAAACTACTCCACCTGTACCTTTAGGAAATCCAGCAGTGTTCGTTGTCCCTATCATTGTCATCGTAGGCTTTCCGATAGGAAAGTCTGATGGGATACTATTATTAGTAATGCCACTTCGATACACCATATGCGGACTATCAACACCATGAGAAACACCGTCACAATCAACAATATAGGTGTTATTTTTTACTAAAGAATAACTGTCTCCTATTTCAACAATATTCCCCATGCTGTTTAAGCCTTCAGTAACACTAACAATTTCAACACCATTTAATCTTGCGTACTCCACAATTTGTTTGACAACATTAGAGTGAAAATCTGGATAATGACAGTGCATACCGAATATAACCCATCCGTTATTAGCAATTGCTTCGTCAATTTTCTGCTTTGCTAATTCCACACCATAATCAATATACACCCTATTCAGAGCATAAGTTTTCATTGGCGGATAATTAATTTTATGGGATGTATCATCTGTTTTTATAGTCTTGAATATAAGCTTCCCATTCTTTCTTTAATAAGTGTTTTTTTCATAAAAAAACCTCCACATGTAGTATGTAAGAAGATTATCTCATGGGTTATTTACAAATGGTAGGTGGGGAATATTTGACGCTTAGATAGCAATTTCATCTTAACCATCAATATATCATTCGACATGAAAAAAGCTACCGCCAACTTCCTTCACAATTCAAGACTTGGATCACACAAAAAAAAACGGCTCTATATGAGCCGCTTCTATAAATATGATCTTATATTATGCTTTTGGGAATAAACCACCAACTGCTCCAAATGCCATTGATAAAATAAAGAAAATAACAACAAGGATCGTCGCTTGTTTCTTGCTTAAGCCTGCTGTAATGTGCAGTCCTAATCCTGTTACAACCAATCCCCAAATCGCGAAAACTTCAAATGATTTTGCAATGCCATGTACAACGCCGCCAGTAGAAGCAAATACCGGCCCTAATCCTGTATACATTTCTTGACCATTTCCGCCAAGAATCCATGCTAATCCCAAATTAATAATGCCACCAATAACTGTAATAATACTAGAATAAACAGTAATTGCTAATAACTTCTTATAAGACGTATCATTGCTCATAAACATCATAAGTACTTTATACAGAGCTGCACCAATAAAGAATGTAACCATAACGCTAATTAATGCCATTACAAATCCACTGCCTAATGTGATTGCTATAGGCATTTCAAAACCAAGCTCTTTATTTTTTGCGACAACTGCAGGGTCTATAGAATATAAATATGTAGCCACAGCCCCGAAAAGACCACCTAATACAGCCATTAAGAAAAACGCGCCCCACACCGGTGCATTACTTTTCATTCTCTCAAACTGCAGACTAGGTGAGGTAATCATTCCAAATAATGAGGGCTTCTCTCCACTTACCTTCTGCGTGTTTACGTTCGTTTCCATATGTAAAACCTCCTTTATTTTCATACCCGTTCTAACGGGTGGGTAATCCCTACTTTTTCAAATAGTGATTACCCACCCACAAGAACTGGGTGTTATAAAGAAATATACAAAAACCTTCTGTTATTCATAGCGCAGCGCTTCGATTGGGTCGAGCTTCGCTGCTTTGTTTGCCGGAATTAATCCGAAAATAATACCGAGTGTCATTGAGAATAAAACGCCGCCAAGTACAACTTGCCACGAAACGAGCGGTGGCCATTTCGCAAAAGCAGAGACAATATAAGCGCCTCCATAGCCAAGACCGATTCCGATAAGACCGCCAAGAAGTGTTAACATCACTGCCTCGATTAAGAATTGAAGCAAGATTTTCCCGCGCGTTGCCCCGAGTGCTTTACGAACACCAATTTCACGCGTACGCTCTGTAACAGATACGAGCATAATATTCATAACGCCAATACCGCCAACGACTAAAGAAATACCAGCAATACCGCCGATAATCATCGTCATAATACTTGTTACTTTCGAGATGCTTTCTTTCATTTTCTCAAGATCGACAACTTCATACTTACCTGGAATATCATTTGATTTTCGGTCGTTTAAAACGCCAATTGCTTTTTTCCCTGCTTCTTGTAGCTGATCCACATTTTTTGCTTGCACCGCAATATTTTGAATTTCACTTTTTCCATATAAGGTTGGCCAAAGTGAAATCGGAATTAACATTTCCGACATCCCCATGCCCATAAACTCATTATCAGATTTATACACCCCGATAATTTGCAATGGCTGACCCTTTAATTCGATAATTTTCCCAACAGGATTTTCTTTCGGATAAAACATATCCTTTGCTTTCGTACTAATCATCGCAACGTTATTACCATGCTCAACGTCACCTTCATTTAAAGAGCGGCCTTCGATCAACTTGATTTTATTGACCGCAAAATATTCACTATCAAGTCCGATAATATTTGTCATATCCTTTTTATCATTAATATCAAGCGGTTCCATACCCGAATTTGTCGTAACAACATGAGCAATCTCTGGCACTTGTTTCAGTTCAAGAATATCTTCATCTGTTAATTCAGGACGTTCTCCCATTCCTGCTGCAAATGGATCATTGATATCCGACTGAAACTGAATTGGAATGACATTATTACCTGCACCAGCAAATTGCGACTTCAGCATCGCTTCCCCGCCTTGTCCGATGGCAACGACAGTAATAATAGAACCAACACCGATAATAATACCTAGCATCGTTAATGCCGAGCGTAATTTATGAGCTAGAATAGAAGAAAGTGCAATTTTCATACTATCTAGTAAACTCATACGGCCCACCTTCTATCTTCTGTAATTCTTCCATCTCTAAGCACAATGCGGCGAGACGAATACGCAGCAACTTCCTCTTCATGTGTAACCATGACAATTGTTGTACCTTCTTTATTAAGCTGAGTGAAAATATTCATAACTTGCTCACCCGATTTCGTGTCGAGCGCACCTGTTGGTTCATCAGCCATAATAAACGTTGGGTTGTTCGCAATTGCACGCGCAATTGCCACGCGCTGCTTTTGTCCGCCTGATAATTCATTTGGCAAGTGATTCACGCGATCTGCTAATCCAACCTTTCCTAGTGCCTCTAATGCCCGCTCGCGGCGCTCTGCTTTCTTTATACCGCCATAAATAAGCGGTAACTCCACATTTTCCACCGCCGAAAGACGAGGCAATAAATTAAAATGCTGAAACACAAAGCCGATATATTCATTTCGAATGAGTGCCAACTTTGACTCGTCTGCTGTTAAAATATTCACGTCATTCAGCATATATTCCCCTTCTGTTGGTCGATCGAGACAACCGATAATATTCATAAGCGTCGATTTCCCTGATCCAGACGGTCCCATAATAGAAACGAACTCACCACTATCAATCTTCAAACTAATATCATGTAAAATGGGCACAGCTAGGCTCCCTTGATAATACGTTTTATCAATATTGTTTAAGGTAATCATTTTCCCTTCACTTCCATTCCGTCAAACACTTTATCGGAAGGATTTTCAACCACCTTTTGTCCTACTGTTACGCCTTCAAGCACTTCCACCCAATCTCCGTCACTTGAACCTTTCTTCACCATTTGCTTGCGAAGCTTTCCTTTATCTTCTACATACACAAATGCATCATCTTTTTCCTCTACGATACTTTTACGAGGAACTGCAATCATTTTCTTATTCTCTAAATTTACTTGCAGTGATACATGATATCCCGGTGATAATCCATCTTGTGAGTCGAGCGTTGCTTTATATGTATAATAAGACATATTTTGTCCTGCTTCTGCGCCTGTCATAGCTTGTGTATTAACGTCCGCACTTGTTGGATATTCACTTACTTCTGTAATTTTTCCAGTCCATTTTTTCTTCGGTGCTGCTTTTGCTGTTACTGTAACAGTTTGATCTTTTTGAATTTGTGATTTTTGTAACTCCGTTAATGTTCCTTGAACTTGGAACGGATCTTTAGAGGCGATTTGTAAAAATGGCTTTCCTTGGCCACCCATTGCTTGCGTAGAACCTTGCGCTGCATCTTTATCAAGCTTTTGTACAACACCGGCAAAATTACTGTAAATCGTAAGTTCACCTTGTTTTTTCTTCAGCTCTTCCATGTGGAGATTTCCTTTTTCTTTTTCAAGTCCTGCTGCTTTTTGCGTCATTTCAAGGTCACTTAATTGCGATTCTAACGGCTCAATCATCTCTTTCCCTGCTCCGCTATCCTTCGCTTTTTTAATATCTTGTTTCAATGAATCTATCTTTTTCTGTCCTTGATCATAGCGCATAGAAGCCATTTCTTGATCAATTTCTGCTTGCTGCATTTGCAGATTAATTTCTTCATTATCATACGAGAACAGCTTGTCCCCTTTTTTCACTTCTTGCCCTTCTTTTACAGCAATATCTTTCACTTTTCCTTTTGTCATATCCGCATAGAAGCTTTCGATATTCCCTGGTTTCACTTGACCAGAAACTAACTTTGTATTATTCAGCTGGCGTTCTGCTACATTTGTAAACTTCACATCTGCTGTGCTGCCTTTTTTCTTGCTCTGCATAATAAAAATATTTACAGCAGCAACGATTACAATAAGAGCAATAATTCCTACCACAATCCACTTTTTCTTTTTATTCGGGGCATGAACGGTATCTGGTAACATTTTTTATCTCCTTCTAATAGAATTATTTGTATAATAAAATTATATAAATTTTTCCAAAAAATCTCAACAGACATCTGATATTTCTCACATTTATATTACATAGTTTGACATTTATATTATTGATCACAACAAATAATATAATATTTTGAATTTTTTAATTCTATCACAGTCATATATAAAGCGAAACTTCCATCAGTCACCCTTCCTCTCTTATTTTCATAAAGAGTTAGAAGGAGTTAAATCTTCTTCAAATATACGCTGGAAGAATAAAGGAATCTATATTTATTCCACAAAGTTAACTAAATGGCATGACGAAGCGGAAGAAGGATTGCATGTGCACCCTTCTTCCGCTTCGTCAAACTAACTCCGAGATTTCACACTTTCTATCATTTTGCTACAAAATAATTCGTAACATACTGCGCCCAAAGTTCTTGACCTTTCGCATTTGGGAAACCAAACTCATCTTGTAAATATGGTAAGATGTCCTTTGTCGTTGGATTAGGCCATGCTTCCCAATGATTGATATATGTATAACCGTTTTGCTCTGCAAACTGTTTCAAAGCAGCAATAGATTTCGGATAATTCTTCGCATTATACACTGGATTTGATGGTTGAATCATAATCGTAGCATCCTTCGCACTTGCTTGCAGTGCTGCTACAAACTTTTGCGTATTCGCTACCGAATTACCATTCCCGACTTCCTTATTATCTGTAATAAATGGCGGTTCAAATAGGATCACATCCGGATTTGCCTTTGCGATCTCTTTCTCACGATTCTTCGCAATCAACTCTTCCGTACTTTCCCCTTTATACTCTTGAACTGTTACATTCCAAAGCCCTTCACCATAAGCGGCATTTAAGTTTGCTTTAAACTTTTCCGGCCAAGCACCAGTCGCCGCCGATGCTTCATCACCAACAATCACAAGATTCACAGCCTTCTTCTCACTAGCTGCTTTCTTTAGCTTCTCTTTCACCGCATCCGGTAAATTCTTCGCATACGCTTCATTAAAAGATACTTGCATCTCTGGTTTCTTCTCTCCATCTTTCGCACTCGTCTCTTGCTTCGTTTCATATGCTTGCTGCGTTGCCTTCGCAACCTTCTTATTCCAATACATCTTACCACTCACAACAGAAGCAACAAACAATACGAAAATCAAAAGCACGAACCATGCTTTCTTATTCATGCGTTTCACCTCATTATTAATCTCATATTACATAATATTAATATAAAAGCATACAAAAATAAACCCAACTATTGGTAAATAGTTGGGTTTGAAAGATTATTTTTTCGGTAACTCAAGGTTTTCCCTTAATTTGTTAGAGATATCTTTACGTGTTTGATCTGTTACAAAGTAGTACCAAATACCATCTTCAGCCTTATGACCATCACCAGGAATTTGGATTTCTTCAGTGTTTTGCATACAGTCTTTATAATTTTTTTGAATATCAAACATTTGCTCCTGCGTTAAGCTTGTCTTCACATTCTTTTGAATCGCCGCTAACACATCACCATAATTTGCTAGAGACGATACATTTGCACCTTTTTTAATTACAGCTTGGATAACTTGACGCTGACGCATTTGACGCCCGAAATCACCTCGAGGATCTTCATGTCGCATACGCGTATAGGCTAAAGCTTCATCACCATTTAAATGAATATTCCCTTTCGCAAAATGATGGCCATCTTGTGTAAAATCTAAATCATTATTTACATCTACACCACCAACAGCATCCACGATATCCTTAAATCCAGCCATATTTACTTCAATATAATGATCCACAGGAACATCAAGGAAATTTTCAACTGTTTTCACAGCCATATCAATGCCACCAAATGCATACGCATGGTTAATCTTATCTTTCTTTCCTTTGCCAATGATTTCTGTATAAGAATCACGTGGAATACTTACAATTTTCATCGACTTTGTCTTTGGATTTAAAGTAAATAACATTAAAGTATCGGAACGGCCAACTTCATCTTTTCGTTGGTCACTACCCATTAGTAAAATAGAAATGGGTTTTTGATCTGCTACATCTATTTTTTCTTCACGCTTATCTGACTTATCACGGTCTAATGGTTTATGAACTGCATCTAATGTACTCGATACATTGGAGTAAATATGATACGCATAAGCTCCTCCTCCAACCACGAGAACACCTATGATACCGAGAATCCAGAATAAAATTTTCTTTTTCATCTCTCTAACCCTCTCTCTATTTATAAACTAATTCTCTATGCTTATACCCACTTGGAAACCGTTTATGCCACAGCCAAGCAGAATGAATTGCCTCGTCAATAGAGCATAACGCTTTCCATCCTAATTCTCGATAGATTTTATTTGCTGATGATACTACTATAGATAAATCAGTTGAACTAGAACTATTATACGATATATTCATCTTTTTACCAGTTATAATTTCGCATTTTTCTATCAATTCCCTGACAGAACATCCAATTTCATTACTTATATTATACCGTTCATTTGTCTTATCATGCTGAAGAAGGCTATGTAAAGCTCCTACATGCGCTCTCGCAACATCCATAACATGCAGATACTCCCTTACGAATGTTCCGTCTTCTGTGGCATAACTACGATTCACCAAAAAGGGCTGTTTTTCTTGATCTCGTAAATGCAACAAAATTCTCGGTAGAAGATGTGTCTCCTGCTGATGATCTTCACCAATTCCTTCTTCTATATTAGCTCCCACTGCATTATAATAACGCAGCGATATGTAATGTAAATCATATGCCTTATAAAAATCTTCTAACATTTGCTCTATCACTAGGCTAGAATTCCCTTGAAAAATAAAAGGATACGGCGTGTATACTTCCTTTATTTGATCTTTATAAGACATACTTGAAAAAGGTAACTCAGACGAAAAAATAAAATTGTACACTTGGTGCATCAACATTTTTTTTAATAGTAACCGCATCCCAATTGCGTCATACGCCGCAACATGCATAACTGCTTCAATACTATAACGTGAAAACACACGATCTAAATCATCAGGATTTCGAAAATCACCTTTTTCAAAAATAGCTCGTTTGTTTACACTTACTCGATGGCCTGTCGATAAATCGTCTAATACAACGATACGATGTTGCTGTGAAATAAGCTCTTTCACAATATGACTGCCTATGTAACCTGCACCGCCTATTATTAGTATCATGTTTATCACCTAAATAAATAAGCGAAGTCAATAATGGCTTCGCTTATCCTCTATTTTAATTAATAATTCAAAAACATATAAAGCAAAATTCAAACACTAATTCGCCTCTAATATTCAATACTCTGAGCTAACTCCTTAACTGCCACAATAATACAATTTTGATTTTCCTCGTTCACTTTTGTATAAAGAAGCAAATTTACTGCTCTTTCATAATTTTTCAATGCATTCAGATAATCCTCTTTTTATAAGTATCCCTCTCCAATAAAGTTAAATATAAAAATGTTGTAAGGCGAGAGGAATGAGGTACATTTCAAGAATAAAACATTTTTACTTTACCTTATAATACTTCACATACCATTCAGCAAAATTCTGCAAACCTTCATCTATTGAGGTCTCCGGTTTAAATCCCACAGCTTCCTGTAACAAGTCAGTCGATGCATAAGTAGCCGGTACATCTCCTGGCTTGATAGGCTCAAAAATCTTCTCAAATATTACTTCTTTTCCTAATGCTTTACTTAGTGCTTTCTCCAGCGTTTCTATAAATACCATTAGCTTCTCTGGATTGTTATTTCCGATGTTGAATACTTTATGTTTTACATCATCCACAGGCGGATTACTTAAAAGACGTTTAATCCCTTCAACAATATCGTCTATATAAGTAAAGTCTCGGTAAAGATCATTTTCAAAATCACCATTATTAAATATCTTAATCGATTCACCAGAAAAATATTTATCAGTAAACCCAAAGTAGGCCATATCCGGGCGACCCATTGGACCATATACCGTAAAGAAGCGAAGTCCAGTAGCTGGAATTTTATACAAGTGGCTATACGTATGAGCCATCAATTCATTCGACTTCTTAGTAGATGCATAAAGCGATACTGGATGATCTACGAAATCTGTTTCTTCAAAAGGAACCTTTTTATTTGCTCCATAAACAGAACTAGATGACGCATATACAAGATGTTCCACCGGATTGTGTCTGCATGCTTCAAGAATGTTGTAGAAACCGATGATATTACTTTGAATATATACATCTGGATTTTCTATTGAATACCGCACTCCTGCTTGAGCAGCCAGATTTACAACAATATTAGGCTTGTACTCTTCAAATATGTTTGTAATCATTGCCTTATCAGAAATATCACCCTTGATAAAAGTAAACTTCTCATAAGGTTTAAGCTGCTCTAAACGAGCATATTTAAGGTTCTCATCATAATAATCATTTATATTATCAATACCAATTATCCGGCATCCCTGTTCCAGTAACTTCTTAGATAAGAAATATCCAATGAAACCTGCTGCTCCAGTAATAAGGTATGTTTTACTATTATCTAGAGGTTTGTAATTCAAAGTTCTTCGACTCCTTTAATCCTTCTCTAATTGCAGGCTTTCTTCCAACAGAGTGATATTCCACTCCTGCCTCTCGCATCTCTTCAACACGGTAAATATTTCTTCCGTCATATACTAAAGGCGTTCTCATTAACTTCTTATACATTTCAGGCGTTACTGCTTTTACTTCTCCCCATTCAGTAAAAATAAAGCAGACATTTGCACCTTCTAAAGCTTGCTCAATATTAGCAACATACGTAATGCTACCTTTGCCATTCTTACCTTCTGGATGAACTCTAGCAAAGTTTTCTGCACCTACTGGATCATACGCATAGATATCTGCGCCTTGCTCTAATAATAAAGGTACATTTTCAAGAGATGCTGCTTCTCTTAAATCATCCGTTCCAGGCTTAAAGGTCAATCCTAGTACAGCTACCTTAAGACCATTAAAAGTTATGAGTCTTTTGCTAGCTTTTTTATATAACAAAGTCTTTTGGTCTTTGTTCACATCAATAGCAGCCTTAACAGTTTTAAGCTCATAACCATTCTGTCTTGCTAGATACTCTAGTGCTTTTGTATCCTTAGGAAAGCATGACCCACCAAAACCAATACCGGCATTTAAAAACTTACTTCCAATACGTTCATCAAAACTCATACCTCTCGCAACATCCTGAACATCTGCACCGACAAGTTCGCAAAGGTTAGCAATATCATTCATGTAGGAGATTTTAAGAGCAAGGAAGTCATTAGATGCATACTTGATCATCTCTGCAGATCGTCTATTTACTGAAACAATAGGTAAATGGAATGGCTCATAGATCTTCATCAGCATCTCTTCAGCCCATTTACTTTCTGTACCAATAATAATCCTTTCTGCATTTAGCGTATCATGGACAGCAGAACCTTGTGCCAAGAACTCTGGGTTCGATGCTACTTCTACTTTTACATCATTCACTAAAAAGTCACGGATAAACTGTTCAACTTTATCATTCGTTCCAACCGGAACTGTAGATTTTACAACGACAAGACAATCCTTTTCTATCGTTTCAGCGATTTGTCTTGCAACGGTTGCGATATATGAAAGATTTGCGGAACCATCTGGCTGTTCTGGAGTACCTACACCTACAAAGATTGCATCTGCATTTTTATAGGCTGATTTATAATCTGTGGTATAATCAAGTCTTCCAGCAGCATAATTCTTTTGCATCAATTCTTCCAAATCAGCTTCATAGATTGGAGAAACTCCAGACTTCATTAAATCTACTTTTTTATCATCAATATCAACACAGGTTACTTGATGACCAACTTCAGCAAAACATACACCTGCTACTAAACCTACGTAGCCTGTTCCTGCGACTGCAATTTTGTACATATAAATCTCCCCCGTATTTTACTTTTTTGCAGAATTGTATAATTTATCAAACTCCCTTTAGAGCCTGATACAAAATTTACATGTGTAAAAATATATAATCTAATCTATAAATGTTGGCAAAAAAGGATAAATCATATTGATATTGGAACATCCTCACTACAGAATGAGAATTACAAACTGACTAATTAATTAGTTAATCTTTTCAATAATCTCAACTTCAAGTAACGAATTAGAATTTTGATACTTAGTTGATCCATCATAAAGGAAGGTAAAGTCACTATGATTATTAAATAGTTTCAAATATTGCTTATATTCTTCACTACCATTATAAAAATTGCCCTCTTTCACACGTTGTTCATATTTATTTATGTCACTACTAAGAAATTTGTAGTGTAACAAGGCAGTAAAACAAGACAAATTCTTATTCTTCTGATATGGGTATTGATAATGAGAGTGTCCCTGTATGTCACCAGGCCTAAAATAAAATAAAGGATGCTTCGTCAAATAGACATCCAAATTAAAAATACGTTTTCTTGGACCCCCGCTTACCATTAAACCAAAATATTCCTTTGTCACTTTATAAGAATCTTTATCAAAATAACAGTATTTCGATGTATAATCTTCATCCTGCTCACTTGCCGTAAGATTTATGTTGTCTTTTGGATACATATCTAACATTACCGAACGAACTCGTTCATAACCACGTTCTCTAATAATTGAAATAAAATTATTGATGTTTTTCGATTCCATCTCTGGATACACAAAATGTTCGTCTGAATCCACTACTAAATACCACTGATTATATCCATAATAGCTCAGTAAACGATTGATCCATGCTTCCCTTTTTTGCGTAGAATATGGTTCTGATGTATAGAATACATCACAGTCTTCCTGCTGGCATAGCCATTCCCTTGTTCCATCATTTGAATTATTATCTAAAATAGCGAAGTGTTGAAAACCCATATCTCTATAATGATTTAAAAAGGTCTTAATTCGTTTCTTTTCATTTTTCACAATGGAAATCAAAATAGGTCCTTCTTTTTTTTGAGAGGTAGAATTAACTAAATCTATTTGATTTTCAGTAAATGCACAAAGTATTTCATACGTATTTTTATTTATGCACATCATTTTGTAAAATGCATTTTTCCATTGACTCTCATCCTGTTTATCATATAAATATTTTAAATTATGGTTTTTTGCTGCTTGAAATTTATTATCAACTATCTTCTTATACCGAAAACGTTGAGCAGGAAGGACAGGTTTCCTAATAAATAGTGATATTTTTTTCTTTATAAACATTAGTGTGTTCATATTATTAATGTCTCCTTTTGATTAATGTATGCCTACAAAAATCAATCGTTAGTTAACTTCCGTTTTAGCATATTAATAATCATACTCTTTTCATAGTTATTAAAAATAATAAAAAAGTTTAAAATGTATCCAAACAAGCCAGTTAAAATACAAATTATCACAAAAGAAAACCACGATGTTATATTAGTTAAATGATTGATAGTCATAAATGTAATAGTCAAAATTACAAGTGCAAAAGTTCCTCGCAACAATACCCAATAAAAAGTATACCATTTTACATTTAATATATAAGCAGCATATATCGGTACAAATAAAATCATACGAACTAGAACCATAATGGCACTTACACCTGCAACTGCAAAAACTCCCAAATCCGTATATTTAATAAGTAAATATACAATACATATATTTAAAACACCTATAACAAGATTTGTTATAACAGGCAATTTAACTTTTGCAGTAATCGTATTAACATTAAAGAGTGGGTTAACAAATGTATTACACAACATAGGTAATAAAGTTAATATTGATAGTATCTGTACTTTTATAATTTCATTATGGGACAGTGAATTCAGCCATAAAGAGAAGAAATTTTGCCCAAAAACTACTAATCCAATAATAGGTACAGATCCTAAAAAGCCTGTAATTTTCATTGAAAAAATAACTTGTTTAATAAAGTCACTTAAATTCTTTTTAGCATAAGTAATAGTAAGTTGTGGCGTAAATGTATTAGCAATCATTTGCACAAAAGTTTGAAGTTGCATTGGAATGGTTTTTGCAACAGATAACATACTCATGTCTGTAGCACCAATAAAAATATTTGTAATTAGCAGATCCAGACCTGTCATAAAAATTGAATTTAGCTGATTAATCGAATTCCAAAAACCAACAGCTAATAATTCTTTCATTGATTTCCAGTCAAAATAATTCCTTTTAATTATAAGCTCCGGTGTTAACTTTTTCCTAAAGTGAAATTTCGCAAAAACCACATATAATGTACAAATCAAAAATGTAAAGCCAATGTACCATAAATGTGGTGACATATAGATGTATAGGACGATTAATAATGATGCTCTTAGTATATTTGATTTTATGTTAATTGAAGCGGCAAGGTCTAATCTGTTCTTTGCAAATGTTGCTACATCAAATACACTCGTTGATAAACTAAGAAAAAAACTAAAGAATAAAAATAGCCAAAGTAGTTTAACATCAAAAATAAAATCCCCTGGTATATTAATAACTTTTTCTAAAAACAATATTAATATTGCTGTTGGAACGGAAAGAATTAATGATAATGCAATATTTGCAATTGCTACGGAAGAAAAATACTTGTTTGCAGATTCAAGGTCGTTTTGATGTAACTTGATTGTTACAAAGCGACTAAGCATACTATTTAAAGCAACCGTAAATACAGTTATATAACTAATAAAATTATTGGCCAATCCCCAAAAACCGAAAACCTCTTTTCCTATTTTCTCCACAATAAACGATGTTAAGAAAAAGCTAATTGCGATGTTAATTATAAAACTAATCATTTGAGTTATCATATTAATTACAATTTGTTTGTTTTTTCCCACTTTAATCTCCGAATCCTTTTTTAGAAATTTAAAAATTTATTGTATTAATACATCTACCCTTAATATACCTATTTTTTACATTTTTTTTTTTGCATCTCCACTAAATAGTATTGGGTTAAAGAGTAATATAGGTGCCCATTTTAGATAATGATAGTCCAAAATGGGCACTAAGTTTCTCCATAAACTCTTTACTTTTTGAGAAATTTCAATTAATTATTACTCATTTATGAAAGTTAAATGACCAGTTGTAAGGTATAAGATCGCTCATATTTGTAGAGCTTGGCAAATTTAATACTTGATAAATAAATAAGAGTACGTAAGCTCCGTAACATACTTGATATAACAGTTTCTTGTCTCTTTCTATTGAGAACCTTGAAATAAATGTAGTGAAAATAAAAGGGACAAATAGTATAAAGTAAATACTTAAACGGCTTGCCCAACCACTGGACAAAGTAATAAAAAATATTGAAAAATATATCATCTGTGCACGTTCTAGAAAATCTATAGTTCTATCTGAAAGTCTATTATTCTTATTTAGGCTTCCTAAAACAAACTGAAAAAGATAGATTGTAAACAAAATGATATGTAGTATACCTACATGAGGGCTCGTGGCATCATTACCCAGATAACCCAAATATTTACCTGGGATTATTTTCTGAAACCAATTTAAAAAATGGTTAGAAAGCCCAAAATAACCAATACCAAAGCATATTATTGGTATAATAACTTTTGACCATGGCTTGAATTTAATTGAAAACAAAGGAAATAGTAAAAACCCGATTACTGATCCCACATGAACTAAAGATGCTAGTCCAATAAAAACTAATGATAGTTTATTTCTTCCTTTGAGTTTAAGCGTAAAAGCATAAGTTAAGATCGCTGCAGCTGCAAATTGACGCATCACCGTTATAGTTGGGAAAAATGCAAAAACTAAAAATCCCAACATAGCAACAATCCAATCATACTTGTCATTACATAATTTTTTATAGGCAAAATACATAAAAGTAAACGATATCGTTGCATATACTAAAAATACTGCTTTGTAATTAAATCCTAATCCCCCAAGAATCCTTGAAATTACTAAATATGAATTTTCCATACCATAAACTATATTCCCACTAATGGCATTATTAAATGCAGATATGTATGTTAAATCATCTACACCACCATAATCTCTACTTCCATACACTAAAGTAAATAAAATAAATACTAAAATCACATTTATTTTATTTCTCTGCCTTTTACATGCTAACAATAAAAAAACTAATATAAACCAACTGAAATAAAATATCATTGATAGATCCTTCTCATATTTCAATATTCCTCCAAATCCAGAACGTTTGCCAAACAAATTACCCTAAAGAGAAGTATTTATTAATTAATTTTAATTATGAATATAAGCTCTTCATTTCTTTAATAAGTCTATTCAAATGGAAATATAACCTTTTACTTATTCTAAACAATAAAACTCTTACTTTATTTTTTCTGGTATAAGCCTTACTTTTCAAAAAGCTCTTATCTACTAAATAAGAGTATTCGGCCTTATATAAGCCTGCAACTTGAAATATGTTAAGATATTTATTTACTAAATTATCGTTCAATAATTTTCTTAAATCATTATTTTGAATTTCACTATAGATTTGTTCTAGTTCTTTACATATTTTCATTATATGCTCAGCATTTTTAAGTTTGTTTTTTGTTGTCGTAATTGAGCCTTCCCTAATTAAGTAATTATAAAATAAAATATTTGTACTAATTACTCTTTTTGCCTTTAAAAACACTCTTGGTGTAAATTGCTCATCCTCATGCAATAGCCCAACCTTAAATTCCAGATTATTTTTTAATAAAAAAGTTCTATTATATAAATTTAACCAAGCAGCCATATACATAGTGCCCGATCTTAACTCTTCCATTAAATATTGCTCACCAGTTACAACTTGACCTTCTTTAAAATTGCTATGCTTCATTAACGATACATTGCGGCCTTCTATTCTTTTTGCATTTCCGACGACTATATCAGCCTTATTCATACCTATAACCGACATAAAGCGTTCGCATGTGTCCTTATCAATGTAGTCATCAGAATCAACGAATAGGATATATTCACCTATTGCTTCTCTCAAACCAGCATTTCTAGCATCAGATAAACCACCATTTTCTTTATGTATGGTCCTGATACGCGGATCTTTTTTTATATAACTATCACAAATATCAGGACAATTATCAGGACTCCCATCATCCACAAGAATTATTTCAATATTCTTATAAGTCTGGTTGATTAAACTATCAACACATTTTTCTATATATCTTTCTACCATATATATAGGTACAATAATTGATATTTTAGGTTTCATCATTTTCACCCTTTAATTTCTCTTATACCTTTAAGCATTAGTTTAAGTGCTGAGGTCCAGGTTTTATAGTTTTTATACATATTTCTATGTCTTAAAGCAAACTGAAAAATTAACAATTTTGCCCATCTCTTAGAAAGAGAAGCATAAAGGGCACCTTTATCAATAAAATACTTATCTGTATAACCAGTAAACCATGAAGAGTCTTCCTGACTGACGTATCCAATTACTTTGGGTTCGGCATAGACTTTTAATCCTTTTTTAATACATTCAAATATGAATAAACTATCTTCTCCTGACCCATACTTTGCTCCACCACCAAATAATAATGAAAAATGTATATTGGCCTTTCGCACCTTATCTGTCCTAACTGCGAATCTTACTGCTCCATATTTTAAACAATTAAACAATCTCACTCTTCCACTCTTTTTAATTTGATAGGATGGTCTATCAGGATTGGTACTTGGTACATTAAATACAATAATATCTGCATCTGGATTATTTTTGAAAGACGTTAGGATCATCTCTTTGTAATTATCACAGTATGTCAAATCATCATCTGCAAATATACAAATATCTGCAGTCGCACGCATAAAAGCATTATTTCTGCTCAATCCAACCCCACGTTCGGGAAATGACAAAAATTGTACATTGTAACCCTTATACATAAATTCCTCAAATTCATTTCGATCGCATTGATTAACTACAATTACATCAGATTGTATATTCATTCTTTCTATTAGACTATGGTTATCTTGATGCATCGTTGATACTAGTACTTGTAAGTCCATGCTCGTACTCCTTTGGTTCTTTTTTGACACTGTAATTTTCGCTTGAACTATAAGAAATCTCTAAAATTATTTGAAAGCCTAATTTTAAGATAACAGCTGATATCCTCTAAGCTTTTCAAATATTTAGCAACTAATGGGTTATTAAATTAATCTTCATTAATCCTTGAACTCTAATCCGAAATTTTCGATAATTTTTTATTATCTATTTTACAAAATAACTAGCGCAATAACTTCATTATGTTGAGATAACAATAGTGCATTAGATAAGCCAACATAGTCTGTTCCTGCTATAGCTATCCTCATTTTAATTGCTCCCTATTTATTAATTATTATCTTGTACTCTCTGCTTTTTCCCAAAATGGTTTTGCCTTTCCAGTCAATATGTTATATACACCGACCCATTGTGCAATTATTGTGACACAATAGTAATAAACTAATGTCAAATATTTATTGTTTGTTTTAGTTATTACTTTAGCTAGTGCCATAAGATAAAACAGAATCTGTCCAGCAAATATCATCGCATAAAACCAAGATTCTGTTATTAGTAAAGCATTAGAAATTAATACGATTAAATGTGAAATCCAGAGTAAATACCTGCATGTCCTGTGCCCAAAATAAAAATATGAAAACCACTTATACTTAAATATGTTAAGTATCCTTATGTCAGGTAAAATATATTTTAAAATAATCCTGTTCATCCTTACTTTACGACCAAACTCATCTTCAATAACTTCACCGGCCTTCTCATAAGCTATTGCATCATGATTGGCGATTGCCTTTTTACCTTGAAGTGCATACAACGGCGGCATTGCACTGTCGTGACATTGAATTGGATCGAAGTCATAATAATCCTTAGTTCTACATGCGTATAATGCTCCGTTACCAGCTGTTATAGTTTGAATTCTCCCTTCAATTTCACGAACAGCCATATCGCTATCCCAGTAACTTGCTTCAGCACTACTTACATCACTGGATTCATGATTCATAATAGACAGCCTGCCTGAAACATAAGCAATATCTTCTGAAATAAAGGTGGCCATAAGCTCCTTAACAGACTTTTTATCCATAATGGAATTTGCATCAGTCATTACTAAATATTCCGTTGTAACCGTTTTTTGTGCCTCATTCTGAGCATTTGTTTTTCCTTTACGGGCCTGTACCTCATAAAGTCGCACCTTTCGATCCTGATGTTCTTTTATAAACTTTCTAACAATCTCATTCGTTTTGTCTGTGCTATTATCAGAAGCAATCAAGAACTCTATTTTGTCTTGAGGATAATCTAGCTCTAGGATATTATGAAGCTTGTCCAATATTACTTTTTCTTCATTATGAGCAACTACCATAACCGTTACCGTTGGCTGGTGAGAATAATTTTTTTCAAGCTTCCGATTCTTATATAAGCGCCCAATTAACTTTAAAGATATTGGATAACCAACCATTGCCCACACTATAATAAATCCACTTATATAAAATAAAATTTTATATAATAACTCCATGTATTTTCTCCCTTAAATTATTTATTATCAATCTATCTTCTTCGCTGGAACTCCTACATAGATCCCAGGTTCAGCTATATCTTTAACCACAACAGCACCAGCACCGATTTTACAGCCACTAGTGATGTTAACATTATTGCTTACTACACTACCAATACCTAACCAAATACCTCGTCCAACTTTCACCGTACCAGCTAAATGTGCCCCTGGTGATATATGAACATAATCTTCAATTATATTGTCATGGTCTATTGTAGAACCAGTGTTAATAATGCACCCTTTCCCAATTGTAGTGCAGCAGTTAATCACAACTCCAGCCATAACTACGGTACCTGATGCCAACTTAACTTGTTCTCCAATAACAGCAGTAGAGTGAATTAAAGTAGGTATACTTGCACCTTCAGCTTCAAGCTTCTTCTGGATTTTTTCTCGTATAGCATTATTACCAATACCTACAAAAAAGTCATAATCCTCTATATACTTAAAGACATCCGCTGATTTACCGATTACTTCTATTCCCATCGATGACTTGACGCTTTCATCATCATCTAAAAAAGCAATGCTCTGCCATTTATTCATTTTTAAGGCAATATCAGCAACAACTTTCCCGTGACCACTAGCACCTATTATGATAAGTTTGTTCTTCATAGCTCTACTCTTCCTCTTTTGTTTCCTCTAAATGGTTCCATAGTTGCAGCAGTTTCTGAGTTAATGCCTTCCCTAACAAAAACTTTTTTAATAGTTAGAAGGATAATCTTCCAATCTCCGATGAAGCTTACATTATCTACATACTCTACATCAAGATTAAATTTCTCTTCCCAACTAATAGCATTCCTACCACTTACTTGCGCTAAACCAGATAATCCGGGTCTAACTTCATGACGACGTTTTTGATGCTCATTGTATAATGATAGGTACTGAACCAGTAAAGGTCTAGGCCCTATAATCGACATATCGCCTTTAAGAATATTGAAAAGTTCAGGAAGCTCATCAAGAGATGTAGAACGTAAGAACCTTCCGAATTTCGTAAGCCTCACACTATCAGGAAGTAGTTCTCCATTCTCATCTCTTTCATCCGTCATCGTCCTAAACTTATACATCATAAAAACCTTCCCATTAAGACCAGGTCTTTTCTGTTTAAAAAGCACTGGACTGCCTAGCTTAACTCTTACAAGGATAGCAACTACCAAAAATACTGGACTAAGAACCATAATAGCGATCAAAGATAGTATAAAATCCATCGCTCTTTTTACAAACCTTCTATAGATGCCACCTTTAGAATTTTTCATTACGCTAACCACAACCCTTTAATGATCTTTACAACCCTCTCCAAATCCTCATCCGTCATCTTCGTATCACTTGGCAAACAAACACCGTTCTCAAACAGTCTTTCCGATACATCCGTACCAACAAAGTCATACTTTTCAAAGAATGGCTGCATATGCATTGGCTTCCAAACTGGTCTAGATTCAATATTTTCTTTTTCAAGAGCTACCATAATATCAATTGGTCGAACCTTACCGTTTAAAGTCATTGAGCTTAACCAATAATTCGGTTCATTCCACTCGTTACTAGGCATAAACTGAATACCTTCAAGATGGCCTAGTTCTCTCTTATAAAACTCAAAGATGTATCTTTTCTTCTGAACTCTCTGATCTAATATCTTAAGTTGCCCTCTACCGATTCCAGCAACCACATTGCTCATACGGTAATTGAATCCTAATTCGCTATGTTGATAGTGTCTTGCTTGATCTCTACTTTGAGTAGCCCAAAATCTTACCTTCGCAATCCTCTCTTCATTATCAGAAACAAGCATGCCGCCCCCAGAAGTAGTAATGATTTTATTTCCATTAAAAGAGAAGATGCCATAATCACCAAAGGACCCCGTATGCTTACCTTTGTAGTAAGTTCCCAGAGACTCGGCAGCGTCTTCTATTAAAGCGACATTATATTTCTTACAAAGTTCAACTATTCTATCCATATCCGCAGAAAGGCCATAAAGGTGAACTACTATTACTGCCTTTACATTGGGATATTTCTCAAAAGCTGCTTCCAATGCTTTAGGGCACATATTCCAAGTTTCATAATCACTGTCTATAAAAACAGGAATAGCGTTTTGATAGATGATAGGATTTGCTGTAGCTGAGAACGTCAGGGTTTGACAAAAAACAATATCCCCTTCTCCTACCCCTGCCGCTCTAAGGGCCATATGAAGCGCAGCTGTTCCAGAAGATAATGCCGCAGCAGCTTTAGAACCAACCTTCGTAGCCAGTTCTTTTTCAAATCCATTCACATTCTCCCCAAGAGGTGCAATCCAGTTTGTATCAAAGGCTTCCTTAACATATTGCATTTCATAACCCTCATCGCTCATATGTGGCGATGAGAGGAATATTCTTTCTCCCATTTTCAAAGACTTCCTTCCTTTATTAATTCTGAAATAAATTCTGTTTCAATTCAAATACATAATCAAAATAGGTCGTGATCATAACAGTTCCCATTCTTCAGCTTTTTACCGCAACTTTATTATTCGCAAACCCTAATAAAGTCTCTCTTATACTCTCTTGACCCATCTGCTCAAAATTATCTATAAACTGCTGAATAATATCCAGTTCCATCAAAACAGCTTTTCCTATATGAATTTTCGGGAACACTTGCTCCGGATGCACTTCATTCTCATTTAATAGCTCTTCATACATCTTCTCGCCCGGTCTCAAGCCGCTAAACTCAATCCCGATTTCTTCAACAGAATAACCTGACAGTTGAATTAGATTTTGGGCTAGATCTACAATCTTAACTGGTTCTCCCATATCTAATACAAAAATCTCGCCGCCTTTAGCTAACGTACCCGCTTGGATCACAAGTCTTGACGCTTCTGGGATGGTCATAAAGTAGCGGGTAATCTCCGGATGTGTAACCGTCACAGGGCCGCCTTTTTGAATTTGTCTTTTAAATAGTGGGATTACACTTCCTCTGCTTCCGAGTACATTTCCGAACCGAACTGCCACGAATCGTGTTTTACTTACCGTAGCCATATGCTGGACAACCATTTCTGCCACACGTTTTGTCGCCCCCATTACGTTTGTTGGATTTACCGCTTTATCTGTAGAAACCATAACAAACGTATTTACTTTAAACGTATCAGCAGCTTCTGCTACATTTTTCGTACCAATAATATTATTCTTCACAGCTTCCTCTGGATTACGCTCCATTAAAGGAACATGTTTATGAGCTGCTGCATGGTATACAATAAATGGCTGATGCTTTTTCATTACTTCAAATATTTTATTCCGATCTTGTACATCAGCAATTTCTGTCGTAATTTCAGCTGCATCTTTATAATTTGTGCGCAATTCCATTTCAATATGATAAATGCTATTTTCACCATGTCCTAAAAGAACAATTTTTGCTGGTTTATACTTCATAACTTGACGACAAATCTCAGAACCAATAGATCCACCTGCACCTGTTACTAAAATGGTTTTTCCTGTAATTTTTTCTCCAATGCCAGCATCGTCTAATTGAACTGGTTCTCTTCCTAACAAGTCTTCTACTTGTACATCACGAAACTCATTTACAGAAACCTTACCATCTAAAAGATCTTCTAACATCGGCACAATCTGTGTCTTTGCTTTTGTTTTTGTACATGTTTCAAAAATCTCATTCACTTGTTTTCTATTTAAAGAAGGAATCGCGATAATGATGTGTTCAATTTTATATTGCTCTACAACTCTTTCAATATTCTTTGTTGAACCTACAACTTGCACATTATAAATCTCTAATCGCTGTTTATTTCTATCATCATCTACGAATGCAACTGGATATAACTCAGCTTCTTTATTTTGTTGCAGCTGCCTTACAACCATTGTTCCCGCTGCACCTGCTCCGATAATAAGTGTTCGTGTTTTATTTATATTGTTTATATTCTTTGTATTCTTTGCCATATATGTATCACGGAACATACGCCAAACAAAGCGGGAACCACCAATTAACAATATATGTACCATCCATGCAATTGCCAAAATACGTACATAAATATCTTGATTAATAATTTCTTGTACAATTGCTGTTACTATAATCGAAAAGGTAACCGCTTTAAATATGTTTTTTAATTCTCCAATACTCGCATACTCCCAAGCTTTGCTATATAACTTATAAATAGATGCAAAAATATGATGGCTGCAAAGTAATGTAATCGAACTAATAATTAATGTGATTGGAACATCGCCGTTTAATGCATTCGGGTGTATAAACCAATAACTTAAGTACACGGCAGTTAACACAATAAATGAATCTAAGAAAATTAATAATGAAAGCCGTTTTGGATAACTCAATATACATGTTCCCTTCTTTATCTTATTTTTAAATAAAAATTTTTCCTCTTCATTTTGAAGGGGCTACAGCTAAATTATTTATTTTCCCTATGTTATACACATATACCGGCAGCACAAAATGCTTTTCTTTCTATATATTTACAGTCTCTTTCTGCACTAATCCATTCATATACTTCATCAACTCTTCTTTTAATTCCTCATGCTGAAGTGCCATTTCAATTGTTGTCTTAATAAACCCAAACTTCTCTCCAACATCATAACGAGTTCCTTCAAAATCATACGCAAACACTCGTTGAATTTCATTTAAACGTTGAATTGCATCCGTTAATTGAATTTCTCCGCCCGCACCTGTTTGCTGATCTTCTAGGAACATAAAGATTTCTGGTGTTAAAACGTAACGGCCCATAATTGCTAAGTTCGATGGTGCTGTTCCTTGTGCTGGTTTTTCGACAAATTGACACACTTGGTAACGGCGGCCATTTTGCTCGATTGGATCGATAATACCGTAGCGATGTGTTTCGTTTTCTGGTACTGTTTGCACACCGATTACAGATGCTTTTGTTGTTTCGTATTCATTCATTAATTGACGTAAACATGGTATTTCCGCTTGGACAATATCATCACCAAGTAATACGGCAAATGGTTCGTTTCCAATAAACTTGCGTGCGCACCATACTGCATGTCCTAATCCTTTTGGTTCTTTTTGTCTTATGTAGTGAATGTTAATTTTGGAAGATGCTTGTACTTTTTCAAGCATGTCATACTTCCCTTTTTCTAACAAATTTTGTTCGAGTTCAAAGGAATGATCGAAGTGATCTTCAATTGCACGTTTTCCTTTTCCTGTTACGATAATAATGTCTTCAATTCCTGATTCGATTGCTTCTTCTACAATGTACTGAATTGTCGGTTTGTCGACAATTGGTAACATTTCCTTTGGCATCGCTTTCGTTGCTGGTAAAAATCTTGTTCCAAGACCAGCTGCTGGAATAATTGCTTTTTTTACTTGTTTCATTGTTAGTCCCCCTAATTATATTTTTCCTATATGTATATTCTTATATAAATATATAAAAATTATAAAAACCCTAGCTATAACGTCCTTATGCACAACTCCATAGCTAGAGTTTTTATAAATAACATTGGGCATCTAACCCATCCTCACGCCATGCTCCTGACGACATGCGTCTAAGGTAGGTTGAAATGAAATTTCTACCCACAGCAAGGCCGAGTGCCTCCATTGATAACGGTTAGGAGACATTACCATATACGTATTAAAAGATACCGAATATTTTCTTACGGCTAATTTGTTCGGGATCTTCTTTATAAACGCTTTTTCCGTTTATTATTAGATATGGATTTTCTTTAAAATCCATAAGTATGCTAGTACCAAATTCCTTTTCAATGACATCATAACCAGCTTGTAGGTGAAATCCACGCGTTGTTGTGTTATGCGCATCAGATGCAATCATATGCGTTAAGTTATGTTCGATGAGTTGCAATGAGAATTTTTTAATTTTTTTACCGAAATCGCCAAGTAAACTGCCTGCTGTTACTTGGGTAAGTACTCCTTTGCTAACAAAGTTGTATAACTTATCAGGGTGCTCGATTAACTCTGCGTTGCGCTCTGGGTGAACGATAATTGGGATTACTCCCTTTACTCGCAATTCGTACAGCATTTGTTCTGCATAGCGCGGTACATGACTAGACGAGAATTCTATGAGTATGTATGTGTTTGTTTCGTTTAATGTGACGATTTTATTATCTTCGTAGTCTTGTAGCATTTCGCCATATAAACGAACTTCTTGACCTGGTAAAACCGTCAAATTTATATCGTTTTCTTGTAATGAATCATTTAATTGTTTTACCTGGTGAAGAATATGCATGCGCTCATTGACATATCTTCCATTTTGATGGTGGGGAGTTGCTACAATTGTATGTATTCCTTCTGCTACTGCTGCTTTAGCCATTGCTATGCTATCTGTTATAGTTTGTGCCCCGTCATCAATACCAGGTAAAATATGACAATGCAGGTCGATCACATTTCCCACCCTTTCTATACATATACGTTTAATAAGAGAGAGCCAGGTGTGCGCATTCCGCACACCTCTTCTCTTTAATTTGTGCCGTAATAATATAAGCTTTGCTCACGTTCACGGTCGTTCAGAACAACACCTAATAATTTACCTTTTGCTGCTTCTAGTAACCTTTTTGCTTTTAATGCTGCTTCTTTTTCCGTGTACGCGCTGCGTACAACAAGCAGAGAAGCGTCACACTGATTTGCCATGATTTGTGCATCTGATACTGGCAAAACCGGCGGTAAGTCAAAGATGACTAAATCATACATGTTGTAAGCTTGTCCGAGAAATTCTTTCATGGCCTTAGAACCAAGCAACTCTGCTGGGTTTGGCGGAATCGGTCCGCACGGAAGAAAATATAGATTTTTGGCATTCGTTGTTTGCACACATTTTTCAAATCTTTCACCATGTGTCAAAATGTTTGTTAAACCAAAAATATTATCGACTTGGAACATTTGGTGCAGAGCTGGTTTCCGTAAGTCCGCATCAACAAGTAGTACTCTCTTTCCTTGCTGGGCATATACAACAGCGAGGTTCCCTATTGTTGTTGTTTTTCCTTCGCTTTGGTTTGGAGATGTTACTATTAAAGAATGAATATTCGTATCTATCGCCGCAAATTCAATATTTGTACGAATGTTACGAAATTGTTCTGCTACCGGAGACTTCGGCTGGTTATGTGCGATTAATTGACGACGTTGACGATGATTGTTATTTTTCTTGAATAGACCTTTAAGAGCCAATTGTATGCCCCCCTACTCTCTTTGCTGATGATGCATGTGTTTTGGACCCTTTTTCTTCTTCATCCATACGCGCTACAACCCCTAATACAGGTAAGCCAAGTAACGCTTCGATATCTTCTTCTTTTTTCACTGTGTTGTCTAAGTATTCTAGTAAGAATGCAAGACCGATAGAAGCCATGAGTCCAACAACAAATGCAATTGCAATGTTTAACGACGGACGCGGTTTAATTGGTGATTGATGTTCGGCTAATTCTGCTTTTGAAAGAACGGTTACGTTATCTACGTTCATAATCTTCGCAACTTCATCTTTAAACATTTCTGCTGTTGTGTTTGCAATATCACGCGCTAACTTTGGATCTTTATCTTTGACAGTTACCGAGATAACTTGAGAATCCTTCTCATTCATAACATCGATCTTCTGCGTTAAAGCTTGTGTTGTCATGTCTAAATTTAGTTTTTCTTTTACTTGATCCAAAACAACTGGGCTTTTAATAATTACTTTATATGTATTTGTTAATTGAATATTGGTTTGAACTTCATTATATTGAACTGTTGCTCCTTCTTGTTTCTTTTGGTTAACAAGAATTTGCGTAGAAGTTTGATAGATTGGCGTCATAAAGAAAAAACTTACAACTGCACTAATAATAGCGGCGCCCAATGTAATTGAAAGGATCATTGCTAGACGTTTTCGTAACATGTGAAATAACTCTTTTAAACTAATCGTTTCCTCCATAACTTCCTCCAACTTTCATTTTTTTACATGAAAAATAAATTATAGCATAATAATACACCCATTTTAATACAAAAATGTTAATTTTTTGTATCATTTCGATATAGAAATGTTAATTTTTTGTGTCATTGTAATAGGACCAGCACATATAATCTTACATAAAATTATAAGATTTTACAACATTCGCCATGAAATTTCCACAAAACCCTTTTTTTTCATAAAAAACTATTTATCCGTTTATTACTTTTTGTCATTCAAAACAACTCCTAACAATTTACCAGAAGCGTTGTCTTATTACTTATTTCCAACAAAATAAACTTATTCTTCCTTTTATATAGGGATATCGTTCTTTACGATAAATAAGATATACAAATCATACATAAAACACATTTATTTGACAATATGTTTATTCTGTATTTTCAATCTATTCTTTGTGTTGTTAAGAAAGCGGATTAATATGTTATGCGTAGCGGGTTTTATTACATACACTATCCTTACTCAAAAATATACATATAGTGAAATTTCTTCATAAAAAAGAACACTCTGCCGAGTGTCCTTTTTAAATTATTCCTTTTTATCTCCAAGCGCAAATGTAATTTCCGCTTCACAAGCAACTTCACCGTTTACTGTTGCGACTGCTTTTCCTTTACCAATCGGACCACGTACGCGCGTCATTTCTACTTCTAAACGAAGTTGATCGCCCGGACGTACTTGTCTTTTGAAACGGCAGTTGTCAATGCCCGCAAAGAAAGCAAGGCGACCGCGGTTTTCTTCTTTCTTTAAAACGGCAATTGCTCCGACTTGTGCAAGTGCCTCAACGATTAATACTCCAGGCATTACCGCGTAGTCAGGGAAATGGCCGTTAAAGTATTCTTCATTTGCCGATACGTTTTTAATACCAACCGCACGTTTTCCTTCTTCTACTTCAAGAACTTGATCAACAAGTAGAAATGGATAGCGATGCGGGATAATTTCTTTAATTTGCTCTATGTTCAACATTATATATCGCTCCTTTTTTAGAAATTAGTCTTAGTACTTGGTCATATATTATTATCTCACTTCATTCATTATTTGTCATTATTAAAAAACGAAGCAGTCTTTCCTGCTTCGTATCGCTTTAAAAAAATGCATGCACTCTTTCTTCCCTACAAGTTGTGGTATAACAGCAATAAATACAGTTGACACGGAGGTGGAAAAGAGTGCATGCCCAAGTTAGGGGAAGGCAATATGCCGGGAGGCATATTGCCTCATGTGTCGTATTCGGCTTCATTATATTATAACCATTTCTAATATGAAAAATGGCAAATTTGCTAAAATATATAAGTAAAGGTTTATTTTTCTCCATTTTCCTTTATATTTCTACATTTTTCGCAAAAACTATATATTTTTAAAAATAAATATTAAGAAAGAACGTTAGGCAATATACCTAACGTTCTTTCTTACTTATAGTAAAGCGCGGCGTGGTAATTTGTCGATGTTCTCAAGCATGATACCTGTTCCAACTGCTACACAGTGCATTGGATTTTCCGCGATCAATACAGGTACTTTTAATTCTTCTGCAAGAAGCATGTCAATGCCGTGCAGTAGTGCTCCGCCGCCCGTTAAAATAACGCCGCGGTCGATGATATCAGCAGATAATTCAGGCGGTGTACGTTCTAATACACCTTTTGCAGCTTGTACAATAACAGCTGCGTTTTCTTTCAATGCCTCTGTGATTTCTTCAGAGCATACTGTAATTGTGCGAGGTAGACCTGTTACCATGTCACGGCCGCGAATTTCAAGTTCTTCACTGCGTGCACCTGGGAACACTGTACCTACTTTAATTTTAATATCTTCTGATGTACGTTCTCCAATTAATAGCTTATACTTACGTTTAATATGGTTTAAGATCTCCATATCAAATTTATCGCCCGCCATTTTAATGGAAGAGGAGGTAACGATATCGCCCATAGAAAGTACCGCAATATCCGTTGTACCTCCGCCAATATCTACAACCATATTTCCGCTTGGTTGGAAGATTTCCATACCAGCACCAACAGCAGCTACTTTTGGTTCTTCTTCTAAGTATACTTTCTTACCGCCAGATCTCTCAGCAGCTTCACGAATCGCTTTTTGTTCTACAGATGTGATGTTTGTTGGACAGCAAATTAAAATGCGAGGTTTTGATAAGAAGCCTTTTACGTCTAGTTTGTTGATGAAATGTTTTAACATCGCTTCTGTAATTTCGAAATCAGCAATTACACCATCTTTTAGCGGACGAATCGCTACAATGTTTCCAGGTGTACGCCCTACCATGCGTCTTGCTTCTTCACCTACCGCTAATACTTTTCCCGTATTGCGGTCAATTGCCACAACAGACGGTTCATTTAATACAATTCCTTTACCTTTTACATGAATCAATACGTTGGCTGTGCCAAGGTCAATTCCGATATCTCTCGCAAACATTCCTGTGTTTTCCTCCTCAATGTATCAATCAGGTTAAAACCGAATTCTTTTACACCTAATTTCTAATTTTAGCATACTCTTTGTAGAAACGTAATATTGAAGAAATGAATTCTACTGAAAAAATTTTACCTTTTATTAGGAATGTTTGCCCGATTTCAGATTATTGACGCACGATTTTTTCTGTATCCTCTTTTTGGTACTTTTGTTTCGTTGCTTCGCCGCCGCGGAGGTGACGAATTGACTTATGATAATCAAGAATTTCCTTCACTTCATTTGCGAGCTCTGGATTAATTTCTGGTAAGCGTTCTGTTAAGTCCTTATGCACAGTACTTTTTGATACACCAAATTCCTTTGCAATCACACGAACTGTTTTTCTTGTCTCCACGATATACTTGCCAATCTTGATTGTTCTCTCTTTGATGTAATCGTGCACACCACTCGCCTCCCTAAATTGGATGTGAGAAGGGTGAAATGAGACTCGCTGCATATGACTAGGCTGTACGTTCGAATGCTGTTTGTAAGCGTTATACTTCCTGGGATTTATAATAAAATGATCCACGATTTCTCACCTCAAACACTCTCTTTGCTTTGGTTTATACCATTCTATTGCCCGCATTGTATTTATATGCTACAAGTTCTGTATTTTTGCGGACTACAGTGACAAAAATTACATTTTTTCATGAGAAATCCGTGAAAAATGAAAGTTTCCCTTCTTATATACGCCCTTTAAGAGGCAAAAAAAATGACGCCTTATGAAAGCGTCATTCTTCTCGATCTATTTTTTCTTCCCAAAGGGTTTGACGGGGGAATTCCTTTTTGCTTGTAATCAAATAATATAATGAAAATAAAACAAACACTAAAATAAGTGCAATTGAAACAACGAATAGCAATGACACAGTAATCCCCTCCTTTTAGTAATATATATTCGAGAATTCTGTCCAATTTCCTTGCGGTTACAGGTTTTTTAGACATATTAATTATTTTTATATGAAAATAAAACCATCAATCCTCGTATAGAGGGCTGATGGTTTCGTATATTACTCTGTTTGTTCAGCAGAAGAGCTATCATCTTGACCTGCTGAGCTATTTGTAGATTTCTCTTCTTTTTTCTTGTCATCAGTTGAGCTGTTTGTTGATTTTTCTTCTTTTTGCTTCTCATCATTTGTGCCACTTGTTGATTTCTCTTCTTTTTTCTTTTCATCAGCTGGGCTGTTTGTTGATTTTTCTTCTTTTTGTTTCTCGTCAGCTGCGCCGTTTGTTGATTTTTCCTCTTTTTGCTTTTCTTGCTTTTCAACTTTAATATCTGCAACAGACTTGTCGAAGTAAAGCTCTGGGTTTACTGCAGCGTTATCTTTACGAACTTCGAAATGAACGTGATAACCTGCTTCTTTGTTCATTTCACTTAGTCCTGCTTTCCCTAACATTTCACCTTGATTAATTTTCGCACCTTTTTCCACTTTTGCACTGCCTAAGCTTTGATAAAACGTTGTAACACCATTGCCATTGTCAACTGTTACAACATAGCCAAGAAGTGGATCTTTTTCCGCTTTTGTAACCGTACCGCTTAATGCCGCTGTGACATCAAACTCTTTTCCATTTTTTGCCGAGATATCAATTCCTGTATTCGCAGAGTATGTGTTGTTATAAAAGACAAGTGCTTGTTCTTGCTCCTCGGCTGCTGCTTTATCTTCGTAAAACTTCTTCTTTACAACAACTTCTGCTGCATTTGCAGTTGGCATCTTCACGACTTCTGAAGATTTTGTGACTGGCATTGTAGGAATTTCACTTACGCTTTGCGGCGTTGCTTCATTTTTCTCAGGCGTCTTTTTCGTATTCGCTGCCTGATACCATAATGCAACTGTTAAAATCACCGCTGCACACACAATGTATAGTGTCGGGAATACCCAACGCTTTTGAAATAAATGCACTACTTTTCGAGAAGACCTCTTGTTTTCCCTCTCTCTCATTCTATCATCACCTCAGCAATCATTTTGAACAAGATTCATTCATCCTATACAATCTATAACTAATTACTTTTCGACAAAATTTGTAAAAATATGCATAGGAATTACAAAATTTCCGAGGAAATGATAAAAAAACTGAGCAAAAAGCCCAGTTTTTTAGTCTAATTGTTTCTTTTTATAGACAAAGAAACAAATCACAATCAGAAATGCAGCCCAAATCGCATTATTAATCAGATGCTCTTGAATGGCAGAGAAACCTTTTCCATGAATTTCCTCATTAAGGCCCTCTATAATATGATTTGTTGGAAGAAGCCTTACCGCTTTTTTACAATCTTATAAGTCACAAAATAATAGTAAATTATCATAAATGCTAAGTCTTTCATATAAACCGCTGTTATCTGGTGAATAACCCCTCCTTATCCACCTTAGGGTCTGATTGAAGAAGAGGCTTCCTGTTTCATAGACCGTTGCATAATAGGGTTTCCCACTACGTCTTACATAGTCTCCACAGGCGTAGATTATACTGTTCGGACATAACCTTGCCCTACAGTTTGTAGACTTTAGTTTGTGACAAGCAATTTTTCTAATCCCTTTTGTAAGATGTTCAAGCTCGCGTTATAGTCTCTATCCAGTACCGTTCCACACTTTGTACAAATGTGAGTACGAATAGAGAGAGACTTCTTCACACGATTCCCACAAAAAGAACAGTCTTGTGAAGTATACTTTGGTTCTACTTTGATTAGTACACCGCCATGATTTTCGCATTTGTAAGCAAGCATGTTTCGAAACATTCCCCATCCTGCATCAGAAATAGACTTCGATAATTTTCTGTTTCTAACCATGTTACGAATGTTCAAATTCTCTACAACGATAACGGAATAATCTTTCGCTAGATTGTAACTGAGTTTATGAAGAAAATCTCTGCGCTGGTTCGCTACTTTTTCATGTAGCTTACGAACACGCTCGACTTGTTTTATGAAGTTGACAGAACCTTTTTTCTTCTTAGAAAGTTTTCGTTGTGCTTTCTTTAGTTGTTTTTCTTTTTCACAGAGAAATCTAGGGTTTTCAAACTCTGAACCATTAGAAAGAACAGCATACTTATTTAATCCCACGTCAATTCCTATCGCACGATTGGTATCGATATCAGATGGTACCACTTGTCTTTCGACACAGAAAATAGCGTACCATCTTTTCCCTTTACGCTTGAGAATCAGTTGCTTGATTGTCCCTTCGAGTGGTCTGTGAAGTAGGATATCTATTTCTCCCAGCTTTGTATTGTATAATTTACTATTATCAGAAAAAGACATGGCATAGCGATGCTTTCCGTTTCGTTTGAACCCAAACTGTGGAAATGTCATACTCGTGTAGTCTTTATACTTTTTCTGTTTTGGATACTTTGCATCTTTACGAAAGAAATTATCAAACGCTTTTTTCAGACGTGCAAAAACTTCTTGTAGCGGCTGAGAAGGCATTTCTTTTAGAAAAGGATACGTATTCTTGTCCAATGTAAGTTGTCTTTGCATATCATAACGATCGTAATTTTCTTTGTTTTGTTTATATTTCCGTTCTTTGTCTAGCAAGGCAGAATTGTAGGTTTGACGACAATATTGTAACCAACGGTCTAACACTTCTTGTTGTGCTTCTGTTGGAAAGATTTCATATTTTTGATTCCACAACATTATCATCACCTCCCATTCGTTTTGTCCTTGTGTTTCGATGTATTGTTTTAGAATTTCTAATGGCGCTCCGCCTATAGTAAACAAACAATAACTTTGAGACCAAAAGTATTCTTTCTATCATTTCTATCTGATTTGAGGGAATTCCTTTTTCATTTTTCGTGAACTAGCACTCTTATAAGCGTTGATGAACTTCGATTATTCTGTATTCGGTTTCGTTGTCATGAGAACATGAACATGATCCATATCATGATTTCATTTTTTACAGAAATGTGATAGTTCGCCCCAATATTTTCAAATATAGTTTTCAATCTAGTCGAGATTGTATCACCAATTCCTTTTCTTCGATACTTCACAACCATAATAAGGCGGTATTCGAATACTGAATGATTATTTGTGTCTAATTTCACTGTTGTCACCTCTTTATTTCATTACACAACTGAACAGTAAGAAATAGAAAGAGAAAACCTTTGAATTACACCAACCACAATTCATCCCCTCCCTACTCATTAGGTTTCACCCTTCTCATTTCTTGAGGACGGGGAACTCTTTTGGAAATCCGTTAAAATTCATATAAAATGCGAGAAAAGAAAGTAAGGTGAAACTTCCATCAGTGGAGGTTTCCTTCATCCCGACTAATGTGAAGCCCCTCAACCGGACTTTTCTATTTTCAAATAGCGCATGAAAGATTGGAAAGAAATTTGTACAATAGCCTACTCTATTCCTATAATAAAAATAGGCTACCCTACATAAAGATAGCCCACTCCACTCTTTTTACTTCACCATATAACTCTTCAACTGATCACGAAGCGCTCGCTTCAAAAACTTTCCGACGGATGTTTTTGGAATTTCTTCTACAAATAAAATATCATCTGGCATCCACCATTTTGGAAATTGATTTTCTAATAGCTCGTACAGCTCTTCTTGGCTGACCACTTCTCCTTCTTTTAAAACGACACATGCAACCGGACGCTCTTGCCATTTTTCATGCGGAACAGCAACGACAGATGCCTCTAATACTTTTTCATGTGTCATTAATGCGTTTTCTAAATCAACGGAAGAAATCCATTCACCGCCGCTTTTAATTAAATCTTTTGTACGATCGGCAATTTTAACAAACCCTTCTGAATCTACTGTTACGATATCCCCTGTGTGCAGCCAGCCATCTTTCATCGATTCTTCAGTGCGTTCATCATTATAATAACTGCCAGCAATCCATGGTCCTCGGAGGCAAAGCTCTCCCATTTCTTCACCGTCCCATTTTATTTCACCATCTTGACCGATGACCTTCATTTCAAGACCTGGGAGTAAACAACCTTGGCGGGAGCGTAACTCATAATACTCTTCTTTCGGTAAATCACGTTGATACGACTTCGGACGGTTTATCAAAACTGCTGGACTCGTTTCTGTCATTCCGTAGATTTGTTTGAAAGAAATCTCATATTTTTCTTCATATGTGCGAATCATACCTTTTGGCGCTGCCGATCCGCCTGACCATATGCTGCGGACACTACTAATGTCATATGGATATTTTTCCATCTCTTGTAGTAACCCAATCCAAATTGTCGGGACGCCAGCAGTAATCGTTACTTTCTCTCGTTCAATTAACTGCGCTAAAATTTTCGGAGTAAAGTGCGGACCTGGTAAGACAAGCTTTGTACCGAACCATGTGCATGCAAAGGGAAGCCCCCACGCATTCACATGAAACATTGGAACGACTGGCATACATGTATCTCCTTCTGATATACTACCGCCGTCTGCAAGTCCAAGCGTGTAACTGTGAAGTACAATACTACGATGCGTATATACGACACCCTTTGGTTTTCCTGTCGTTGCGGAAGTATAGCACATGCCCGCAGGTGCTTTCTCATCAAGATCTGTTACAAATGGAAATGTTTCATCGCCTTCTTCGAGAAGTTTATCATAGTGGTATGCTGGTGATAGTGTTGTATGAGGTAGTGTATCGTCATCTGTCATAATGATAAATGCTTTCACATGAGGAATTTCGTGTTGAATACTTTCTAATACAGGAACCATATCTTCATCCACAAGAATAATTTTATCTTCGGCATGGTTAATAATGTAGGAAATGTGGTCTTCTGAAAGTCGTAAGTTAATCGTATGTAATACAGCTCCGATTCCTGGAATCGCAAAATATGCTTCTAAATGGCGGTGATGATTCCAAGCGATTGTTCCCACTTTATCTCCTGTCTCAACCCCCATTTTACTTAATACACTCGCAAGTCGTCTTGTCCGTCTCGCAATCTCTCCGTATGTTAATACTTGAATACGCGATGCAGTACGCGAAACAACTTCCTTTTTTGAAAAGTACTTCTCTGCCCGTTCCATCATGGCTGGAATAAGAAGTGGTACATCCATCATCATCTTACATTCCCCCTGTTATCATTGTATATCTAAAGATACAACTGTATTATAACACGACAAACCCTGGCAAAAACTAGCAACATTTCTTTCCTTTTCTACAAAAGCTGACACAGAACTTATACATCGGGGGCCGCTGTTTATCGGCGCTTTTTTCCATTTATCGGTGCTTCGACACAATTTAAAGACCGTTCGACAAATCAGACACCCTCGACTAACCCATATAAAAAAGCATAGCGCCGCTGCGCTATGCCTTCACTTCTTCGCCGTCAATTTTCCCTCATACTGATTCAGTGCTGAAATTGCTACACCTTTATAATAATGTGCGACAATATCTGTATACACCTTACCTTCCTTCGCCATTCCATTAGCGCCGTATTGGCTCATCCCAACGCCGTGACCATAGCCTTTCGTTGTCACAACAATTTGATCGCCTTGCTGCTTCCACGTAAAATCAGACGAACGTAAACCTAACTTGTCCCGTACGTCTTTTCCCGTTAATGTTTTCCCTTGAAATTCAACTTCCTTCACGCGCTTTCCTTCTGTTCGTTCTTTAATCTTGCCAACATTACCGTTTGCTAACACTTTCACGCCAAGACGCTTTTGAAAATCAGCAACAGTAAAGGTTTGTTCGCTCGTAAATGTCGGTGACTGCTGATCCCACGGACTATTTACACTTTTTAAGTATGGATAGTCGCTGCCCCAATAATCTGCGGCATTTTCTGTATAGCCATTACTTGTCGAGAAAAATGATGCTGTAATTGGACTTCCCTCATACGTTAAAACTTGCCCGGCTGTTTTCGATACCGCTTCTTCAATACGCTTCATTCGGCCTTCATACTCTTTTCCCCATTGTCCCTTTAGCTCTTCTTTACTTTTGTACACTTGATTTTCCACTGTATCTGTCACGTCTGCTTTATTCTGAAGCTTTTGCCCGCTTAACATGCGCTTCACAACGAATGTACGCGCTGTCAATGCCTGTGCTTTTAATGCTTCCATTTCAAAATTTGCTGGCATCTCTGCAGCGACAACCCCAGCAACATAATCTTCAATTGAAATAGTTTCGATCTTCTTTTGTCCGCTGCGATACACAGATACTTGCACATTGGTTTTCGTAGGAGAAGGAGCTGGCGCACTTTGCGCTGCTGGAGGAGCAGAAGGCGTATGATGCTTTTCCTCTTTCGCTTTTGTAAACGGAAAAACAAGCATGCTTGGTACGATAATCACTAACGCTACTAATAGCGTTACGATGACCATAATTGGCTTCGTAGTTTTCATTGCTTTCCTCCACTATGAAATTAGACTCATTTCATTCTTATGGAGTAAGACAAGCATTTAGAACAAGTTCTTTTCTTCTTTCTAACTGACACAAAATTAAATTTTTAGAATATTTGTGATGAAACAGGCATAAAGATTATGTTTCCTGACTATAACAATAAGAGTACATAAAAAATAGCTTCCATGCCAAAGCATAGAAGCTATCCCTATTAAGCGTGAAGATCAGATACTTGTTGTTCTGCTACTTCTTCCACTCTTTCAGTTACACGTTCAATATCTGCACCTAATGCAGCTAACTTGCCGTGGAAGTTTACATATCCGCGGTCAAGATGTTTTAATTCTGTTACGCGCGTATGACCTTCAGATACTAAACCAGCTAAGATTAATGCCGCTGCAGCACGTAAATCTGTTGCCGCTACTTCAGCGCCTTGCAGGTTACCTGGTCCATTCATAATTACAGAACGGCCTTCGATTTTAATATCTGCATTCATACGGCGGAATTCTTCCACATGCATGAAACGGTTCTCAAATACTGTTTCTGTAATCATGCTTGTGCCGTTTGCTTTTAATAATAATGCCATCATTTGTGACTGCATATCTGTCGGGAATCCTGGGTGTGGCATCGTTTTAATATCAGCCGCTTTTAACTCCTCTGGGCCAATAACGCGTACACCTTCGTTTTCCTCAATAATTGTAATGCCCATTTCTTCCATTTTCGCTGTAATAGAGCGCAAGTGTTCTGGTACAGCATTTTCAATTAACACGTTTCCGCCTGTAATTGCTGCTGCAACCATAAATGTCCCTGCTTCAACGCGGTCAGGAATAATTGAATGGTTTGCACCATATAATTTAGCGACACCTTCAATACGAATTGTGCCAGTTCCAGCACCGCGTACTTTTGCGCCCATTGCGTTTAAGAAGTTCGCTAAGTCTACGATTTCTGGTTCTTTTGCTGCGTTTTCAAGCACTGTCGTCCCCTCTGCTAATACAGCAGCAGACATAATGTTTTCTGTTGCCCCTACGCTCGGGAAATCTAAGTAAATTTTCGCACCTGTTAGTCTACCGTCTACATACGCTTCAACAAATCCGTTACCAACTTTTACTTTTGCTCCCATTGCTTCAAAGCCTTTTAAATGTTGGTCAATTGGACGTGAACCGATTGCACAACCACCAGGAAGCGCAATGCGTGCACGACCATTACGTGCTAAAAGCGGCCCCATTACAAGAACGGACGCTCGCATTTTACGTACATATTCAAATGGTGCCTCGATTTTTAGTTCTTTGGATGCATCAATTGTTACCTCATTGTTTGCAAAAGATACCTCTGCATTCAAATGACGTAATACTTCATTAATTGTGTATACATCTGAAAGTTCTGGTACTTCAGATAGTACATTCTTTCCATCACTCGCTAATAGGGCTGCAGCGATTATAGGTAATACAGCGTTTTTTGCGCCCTCTACGCGCACTGTGCCGTTCAACCGCTTTCCGCCACGGACGATGATCTTTTCCAAGTTATTCCCCTCCGTGTCCTTTTTTCACATATATTCAATACTCAGAAGTTATGATCGGTGTGCCAACCACAATTGTATTCTTGTTGTTTGTAGAACGTATTGCTATTTGCACATTGATTTTCTCTTTATTTGTTGAAAGAGCGTCATTCCATTTTTTATTATATGCGGAGACTGACACAAATGCTCTTTCTTCTACTTTTTCAATCGCTCTTGCTGAAAAATCTTTCAAAACTTCATTGGCTTTATCTTGCAAAACACCTTCAATCTTATCACTGAGCGTACCTTGAACACAAGTATAAATTTTTGGTTTTGTACTAAAAATTTTATTCGTTTTATCCGTATATTTAGGATCCCATTTTACTCCGCTCACTTCATATATAATGAAAGTGTTTTCTTTAGTATTTTCCATTGTCCACGTAACTACTAGCCTTTCTTCATAAGAAGAAAAACTTTTTTGTGCTGTTGCTTTATAACCGTCCCTAGACTTCTCAATTTCCCATTCTTCTACATTTGCACGTTGCTTAATTTGACCAAGTAACTTTTCAAACGTATGTATATTTGAAATTGTCTTTGTTTCCCGCGCTAACCAAGACCAATGCTGAACATCTGCACCATGTTTCTCTAAAGCAGCAATCATACTTTCCATTTTTTCCTGATCGCTCACAGGTTTCATTTCTCTATATCCGACTAAAAATATAACAGCACTGACAACAATCAATAGCATGGCTTGCATCTTTTTCACGTTCATCCCCTCCTAGTCCCCATTGTTGACGGAGAAGGATGGTTCTATACGTTGTACTTTTTTACTTCACAAGGTATGTTAAGCTCTTTGAATACCCTAAATAATCAAGGAAAAAGTTACTTACCGATGCGCCGATGGCAATCGTTACAAGAATCATGAACACTCTCGTCTGCAATACTTTCCCTGGTTTCATCAGGCGTTCTACGTGAAGACCCTGCAGCGTCCACCACGTGATAGTAATAAACAGTAAATGCGACACAATCGCAATGAGTGCTTGTTGCCCTAAAATTTGTGCCATAAAAAATCGACCCCTTTATCCCGCTCTAACGGGCAGTAACTCTCGTATATCTTGGTGCACAACTGCCCGTATGAGCCCGATTGGTTCAACTAACCTTTTCGGAAAAAATCGTTCCCAAAAGGTAGTTTCACTTTATCCCGCTCTAACAGGCAGTAACTTTCGTATATCTTGGTGCACAACTGCCCGTATGAACCCGATTGGTTCAATCCACTTACCACTTGTGTAGTAAACAAAAAATAACCAAAACAAAAAGTGTAGAGTACATGCTCTACACTTTTTGTTTTTACTATTGTACCACGTTCCCAACAAAGAAGAAATCCTTCATCAGCGGAAAATAATCATAAAAGAAATTGTAACCGATTGCCGGTAATATACCGAGCACGACTGTTGCAATTGCGCACAGGCTCACAACTATTTTCAAATTGACCGGAAGAACGATACGCTCTTCACTTTCTGCACGGCGGAAAAATATTTGCTGCAAGATGCGGAAATAATAGACGAACGAGATTACCGTTGTCCCCATCATAATCGATGCTAGCACGTAATGAGCTGGCTGGACGATAAAGGCTCCTAAAAAGATGTTAATCTTTCCGATAAATCCTGCTGTCCCCGGGATACCAGCAAGTGACAACATAAAAATTGTCATCATGACCGCTGCAAATGGTGATCGTTTATATAAACCCGCAAAAGCAGATATATTTTCTTGTCCCGTTTGTAAGATTACGCCGTGGATAATCGCAAATGCTCCGATATTCATCAGTACATAAGCAAGCATGTAAAACCACATGCTATCCATAAGAAATGGTGACAACGCTACGAACGGTACAAGTAAATAACCAGCATGCGCCACCCCTGAGTACGCAAGCATTCGTTTTATGCTGTATTGCTTTAAGGCGACACTATTTCCAACAATCATTGTTATACCAGCAAGAACTGCAATATAGATGCTCATATTACTTAATAGTGATGTCGTTTCATTTTGAACAGGAACTGCTGCGAAAATGACTAAGAAAATGCGAATAATCATCACAAATCCAGCAATTTTCGATACCGTTCCTAACAGCGCTGTAACAGGCGTTGCTGCTCCTTCATACACGTCAGGTGCCCACATATGAAATGGGACAGTCGCAATTTTAAAAGACAAACCGACAAAGAGCAGGATAAACGCAAGTGCCAACAAAAGTTGTATATCACCGCTCACCCCTTGCATGAATAAACGCTGCATATCCAAAATATTTGTTGAACCTGTCAGTCCGTACAAATAACTCATTCCAAACAGTGTGATTGCTGTGGAAATACCACCGTTAATCACGTACTTCATTGCCGCCTCATTCGAAGCTTTATTGTTCTTACGAATGCCGACTAAAATGTACGAGGACAATGATAATAATTCAAGACCGATGAACAATGTAATGAGATCGCTGCTAGACGCCATAAACATCGCACCAAGAAGCGCCGTTAAAAATAAGTAGTAATATTCTCCTCGATCTTCAATCGGCTGCTTGGCATCGTCGCTCATCGCAATGAATAATACAAGAATACCGCCAAGCAATAAGAGCGTTTTAAATGCTTTTGAAAATCCGTCTAATATAAATGACCCATCCAAAATCTCCCCGGCCGGTGCGCCGTACAATGTAACGAGCGCAACAAGTGCAAGTATGACCGTTCCAATTGCCCCGTATGCTAAATTCCGGCGATGAAACGTTTGTTTCGCGAATAAATCAAGAAGAGATAGAAGAATAGCGCCGCCAATAAGGATGAACTCCGGCGTCATTAAATACCATGATAAGCCTAGTAATGTTTTCATATCCATCTTCTATCTCCCCCCTAAAGATTGTAGTGTGTCACGAAGCGGTTCACCAAGTACATCTGGCACGATACCGATGATGAGAATACACGCCAGCAAAATCAAAACGGGAATATAATCCAATCCGCGCATATCGCTTTTCGCTTCGCATTCCCTTTGTCCGAATGTAACCTGCATAACTGCCCGGAGTACGTACACCGCTGTTAAAATAATACCGATTGCCGAGGCCGCCGCTAAGATTGGGTGCGCTTGAAACAAGCCAAGAAATGCGAGAAATTCACTCACAAAACCAGACATTCCAGGAAGTCCGAGCGAAGCCATACTTCCTGCTAATAAGAAACCGCTAAGGATTGGTACTTGCTTCGCTAAGCCGCCAAGCTCTGTAATCTGAGAAGTACCAAAGCGCTGCTCAATAATGCCAAGCAAGAAAAATAGAAGCGCCGCGATTAAACCGTGCGAAACAACTTGGAACAACGCTCCCTTCATCCCTGCCTCGTTCAACGCAGCTAAACCGATCAGCACAATTCCCATATGCGAAATACTTGAATATGCGAGCACTTTTCGAAAATCTGTTTGAACAAACGCTAACAATGCACCGTACAGTAAGTTGATAACCCCTAAAATCCCTAAGACAAACGCAAACTTTTCAAATTGCGATGGGAAGAGTCCTATTCCAAAGCGGACAATCCCATACGCCCCAATCTTTAAGAGAACACCGGCGTGCAGCATAACAATTGCCGGGTGCGCTTGCACATGGACGTTCACCATCCAGCGGTGAAGCGGAAAGACCGGGAGCTTAATCATAAACGCAACCATAATCGCTAGAAATAAACCAAGCTGCAAAGAATCAGACAGTTCACCAACTGTTGTCATTTCTCTTCCTGCTAAAACGGCTTGTAGCTCGGCTATATTCGTTGTACCCGCTCTCGCAAATAAAATTGAAAAGGCAATGAGTAAAATCGCAGAACCAATGCCGTTATAAATTAAATAGCTGTACGCTGCTTTTTCACTGCTAAATTTCCCCCATTTCCCAACGAGTAGAAACATAGCTGGCAATGTAATTTCAAAGAAAACGAAGAACAGCAGCAAGTTTTCAGCAGCGAAGACACCAAGCATTCCGATTTCAAGCATAAGCAGTAACATATAGAAACCTTTTACATGCTTTGTAATGGAAAACGCCGTAATAGCTGCTAACGTTGCTAACAATGCTGTCAGAAGCATCATAACGAGCGAGAAACCATCAATGCCAACTTCATAATAAATCGTAAACAATTCTTTCTCCATACCTGGAAAGTTTCCAAATTGAATCCACTTTACCTTTTCTGCAAACATCGTTAAGCTTGTTCCCGATGCATATGTAATCGCGATAAAGAGCGCGGACCCGAGGGGAAGTAATGTGCCAAGCAGACCAACAATCCTCGCCGCTCTCTCTTCTGTCTTCGGTACAAATGCCAACAGTATGATACCTAACAGCGGGGAGAAAATGAAGAAAGATAATAGAAAGGAACTCATTGTCCATACCCCCCTGTCAATAGCAGAATCACTACTAATACAGCTAAACAAATAGCTGTAACTGTGCCGTACATTTGCACTTGCCCGTTTTGCAATTTCGAGAAGGCTGCGCTCACACCTCTTACAATGCCAGCGACTAGCTTCGCAATTCCTTCGACAACATACGTTTCAAAAAAGTGCAACACATATGCAGTTCCTTTCACAAGCGGAAGCACTGTTACGCTATACAATTCGTCAATATAATATTTCTCCTTCAGCAAGCTGTACATTGCGGTCTTCTCGCCGCCAATCCAATCACGGGAAATTGTGCGTTTTCCATATATCAAATACGCTAAGACAATACCGGCTAATGAAACGAGCGTGGCCACAATCATGATCCAGGCCGGGCCATGGACTTGCTTCACCTGAAACGCTACGTCTTTTGTAAGCCAATCGCCAAGAAATGTTCCGAACCAAGGCGTATTCACATACCCCGCTACAACGGCTAAGGCGCCAAGAACCATCATCGGTACTGTCATCACGCCCGGAGATTCATGCACATTCTTCTGTTCCCCGCGCGCTTCTCCCGTAAAGACAAGGAAGTAAAGGCGGAACATATAGAAGGCCGTGAAGAAAGCTGCAATCACCGCAAGGACGAATAAACCGTAATTGCCGCGTTCCCACGTCGCCGCTAAAATTTCATCCTTACTAAAGAATCCAGAAAATAGCGGAACACCACTAATTGCAAGCGTACCAATTAAAAACAACGAGCCGGTTATTTTCATCTTCTTAAACAAGCCGCCCATTTCTTCGATGTTTTGCGTATGTACGGCATGAATGACACTTCCGGCTGCTAAGAATAATAATGCCTTAAAGAACGCGTGCGTCGTTAAATGGAAAACACCAGCCACGTACCCTGCTGAACCAAGTGCAAGCATCATATAACCAAGTTGACTTACTGTGGAGTACGCTAACACACGCTTAATGTCTGTTTGTACTAAACCAATGGATGCCGCAAAAATTGCCGTAACGCCGCCAACGACGGCAACAGTTTGCATCGCTGCTTCGCTCGCTAAGAAAAGCGGGAACATGGTAGCAACTAAATATACCCCAGCAGCAACCATCGTTGCTGCGTGGATAAGCGCTGATACTGGCGTTGGGCCCTCCATCGCATCCGGAAGCCACGTATGCAGCGGAAACTGACCGGACTTCCCAATTGCACCGACAAAGATCAAAATCGCCGTTAGTGTAATCATCGTCCCTGAAATCTCTCCAGCTTGTACGGCTTGGAAGATTGCATCGTAGTCAAAGCTGCCAACTTGCCAGAATAATAGAATCATCCCGATAAACAAGCCGACATCCCCAATACGCGTCATAATAAACGCCTTTTTTGCAGCTGCCTTTGCTTCTTCTTTAAAGAAATAGAAACCAATTAGCAAGAAGGAACCGAGTCCGACTAACTCCCAGAATATATAAAGCTGCAATAAGTTAGTTGAAATTACAAGCCCAAGCATCGCAAACGTAAATAACCCTAAGTATGCATAAAAAATATGGAACCTTTCATCGCCGTGCATATACCCTTTCGAATACATATGAACGAGCAAGCTCACAAGTGTGACAATAAAGAGCATCAATGCGTTTAACGCATTTACTTCAAAGCCGAAGGAAATATTCACATCTCCGATTTGCAGCCATGTCCATTGCTGTTTTACCGTTTCTGCCGATAGCCGTTCTATTAATACAAGTACCGCACCCGCAAATGAAAGAAAAGCTAGAAAGGTGCCAAGCCAACTACTTCTTTCTTTCAGCTTCTTGCCAAACATCACGAGTAAAACGAAAGATACAAGCGGGAAAAGCGGTATTAGCCACGCATAGTCCATCATGAGTTTCTCCCCCCTTTTCGGTCACAACATTAATGCTTTAACGAATCCATTTCATCCGTATTAACCGTTGCACGGTTTCTGTATAAAGCGATTAAAATTGCCAAGCCAACCGCAGCTTCTGCTGCAGCGACGGACATTGTAAACAGTGCAAAAATTTGTCCCTTTAAATTTGGAAACATCCCTAATTTGCTAAAGGCAACTAAATTTAAATTCGCCGCGTTCAGCATCAGTTCAATACAAACCAATACAATTACTGTATTACGCTTCGTTAATGCTCCAAATAAACCGATGCAAAACAGTATAATCGCAAGCGTCAGGTACGCAGAAGCTGGAATGCTACTCATGCGAATCCCCCTCTTTCTCATCCTTCTTCGCAAGTACAATTGCGCCAACAAGAGCAACAAGTAACAAAACAGACGTTAACTCGAACGGTATTATATATTTCGAATACAACAATTCTCCAATCTGAAGTGTATTTTGCTCATGAAGCAGTACCCCATCTTGAACGCTTCGATTCTCAAAACCTACGTTATTCACCGCAAAATACATCACCGCACCGAATACTGTAACTGCAAGAAAGACAAACAATTTCCGCCAACCAAAATGCGTTTCTTCCTCATCATTATGCTTCGTTAACATAATGCCAAAAATCATAATAATCGTAATCGCACCGGAGTAAATCAAAATTTGGACAACCCCGACAAACTCTGCTGATAGCATAAAATAGAGCCCAGCAATACTAAGGAACGTAAACACTAGAGCGAGCATCATATGCATCACTTTCGTTAAGTTCAGCATAAGTACACCGCCCATCATCGCAAGCAGGCCTAATGCTAAAAATGCTACTAACTCGCCATTCATGCTTTATTCTCCCTTCTCACATTTTGATCATTTTCATCCAGCCACTGTAAATTTTTAAATAAATTATCACGTGAATATTCCGCTAGCTCAAAGTTATTTGTCATCACAATTGCTTCTGTCGGGCAAACTTCTGTACAAAGATCGCAAAGAATACAAATTTCAAAGTTAATATCATACGTATCAATGATCTTCCCTTTCTTCTCTGGATCCGGATGCTTTTTCCCTGTTAGTTGAATACAGTCTGTCGGACAAATATTTGCGCATTGATTGCAAACAATACATTTTTCTGGATAAAACTTTTGAATACCGCGAAAGCGATCTGGAAGTGGTAGCGGCTGATTTGGATAGTCATATGTTACTTTCTTCTTACTTAAGTTACTAAGTGTATACTTTAAACCTTTAAATAATCCTTTCATTGTACTCCTACCCCCTTTTTAGATTAGAAGAACAATTCTTTTATGAATGCAGTTAAGAAAATATTCGCAAGCGCTACTGGCAATAGTACTTTCCAGCCAAACTCCATTAATTGATCGCCTCGTATACGCGGAAACGTCACGCGGAACCAAATTAATAGAAACACAACAGCACTAAATTTCAGCGCAAACCAAACGGCACCTGGAATAAACGATAAAAACGGAATTGGCTGCCATCCCCCTAAGAATAGTACCGTCATAAGCGATGCCATTCCAAAGAAATACACGTACTCAGAAAGCATGAAGAATGCCCAGCGGAATCCCGAGTATTCTGTATGGTATCCAGAAACAAGCTCCGATTCAGCTTCTGGTAAATCAAACGGCGTCCGGTTCAATTCGGCAACAGCTGCGATTAAGAATACGACAAAACCAACTGGCTGCACGAAAATGTACCAAACCCCTTTTTGCGCCTCGACAATTTCATTTAAATTCAAGCTGCCCGTTAGAAGAATTATTCCAATCACGCTCATAACAAGTGGAATTTCATAGGAAATCATTTGCGCTGCGGCGCGCATTCCTCCGAGTAAGGAGTATTTATTGTTAGACGCCCAGCCCCCAGTTACAACGCCAATTGTTGTAATACCAGAGATTGCAATGTAGTACAGTAGGCCAACGCCAATATCAGCAAACTGCAATTTATCTGTAAACGGAATCACTGCTAATACCATAAATGCCGGCGCAAACGCAATGACAGGTGCTAATATGAAGAGGGGTTTATCGGCAGCTTTCGGAATCGTATCTTCTTTTAACAGAAGCTTTAACACGTCCGCTACTGTTTGCAGGAGTCCAAAACGACCTCCCACTTGGTTTGGTCCTATACGCCCTTGCATAAATCCCATTACTTTTCGCTCTGCTAAAATTCCATATGTAACAAAACCAAGAACAACAAACAATAACAACGTTGCTAATCCGAAAAAGATAAGAAAATTCGTCCAGCTTGCGGGTGACTCTAAGAGGTTTTGTATCATCATCCATCAACCTCCCCAAGTACAATATCAACGCCGCCTAAGATTGTAATTAGGTTTGCGATATTCTCACCTTTCAAAATCTTTGGTAAGATTTGTAGATTATAAAAAGATGGACGGCGGAACTTTAAGCGGTACGGCTCTTTCTTTCCATCGCTCGCAATGTAACAGCCAATCTCTCCGCGCGGTGATTCAATTCGAACGAACGCCTCACCTTTTGGTGCTTTAATAATCTTCGGTACCTTCGCTAAAATAACTCCTTCTTTTGGGAACTGCTCTACCGCCTGCTCAATGATTTTCAGCGATTCTTCAATTTCCTCCATCCTGCAAACGTAACGGTCCCAAGCGTCGCCTACTTTACCGACCGGAACATCAAAGTCAAAACGGTCATAAATCGAGTACGGTTCGTCTTTGCGAAGATCCCATTTCACACCTGTGCAGCGCAGGTTCGCTCCGCTTAATGAATATTGCAGCCCATCCTCTGCCGAATAAATACCGACTCCCTTTACACGGTTTAAGAAAATTTCATTGCCGCTCACAAGGTGGTGATATCCCTTTAGCTGCTCCCTCATATACGGAACAAACTCACGCACTTTTTCAATCCAGCCGTCCGGCGCATCCCACTTCACCCCGCCAACACGCATATAGTTAAATGTTAAACGCGCTCCGCATAATTCGTTCAGTAGGTTAATAATCATCTCGCGTTCACGAAATGCATATAAGAACGGACTCACTGCTCCGATATCAAGCAAATTTGTACCCCACCAAACGAGGTGACTCGCCACGCGCCCAAGTTCCATTGCAAGTACGCGTAAATATTCAGCACGCTCTGGTATTTCCAGCCCCATCATCGTCTCAACCGCGTGACAAATGACATAGTTATTTGTCATCGCTGATAAATAATCCATTCGGTCCGTGTAAGGAATAATTTGCGTATACTGCAAGCTTTCCGCAATTTTCTCTGTACCGCGGTGCAAGTATCCAATGACAGGCGTAGCTTCTTTAATTATTTCTCCGTCAATTTTAATAACGAGCCGAAATACACCGTGCGTACTCGGATGCTGCGGCCCTACATTTAAAAGCATTTCTTCTGTACGAATCATATTTGCTACACCTCCACATCAAAAGGCTCGTAATCTTTTCGCAGCGGATAGCCAATCCAATCGTCCGGCATCAAAATACGCTTTAAATTTGAATGGCCTTCAAACACAACGCCAAGTAAATCATACGCCTCGCGCTCCGGCCAATCTGCCCCGCTCCATAACGGTGCAATAGAAGACACTTTCGGCTCGTCCCGGTCAAGCTTTACTTTTACCGCTACAGATTGCCTCTTGCCATAAGAAAATAAATGCACGTAAACTTCCATATGCGTTACAAAATCGGTCGCATGCAATTCTGACATATAATCGAATGCAAATTCGGGACCCACCTTTAAAAGTTCCATCACTTCATAGTAATGCTTCGGCTTCACAATAAGCGTTGGCACATCCTTGGACAATGTATTAATATAGAAATCTTCTAACACATCTTCACCAAATTTTGCTGCAACTCCCTGAACGTATGCATCTAAATATGGCTGATTTCGTGACGGCTCTTCTACTTTCTGTTCTTCTTCCTCTTTCTTTCCTCCAGCCGCCCGGGCCTTTGCCGCGGCCGCAATTGCTTTTGCCTTCTCATCTTCTTCCGGAGCTTCTTCTATTCCCATTTGCTTCGCTATTGCCGCCGCCTTCGCTTTCACTGCTGCCGCTGCCTTGGCTTTGGCCGCTGCAATTACCTTTGCTTTCTCGTCACCCTCTGACGATTCTTCTTCCTTTGCTTTCTGCTTCGCTAGTGCCGCCGCTTTTGCTTTTGCTGCTGCCGCTGCCTTCGCTTTCGCTGCTGCAATTGCTTTTGCTTTCTCGTCACCCTTTGAAGATTCTTCTTCCTTTTCTTTCTGCTTCGCTAACGCCGCCGCTTTTGCTTTTGCTGCGGCTGCTGCTTTGGCCTTCGCTGCCGCAATTGCTTTCGCTTTCTCGTCACCCTCTGACGATTCTTCTTCCTTTTCTTTCTGCTTCGCTAGCGCTGCCGCTTTTGCTTTTACTTTTTCATCATCACCAGATGTTTGTCTTTCCGATGCCTTTTGCGCCGCTAGTTCCTTCGCCTTTACTTTCGCTTCCTCTGCTGCGCGGCGCTTCGCTTCTGCTACATCTATTTCATTCTCATTTGATAGCGCTTTCTCTTTTTCTTCTACAATTTGAATCTCATTTTCCTGACGTGCCGCCAGTCGCTTTTGCGCTTCTTCCTTTGCACGTCTTGCCGCTTCTTTTTTCGCATCATCTATATTTTTATCTTGGTCGCTCATTTATTCGTCACCTGCTTCCCTGTCTTTGCTTCGTAACGAATTTTCTCTTTTAATTTATTAATACCGTAAATTAAAGCTGCTGGATTTGGTGGACAGCCCGGAATGTATACATCCACTGGTACAATTTGATCCACCCCTTTTACAACAGCATACGAATTCACATATGGTCCTCCTGCCGTTGCACAAGATCCCATCGCAATGACCCACTTCGGTTCTGGCATTTGATCATATAAACGACGAACGATTGGTGCCATTTTCTTCGTTACTGTTCCGGATACAATCATGACATCTGATTGACGTGGTGATGTACGGAAGAAAGAGCCAAATCGATCTAAATCATAGTGCGAAGAGCCGACTCCCATCATCTCAATCGCACAGCATGCCAGTCCAAATGTCATCGGCCATAGCGAATTACTGCGAGCCCAGCCCTTTACTTGCTCAAGCGTCGTAAAAAATATATTTCTTTCTAATTCAGCGCGTTCTTGTGGATGAATATCTTCAAAATTTATAGCCATTGTAACACCTTCTTTTTCCAAGCATATGCAAGACCAATGAGTAACATAATAACAAAAATGAGCATCTCCACTAATGCAAATAGACCCAGCGTGTCATACGCTACCGCCCAAGGATATAAAAATACAGTTTCTACATCAAAAATGACAAAAAGCAATGCAAAAATATAATAACGGGCATGGAAGCGGACGTTTGCATCATGAAACGGCTCAATTCCACTTTCATATGTTGTTTTCTTCGCTGTACTCGGTTTATGTGGACGCAGCAACTTTCCCAATGTGAGTGCTACAATCGGCAGTAATATACCCAATAGCAAAAAAATGACGACAATCATATAACTATTTTCATATACATTTTCCATTGTGAAACTCTCTCCCCCCTCACAAATACAAGTTCACTCAGTAAACGTTATGATTGATTTGCACCATTTATTATTTTTTTAATTTTTCTAAATAATGCAATTATAGTTATTATATCAAATTTTAAATTCCTATGTCGATATATTGGGAAAAAGGAACAAAACTTAGAAGAACGCTGTATACATACTTCTATTGATGACTTTGGTACAGGCTACTCATCGTTTGCATATTTATCTCTTTTCCCAATCGATACGTTAAAAATCCCGCGGGAATTTACACAAATGGCCGAGTATCGAGAAGAAGAAAAAGCAATTGTTTCCCTTGCGAATACATTGCGTCTATCTGTTGTTGCTGAAGGAATTGAAACACTAGAACAACTGCAGTTTTTACAAAAGCACGGCTGTGAGTATATGCAAGGTTATTACTTTAGTAAACCGTTAAGCGGTAAAGAATTTCTTCATTTCCTAAGAGATCGGCATGAATCGTAACGTATACAAATATAAAGTGAAACTTCCATGAGTGAGGGAAGCTTTCACCAATAAGGCTCTTACTGCTAATAACTACAAAAAAGCCGCAAAGGTTTATCCCTTTACGGCTTTTTTCTTTACTTCATATTTGAAACGTTCAAACGATTCACTGCACGTTGTAGTGCCATTTCTGCACGTTTGAAGTCAACATGTGCTTGTTTATCTTGCAGACGTTGCTCAGCACGGCGCTTCGCTTCATTTGCACGATGAACGTCGATATGATTTGCTGTTTCAGCAGATGGTGCTAATACTGTTACTTTCTCAGGGCGAACTTCAATAAATCCACCGCTAACTGCTACGTAATCTGTATGTCCACCATTTTTCAAGCGAATTGCACTAACCTTAAGTGGTGCAACAGTTGGAATGTGACCTGGCAAGATCCCCATTTCCCCGCTCTCTGCTTTTACGCTTACCATTTCAACTTCATTTTCGTAAACCGGTCCATCAGGAGTTACAATACTGACTGGAAATGTCTTCATAATTCGTCCCTCCTAAGGCCTTACGCCATCATTTTCTTCGCGTTTTCAACAACTTCTTCAATACCACCAACAAGACGGAATGCGTCCTCTGGAAGGTCATCATGTTTTCCTTCTAGAATTTCTTTGAATCCACGAACTGTTTCTTTTACAGGTACATAAGACCCTTTTTGACCTGTAAATTGCTCTGCTACGTGGAAGTTCTGTGATAAGAAGAACTGAACGCGACGAGCACGATGTACAACTAATTTATCTTCTTCAGATAACTCGTCCATACCTAAGATAGCGATGATATCTTGAAGCTCTTTATAACGTTGCAGCGTTTGTTGGATTTGACGAGCAATTGCATAATGCTCTTCTCCAACGATTTCTGGAGAAAGTGCACGAGATGTAGACGCTAATGGGTCTACCGCTGGGTAAATACCCATTTGTGTTAAACGACGCTCTAAGTTTGTTGTTGCATCTAAGTGAGCGAATGTTGTTGCTGGTGCTGGGTCAGTGTAGTCATCGGCTGGTACATATACCGCTTGGATAGACGTGATAGACCCTTTATTTGTTGATGTAATACGCTCTTGTAATTGACCCATTTCTGTTGCAAGTGTCGGTTGGTAACCTACCGCAGATGGCATACGACCAAGAAGGGCAGATACTTCAGAACCAGCTTGCGTGAAACGGAAGATATTATCGATGAACAGAAGTACGTCTTGCCCTTGCTCATCACGGAAATGTTCAGCCATTGTTAAACCTGTTAATGCAACACGTTGACGTGCTCCAGGTGGCTCGTTCATTTGTCCGAATACCATCGCTGTTTTCTTGATTACGCCAGAATCACTCATTTCATGGTATAAGTCGTTACCTTCACGAGTACGCTCACCTACACCAGCGAATACAGAGATACCGCCATGCTCTTGTGCGATGTTGTTAATTAATTCTTGGATTAATACTGTTTTACCTACACCGGCACCACCGAATAGACCGATTTTACCACCTTTAATATAAGGAGCTAATAAGTCTACTACTTTAATACCAGTTTCAAGAATTTCTACTTTTGTAGATAACTCTTCAAATGCAGGTGCTTGACGGTGAATTGGATCACGGCGTACATCCGCTGCTACTGCTTCACCTAAGTCAATTGCATCACCTAATACGTTAAATACACGGCCAAGTGTTGCATCACCAACTGGAACAGCGATTGCCTTACCAGTATCTTCCACTTCAACACCACGAACAAGTCCGTCTGTAGAAGACATTGCTACTGTACGAACTGTATTATCACCAAGATGAATCGCAACTTCTAAAGTTAAGTTAATTGCATCTTGTTTAATTTTAAGGGCATTGTAGATTTCAGGTAGCTTTCCGCCGTCAAACTTAACGTCTACAACCGGACCCATGATTTGCGTAACGCGCCCTTTATTCATCGGGTTCCCTCCTAGCTTTCTTTAAATTAGCCAGCTTTTCTACGAACAGTCGGCTTTGAATTTTTTTATTTTATTTCGCTTTGAAATATCGCTTCTGCTTTTTAATACTATTCTAATGCAGCTGCACCGCCGACGATTTCCGTAATTTCTTGTGTAATCGCTGCTTGACGAGCACGGTTGAAAGAAAGTGTAAGTGAACCGATAACTTCCATTGCGTTGTCTGTAGCACTTTTCATTGCTGTCATACGCGCTGCGTGCTCGCTTGCTTTACCGTCTAGCAATGCACCGTACACTAAGCTTTCTGCGTATTGAGGCAATAATACTTTTAAAATATCTTCTTCAGATGGTTCAAACTCATATGAAGTTTTTGCTTTTTCAGATGCCACATCAGTAAGCGGTAAAATTTTCTTCTCCGTTACTTCTTGTGAAATCTTACTTACATAATGATTGTAATAAATATACAATTCATCATAAGCACCATCTGTATACATAGAAATTGCTCTTGAAGCAATGTCTTTAATATCAGCAAATGACGGTTGATCAGATAATCCAATTACTTCATCAATGATATTAAAACCACGACGTTTTAAATAATCACGGCCTAGACGTCCTAGTACAATAATCGCGTACTGGTTTGCATCCATGTTGTGACGCTCTTTCACTACGTTGCTTACTGCACGTAAAACGTTACTGTTATATCCACCTGCTAGTCCGCGATCCGATGTAATAACAATATATCCTGTTCGCTTCACAGGACGCGCTGTTAGCATTGGGTGATTTACTCCGCTACCTTGCGCTATATCCGCTACTACTTCTTGAATCTTATTCATATACGGAACGAAAGATTTAGCATTTTGCTCTGCACGGTTTAATTTTGATGCAGATACCATCTCCATCGCTTTCGTAATTTGACTCGTTTTCTTTGTCGAGTTAATTTTTGCTTTTATATCGCGTAAAGATGCCACAGGTTTTCACCACCTTTTTTCCGGAAGTTGGCATGATTAGAAAGACTCTCCGTTTGTTCATCTTCCCAATCTAATTAACAAGTTATACTTGTTCATGATTGAAGGAAAAGAATAGGTGCACCTACTCTTTTCCTCTACATATCCGTTAGCACTCTATGTAAGAGTTGCCTGTTTCTATATTTAAGTAGAGCGGCTACAAGAGCCGGCTCTGCTTTTTGTTATTATTCAGATGCTACGAAAACTTTTTTGAAGCCGTTAATAGCTGCTGCCATTTTTTCGTCTTCAGCAAGTTTTGTTGTTGTACGAATTTCAGTTAATAATTCAGTAGCATTTGTATCTAACCAAGCATGGAACTCCTCTTCGAAACGAGTGATGTCCGCTACTGGGATATCATCTAAGAATCCGCGTGTTAATGCGTAAAGAATCATAACTTGTTTTTCTACTTTTAATGGCTTATGTAAGCCTTGTTTTAATACTTCTACTGTACGTGCACCACGGTTTAATTTCGCTTGTGTTGCTTTATCAAGGTCAGAACCGAACTGAGCGAACGCTTCTAATTCACGATAAGATGCAAGGTCAAGACGAAGTGTACCAGATACTTTGCTCATCGCTTTAATCTGAGCCGCACCACCAACACGAGATACAGAAGTACCTGCGTCGATCGCTGGACGTACACCAGAGAAGAATAGATCAGATTGTAAGAAAATCTGTCCATCTGTGATAGAGATTACGTTTGTTGGGATGTAAGCTGATACGTCCCCTGCTTGTGTTTCGATGAAAGGTAATGCTGTTAAAGAACCAGCGCCTTTTGCATCACTTAATTTTGCCGCACGCTCTAGTAAGCGGGAGTGTAAGTAGAATACATCCCCTGGATATGCTTCACGACCTGGAGGACGACGTAATAGTAATGACAGCTCACGGTATGCAGCTGCTTGTTTAGATAAGTCATCATATACAACTAATACATGTTTGCCGTTGTACATGAATTCTTCACCCATTGTTACACCAGCATATGCAGCTAAGTATAATAATGGAGCAGGTTGAGAAGCAGATGCAGTTACAACGATTGTGTACTCTAATGCACCGTGCTTACGTAATGTTTCAACTACGTTACGAACTGTAGATTCTTTTTGTCCGATCGCTACATAGATACAAACCATATCTTGATCTTTTTGGTTCAAGATTGTATCAAGTGCAACAGCTGTTTTACCAGTTTGGCGGTCACCGATGATTAACTCACGTTGTCCACGACCAATTGGTACAAGAGCGTCAATCGCTTTAATACCAGTTTGAAGTGGCTCATGAACAGATTTACGGTCCATTACACCTGGTGCTGGGCTTTCGATTGGACGAGTTTTTGTTGTATTAATTGGGCCTAAACCGTCTACTGGTTGACCTAATGGGTTTACAACACGGCCGATTAATTCTTCCCCTACTGGTACTTGCATGATGCGACCTGTACGACGTACTTCGTCACCTTCACGAATTTCAGTATAAGGTCCTAAAATAATGATACCTACGTTATTTTCCTCTAAGTTTTGTGCTAGTCCCATAACGCCGTTAGCGAACTCAACAAGTTCACCAGCCATAACGTTATCAAGACCATGAGCACGTGCAATACCGTCACCAACTTGAATAACTGTACCAACATCGCTAACTTCGATCTCAGATTGATAGTTTTCAATTTGTTGCTTTATCAGTGCGCTAATTTCTTCAGCTCTGATGCTCATGCGCTTCACCCCTATCTATTCTTCATAAGTTCACGCTGGATACGTGCTAACTTTCTTTGTAAACTGCCGTCGTAAATGCGGTTTCCAATGCGTACTTTAATACCGCCTAGTAAATTTTCATCTACAACATTTTGAACGCGAATTGCATCTTTTCCTGTTTTCTTTGCAAATACTTCTGCAATGCTAAGCTTCTCATCTTCTGATAAAGAACGAGTAGAGTAAACAATTGCATCAGCTACGTTACGCTCTTCGTTTGCAAGTGCAACATACGTATCTACAATTTCAGGCACTAATGTTTCGCGATGATTATCGATTAAAATATATAACGTGTTTAAAATTGGTTGAGAAACAGTAGAAAACACGTTAGAAAGGAATTGTTTTTTCTCTTCTTTTGAAATGCTTGGTTGTCCTAAAAAAGTATGTAGTTCTTTACTACTTACAAAAATACTTTGTACAAGGCGCAGTTCTTCCTCAAACATTTCTAGTGCGTGTTTATCTTTTGCGATTTGAAAAAGAGCGACAGCATAACGTTTAGCTACAATCTCATTGCTCATCGCGCTTCTCCTACCTCTTTAATATAATCGCGAATTAATTGAACTTGGTCTTCTTCTTTCAATTCTTTTTGCATTACTTTAGAAGCAATTTGTACAGATAAAGAAGCAACCTGTTCTTGCAGAGCAGCAATCGCGTGCTCTTTTTCGCGTTGAATTTCTTGTACAGCAGATTCTTTAATAGATACTGCTTCTTCTTTTGCAGCAGCAATAATACCTTCTTTTTGATCCTCTGCTTGCTTTTTCGCTCTCTCAATCAATTCTTGCGCTTCAACACGTGATTGTTTTAACATTTCACGTTGTTCTTCTACTAACTTTTTCGTCTCTGCATTGTTCTTTTCTGCAGCGTCGATTTCGCTAGAAATATGATTTTCACGTTCCTTCATAATTCCCATTAAAGGTCCAAATGCATATTTACGAAGCAATGCTAATAGAATTAGGAAAACGACTAATGTATAAAGTACCGTTCCGTATGGAACAGCAGCAGCTCCTAATAATAGAGTTGGCACAAGGATTCACTCCCTTCAAAAATCTAAATTAAATAAATGAAAAGACAAGTAATGTTTCATTCATAAAGCAATGGCGAAGAAGGTCCCAAAACGATCTTCGCCACTTATTGTAAGGGGAGCTATCCCTTATTTGTTTAATACGATAAACGCGATTACTACACCGATGATTGGAAGCGCCTCAACTAACGCTACCCCGATGAACATGATTGTTTGAAGTTGACCACGTAATTCTGGTTGACGAGCAACACCCTCAACTGTACGAGATACGATAAGACCGTTACCAATACCAGCACCTAATGCAGATAAACCAATTGCGATTGCAGCTGCGATTACACCTAAACTCATTTTAAAAGTCCTCCTTTTTATCATTAAAAAATAAATTTTGTACTTACTTTAAATATATTAATGGTCGTGGCTTATTTTATGAGCCATGTACACCATCGTTAACATTGTAAAGATATATGCTTGGATAGCACCTACGAAAATACTGAAGCCCATCCATGCTAACATCGGCAGAACAGCACCTAATGCGCCAAACGCACCGCTTGCACCTAACTGAGCAAGTAATGTTAATAAAATCTCACCAGCATAGATGTTACCAAATAAACGAAGACCTAACGTCAATGTATTAGCAAATTCCTCAATCACCTTTAATGGGAGTAAGAATTTCATTGGTTGAATATAGCCTCTTAAATATTCTTTCGTACCCTTCATCTTAATTCCATAATAATGGGTGAGGGTAACTACCATCACGGCTAATGTTAGAGTAACTGCTGGGTCAGACGTTGGAGATCTCCAACCTGCAAGGTGCTCACCACCCTCAGTTACCGTAAGCATGAGCGGCAAACCGAGCATGTTTGCTACAAATATGTACATAATGAGTGTAACTCCAAGCGTTAAAAATCGTCCGCCTGTTTGCCAATCCATCGTACTATTGATCATACCCTTCACGAAGTCCATAATCCATTCAAGGAAGTTTTGCATTCCTGTTGGACGCAAGGCTAAGCGACGTGTACAAATCATAGCGATGATAAATACGATTACTGCCGCAACAGTCGTCATCATAACAGCGGACAAGTCGAATGTTAAACCTAGAAATTCAACTAATTTACCGTGTTCCACTAGTAATTCACCTCTCTTCCCTGCTCTTATATTGTAGATAAAGAAAATCTATGATCATGACAAGATATCCTGTCAGCAATCCTACTCCTAAGCTCCACATCGCTATTAAATATTGATATTTCGCTGCAAATATAATTAATAACCCTATCGTGGCTAATCTCGAATATGTACTCACTGCGGTCGCTTTATACTTTACATTCTCTCCTTGTGTAACGCGATCTAACAGCCTGTCCGTCTTGTGTGCAACGATGCGCAAACTAAGAAAACCGAAAATCGTTCCGATAATCAGCCCCAGAAAGACATCTTTGTATGAGGTAAAGCCCCATCCTAATACAAAGAGTGCGAGAAGGTTGTACATATATTTCTTCTGTCTTTGGACAAGTTCATGTACTTCTATCATCATTGCTCCCCTGAATAAAAGTGTCGAATGAGTCGAATCATAGCATAAACCCCTGTTCCAAGACCTAGTAATAAACCGATTACTAGGAATAAAGGAAACGTTCCAAGCTTACTATCAATCCATTGCCCGCCAAAAATCCCAATTAAAATAGCACCAACGAGCTGAGAAAGAATTCCAGTCATTAAAGCATATGCCTTAAATGGACTACGCTTGTTTTCCTCCAAGGATTCATCCCTCCATATGTAAAGCCTCATTCACTATGCGTTAATAATAACTCATTTTTTTGTATAAATCCTATTCAAATAAAAAAGTTAACTTTTTCGTCACTGAATAGATGAAAAATTGTCAATGAAAACCCTACCATCTATCCCCGTTGTTAGCATACAATAGGGTATTAAACAGTGTCAACGTCAAATCGAAAAAAATCAAAAAATTTGAGTATTAGTCATTTATTGACAGAAATGAAAACGTTCCCCTTCAAAATACTGTTAATAAACGTCTAATCTCCAGGCCTTTTCTCTTTATAATGGAAGAAAAAAGTTCACATTTTTGTCACTATTATTTTTTCCTAATATAACGTTTTCCTTCTGTAATATAACTTTCTCAAGTAGAAGTTTCTATATTATATGCAATTGGACTGTATGTTATGTTGCATAAAAAAACAGACGAGAGGGCATCCTTCTCGTCTGTTGTCTTACTTCGTTCCGAATAAACGGTCACCAGCATCTCCAAGACCTGGTACAACATATCCATGATCGTTTAATTTTTCATCTAATGCAGCAACGTAAATATCCACATCAGGATGGTCCTCTTGTACAACTTTTACCCCTTCTGGCGCACCAACGATACACATTAATTTAATATGTTTCGCACCGCGCTTCTTTAAAGAAGTAATTGCTTCTGAGGCAGATCCGCCTGTCGCTAACATTGGATCAAGTACGATAAAATCACGTTCTTCTACATCAGTTGGAAGTTTCACATAGTATTCTACAGGTTGTAATGTTTCTGGATCGCGATATAAACCGATATGACCTACTTTCGCCGCTGGAATTAATTTTAAAATCCCGTCTACCATTCCTAAGCCCGCACGTAAAATAGGAATTAAACCAAGCTTCTTACCTGCAATCACTTTTGTTTTCGCTTTACTTACAGGTGTTTCAATTTCAATTTCTTCAAGCGGAAGATCGCGTGTAATTTCAAACGCCATCAAACTTGCTACTTCATCTACTAGTTCACGAAATTCTTTCGTACCTGTATTCTTATCGCGAATATATGTAATCTTATGCTGAATTAAAGGGTGATCAAAAACATACAGTTTTCCCATGTGAATCTCTCCTTCAGATGATATTGATGCGTGAGGACACGCCGTTTTTTACACTATGTACGATTGTAAAGAAAACGCCACTAATATTCAAGGGTGAATTTGGTGAAATTTTAAACGTTTCTTTCTTTTACAAGAGTACCTTTACCAATTATGGGAACGACATCCTTCATTATATTTTAAAAATATATTCATGATTTGTATACATACATAGAACGATTTGTATGTTCTTTTTTCTCATATGTAATACTTTTATAGAATGCTCTTTTAAATTCTTATTCAACTAAAGTAATCGTTATTTCAATAAAAAACATGATATATGAAAAAAAGCTGCTGAAACAATACGTTTCAACAGCTTTTTTCTATTATAGCTCTTTATACATTGGGAATTTATCTGTTAAAGCATTTACACGCACGCGTGCTGCCTCTAGTGCTGCTTCATTATCATGATTTTTTAATGTGTAAGCGATAATGGATGCAATTTCATCCATTTCAGCAAGCCCAAAGCCTCTTGATGTTACAGCTGCAGTTCCAATGCGAACTCCGCTTGTTACAAATGGGCTAGCTGGGTCAAATGGAATTGTATTTTTGTTTGTTGTAATACCAACTTCATCTAATACATGCTCTGCAACTTTTCCAGTAATGTTTAAATTGCGAACATCAATTAAGATTAAGTGGTTGTCCGTTCCACCAGAAACAAGTGTAATACCTTCTTTTTGCAGACCTTCTGCTAAGCGACTTGCGTTGTTAATAATGTTTTGCGCATATGTTTTGAAGTCATCCTGCAATGCTTCTCCAAATGCAACTGCCTTTGCAGCGATTACGTGCATAAGCGGTCCGCCTTGAATACCAGGGAAGATGGATTTATCAATTTGTTTTGCAAATTGTTCTTTACATAAAATCATACCACCGCGTGGTCCGCGTAATGTTTTATGAGTTGTTGTTGTTACAAAATCAGCGTATGGTACTGGATTTGGGTGTAAGCCAGCTGCTACAAGCCCCGCGATATGTGCCATATCTACCATTAAATATGCGCCAACTTCATCAGCGATTTCACGGAATTTTTTGAAATCAATTACACGAGGATACGCACTAGCACCCGCAACGATTAATTTCGGCTTATGCTCTTTCGCTTTTTCTAATACATCTTCATAATTGATGTGATGTGTATCAGGATCTACACCGTATTCGATAAAGTTGTATTGTACACCACTAAAGTTAACAGGGCTTCCGTGTGTTAAGTGACCGCCGTGAGATAAGTTCATACCAAGCACTGTGTCACCTTGCTCTAGAATTGTGAAGTATACAGCCATATTTGCTTGTGCACCAGAATGCGGTTGAACGTTTACGTGCTCTGCGCCAAAAATTTCTTTTGCGCGGTCACGTGCGATATCTTCTACGATATCCACATGCTCACAACCACCGTAATAACGTTTCCCTGGATATCCTTCTGCATACTTGTTCGTTAATACAGAACCTTGTGCTTCCATTACGGCTTGGCTTACGAAGTTTTCAGATGCAATAAGCTCGATTTTTGAACGCTGTCTTCCTAATTCTAATTCAATTGCAGCAAACACCTTTTCATCTTGACGTTTTAAATGCTCCATCAAAATCCCCCTTTTCTGAACGAATTACATCTATTTCCGACATTTCCTCTTCATTTTTCAAGAAAAAACGAAAATTCCAGTTGTAATTCTTCTAAACCTTCATGTTTTCAACTACATTCTAACACGACTCTACACATGATAAAAGAAAAAAAAGACCGAATCCGGTCTTTTTTTATTGTAAATTTATGACTTAACTACAAGTAAACGTTTCCTCTTTTACTGCATATACTGCACGCGCCCCGCCAATTAACTTCGGACGCGTCTTTGCCATCGTTACATGCGCATGCCCAATTTCTTTTACACGTGTGCGTACAGGCACAGCTACATGTTTTAAATGCATACCAATGAACGTATCTCCAATATCAATACCCGCATCTGCTTTTACGAACTCTACGATAACAGGATCTTTCATATTATGATATGCATATGTTCCAAGAGCCCCACCTGCTGATCGGACAGGCGTAACATTTACAATTTCGAACTGGTGCTTCTCTGCGACTTCTCTTTCTATGACTAAAGCACGGTTTAAATGTTCACAGCATTGAAACGCTAACGCAATACTACACTGCTCTTGAAATTGTTTTAACGCAGAAAAAATCGCTTCCGCTACTTCCATCGTTCCCGATGTTCCAATTCTTTCACCTAGCACTTCACTCGTACTGCAGCCCACAACAAAAATGTTCCCATTTCGCAGCGAAGCTTGTTCTTGAAACTCAGAAAGCGCTGTTTGCAGCTGCTCTTTCAATTGTAATATTTCATTCATTACGCTCTTCCTTTCGCAGGTAGGTTCAACAAATTATATTAACTCTTACTAGAAGTTAGAATACGATTACTTCGCTTCGTATGTTTTAATTTTCCCTACACGATTCTCGTGACGGCCGCCTTCATACTCCGTTGTTAACCAAATTTTCGCGATATCACGTGCTAATCCAGCTCCGATTACACGCTCCCCCATTGCTAACATGTTCGTATCGTTATGTTCTCTCGTTGCTTTTGCACTAAATGTATCATGTACTAATGCGCAGCGAATGCCATGTACTTTGTTTGCTGCAATTGACATACCGATGCCTGTTCCGCAAATTAAAATACCGCGGTCTACCTCACCACTTGCAACCATTTCTGCCGCTGGGAATGCAAAATCAGGGTAATCTACAGAACCCGCTTCGCACTCACACCCTAAATCAATATATTCAATATTTAACTCTTCTAATAGACTTACGATTTCTTTGCGAATATTCACTCCGCCATGATCAGATGCTACTACTACTTTCATTCTGGACCCCTCCAAATATAAAGTGAAACTTCCGTTCGGAGATGTTTTTTCTCCGAATGGTTAGTTGAACCAATCGGGCACATGCCAGCGGGTTTCTCTTCTCCCCCACTAACAATGAACTGAACAGTTGACCCCCATCTCAAACCTTTGAGATATATTACCCGTTAAATCGATATAATCTCCAATATCGTATTATACACGAAACATTAGCTTTCTGAATGATTTTTCAGCAAAGTTTGCACAAGTTGTTCCATTTCTTCCAGCGTTGCTTTATAAATAGCAAGCGAGCCGCCAAAAGGATCAGAAATGTCCTTATTTGTACCTTCTACAAATTCATATAATGTATGCACTTTTCCGTTTACTTCTGGATGATGTGCCAGCAAAAGCTGCTTATGTCCCGTTGTCATTGTTAATACAACATCAGACCACTCTAGCAACTCTTCCGTCACTTGCTGAGAAGCATGGGCAATTGAAATTCCTTTTTCTTCTAACGCACTTTTTGCATGCGCAGATGCATCACTGCCCACTGCGGCAAATACGCCCGCAGATTGCACTTCAAAATGCCTTTCTCCATGATGCCGTAATAACGCTTCTGCCATCGGACTGCGGCATGTATTGCCTGTACAAACGAATAATACTCGCTTCACCAAACACCAACTCCTTATGATGAATATGTATTTTCATCATAACGCACAATGATAATGAAAAAAAGAAATGTATATATAGAAAAACGCATTTCTTCTAGAAGAAATGCGCTCTCATTACATCTGTGAAACCCTTTTTCCAAGTAACTGCAATATGGTAATACATGGCAGGGAAAAATCTACTGTTATTCTTTCATCCACAAAAAAGAAATCCACTTCAAATATGAAATGGATTCCTTATGAATCAAAACAATTATTTCATTGTTACTTTCATTACTTCTGTTGAACCTTTTGTAGCTGTTACGCCTATAGTTGTTTCAATAGATGCTGTTGCATCTGTGTTTGTAATAACGATTGGTGTAATTGTGCTTTTTGCTTTTTCACGAATTAATTCTAAGTCGAAAGAGATTAATTTATCGCCAACTTTAACAGTTTGTCCTTCAGCTACATGTGCTTCGAAACCTTCGCCTGCCATTGTTACAGTTTCCAATCCAACGTGGATTAAGATCTCTGCACCGTTTTTCGATTTAATACCTACAGCATGTTTTGTGTGGAATAATTGCACGATTTCACCGTCTACTGGAGATACTACTACACCTTCAGTTGGATCGATTGCAACACCATTTCCCATCATACGGCCAGCGAATACTGGATCTGGCACTTCTTCAATATTTTTCACTTCTCCAGTTAATGGAGCTACGATTGTTTCTGCATTTGTTTTAGAACCAAGACCAAATAATTTTTTAAACATAGGATAATCCTCCTTATATTCCTTACCTACAATACACTTGAGCTCAATAATTACAACCCTTCGCTTTACTAGCATAAAACGTTTTCGATATGAAAAAGAGAGTTGTCAATTAGACCCTTATTGTATCGCCTTGCAAAATTCCAGTCAATTCAGACAGTCTGAATTCAAATGGAAAGAAGTGAACTTCTTCATTTCTATTTAAGCTTTTTTTCTTTCAGTTGTCTAGAAGTCTTAACAACATAATTATTTTTTGTTCACCATTTGTAAAATTTTTTGTTGTTTTTTTAAAAAGTTACTTGACTAAAATAAGTAACTATTTTATTATTACTTACATAAGATAAGTAAATAACTTTTTTAGGAGGTATTATAAAATGATGAACATTGGTCTTCTTATTATTCGTCTTATTATTGGGGTTACATTCATGGGACATGGTGCTCAAAAATTATTCGGCTGGTTTGGCGGCTATGGTTTAAAAGGTACTGGCGGCTGGATGGAATCAATCGGCTTACGACCAGGAGTATTTATGGCGTTTATGGCTGGGGCAACTGAATTACTAGGTGGTTTCTTATTTGCTGCTGGTATTTTCACTTGGGTAGGGGCTCTATTTATTGTCGGTACAATGTTAATAGCTATCTTCACAGTTCATGGTAAAAATGGTTACTGGGTTACACAAAACGGTTTTGAATATAACCTTATCTTAATCGCAGTTGCAGTTGGCGTTGCTCTTATTGGACCTGGCGCTTACACTTTAATTTAACTTATTATCTTGAATTCGAGATATTTATCCCGCATTAACGGGCAGTAAGACCCCCACTGATGGAAGTTTCACTTTACCAACTCAGTCCCTCACAATTGTGAGGGATTTTTTTCTTCCATTATATTGAAGCTTGTCACTTCAGGAAAATGATCCGTGCTAGAGGAAGGATCCATATTCTCCTCAATCCCTAACATGTTTTTTAATACTAATATTACATCCTCTATTGTAGTGTCTTCCCTTTGGAAATTTTCTTCTAAATCCATTTCATTAATATCCGGAAAATCAATTATCAATAACTTGTGGAAGCCCATTATCAACATTGAATCCAAACCCAAATCACTAATCAATGAACTGGATAATGTAATTTTTCATCATGCCCAGTAATTTCAGCTCAATGTTTGAATGCGCGAACATCTACTTTAAAATCCACGTCCCCACTGATGGACTTTTCACTTTATCTCTAAAAAAGAGTGTCATCGCTAAAAATTTTATCCTGCCCGAACATTCATCAAAGAAGCTTTACAATTATTTTCTTGCAAAAATTTCCCAGGTTCCCCAAGACAGACTGCATATGCTTGGATCAAGTTAAGATAAATGCTGAATCTTTAAGCCAAATATATGTAAAACATCTATTTTTTAAACATTCAATATATTTTGTTACAAAACTATTATTTGTATACCTTTCCATGAAAAATTATGGTAGATTGATAAAGTTCGAGTTTATTTTAGGGAAAGGAGATAAGAAAAAAAGTGAATAAAAAATGGTATGCTCCAATCATAGCAGTCGGTTTTTTTCTAACCCCATTTATTGCACACGCTGCGAGCAATGATACATTTACCCAAAGTGACGGAGATGTACATTACAACTGGGGATATCAAAGTCCAAGATCCGACATTTCAGCGGACCATTTTACCGGCATCTTTAATCAATCAAAACAGTTATCAGCTGGAGACTACTTCGTACATACGTTGGCTGATGATCGTGTTAAAGTTTCCTTTAATGGGACACCTGTAATTGATCGTTGGTATGATGCTGGTGGACAAATTGATCGTGCACTTATAACAAATGTAAAAGCGGGAACTTATAAGTTACAAACAAATTTCTATGAAAATACTGGTCAAGCAGCGGTTTTCTCTGACATTGTTCCATTTGATCACTGGTTAGCCTACTATTATCCGAACAAAAATTTAGAAGGTTATCCAGTAGACGCAAAAGTGATTCCTCCAACAGGAACAGAAAAGAAGCTGTTCCAAAACAATGGAATTGGTTCACCAACGCCAAAAGTGCCCGCAGATAATTTCTCTGCTCGCTATACGACAGTAAAGCGATTACCTGCTGGAGATTATATCATTCGCGGAAAAGTAGACGATGGTATTCGTGTCTTTATTGATGGACAACTTGTTCTTGACCGCTGGGGATCTGGTTGGTCACAGGAAGATGCTCGAAAAATCCATATTAATGATGGAACTGCAGCATGGGCATTTGGTAAAACCAATCAAAATGATACCCATCTAGTTGAAGTGCAATACTTAGAAGAAGGCGGAAACAGCCAAGTAGATTTTCAAATTGAACCTTACAGCGAAGCAACAAAATCAACTAGTTGGCTTGGTGAATTCTATAATAACAAAGAGTTAAAAGGTGACGCTGTTGTTATCGGCGGAGAAAATTCTTCAGAAAAGTTAAACACAATCAACTTTAATTGGGAAGACAACTCTCCGCATAAAGCTATCTCAAACGATAATTTTTCTGCCCGCTTTACTAAGGTAGATAAGTTTGAGCAAGGTGAATATTTATTCACGGCAAAAGCAGACGATGGTGTGCGTGTTTACGTTGATAACAAAGTTGTAATCGATTCTTGGAATGCTAGTAACGGTGAAATTCGCAAAGTAAAAGTGCCATTGTCAACTGGAGAGCATAAGATTACTGTTGAATATATGGAACAAAGCAGAAAAGCCAATCTTCAATTCGATTATAAAAAATCTCCTGGACCTTTTTCTCAAACAGGCGGGGATGTTCATTATAATTGGGGATATGGAAGTCCTACACCCGATCAAACGGAAGATGATTTCACAGCAACTTTTGATCAATCTAGGCAGCTGGCTGCCGGCGATTACTTTATACATACGTTAGCTGATGATCGCGTCAAAGTTTCTTTTGACGGGAAACAAGTAATTGACCGCTGGTATGATGTTCCTGGACAAATCGATCGTACTATCGTGACAAATGTGCCGCAAGGTGATCATAAAATTCGAACTGACTTCTATGAAAATAGCGGTCAAGCAGCTATCTTTTCTGATATTGTACCATTCGATTCTTGGCTAGCTTATTATTACCCAAATACTAATTTAAGCGGCTATCCTGTCGATGCAAAAGTACTAACGCCACAAGGGGATACGAAGCAACTCGCTGAAAATAATGGTATCGGCGCTCCAACTTCTAAAGTACCGGCCGACAACTTCTCCACTCGTTATACAACGGTAAAACGTTTATCTGCTGGAGATTACGTCATTCGCGGGCGCGCTGATGATGGGATTCGTGTCTTTATTGATGGGAAACCTGTCCTTGATCGTTGGGGACCATCAGGATTTACGGAATACGCGAAGAAAATTCATATTTCTGATGGAACTGCTGCCTGGGCATTTGGTAAAGCCAATCAACCAGATACGCATTTAGTTGAAGTACAATATTTAGAACAAACAGGCCAAAGTCGCGTAGAATTTAGCATTGAACCTTACAGTACTGTACAAAATTCGTCTACTTGGCTCGGTGAGATCTATAACAATACGAATCTTCAAGGTGATCCTATTATTCTTGGTGGCAATAACGCCTTACAAAAAATTGAGAAGATTGATTTCAATTGGCAAAATGGTTCTCCAAGCCCATTTATTTCAAATGATAACTTCTCTGCTCGCTTTACAAAAACGGAATACTTTGAAGGTGGCGATTATACATTCTCGGCGAAAGCAGACGATGGTGTTCGCGTCTATGTAGATGATCAGCCCGTTATTAACTCTTGGGAAGCAAGTAACAACGGTACACGTACAGGAAAAATTTCTTTAACAAAAGGAAATCATAAGCTGCGCGTGGAGTATTTTGAAGGAAGCGGCTTAGCGAATCTTTCACTAGATTACTATATTGGCCAGCCTTATGAAACGCTAGATTTGCGCAAACCTTCAAAAGTAACCGCTGGGGAAATTGATAATTATATGAGCCGAAGAACAAACGGGACAAGCCCGCTTATCGGATATGGACAGGCGTTTATTGACGCACAAAACAAATATGGTGTGAACGCTCTATTCTTAGCATCTCATGCTATTTTAGAGTCGGGGTACGGCAAATCATTAATTGCCTATCGAAAACATAATCTATTTGGACTTCGTGCTGAAGATTCTGACCCATTTGGCTTAGCCAGCTACTTCAATACGTTTAATGACAGTATTAATTATAATGCCTCTTACGTAAGAGCGTATTATTTAGAACCTGGAGATTGGCGCTATAAAGGAGTCACAGTAAAAGATATTAATACTAACTATTCAACAGATACTGCGTGGGCAACTAAGATTGCAAACCTTATGGAAGAAATACATCCATATAATCGTTCTGAATATGACGGTGTGAATATTGTACCTAAAAATAATGAACTGGTTATGGATTCACATCAATTGCCAAAAGATATTCCATTTACGAACTACGCAGCAAACACAAAAGGACAAATTACAAGAACAACAGACGAGTTCCGTACAGAACCGTATCCATATGGCAATAATAAAAAAGGGACACTGCAGCAAGGAACAACCGTCGATGTACTGCGTAAAGATCCAAATAACTGGATTGAAGTTCGCATTGGTGATCAAACAGGATGGGTTCAAGCAGCCGATCTACAAGTAGATCCATTAAACGGAAAAGCGATCATCATTGATCCAGGTCATGGTGGTATCGATGATGGTCATTCCGGTACGAACAACGGCTTAACAGAGGACGCAGTTGTATTAGATGTTTCCTTACGTGTTCGCGATCTATTTAATCGCAAATCACCGTTTAAGGTGCTGTTAACTCGTGAAACAGATTCGCGGCCTGGTAATACAGCTAGCGAATCATTACAAAAACGAGTAGAATTTGCGCAACAAAATAACGGAGATATTTTTGTCAGCATTCACGCAAATGGCTTCGATGGTACTGCACACGGAACAGAAACGTACTACTGGCAATCAAGAACTGCAGGAAACCCTAATACAGAGGAAAGCCGTGTATTAGCTGAAAAAGTACAAAGTCGTCTTGTAAATGCTATGGAAACGACAAACCGCGGCGTAAAAGATGGCGATTTATATGTTGTCCGTGAAAATACAATGCCTGCCATTCTTACAGAGCTCGCTTTCATTGACAATCCGCAAGAAAATGAAAAATTAGGATCTGAATATTGGAGACAACGTGCTGCAGAAGCAATTTACTCTGGTATTTTAGATTACTATGAATGGAAAGGCATCAACGTTTCATCCTATCGTCTATAATGAAGCAGATTGTATTTGTTCGATGCAACAATGAAAAACTTAGAACGTAAAAAATAGAGTGAAAATAGTAAGAAATAAAGTGAAACTTCCATCAGTGGAGGTTTTCTTCATCCCCCTCCTATCTTCTTCGCTTCTCTCTGAATCTTGAAGTTGGGGTCTTACTGCCCTCAAATCGTTTCCGTATTCCTTGTGAGAATTTGTTTCATACCCTTTACAAAAATCGGCAAAAAAATATTTTTTCAGCAGGAGTTTCCCCCCTCTATCTTGTAAACAAACAAAGAAGTGTTACAGATATTAGAAGGGAGATTACATACATGCTGTCTATTAATCCAAATGAACAAACTGAAAAAGACAATTACAAATTACTAACAGGAAGCATTATTCCGCGCCCAGTTGCCTTCGTCACAACCGTTACAAATGATGGAGTACTAAACGGAGCACCATTTAGCTACTTTAATATCGTTGCTGCCAATCCGCCTCTTATCTCAATTTCTGTACAACGAAAAGGTGGAGAACCAAAAGATACAGCAAGAAATGCCATGGAAAAAGAAGAATTTGTCGTTCATATTTCTGACGAATCGTACGCGGAGGCGATCAACGAAACAGCAGCTAACCTTCCTCCTAATGAAAGTGAGATTGAACTTGCAAAACTAACACCAATTGACAGCGATGTCATTTCTGTACCGGGGGTAAAAGAAGCGAGTATCCGTATGGAATGTGTACTAGAGCGCGCTATTCAGCTAGGTGGAACAGAAGATTCCCCTGCATGCGACCTCTTAATTGGACGCATTGTACGTTTCCATATCGCTGAGCACTTATATGAAAATGGACGCGTTCATGCTGAAGGGTTAAAACCAATAAGCCGACTGGCTGGACATAATTACGCAAAACTCGGGGAGCAATTTGAACTTGTAAGGCCCTAATTAAAAGCGGAAGCGGCTTGCTCAGAACAGGAGGGGGATGGAGCTTCTGACATAGAGGCTCTCTTTGCCTCGGCGGAAGACGCGAAGCCACCGACTGTTCTAGCCGCTGGAGCTAGATAGAACTAAAAATGAAAGCCCAGCCACAATAAATGGCTGGGCTTTCTTACATTATTTGTTTCACTTCATACCGAAAATAATAATTTAATCCCAAATCCAACAAGTATAATCCCGCCAAGCACTTCTCCATACGTTCCAAGAATGCTTTGTGCTCTGCGGCCAATTAATAATCCGATCCAAGTGAGCATCATACTCACAACGCCAAATATAAGAATGGTTACAAATGTACGTGCTCCGTAAATACCAAGGCTTAAACCGACAGAAAAACTATCCATACTCACACTAAAAGCAAACAACAGTAAACTTCCGCCGGCAGGAACGCTCCTATACTCATCATCATGAGAAAGTGAGCTATACACAATGTGAAATCCTAATCCCATTAATAGAATACTACCTACAATTGTAGTAATAGAACCAAATTGCTCTGATAAAAAGCGGCCGAGCATTATGCCGATAAAAGGCATGATTATATGAAATATACCAATTATAATGCCGATATAAAAGATTTGGCGCTGCTTAAGCGTAATCATCCCCATACCGAGGCTAACAGAAAATGCATCAAGCCCTAGCGCAAATGCCATAATAAACAGCGGCAACAATTCGCTTATAATATGTTCAATCTTCATAATGTCCCTCCTCGGACTCGCTACTTCACAATATGCACGTCCGAGGAGAGATAGAATTTATTTTTCGAAGATGATTTGATGACCTGCAGCTTTCGTTAAACGGTTCATGATTGCACTACCAATTCCATCGCTTGGGAATGACTCACTAAAAATGATATCAACACCGCTTGCATCAAATGTACGCAATACGTCATAAAGCTTTGTCGCAACTGTCGCTAAATCACTGCGCATTCCACAAGAAAGAACAACTTCTGCTTTATACACATGTTGATATTCCACCGTTGTTAATACACCTACTTTATAACCCTCTTGCTCTTTTTTATCCACAAGTTGTTGAATAAAGGCACGCGAACCTTCAACAATGCTAAGCGGTGCTTTCGGTGCATAATGTGTATATTTCATTCCTGGTGATTTTGGTTTTTCCGTTTCATCCTTTAATGCCGGATCTAACAAAACAGGTCCAATCACTTCTTCTAACTGCTCTTTCGTAATACCGCCTGGGCGCAATATCGTCGGTATTTCACTCGTACAATCTACTACAGTAGATTCAACACCAACACCAGTTGCCCCGCCATCAACAATACCCGCAATTTTTCCGTTTAAATCTTCATATACATGAGAAGCGAGCGTTGGGCTAGGACGACCAGAACGATTCGCACTTGGAGCTGCTACTGGTACATTTGCCGCTTCAATAAGCGCCAATGCTACCGGATGATCTGGCATTCGAACTGCCACTGTATGTAATCCAGCTGTTACCTTTTCAGAGATCCCTTCTTTTTTCGGGAAAATAAGTGTTAGTGGTCCTGGCCAGAAGTGCTTCATTAATACATTTGCGATCGGCGGAATCTGAGCCACAATGCCATCTAATTGTTCTTCCGTACCAATATGTACAATAAGCGGATTATCGCTTGGTCTTCCTTTTGCTTCAAAAATTTTCGCAACAGCTTCGTCGTTTAATGCATTCGCGCCAAGTCCGTATACTGTTTCAGTTGGGAACGCTACTGCTTCATTTTCTCGTAATAAATGTGCTGCTTCTTGCAACTGTGGATAATCTTTTTTTATTTCCACAGCATTATCCACAACCCACATTTTTGTATTCATTTCTTCCCACGTCCTTTTCTACCATGAAATACTTGTTATTTGTAGTTTACTATGAGATTTATCCAAAAGACAAATAAGATTTATCCACAAAATGTGGATAAATCAATTTAATCGGTGGATAACTTTGTGAATAGCTGACAATTTAGTATAATTACATTTGGTTGTTTTATATTTTTACAAAAATGTTCTAATGCTTGAATTCCGTCTGAAACAGCGTCCTTTTCCACAATTTCAAATTGAAAAAACTGAAATATTGTAACCGACTGTGGGCTCTTTGTAAGTAAATATAATTGCTCAATACTTTTCTCTTTAATATACTGCAAAAACGTTTCAAAAAAATGTAAAAATGTAACTTTATCCACAGCAGGTGTGAACAAACATGAGCGAAGAAGCGCATCGGTTCCAGCTTGCTCAAATCCAACGGCTGCTTGGATTTGTCCCTCTTCTTCTAATATCATAAAATTCCCATATAATTGATCTAGTCGTTCTTCCTTCATATTAGCTTGTCCAAAAAAGGCCTGCAGTCTTTCTACATCTGTTTTTGTAGCAAAACGTATTTGCTTCACACATAATCCCTCCCCATACTTTTATATATGAGGAGGGATTATCTTTTAGAACTTATTTGGAAAATAAAGATGCAAATGCTTCAACGATAAACAATTTTACCTTTGGTTCTTCTTCCGTTTCTTCTACTACCTTTACGTGCTCTTCTTTTTCAATAGCACGTGGTTCCTCTTGCTTTACTTCTTCTTGTTCCTGTAATTCTTTCTCAGCTCTGTTTTCTCGCACAGACTTTGCTTTCACCTTTTGTTTAGGTGCGATGTTTGTCTCTTGCTTAGCTTTAAGAGATTGCTTTACTCCCTCTTTTACAACTTCCTTTTGCAAATAATTTTCTTCTATATCGTCCTCGTCAATTGTTTCCGCCTTTACAACATGCTCTTCTTTCTCCACAGCTGTACCACTAGAGAAGTCTAAGAAACACATTGGAGGAAATAACACGCACCACCAATTTGCACCTTCACCTTTACCAATTGTCACAAGTACCGCTTCATACTCTCCAGCCGGATAAATAAAATTCCCATACAATTTTGTTGGAAATTTTATATGTTTATTAAACTCAACTGTAAAAGTTTCCTTACTACCTTCTCGTTTCAACGTGTTCGCCACTGTTTGTTCAAGTTCCGGAATACGGCTTCGGATGATACGACGTGCGTCTTCAAACGATTTTAAATCTGCCACCCAGCCATCGATTTGTGCTTTCACTTCATCGCGCACTTTACGTTTTAACTCTTGATCTTCCTTCGAATCACTGTTAGCCAAAATACGTAATCGAATTGCTTCTTTTGGAATTACGACAGGCTCCTTTGCATCAACTTTCATATATCCAAAGTGCGCAATCATTTGTGCACCGATTAATAATAAAAGCAGATAAGCAATCGCTTGTTTTTTCATCCTATCTCCACCGCCCCTTCAGTAAAACAGTGTAGACAAGTTTCTTTCTTTCTAAACTACTAAATTCAAAATCTATTCGTTTTTTAGGTGATTATACAAATTGAAAAAACAACATACAAACGCTTTTTTTTTTAGATAGGCAAGAGCGTTTGGCCATGCATAGTAGCTTTTCTGCCACGAGCCAAAGGGAGCTGACTCAAATTTGGGAGGTCAATTCCTTCTCACATGTCTACTGATATATCGGTCGTTATTTTCGATATATCGGCGCTTTTCACAATATATCGACCGCTTTTTAGAATATATCGGTGCTTTTCACAATATATCGACCATTTTTTAGAATATATCGGCGCTTCGACACAATATAAAGTGAAACTTCCATCAGTGACACTTTTCTCACTGATGGTTAGTTGAACCAATCGGGCTTTTACGGGCAGTTTTCTTCCCCGCTCTTCTCCATCCTTTACTGCCCGTTAATGCGGGATAAAGACCCTTCGACGATGTTCGACATGCTAGATGCACTAGAGGGAGCTGACAAAAGCCCAGCCCCCTGTTAAAATTACATTTCCGCAAAGACCATACGATCTTTTCCATTAATATCAAAGACAATCTCGACATGTGCATGCGGGAATGTTTCTTGCAGCAGGGCACGCACATCTTCTCCTTGCCCTACACCTACTTCAAAGGCAACAATTGCTTCTTCTTGCAGAACCTTTGGCAGCTCTTCCATAAAGCGTCTATAGAAATCGAGTCCATCTTCACCGCCAACAAGCGCACGCTTTGGCTCATGCTCCTTCACAACAGAAGAAAGCCCTCTCCAATCTTCTTCTGGAATATAAGGAGGATTCGATACAACAACATCTAGCTTTTGCTTCGTTTCCTGAAACGGCGATAATAAATCACCGTGGTAGAACGTTACATTCGCCTCTAGTTCTGCTGCATTTTTCTGTGCCACTTCAATCGATTCCGGAGCAATATCGACTGTATATACATGTAAACGGGGATTTTCTAAAGAAAGTGTAATCGAAATTGCCCCGCTACCAGTACCAATATCAGCCACATGCACGTCCTTATCTCCAAATTTACGGCGAATACGTGTTAATATTCCGAGCACAAGCTCCTCTGTTTCCGGTCTTGGAATAAGCACTTCTTCATTGACGAAAAATGAACGCCCATAAAACATTTCATATCCAATTAAGTACTGAACAGGTATGCCTGCTACATGCTTGTGGATAAAGTCTGCAAAAATGCGCTCTTGTTCTGCCGTTAATTCTTCACGCATGTTCATCATTAAACCTGTTCGATTCGTCTTTAATACATGACAAAGGACAATTTCTCCCGCATTTTCATCTCGCCCATTTTCTTGTAAAAAAGAAGAAGCCCATTTCAGGGCTTCATAGACACGCATTACTCAGCTGCCTCCATCTTTTGCGCCTGATCTTCCATCACTAAGGCATTGATGAAATCATCTAACTTACCTTGTAAGATTTGATCCAGCTTCTGAATCGTTAAACCGATTCGATGGTCTGTAACACGATTTTGCGGGAAGTTGTACGTACGAATACGCTCAGAACGGTCTCCCGTACCAACAGCTTGTTTACGGTTTTGATCGTACTCAGCTTGCGCTTCTTGTCTAAACTTATCATAAACACGTGCACGTAATACTTTCATTGCTTTTTCTTTATTCTTAATTTGTGACTTTTCATCCTGACAAGAAACAACTACACCAGTCGGTAAATGCGTTAAACGTACCGCTGACATCGTTGTATTAACACTTTGTCCACCAGGACCACTAGAAGCAAACGTATCCACACGAACATCTTTTTCATGAATATCGACTTCTACTTCTTCTGCTTCCGGTAATACAGCTACAGTTGCTGTAGAAGTATGGATACGTCCTCCAGATTCTGTTTCCGGAACACGTTGCACACGGTGCGCACCATTTTCAAATTTCAACTTTGCAAAAGCGCCTTTACCGTTGATCATAAAGATAATCTCTTTATATCCACCTAGTTCTGTATAGCTCGCTTCGATAATTTCAGTTTTCCAACCTTGCACCTCAGCATAACGGCTATACATACGGTATAAATCACCAGCAAATAATGCCGCTTCATCACCACCAGCAGCACCACGAACCTCTACGATAACGTTCTTATCATCATTCGGGTCCTTTGGAACAAGTAAAATTTTCAGACGCTCTGATAATTCCTTCTCTTGTCCCTCTAGCTCAGACACTTCTTCTTTTACCATTTCACGCATGTCAGCATCTAACTTCTCTTCTAACATCGCTTTTGCATCTCTTAATTGTTCACGAGCATCTTTATACTCACGGTACACCTCTACCGTCTCTTGTATATCAGATTGTTCTTTTGAATACTCACGAAGTTTGTTTGAATCACTTATAATCTCTGGATCACTTAAAAGCTCGTTTAACTTCTCATAACGGTCTTCTACAGCTTGCAAACGATCTAACACACCATTCACCTCAACATCCTAGTCTCTAATACAAATAGTATATGGTACATAGCAAAAAAAACGCAAATTATATTTAAAAGCGCAAACGGCTCATTCAGCCCCTACGCATTTTCTAAAAAAACCCGCCTTATGTAGCGAGTTTTTATATCTGTTTAGTTGGCACAACATGACAATGACGACAACGTGGTTCATATGATTCTGATGCAGCAACTAAAATAATGGGATCATCAAAAGACGCTGGTTCCCCGTCAATTAAACGTTGCGTACGACTTGCCGGTGATCCGCACTTAGCACATACTGCTTGCAGCTTCGTCACATGCTCCGCAATTGCCATAAGCTGAGGAACTTGTCCAAATGGTAGACCACGGAAATCTTGGTCTAAACCAGCAACAATCACACGATAGCCGCGGTTTGCCAATTCTTGCACCACTTCCACAATGTCCCCATCAAAAAATTGCACTTCATCAATTGCTATAACATCTATATCTTCTGTTACATGCTCAAACATCTCTTTTGAAGCCGCAACAGGAACTGCTCTTACTTTCAATCCATTATGCGACACAACATCTTCTTCACTATAACGATTATCAATGCACGGTTTAAATACGATTGCATTTTGCTTTGCAAATTGCGTCCGGCGTACACGGCGGATGAGCTCTTCTGATTTACCTGAAAACATGCTTCCGCAAACCACTTCAATCCAACCGTCTTGATTTATTAAGTACATAAGAGCTCCTCCTTTCGTCTACTTATTCTTACTGTAAGTAGATAAAGGTTTATATTTTCGCAAAAAAAACAGACAAGCGGATATATACACTTGCCTGCTTTATGTTTGTTATTACTTAAGGCCGTATTTCTTGTTGAAGCGGTCAACACGTCCGTCTGCAGTAGCAAACTTCTGACGTCCTGTGTAGAATGGGTGAGAATCAGAACTGATCTCGACTTTTAATAATGGATAAGTATTACCATCTTCCCACTCAGTAGTTTCGTTAGAACCTTTTGTAGATCCGCTTAAGAATTTGAAGCCTGTGTTAGTATCCATAAATACAACTTTTTTGTAATCTGGATGGATTCCTGCTTTCATTCTTTTCATCTCCTTCCGCCCTGAATCATTTTCGAAACAGAGTTTTTCATCGTTAGCTGCAATCACAACTATAATGATGAAACACATATGATGAAATTATAACAAGGCTATCTGCATTTTGCAACTACCTGTTTTTAGCATTACTTCATCGCGACATATCTCTTTGAATCTGCAGGGATATTTTGTAGAAATTCTTCATTTGTCTTCGTTTGACGCAACTTGCGTAAGAAGCTTTCTATGAAGTCTGGTGTATCTCTCATTGTTTTACGAATACCCCATAGCTTGTCTAAATGCTCTTTTGGAATTAATAGATCTTCTTTACGTGTACCAGAACGACGAATATCAATGGCTGGGAAAATACGACGTTCTGCTAAAGAACGATCTAAGTGAAGCTCCATGTTTCCTGTTCCCTTAAACTCTTCATAAATGACATCATCCATACGAGATCCTGTGTCAACAAGAGCTGTTGCCAAAATTGTTAAGCTACCGCCCTCTTCAATATTACGAGCTGCTCCGAAAAAGCGCTTTGGTCGATGGAATGCCGCTGGGTCAATACCACCTGACAACGTACGTCCACTTGGTGGAATCACAAGGTTGTAAGCACGCGCTAAACGGGTAATACTATCCATTAAAATGATAACGTCTTTTTTATGCTCAACAAGACGCATTGCACGCTCTAGCACAAGCTCAGCCACTTTAATATGATTTTCTGGAACTTCATCAAAAGTAGAACTTACAACATCACCTTTTACAGAACGTTCAATATCTGTTACTTCCTCTGGACGTTCATCAATTAAAAGTACAATCAGTTCTGCTTCCGGATGATTCGTTGTAACGCTGTGAGCAATCTCTTTTAACAGTATCGTTTTACCAGCCTTTGGAGGAGCAACAATTAGACCACGTTGACCAAACCCAACTGGTGCAATTAAATCCATGATGCGTGTTGATAGTTTCTTCGTTTCCGTCTCCAACTTCATTTGACGATTTGGATATAACGGTGTTAACGCAGGGAAATGCACACGTTCTTTTGCTGATTCTGGATCATCTCCATTGACTGCTTCAACTTGCAACAATCCAAAATAACGTTCATTCTCTTTCGGAGGTCGCACTTTACCAGAAACCTTGTCTCCATTACGCAAATCAAAACGACGAATTTGCGAAGCTGAAATATAAATATCTTCAGAACTCGGAGAATAGTTGATTGGACGTAAGAATCCAAATCCTTCTGATTGAATAATTTCAAGTACACCTTCCATGAAAAAGAAACCTTCTTTTTCTGCTCGTGCTTTTAAAATCGCAAAAATTAACTCTTTCTTTGTTAATTTGCTGTAATAGGAAATCTTAAATTCTTTCGCAAGCTCATATAACTCTTTTAATTTCATGTTCTCTAAAGCTGAAATTGTTAAATTCATTCAGACACCACACTTTGATATTATTCTCTTTTCAGATGGGTAAGGGAAATTACGGAAGGCAAATACGTAATAATGAAAGGCAATAAGTACAAGTAGGGTAATATTCACTATTGTAACCCTTTTACCTCGTTTTAATCAATACGTTGCGAGACAAATACAAGAAGCGAAGACAAGAAAATTTGTCTTCGCTCTACCCATCTTTTGCACGCTTTTTATTTTATCACGATTGATGGGAGCTTTCCATCAGCAGAGGATAAAGCCTCCCCACTAATGGAAGTTTTACTTTATAACTAAGTTTGGTTTCTTGCTTAAGCTGTGACGCCCGTCAACAAAGCGAACTGTCCCAGATTTCGCACGCATAACAAGGGAGTGTGTTGTACCAGTACTTCCTTTAAATTGAACGCCGCGCAGTAATTCTCCGTCCGTAACACCTGTTGCCGCAAAGATTGCATCGTCACCTCTCACTAAATCTTCCATACGAAGAATGCGGTTAATATCATCGATGCCCATCTTTTTGCAGCGCTGTAATTCTGCATCATTTTGCGGAAGAAGCTTTCCTTGAATTTCTCCGCCTAAACATTTCAATGCAACGGCCGCTAGTACCCCTTCAGGTGCACCGCCAGATCCGAATAAAATATCAACGCCTGTGCGATCAAATGCTGTGTTGATTGCACCAGCTACATCACCATCGTTAATTAATTTAATGCGAGCTCCCGCTTTACGGATTTCCTCAATAATTGCTTGGTGACGTGGTCTGTTTAAAATCGTTGCTACAACATCTTCAATATCCTTGTTTTTTGCTTTTGCAACAGCGCGTAAATTATCAATAACCGGCGCATTAATATCGACAGCACCAACCGCTTCTGGGCCAACTGCAATTTTTTCCATATACATATCAGGTGCATGCAGTAAATTTCCATGGTCTGCTACCGCAATAACAGCTAACGCATTCCATCCTCCTGCTGCAACAATATTTGTTCCTTCTAACGGATCAACCGCCACATCAACACGCGGACCATATCCAGTTCCTAATTTTTCACCAATATATAGCATCGGCGCTTCATCCATTTCCCCTTCGCCAATTACCACTGTTCCTTTCATTGGTACTGTATCAAATACGTCGCGCATTGCTGACGTTGCTGCACCATCTGCTTCATCTTTCTTACCGAGTCCCATCCAACGCGCAGATGATAACGCTGCAGCCTCTGTTACACGTACTAATTCCATGGATAAACTTCTTTCCACTATAATCCCTCTCCTTTAAGCCGTAATATTTATGCTACTTTTGGGCAGTAAGACTCCCACCTCAAGATTCTGAGAAAACAAAGAAGATAGGTGAGAGATAACTGCCCGTTAGTGCCCGATTGGTTCAACTAACCATCAGTGGGGGGATGAAGCTCCCCCCACTGATGGAAGTTTCACTTTATCTCACATTTAACGTTTAATAGAATTTTCACCTTATGCCGTCTTTAATTACACTTCATACACATATATCACTTTACCCATGTAAAGTTCTTTATGCATTTTTCATCTGTTCAATCTCTTGACTTGTCATTTTTTCACGCCAGATTTTCGCTCCAAGACCTCGAAGCTTATCTTCTAAATTTTCATATCCACGATCAATATGCTCTAATCCTGTAACTTCTGTGATTCCTTCTGCCATTAAACCTGCGATTACAAGAGCAGCCCCGGCGCGTAAGTCACTCGCTTTCACTTTGGCTCCTTGCAGCGAAGCAGGGCCTGTTACGATAGCGGAACGACCTTCCACTTTAATTTGCGCATTCATTCTTCTTAATTCATCTATATGTTTAAAACGCGCTCCATAAATGGTATCCGTTACAACTGCCGTTCCATTCGCCTTCGTTAATAACGCTGTAAATGGTTGCTGTAAATCAGTTGGAAACCCTGGATATACGAGTGTTTTCACATCTACCATTTTTAGCTGGCGATTCCCATTCACCACAATTTGATCATCATGTGTATCTACTTTTACACCCATTTCTCGAAGCTTAGCCGTTATGGATTCTAAATGCTGTGGAATCACATTATCAACTGTAACTTCACCGCCAGAAGCTGCGCCCAAAATCATATATGTTCCAGCTTCAATGCGATCAGGAATAATAGAATGGTAACAACCATGAAGCGATTCAACACCATCAATACGAATTACATCTGTTCCTGCTCCTTTAATACGAGCACCCATGCTTGTAAGAAGCGTCGCTACATCAATAATTTCTGGTTCTTTCGCTGCATTTTCAATTACTGTTCTACCTGTTGCACGCACTGCAGCAAGCATAATATTAATTGTCGCACCTACGCTGACAACATCTAAATAAATACGTGCTCCCCGCAGTTCATCTGCACGTAAATATATTGCACCTTGCTCATTTGTTACATGTGCTCCAAGCGCTTCAAACCCCTTAATATGCTGATCAATTGGCCTTGGTCCCAGATGACATCCACCAGGAAGCCCAATTACTGCTTTTTTGAAACGGCCTAGCATCGCTCCCATTAAATAATAGGAAGCACGCAATTTTTTTACCTTTCCATTTGGAAGAGGCATGGCTACCATTTTGGAAGGATCAATTGTCATTTCTTCGTCTTGATGATACGTAACAGAACCACCAATTTCTTCTAATAAGTCACCTAGTATTTTCACATCAGAAATATTAGGTACACCACCGATTGTAACTGGTGTTTCTGCTAAAATGGTTGCGGGAATAAGCGCAACAGCACTATTTTTTGCACCGCTTACACGAATCGAACCTTGTAAAGGCACACCGCCTTCAATCAGCAACTTGTCCATTTTGAGCCCCCTTCTTGTGAATTCATCTACCGTTCCAGCCCCCACTATAACGGGTGATTCCACCGCTTCGGATACGTTTTTACACGTATGAGTATATCCATGCTATTTGTTTCCTCTATTTTTACACAATTATAAAAATTTTTCCTTCCAAACGCCTTAACAAGTAGAAATTTGTCTATCCCATTAATTGTTCACGCTTTCATTATACAACGAAACGAAACCGTCTAAAAGGCTAGACGGTTTCTAAAAACATTTTTAGAATTATGCTTGACCGTTAGAACCAAATTCACGAATTTTACCGATTACAGTCGCTTTAATTGCTTCACGACCAGGTCCGATAAATTTACGAGGATCATAAACTTCTTGGTCTTTATTTAATACTTCACGAACCGCTTTTGTAAACTCAATTTGGTTTTCAGTGTTTACGTTGATTTTAGAAGTACCTAAAGAGATAGCTTTTGTGATGTCAGCTGTTGGGATACCAGTACCACCATGAAGTACTAAAGGTACACCAGTTAAGTCACGTACTTCTTCCATTTCTTTGAATCCTAAGTTAGGCTCACCTTTGTAAGGACCATGTACAGAACCTAATGCTGGAGCTAGGCAATCAATACCTGTTGCAGCTACTAGTTCTTTACATTCTTGAGGATCAGCGTAGATAACACCTTCAGCTACTACGTCGTCTTCTTGTCCGCCAACTGTACCAAGCTCAGCTTCTACAGATACGTTACGAGCATGTGCATATTCTACTACTTTTTTAGTAGTTTCGATATTTTCTTCAAATGCGTGATGAGAAGCGTCGATCATTACAGATGTGAAACCTGCATCAATTGCTTCTTTACATTTTTCGAAGCTTGAACCATGGTCAAGGTGAATCGCTACAGGAACAGTGATGTTCATTTCTTCGATTAAAGCTTTAACCATAGCTACAACTGTTTTGAAACCAGTCATATGACGAGCTGCACCCTCAGATACACCTAAAATTACAGGAGATTTTTCTTCTTCCGCAGCAGCTAAGATAGCTTGTGTCCATTCTAGGTTGTTCATGTTGAATTGACCAACTGCGTATTTTCCTTCTAGCGCTTTGTTTAGCATTTCTTTCATGGAAACTAAAGGCATGGTGAATCCTCCTAAAAACGTTTTTTGTATCCGATAAGTTCTTATCGATGGTAGTATGACCACGACCAGGAAAAATATGTATAATCACATACCGGACTTTTTTCTACACTCCATAGGATACCAACTTGTACTCAAAAACTCAACTGCATTCACCTGCTCACCAGTCCATGAAAACGCTTTTTTCTGTATTTTTTAATAAAAAATTCACGATTATGCTTGTACTGTAATTTCTTTTCGCACAGCACTACGAATTTCATCAATATCGAACGGCTTTGCAAAGTGCATTAATGCACCAAGGTCTTTCGCTTCTTGGATCATATCTAATTCACCATAAGCCGTCATTAAAATCACTTTAATTTCTCGATTAATTTCTTTCACATGTTTTAAAATTTCAATTCCATCCATACCTGGAATTTTCATATCTAAAATAACTAAATCAGGACAGTCTTTTTTCACAATATCAAGGGCTTGAAAACCGTTTGCTGCTTGGAATGTTTGATAACCTTCCTTTTGAAACACCTCGTGTAATAAAACACGAATGCCGTATTGATCATCAACGATTAGGATTTTCCCTTCCATGTTATCCAACCTTTCTATATAAATACAAAATTTATATTTCTCATATCTCTTTCGATTATTTTCGCTACTTTTTATCAAATTCCTTCCTACTCTTTCTTATTTTACCGCCTACTATTTACTAGCGCTAGCGCCTTTATGAAAAAATGAGCTATAATGAAAGCCGTCTAACACGTTAGAAAGGAGAATCCTCATGTTTAAAATTTTTTCCACTCAGCTGGGTGGCTATTTCACAAGAATTGCTCAGAAAGAAGAGATGAATATAGAAGATAGCGCTCGTTTACTTGCACAAGCATTGGTTGGAGATGGCCACATTTATTTGCACGGTACGAAAGAGATGGAAGGTGTAATTTGTGAAGCTTTGTATGGATCCGAGCCTATGCAAAATGCAAAACGGCTATTTGAAGACGGTAAACAAGCAGGCGTAACCGTCGCCGACCGTATACTACTTATCAGCCGCTTTTCCACAGATGAAGATATCATTTCATTAGCAAAGCAGTTGCAAGAAAACGGTCATTTTATTGTTGGTATTTCTGCAAAACAAGAAGGCGAATTGTCGCTAGAACAATTCACCGATGCACATATCGATACAAAACTTGTAAAGGCATTAATTCCAGATGACGATGGCTCTCGCTATGGCTTTCCAAGTTTAATAACGGCTTTATTTGCATATCATGGATTAAAATTTACAATCGATGACATTATGAATGAATATGAGTAACGTAAAAAGGCGCCCTATATAGGACGCCTTTTTTCTTATTACTTACCTTCTTTATTAATAATAGAAGCTTGTACGAAGTCACGGAACAATGGCTGCGGACGATTTGGACGAGATACAAGTTCTGGGTGGAACTGTGCTGCCACGAACCAAGGATGTTCTTTTAATTCGATAATTTCTACTAAACGGCCGTCTGGGCTTGTACCAGAGAAGATGAATCCAGCGTTTTCCATGTCTTGACGGAATTGATTATTGAACTCATAGCGATGACGGTGACGTTCATAAACAACTGGCTCGTTATACGCATTGTAAGCATTTGTTTCTGGAGCAAGCTTACATGGGTATAGACCAAGACGAAGTGTACCACCTAGATCTTCTACATCTTTTTGTTCTGGTAATAAATCGATAATTGCGTAAGGCGTGTCAGGATTGATTTCAGAAGAGTTAGCTCCTTCTAATCCTAATACGTTACGTGCAAATTCGATTGATGCAAGCTGCATACCTAAGCAAATTCCTAAGAATGGAACTTTGTTTTCACGTGCATATTGAATTGCAGCGATTTTACCTTCAACGCCGCGGTCACCGAAACCACCTGGTACAAGGATACCATCTGTATCGCCAACTAATTCTTTCACGTTTTCTGCTGTTACGTGCTCAGCATTTACCCATTTCACTTCTACATCTGTATCAAATTTGTAACCTGCATGACGAAGTGCTTCTACAACAGAAATGTATGCATCTTGAAGCTCTACATATTTACCAACAAGAGCGATTTTTGTTTTCTTAGACAGGTTGCGTACTTTTTCTACTAATGCATTCCACTCTGTCATGTCTGCAGCTGGATTTTCTAGCTTTAAGTGATCGCAAACGATTTGGTCCATATTTTGCTCTTGAAGGGATAATGGAACTGCATATAATGTATCTGCATCGCGCGCTTCAATTACTGCTTTTGGATCGATATCGCAGAATAATGCAAGCTTATCTTTCATATCTTGAGAAACAGGAAGTTCTGTACGAACAACGATAATATTTGGCTGAATACCTAAGCTGCGAAGTTCTTTAACGCTGTGCTGCGTTGGTTTTGTTTTCATTTCACCCGCTGCTTTTAAGTACGGAATTAACGTACAGTGAATGTACATTACATTGTCACGGCCAATATCGCTCTTAATTTGGCGAATTGCTTCTAAGAATGGTAGAGACTCGATGTCACCAACAGTTCCGCCGATTTCTGTAATGATAACGTCTGCATTTGTTTCACGACCCGCACGGAATACGCGTTCTTTAATTTCGTTCGTAATGTGAGGAATAACTTGAACTGTTCCCCCTAAATATTCACCGCGACGCTCTTTTTGAAGAACAGAAGAGTAAATTTTACCCGTTGTTACGTTGCTGTATTTATTTAAGTTAATATCGATGAAACGCTCATAGTGACCAAGGTCTAAGTCTGTTTCTGCACCATCATCTGTTACGAAAACCTCACCGTGTTGGTATGGGCTCATTGTCCCTGGGTCTACGTTAATGTACGGATCAAACTTTTGGATTGTTACGTTTAGTCCTCTGTTTTTTAAAAGTCTTCCTAAAGATGCTGCTGTAATACCTTTTCCTAAAGAAGATACTACACCGCCTGTGACAAAAATATACTTAGTCATGAAAGTACTCCCTTCTAGTTTGCTGTTATATAATCATCGCTGCAAATCGCAACGTATGTAGATAACACTTACCTTATCTTATTGTTAGACTCTTTCGTTTTTCTAAACAAAAAACAAAAAAGAAAATTGCTCCCTTTATCACTAAAAGTAATAAATAGGGAGCAATTTTCTTTTATATTTACACGTAAAAGTTATTATCGTCTTTTTTAAAGAGCCCAAAAATGATTCTACATGGACGATAATAAAAAGTCAAGGACTACTGTTCTTCCTCTTCTTCTTCTGATTCGTCGTATTCTAACTCATCTTCATCGGCAAAATCATCGTCGTCTTCTAGATCCTCAAGATCTTCATCTTCATCTTCATCTTCATCTTCAAGAATTTCATCAAGATCTTCTACATCTTCGTCTTCATCTTCGTCTAACTCTTCGAAGCTGTCCTCGTCATCATCGCTGTAGTCATCTAGCTCGTCCTCTTCTACCTTACGTTTCTTCTTAGGCTTCGGTTGAGGTAAGATTTCCTCATCGATTTGCTCGTATGGATACCATCCGCGTAGTCCCCAACGATTTTCTCCGAGATTGATAAAGCGCCCATCGATATTTAAATCTGTATAAAATTGTGCGATTCTCGCAGCAACTTGCTCTTCAGATAGTCCCAGTAATTGAGCAATTTCTTGAACTAGATCGTGAAAAGATGTTGCTTGTTGTTTTTCCCCTAACAAGCTATGTACAGCTTCGATCATGGACAATTCTTTTAGCTCTTCTGGTGAATATTGCTTTAAACTCACTTATGCGGCACTTCCTTTCTTAAAATATATCCTAATTATATAAAGGCCTGTTCAAAAAAAATCCATACTATTCATTATAAACAAAACTTCACCAAATATGCCACAAAAAAATGGGGAATCGTAAAGTGATTCCCCTACATATTGCAACGTTATCGTCCTTTTTAGTTTTGAATCATATGAGCACCATTTAATACATAACGAATTTGCATCTCTGTATATTCTTCCAATGTATAAAGTTTCTGCAGCGCCCAGCGCCGAAATCCCCACATTTGTCCTTGAATAAAAATATTATGAGCAAGCAGTTGAATCTCTTTTTTTGTTAAAATAAATACCTTATTTTGAACACATTGCTGCAAAATATTTTCGAACATCCCTACCATTTGAAATTCTTTCTCTAATACGTAAGGCAGCGACTCTTTTGGCAAAAAACGAACTTCTTGATACATAATAAGAACCTCTTCTTGCAACTCATCCATAACTTTAAAATAATTTGTAATCGCGGCTTTTAAACTATCAACGCTGCCTTTTTCTCTGCACAGCACTTGCTCTAAACGCTCTTTTACATGTTCATAAATGCTATCGCACACTAAATAAAGCACATCATCTTTCGTTCGAATATATTCATAGAGTGTACCAATGCTAAAGCCTGCTGCTTTCGCGATTTCTCTCGTTGTTGTGCGCGGAAATCCTTTTTGCTTAAAGAGCTGCACAGCACCTTTAATCATTTGCTCACGCCGAAGTGCAATAAGCCTTTCATCTTTCACAGATGCTTGTACATTGTGCTTAACCATCTCCTTCACCCCTTTTTCTGTCATTTTGCAGGAAGAAGCGTAGGAGCTTCCCTACGCTTCTTCTAGCTTCTACTTAGTTAACATACGTGAAATAACAAGGCGCTGAATTTCTTGCGTTCCTTCGTAAATTTGCGTAATCTTCGCATCACGCATAAAACGTTCAACTGGATAATCTTTCGTATAACCATATCCTCCGAATACTTGCACAGCCTCGGTTGTCACTTTCATCGCTGTATCTCCCGCAAACAATTTCGACATTGCCGATTCTTTGCCATACGGCAGCCCTTCTGATTCGAGCCAAGCAGCTTGATATGTTAACAAACGTGCCGCCTCTACACCCGTCGCCATATCTGCTAGTTTAAAGCCAATCCCCTGCTGCGCGGCAATTGGTTTCCCAAATTGATGACGTTCCTTCGCATAATCAGCAGCGGCATCAAGTGCGCCTTGTGCGATGCCGACCGCTTGTGCAGCAATACCATTACGGCCGCCATCTAATGTTTGCATCGCAATTTTAAATCCTTGCCCTTCCTCACCAAGTAAGTTCTCGGCAGGGATGCGGCAGTCTTCAAATATAATTTCCGTCGTTGGTGAAGAACGAATACCGAGCTTACTCTCTTTCTTTCCAACAGAAAATCCAGGTGCATCACTTTCCACAATAAATGCACTTGTACCGCGCTGCTTTGATTCTGGATCTGTCAGCGCAAATACAACATAAATATCCGCGATTCCACCGTTTGTAATAAAGATTTTCGAACCGTTTAAAATATAGTGATCGCCGTCACGCTTTGCTGTTGTTTTCATTCCGCCAGCATCTGAGCCTGAACCCGGCTCCGTTAAGCCATAAGCGCCAATTTTCTTTCCTTCTGCCATCGGACGTAAATATTTCTGTTTTTGCTCCTCTGTACCAAATTTAAAAATTGGCCATCCTGCAAGCGATGTATGCGCCGATAATGTTACAGCTGTAGATGCGCAAACGCGCGACAGCTCTTCTACCGCAATCACATAAGCTAAGTAATCGCTTCCAATTCCGCCGTACTCTTCAGGCCATGGAATACCAGTTAAGCCTAGCTCCGCCATTTGATCAAACAAGGCGCGGTCAAACCGTTCTTCCTCGTCGCGCTCTGCTGCCGTTGGTGCCACTTCATTTCTCGAAAAATCACGAACCATTTTCCGAATCATTTCATGTTCTTCTGATAATTTAAAGTGCATCTCTATTTCCCCCTTAAAGCGCTCTACTAATAACTAAGCGCTGAATCTCACTTGTTCCTTCATAAATCTCACATATTTTTGCATCGCGGAAGAATCGCTCCGCAGGATACTCTTTTGTATAACCGTAACCGCCAAGCACCTGCACAGCTTCAATCGCAACTTCTACCGCCGTTTTCGAAGCAAATAGTTTTGCAATTGATGCTTCCTTCCCGCACGGTAAGCCTTGTGCCCTTAGTGATGCTGCACGGTATACGAGTAAACGCGCTGCTTCAACAGCCGTTGCCATATCCGCTAGCTTAAAGCCTAGTCCTTGCTGCGCGGCAATCGGCTTGCCAAATTGGTGACGCTCTTTCGCATAATCAGTAGCACACGACAGCGCTGCTTCAGCGATGCCAAGTGACTGCGCCCCGATACCAATGCGACCAACATCTAAGTTTGCCATTGCCACTTTAAAACCTTGACCTTCTTCGCCAAGCAAATTCTCAGCAGGAACTTTCATATCTTCAAACGTTAATTGCACTGTACGAGAACCTAATAGCCCCATTTTGTGCTCATCTTTTCCAACAATTAAACCCGGTGTATCTTTCTCAACAATAAATGCCGATATCCCGCGTGTACCCGCATCCGGATTCGTAGAAGCAAAGACAATATATGTATCTGCCTCGCCGCCGTTTGTGATAAATACTTTTGAACCGTTAATTACGTACTCATCACCACATCTAACTGCCCTTGATTTTAAACTCCCTGCATCTGATCCGGCGCCTGGTTCTGTTAATGCAAATGCTCCTAAATATTCACCAGCTGCTAACTTTGGAATATACTTTTGCTTTTGCTCTTCTGTTCCAAAATATAAAATAGGATTCGTTCCAACAGAGGTATGTACTGCTAGAATCACACCTATCGTGGCGCTTACTTTTGAAAGTTCATTAATTGCTAAGATATATGAAATAAAATCCATTTCCGCTCCGCCGTATTTTGCTGGAATTGGAATCCCCATCAGTCCAAGCTCACCCATTTTCTTTAAGACTTCTCTAGGAAACACCCCTTGTTCCATAGTAGGAACAAAGGGAGCAATTTCCTTTTGAGCGAAGTCCCGAACCATTTTTCGCATCATTTGCTGCTCTTCTGTAAATTGAAAGTTCATATGCTCCACCTCAAATTGTTTTATATAGTAATTCAACTATTTGGTAAGACCACTAGTACATGCCAAGAGGTGCCCTACCGGAGTATGTTATTATTCGTAAATGTAAAAACCGCGTCCTGTCTTGCGCCCTAACCAGCCTGCGTTCACGTATTTACGAAGTAACGGACATGGGCGATATTTGCTATCTCCTAACCCTTCATGCAGTACTTCCATAATGTATAAACATGTATCTAATCCAATAAAATCAGCGAGTGTCAACGGTCCCATCGGATGATTCATGCCGAGCTTCATAACTTCATCAATCGCTTCTTTCGTCGCCACGCCTTCATATAGCGTATAAATTGCTTCGTTAATCATTGGCAATAAAATACGGTTCGAAACAAATCCTGGGAAGTCATTTACTTCAACTGGAATTTTGCCGATTTTTTTTGTAATATCTTCAATCGTTTCATATACAACGTCCTCTGTTGCTAAGCCGCGAATAATTTCAACAAGCTTCATAACAGGAACCGGATTCATAAAGTGCATACCGATGACTTTTTCCGGACGATTCGTAACAGCTGCGATCTCTGTAATTGGCAGCGATGATGTATTTGTTGCCAAGATCGTATGCTCCGGTGCTAACGTATCTAAGTTCGCAAAAATTTGTTTTTTAATATCCATTCTCTCTACAGCTGCTTCAATGACTAGATCCGCTTCTTTCACACAATCGAGGGTAAGCGTTGCTGTAAGATGATTTAATGTTGCTTGCTTATTCTCTTCACTCATGCGGCCTTTCTCGACTTGCCTAGATAAATTTTTCGTAATAATCCCCATACCGCGGTCTAACTGCTCTTGTTTTAAATCTTGCATATATACGTCATAACCTGCCATCGCACATACCTGTGCAATTCCAGATCCCATTTGTCCTGAACCAATTACAACAATGTTTTGTACCGTCATGTTTATAGCCCCCTTTTTTACTGAACCTCTATCATAATTGCGTCGCCTTGACCGCCACCGCTGCAAATAGATGCAATCCCGATTCCGCCGCCGCGCTGCTTTAACGCATGAATAAGAGTAACGATAATGCGCGCACCGCTTGCTCCGATTGGATGTCCCATCGCAACTGCTCCGCCGTTTACGTTAATCTTTTCTGGATCAATACCTGCAATATTTGCACTTGCAATAGCTACAGCCGCAAATGCTTCATTAATCTCAAATAGATCAATCTCTTCTACTTTCTTACCTGTTTTCTTTAATAGCTCGTTAATGGCATAACCTGGTGTTCTCGGGAAATCTTTCGCTTCAACCGCAATCGCTGTATGACCTAAAATTGTCGCAAGCGGCTTTCTCCCCTCTTGCTTCGCACGCTCTTCACTCATTAATACGAGCGCTGCCGCGCCGTCATTTAAACCTGGTGCATTCCCTGCCGTAACCGCTGCATCCTTATCAAATACAGGTTTTAATTTTGCTAGTTTTTCAACTGTTGTATCTTCGCGCGGCGCTTCGTCGTGAGCAACAACTACCGGCTCACCTTTTCGTTGTGGCACAGATACAGGTACAATTTCTTCTTCAAATCGACCTTCCTTGCGTGATGCAACGGCGCGCATATGACTGCGGCATGCCCATTCGTCTTGCATTTCGCGGGAAATACCATCTTCTTTCGCTACATCTCCGCCGTACACACCCATATGCACGCCAGAAAATGAGCACGTTAAGCCATCTGCCACGTTTAAGTCGACAACCTCGTTATGCCCCATGCGATATCCCCAACGTGCACCGCGTAAAATATATGGACTATTACTCATCGATTCCATGCCGCCTGCTACAAGTAACGATTGATCGCCGGTACGAATAATTTGATCCGCTAATGTTACTGCACGAAGCCCGGACGCACATACTTTATTGACTGTTTCTGTGCGCGTCTCCCATGGGATCCCTGCTTCTCTTGCCGCCTGGCGTGATGGAATTTGTCCCTGACCACCTTGAATAACCGCTCCAAATATAACTTCTTCAATATCACTTGCTGCAACATTCGCGCGCTCTAATGCCGCTCCAATTGCAATTCCTCCAAGCTCCGTTGCCTTTACATCCTTTAAAGCTCCCCCAAACTTTCCAACAGGTGTTCTTGCAGCACTTAAAATTACTGTTCTTGTCAAAACATATTCCCCCATTTCTTCATTTTACGGCGTTGATTGAACGCTCGTTCAGCGCAGCTGTTGTGAGAAAGAGGTGCAACCTTTGCACCCCCTTTTATCTAAAGTTGTACGGATTCTTACATGTTACATTGCTTCTTTCTTTGACCCGATAACAGAGCGCTCTAAAATCTCTGTTATATCGAGGGTTTGTACGCGTTCTTCTACTTCTTTTGCCTTCGTACCATCACTAATCATCGTTAAGCAATATGGACAGCCCGTACCGATAATCGTCGGTGATGTAGCAAGTGCTTGCTCTGTACGTGCAACGTTAATACGAGAACCAGCAGTCTCTTCCATCCACATCAGACCGCCGCCCGCCCCGCAGCACATTCCTGTTTCACGGTTACGCTCCATTTCAATGAGATTCACGCCTGGAATCGCTTTTAAAATATTGCGCGGCGCTTCGTACACTTCGTTGTAGCGTCCTAAGTAACAAGAATCGTGATACGTAATCGTTTCTTCTACGCGGTGAACTGGTTTTAATCGTCCTTCTTTCACCCACTGTGCTAACAATTCTGTATGATGATAGACTTCTGCTTGTAAGCCAAAGTCCGGATACTCATTTTTAAACGTGTTATACGCGTGCGGGTCAATTGTCACGATTTTCTTGACGCCCGCTTTTTCAAACTCTTCAATATTCTTGTTCGCCATCTCTTGGAAGACAAATTCATTTCCAAGACGACGCGGTGTATCACCTGAGTTTTTCTCTTTATTTCCGAGGATAGCAAAGGAAATACCAGCTTCGTTCATCAGCTTCGCAAACGATAACGCAATTTTTTGGCTGCGGTTATCATATGATCCCATAGAGCCTACCCAGAATAAGTACTCAAACTCTTCGCCTGCTTTCGTTTTCTCTTTCACAGTCGGAATAGAAACTTCTTCTTCCATCGTACGCCACGTTTCACGCTCTTTACGATTCAGCCCCCAAGGGTTTCCTTGACGCTCGATATTTGTCAGGGCACGCTGCGCTTCTGGGTCCATTTTTCCTTCTGTTAAAACAAGATAACGGCGCAAATCAATAATTTTATCAACATGTTCATTCATAACTGGACATTGGTCTTCGCAGTTACGACACGTTGTACAAGCCCAAATTTCTGTTTCTGTAATGACATCGCCAATTAAGCTTGGATTGTATGCTAGTGTTGCTGCAGATTCATGTTGTCCATCTCCAGATGCCATCATGGCTAACTGATTACCTTGTGTATTATTAAATGCAACCGTTGGAACCCATGGTGCGCGCGATGTCACCGCTGCGCCTTTATCCGTTAAATGGTCACGCAGTTTTAAAATTAAATCCATCGGTGATAGCATCTTACCAGTTCCTGTTGCCGGGCACATATTCGTACAGCGGCCGCACTCTACACATGCGTATAAGTCAATAAGCTGCGTTTGTTTGAAATCTTCAATTTTCCCAACGCCAAATGTTTCTTGTGTTTCATCTTCAAAATCGATTTTTTCTAATTTCCCTGGATTTGTTAAACGGCTAAAATATACATTTGCTGGTCCTGCAATTAAATGTGCGTGCTTCGATTGTGGCACGTAAACTAAAAACGTTAACAAAATAAGTAGATGCAGCCACCAAGCAAAATAGAACACAACAATCGCAGCTGTTTCACCAATTCCAGAAAATAAGTAAGCGATTGCAGAAGCAATTGGTTCACTCCATGATAATTCCTCGCCATGCCAAATGATGCCCATTCCGTTACCAAGAAGAACAGATAGCATTAAGCCGCCGATAAAAATTAAAACAAGTCCCGCTTTAAAATTGCGTTTTAAGCGCACAAGTTTTTCAATATACCTTCTATAAAAAGCCCAAAAGACTGCGATTAAAATGATGAGTGTGACGATTTCCTGGAAGAATGTAAATGCAGGGTATAGTGGTCCAAGTGGAAGATGTGATCCTGGTGCTAAACCTTTCCATATGAAGTCAAGTGCTCCAAATTGGACAAGAATAAATCCGTAAAAAAACATAACATGCATGATACCGCTCTTTTTATCTTTAAGAAGCTTCTTTTGTCCGAAGACATTCCCCTTAATAAGATCCCATCTTTCTTTGAAGCGTCGATCAAATTCGACTTTCTTTCCTAATTGTATGTAGGTAATCCGCGTTCGTATGAGATATACAAATAAATATGCTGCATACGCTATGATGGCGATTGTCGCCAACCAATTTACAATTAATAAGCTATTCATATTTCTGCCAACCCCTCTCCGTGTAATATTCCCTTTTTCGAATCTTCGAAAATAAATAATTTTCTGAATTTATTGCCCCTATTTCCATTATATGATGAGTGAGCGTTCAGTCAACAGTTTTTTGTTATACAACAATATATTTTTTCATAAAGCTTTTTATTTCGGTGAAACTATAAGGTGAAACTTCCATCAGCAAGGGATTTTTTTATTCCCCACTGATGGTTAACCAATTGGACTTTTACGGACAGTTATCCCCCACCTATCTTCCTCGCTTCTCTCTGAATCTTGAGGTAGGGGTCTTACTGCTCGCGAATAGCGGGATAAAAATGAATATAGAGGAGGGAATGGATACATGAGCTTTTTATTTCTCTTCCTTGTCTTTTTCTTACTGTGGATAAATTTCGACTTCATATATGGAAGAAAACTTCATTTAAAACAACTTAAACCTCGTTCATTTCCTTTGCGCCATAGTAACTTTAAACTCTATACATATGGCCAAACATTATATAAGGAGCTATTTACTGATATACAACAGGCTAAGCATCACGTACATATTTTATTTTTTATCGTAAAAAACGATGAGATTAGCCATACATTTTTACAGCTTCTAATGGAAAAAGCACAACAAGGTATTGAAGTACGCCTTCTCCTTGATCGGATTGGCAGCCATCATTTATCAAAGGAAACGATTCGTAACTTAAAACAACAGGGCATACATTTTTCATTTTGTCATAAAATCCGTCTCCCATTTCTCTTTTTTTCCGCTAATCAACGGAACCATAGAAAAATTACGATTATTGACGGAAAAATCGGCTATATCGGAGGCTTTAATATCGGTGAAGAATACCTAGGGCATAATGCTGCGCTCGGTCCGTGGCGTGATTACCATCTACGCCTTACCGGAGAAGGCGTACAAGACTTACAAACGCAGTTTCTACACGATTGGCGCGATGATACAAATGAAGACTTATTGCATGAAAATTATTACTTTCCAATACTGGAAAAGGGGGAAACTTCCCATCAGTTCGTACCAACTGACGGCGCTTATTTACAACAAACTTTTCTCGATTTAATTGAAAAGGCAACGAAAGAACTATATATCGGTACGCCCTATTTTATCCCTGGGAAAAAGCTAATGAGTGCATTGCTACGCGCAAAAAAACGAGGCGTTCGTATTACCATTCTCGTACCTAAAAAAGCGGATCATCCATTTGTTCGTGAAGCGAAACTCCCATATTGCCGGAAGCTTATTGAAGCAGGCTGTCATATTTACGAATTTCAAGATGGATTTTTTCATGCCAAAATTGTAATGATAGATGGCTGTATTTGTGATATTGGAACTGCTAATTTTGATATGAGAAGCTTATATCTGAACCATGAAATCAATTGTATATTATATGGTTCATCATTTTTAGAACAAGTGAAGGAAGAAATCAAACAAGACTTGAAAGCTTCCGTTTCACTTTCACTTCAAGATGTTTCTCCTCACTCTCTTTTAGGCAAAGGAAAAGAATGGATTGGAACAGTCCTTTCCTTTTTTCTATAAACACATGAAAGGCGATGTACGTATGAAAATAAGATTTGATTATGTCTCACATGCACTTGCATTGTGGGACTGTTCTCCTGCAAAAATGATGACATTTACAAGATGGAAACAATTGAACAAGCAAGAACGCGATGAAAAGTTATATGACGTGACAAAACATTTTGCATACAAATATTCAAAACTTCCTATCAAGTCTAAACTAACGATTATATATATATTCATCTCTAATAATTAAATTAGTAGATAATTTTTTAAATTTAGCCAAGGTTATTTTTCACCTACTAAGTATTCAATTTCCAGTTGTTGAATGATACGTTTATTATCTCTATTTATCCAGTCAATAAAGTGAGCCTTCCATAAGTGGGGGAGTTTTTCATCTCCCACCTAACTTCTTTGCTTTCACCGAATTTTGAGATGGGAGTATTACCGCCCGCGAATAGCGGGATAAAAAAAGAGATGCTAATTCATATACGAATTTCATCTCCAAAATGTATGTTATTTACTGCTTTCTCCCTCTAAATCGAACCCATTATTAGAAAAGGCAGTTGTTTCTTTTTTCATATCCACCCTTTTTCTTCAGCAATTGTAATTGCCTCAATCCGATTTTTTGCATTTAATTTCGTTAACACATCGGAAATATAGTTTCGAACTGTTCCAGATGACAAGTATAGTGTTTTTGCAATTTCGTTTGCCGTTTTTCCTTCTTTCGCTAACAAGAGAACCTCTCTTTCTCTATCTGTTAACGGATTTTGTTCTTGCCAAAGCCCAAACATGAGCTCAGGAGAAATTTCTCGTTTTCCATTCATTACATTCCGAATTGCCGCTGCAAGATCTTCACTTGGACTATCTTTTAATAAATACCCATGCACGTTTGCTTTCATCGCTCGCTCGAAATAACCAGGACGGGCAAATGTTGTTAAAATCATAACTCTACACTGTGATTGTTGTTTCCATAATATTTCTGCCACGTCCAATCCGCTTTGAATTGGCATTTCAATGTCCATAATACTAACATCCGGCTGTAGTTTTTCAATTAGCTGCAAAGCTTCTTCTCCGTTTTCTGCCTGTCCAACAACCTCAATATCATCTTCTAAATCAAGCAAAGCTCCTAACGCTCCGCGAAGCATACGCTGATCTTCTGCAATGATGATTCGAATCATGCTCTCACCCCATCTTTCCCTGTTCTTATAACAATTGGTACATGCATTGTTAACATCGTTCCATCATGAATAGCGTCTAGCTCAAGTACTCCATCAATAAGAGCCAATCGTTCTCTCATTCCAAGAATGCCATTCCCATCATGATTTTTTTGTAGCCCGATTCCATTGTCCTTTACTTGTAAAATCAATTTCCCTTGTGTTTCAAGTAAAGCAACCACGCACGTTGTTGCCTTGCTATGTTTTACAACGTTTGTCACCGCTTCACGTAAACACATTCCTAAAATGTTTTGTTCTAGCGGTGATAATACATTCGTACTTGTCTCCTGCTTCACTTCTAATGATATATTGGCCGCTTGGAGAATTACCTTCACTTGCTCTAGCTCTTCTTCCACCGTAATCATACGCATATCAGAAATTAATTCCCGTAATTGTTTTAACGCATTTCTTGATGTTTGCGTGATTTCCTTTGCCTCTAGACCAGCACGTTCTGGATTTTTCACAATAAGCTTCTCAACAAGCTGACTTTTTAGCGTAATAAGCGATAACGTATGTCCTAATGTATCATGTAAATCTCTCGCAATGCGCTGGCGTTCTTCTCGCTTCACTAAATCGCGAATTTGTTCATTTGCTTCACTTAATTGTGTTTTTAATATCTTTTTTTGATTAAAATTCCGCATGCCAAATGGTGTAAGAATCATTAAAATAAACATCGGAATCGCCATTATAAAAGACGTTTTTGTAAGCTCATTCATATGCAGCAACATAAAAGAACCAATCATTACGATCAAAAGGAAATACAACAATCGAAATTGTTTTTTTGTCGGTGTAAACCCCATTGCATTTGCTGTATAAAATCCAAAATAAATCATATATGGTTCATAAAATGCACTAAATAGAAATGTAATCACAAATTGAATACATGCCCACATAACAAATGTTTTTTTCACAAAATAAAGCTGGCGGTATGCAATAACAAAGAGTATGAGCATACCGCCTCCTACTATCAATTTCCAACCTGATTGCCCCATCAAGTAATAAAGAGGAAATAACAAGTACACGAGCCATATATAAGGGAACAACCCCATATGTTTTGGAAAAATTTCAAACTGCTTCTTTTCGATCATTTTATACCGCTTCCTGTCTTTTTCTTATATATATTGATAGTATAACAAAAGCGATAAAATAACCTCCTAATATTGCAATATTCTCCCAGCCAATGGCCTTGCCAGCGACAATATCCCAAGCCCCACTTCCGAAGCGATATGTTGGTGTCCATTCCCCAATACTTCTTAACGCCTTTGGTAATACTTCAATTGGCATCCATAATCCACCTAGAATGGCTAAACACATATTTAAAATATTTGCTAGCCCAGCAGCCGCATCAGCTTTCTTAATCGAACCAATTACCGTCCCAATCGCTAAAAATGGTGTAACACCAATTAATAACCATAATCCAGCACTAACCCACTGTCCAATCGTTAACTGTACATCATTAATGACTATACCTGCGATGAAAATAACTACAATTGAAAAAGCATTTACAAGCGTTTGCTCAACAATTTTTGCAGATAAATACGCCCCTTCTGGCAGCGGTGTAATTTGTAAAAGCTGTGTCCACCCTTGCCCTTTTTCTTGTGAAAGACGAACGCCAAAACTAAAAAGTGCTGTTCCTACAATACTAAAAGTAGCCATTGAAATTAAATAGTGTGCTTTCCATGCATCTCCGTTGCCCGGCACTGACACGACATTTGTAAAAATGTAATAAAACATGACCGGCATTAATAACGAGAAAAAGATAAATAATTTATTGCGAAACGTACGTAATATTTCTATTTTACATTGCATCCAAAACGCTCTCATGCAATTCCCTCCTTCTGATTTGCAACAAACTGTTCAAAGGCTTCATCCAGGCTGCCGCGCTCAACAGCAATATCCATGACAGGCAAGTTTTTCTTAAAAATGTCTCGGAGTGTAGCATCCGTATCATCTGTTGTTAGCACCACACGTTTTTCATGCCACCGGACACTTGTAACATGAGATAAACTCCGAAGCATACTTGTTGGCATTTCCTCTTTTGCATAAAATGAAATTGTTTTTTGAGAAATTGTTGCTTTCATCTCATCTGGTGTTCCATCGGCAATCACTTTTCCATTTGCAAATAATAAAATTCGATCTGCTAGTGCATCTGCTTCTTCTAAATAATGCGTTGTTAAAATAATCGTTTTTCCTTCTCCTGCTAATTTTCGAATTGTATCCCAAAAGCTTTTTCTAGACGTGATGTCCATTCCTACTGTTGGTTCATCTAAGAATAACAAATCTGGATTTCCAGCAAGTGCGAGCGCAAAATTTAAACGCCTTTTCTGACCACCAGATAGCTTTTCACACCTTTGCTTTCTTTCTGACTCTAAATTGGATAGTTGGAGCAGTGTTTCTTTTTTGATTGGATTCGTATAATAACTACGAAACAAATCAATTGCCTCTTCCACAGAGATACTATCAATTACGCTCACTTCTTGCAGCATTGCCCCAAGGCGATTTCGAACGTCCCGGTGCTTTGGGCCCTTGCCAAATATAGAAATATTCCCCTCCGAAGGATCTCTTAATCCAAGCATCATCGAAAGCGTTGTTGTTTTCCCAGCTCCATTCGGTCCAAGTAATGCAACAATTTGCCCCTTCGCTACTGTAAATGAAACGTTATTTACTGCTTTTTTATGTTTAAATGTTTTTGAAACACTATTCACTTCAATTATTTGTTCCATTTCTCCACCTCCATCGTTACTTACATTTATATTGTATAAATTGGAAGATATGGAAAACAGTAAAAGACGTCATGACATGAATATGACAAATGTCAGGAAATCTTGAGATGAGAGGCTTACCACGCAAGTAGCAGGACAAAAACAAACATGATACAATCATGTGAGATGTACATTCGAGGAAGGACAGTGGTTTTCATGATTATTCGTAATGAACAAGATTTAGAAAGCTTACGAAAAATCGGCCGCATCGTTGCGCTTGCTCGCGAGGAAATGAAAAAACAAGCGAAGCCAGGCATGACAACGAAAGAGCTTGATTTAATCGGTAAGAAAGTATTAGATGAGCACGGTGCCATTTCTGCACCTGAAAAAGAATATGATTTTCCAGGCACAACTTGCATTAGTGTCAATGAAGAAGTTGCTCACGGCATTCCAGGAGATCGCGTCCTAAAAGAAGGCGACTTAATAAACGTAGACGTATCTGCGGCACTTGACGGTTACTACGCAGATACAGGTATTTCGTTTGTTCTTGGACAAGATGAAGAAAAAGAAAAACTTTGCGCTGCTGCTGAAAGTGCATTTTGGGCAGCTATGAAAAAAGTAAAAGCCGGCGCAAAACAAAATCAAATTGGTCGTGCGGTTTCCAATGATGCGCGTAAAAATGGTTACACGGTGATTCAAAACTTAACAGGACATGGCATTGGGCTTAGCTTACATGAAGCACCAAATCATATTTTAAGCTATTTTGATCCTATGGATAGCGCCCTCTTAAAAGATGGACTTGTCTTAGCCGTAGAACCTTTCATATCTATGAATGCGGATCACATCGTGGAACTTGGCGATGGCTGGACATTTGTAACACCAGATAAAAGCCTTGTTGCTCAATGTGAACATACAATTGTTGTAACACGCGGTGAACCAATTATTTTAACAGAGCTATAAAAAAAGCCGGATGCATGGAAAAATTTCCATGCATCCGGCTTTTTTATTATCTAGTGCCAGCAGCTAGAATGCTTAATGACTTCGCGCCATTCCCTCTCATTCTAAACGAGCCACTTCCACTTTTCTTTATTCCGCATTAACGGGCAGTAAGACCCCCACTAATGGAAGCTTCACTTTATTACATCTTCTCTGGTGCAGATACTCCAACTAATGCTAATGCATTTTGAAGTGTAATGCGTACTGCACGCATTAAGTCATAACGAGCTTTACTTAACTCTAAGTTATCTTGGTTTAATACTTTTTCTGCATTGTAGAAGCTATGAAGCGCCGCCGCTAAGTCAAATGCATAGCTTGTAATGCGGTGTGGCAAACGTTTTTGTGCTGCTTCTGCAACTGCCGCTGGGAATTCACCCAGTTTCTTTAATAAGTCTACTTCTTTCTCAGAAGCAACAAGTTTGTAGTTAACATCTCCGCCTGCGGTTAATCCAAGTTCTTCACCTTGGCGAAGGATACTGCATACGCGTGCATGTGCATATTGTGCATAGTAAACAGGGTTTTCATTTGATTTTGATACTGCTAAGTCCATATCAAAGTCTAAATGAGAATCACCGCTGCGCATTGCAAAGAAGTAACGCATTGCGTCTACGCCTACTTCTTCCATAAGCTCACGAAGTGTAACAGCTTTACCTGTACGTTTACTCATTTTTACTTTTTCACCGTTTTGGTATAGTTGTACCATTTGGATGATTTCTACTTCTAATGTATCTTTATCGTATCCAAGCGCTTGAATTGCTGCTTTCATACGTGGAATGTAACCGTGGTGGTCAGCACCCCAAATGTTAATTAATTTCTCAAAACCGCGCTCTAATTTATCACGATGATACGCAATGTCTGGCGTTAAGTATGTGTAAGAACCATCGTTTTTAATTAATACACGGTCTTTATCATCGCCGTAAGTTGTAGAACGGAACCATGTTGCGCCCTCTTCTTCAAATACCTCTCCGCGCTCTTTTAACGCTGCAAGAGCTTCATCGATTTTACCGTTTTTGTATAATGATGTTTCAGAGAACCACACATCAAATTTAACACGGAAGCTTTCTAAGTCTTTTTGAAGTTTCGCTAGTTCATATTTTAAACCGTACTCACGGTAGAATTCATAGCTTTCTTTTGCGTCAGCTTTTGCATAACGATCGCCAAACTCTTCTGCTAAATGTTTTCCGATTCCGATGATATCTGCGCCGTGGTAACCGTCTTCTGGCATTTCTTTTTCTAAACCTAACGCTTGCATGTAACGAGCTTCAACAGAAAGCGCTAAGTTATGAATTTGGTTACCAGCATCATTAATGTAATATTCACGAGATACATCGTAGCCCGCTTTTGCTAATACGTTACATAACGTATCACCAACTGCTGCGCCGCGCGCATGTCCTAAGTGAAGGTCACCTGTTGGGTTTGCAGATACGAACTCAACTTGTACTTTTTCACCGTTACCAGTATTTGTTTCACCGTAAGCTTCGCCAGCTGTAATAATTGTTGGGATTAGATCTGTTAAGTAGCTGTTATCCATGTAGAAGTTAATGAAGCCAGGTCCCGCAATTTCAATTTTTTCAATAGAAGCTTTTGCTTTATCGAAGTTTGCAATTAATTCTTCTGCAATCATGCGCGGTGCTTTTTTCGCTACGCGTGCAAGTTGCATCGCCATGTTTGTAGAGAAATCACCGTGTGTTTTATCTTTTGGCGTTTCTAATACAACGTTTGGAATTTGTTCTTCTGTTGCTAATTCTGCTTTTACTACAGCAGCTTTAATTTCCTCTTTAATGAGTTCTTTTACTTGTTCTAAAGAGTTCATTATTGTCCCTCCTTGAGATTAACGGTAATTGTATATCGGCCTGCTTCTTGTTCACTTAGAAGCAATGCATACGTTAGAAAGAGTTGTCCCTTTTTCTTTTCTTCCGACCATTTAAAAAGGACGTTATCTGTTTTCGTTTGCAATGCAAACGTCCCAAGTTCACTCATATAGGTTCCTGTTGTCCACTCACCTTTTTTATGAGTTTGACGCATAGAAACAGCGCCCGAACGCATAATGAGAACTTGATCATCTTGAATTTTAATAATTGTCTTCACTTCGCCTTGTTCATTCGGTTCTTGAAACGTTACATATGTACTTTGACCCTTTACATAGTATAGACCATTTGCGTCAAAAGCAATAGTTTCCTTTCGCGCCCCTTCACGAATTTCCGTTACAAAGTGAACTTGTACTGGTAAGCCTGCAAGTTGCTTCTCCACGTCTTGCACACCTTTCAAAATGTTATAGATATTACATATAGTTTATAATAAATCACTTTTCCTATCATATCAAAAAAGAGCAGTGCCTGTCTGCTGAAATATTAGGAAACCTATTGAAAGATGTAGTTCCAAAAAAACAATTTATAAAAATGGTTATATCATCCTTGTAAAACATAAAAACCCAAGTGCAGTATGAACTTGGGTTTTTCATTATTTTTTCAGTTTTTCTAGCACTTTCGCTGGCACTTCATTCTCTCGCAGCTCTGCCCATCCTTTCCCTTGGCTTCCTTTTGCGTAAATTTTCAAGTATGCTCCTTGGCGAAGTTCACGATTTATCACTTTTTTCACAACCTGCTCATTTCCATCCCTATCATAAGCAGTAAATGTGTACAAATACTTATCACCTTTTTTCTCACCTTGATTTGTTACAGTATAATATTCCTTTACTTCCTTACTTGAGAAAAAATTATCTACAAAGGCTTGCACACCTTCTGTTTTTGATTGTAAGTAAAAGACACCTGCACCGCCTAAAATAGCAAGTACTGCTGTAACTTTTAATATCATACGCATGAATCTTTCCACCTCTAACATGTATCATTGTATAATGCTTCATTGAGTATAAAATCTACCAAAAATAGTCTCTATCGATTTCCCTTACATTTCTCTTACATCATTGTAAGGAAAGTAAACTGGAATATTTAATAAAAATAAAAAGGCTATTTCGAATTATATCGAAATAGCCTTTTTATTTTGCTTACTGTTCATCTAGCTTTAGTGGCTAGAATGACCGGTAGCCTAACTTTATTTTTGCACCCATCCAAGTAACATTTCGCGCACAAATTTACTTGCTGCGATTGGTGTTTGGTCACTGTGATCATATACAGGAGCTACTTCTACTAAGTCTGCTCCAACTACGTTTATATTTGAATTTGCAATTGCAACAATGGAATCTAGTAGTTCTTTTGACGTGATACCGCCAGCTTCTAACGTTCCTGTACCAGGAGCGTGCGCTGGGTCTAATACGTCGATATCAATTGTGACATAGACTGGGCGTCCTGCAAGTGTTGGCAATACTTTCTTTAATGGTTCTAATACATCAAATTTGTATAAGTTCATGCCAACTTCTTTTGCCCACTCAAATTCTTCCTTCATACCAGAACGAATACCGAAAGAATATACGTTTTCTGGACCAATTAAATCGCACACTTTACGAATTGGTGTAGAGTGAGATAAAGGCTCGCCTTCATACGACTCACGTAAATCTGTATGAGCATCCATGTGGATGATTGCTAAATCTGGATATTTTTTGGCCATCGCCTTAAAAATTGGCCAAGACACTAGGTGCTCACCACCAAGACCCAGTGGAAACTTACCAGCATCTAATAGTTTTGTTACATATTCTTCGATCATGTCTAAGCTGCGCTGTGCATTACCGAAAGGAAGCGGAATATCACCCGCATCAAAATATTTAACTTCCTCTAATTCACGATCTAAATATGGACTATATTCTTCTAGTCCAATTGATACTTCACGAATACGTGCTGGGCCGAAACGAGAACCAGGACGATAACTTACTGTCCAATCCATCGGCATCCCATAAATAACAGCCTCAGCATCTTCAAAACTTGGATGACTGTTAATAAATACTTTACCTGAATAAGCTTCATCAAAACGCATATTCTTTTTCCTCCTATCTGGAACTGAAGGTATCCCAACCTTTCATTTTGTCTCAAATTTGGAGCTGTTTTGCTCCTCTTTATCGATTTACCACACTCTTCTCAACCCAATTAGTCGAGAAGAAATTTACTTACTTTTATTACAGTGAAACGTCAGTGGCTAACTTTGTCTCCTAGACCCTTGCATCTAAGAATCTTCCCCACGAGAAAGCAAAAAGTGCCTTCTACGGGAAAGAACCTTAGCCACCGGGTCTGAACAGTCAGCTTCGCTTTTCTTACTTAATTAAATCCCCAACGAATTTAGGCAATACGAATGCTGCTTTGTGAAGTTCTTTTGTGTAGTATTTCGTTTCGATTTCGTGGAAACGCTCTTCACTTACTTCTAGTGGATCATGCTTTTTAGATCCGATTGTGAATGTCCAAAGTCCGCTTGGGTAAGTTGGAATGTTTGCTGTGTATAGACGTGTAATTGGGAAAATTTCTTTTACGTCTTTAAACACGTTTGAAATTAATTCTGGTGTGAACCAAGGGTTATCTGTTTGCGCTACGAAAATACCGTCTTCTTTTAACGCTTTAGAGATTCCAGCGTAGAATCCTTTTGTAAATAAGTTTACAGCCGGGCCTACTGGCTCTGTAGAATCAACCATGATTACATCATACATGTTTTCGCTTTCAGCAATGTGCATGAAACCATCGCCTACTTTTACGTCTACGCGTGGATTTTCTAACTCGCCAGCAATTTCTGGTAAGTATTTTTTAGAGTACTCGATTACTTTTCCATCGATTTCAACAAGCGTTGCTTTTTTCACGCTTGGGTGTTTTAATACTTCACGAATAACGCCGCCATCTCCGCCGCCAACAACTAGAACGTTTTCAGGGTTTGGATGTGTGAATAATGGTACGTGCGCTACCATTTCGTGATATACGAATTCATCCTTTTGTGTTGTCATAACCATGCCATCTAAAATAAGCATATTACCGAATTCTTCAGTTTCAACCATATCTAGCTTTTGAAATTCTGTTTGCTCCGTATGTAAAGTGCGGTTAATACGCGCTGTAATTCCAAAATGCTTTGTTTGTTTCTCAGTGAACCATAGTTCCATTGTACAATCACGCCTTTCGTTGCAAATTATAATGTGGACACCATTAATGTCCCCTAACAAAAATAAAACAAAACATGGAAAATGTATAGTTAAAAATATAAAAAAGAACGTAAATATATTGTAAACGAGTCGTTTTCGTTCGTATATTTAGTCAATTATGTATAAAACAGTAAGAAAACCCTTTCCTAGGAAAGGGTTTTGCTCTCATTTTCTCGAATCGGTAGACAAATCATCACACATCCAACTAGCGCAACAATTCCTCCTACTAAAAACGGGCTTTGCGGTGAAACCACGTGACCAATAATTCCAGATAAAATCGGTGCAATTGCCCCGCCCATCCAACGAACAAAGTTATATACACCTGATGTAATAGATCTTTCATAAGGTGAGATATCCATTACGTAGCTTGTAAATAATGCATTATTAAGACCAGACGCTAGTCCTGATAAAATGATCAGTACAATTTGTAACCACATAACTTGTACGAAGAACAATAGTATTAAAAAGATTGCAAATACAAGTAAGCTATAGCGCAGTAACATTTTCGGTTCGTATTTTCCTTCTAATTGGTGTGCAAGCACAGCAGAGCCATACGCTAATGCAAGCCCCCAGCCGCAAAAGACAAACCCAAGCCGAATGGCAGATAAATGTAAAATAAGCGGTGAATATGCCAAGACAACAAAGAAAGCATAGTAATATAACATTCCGGAAATGGCACCTTGTATGAAAGGTTTATATTTCACCAGGTTAATCAATTCTTTCAATCCTGCTGACTGGCGTTTCACTTTGCGCTCTGGTTCTTTTACAAAAAAGAAAACGAGAATAAATGCTAGACCAATTAAAACACTTGTCGCAAAAAATGGATAACGCCAAGAATATCCACCTAATAAACCACCTAACAGCGGACCTCCCGCCATACCTAAACCAATTGCTGCCTCATACAATCCAACGGCTTCATGCACTTCTTTGCTCAGTGCAATTAATAATGTCATTGCCGTTGCAAAAAACATCGCATTCCCTAAGCCCCAGCCAGCGCGAAAAATGGATAACTGCGTAATTGTTTGTGATAATCCGCAAATACATGCAAATACCGTTACAATTGCAAGACCAATTGTCATCATACGCTTATCACCAAATCTTGCTGCAAAAAGCCCAGCTGGCAACATCATAATTGCCATCGTAAAAATATAGGCTGTAAATAACATCTCGACTTGCCAATGCGTTGCACCAATTTTCTCTGCAATGATTGGCAAAATTGGATCGACTACTCCAATACCAGAAAAGGCAAGAAACGTAGCGATTACTGTAATGAGTCTTCCAAGCCGTTTTTTACTCTCCATATAAATCACTCTCCCTTTGTTTCTTCTAAAAACTTCGTTGCTCTTTCCAAGCTATGTTCTAATTCTTCTTTCACGTGCTTCATTTGCAGCATTTTCTTATCTAGCGTCTCGATTTGACTTGTCAGCATATGTGCTATTTCTTGAATTACTTCCCGTTCGCGCGGGTTATCACTATTTTTTCTTTGCTCCATACGTTCTTTAAGTGATAAGAAGTACTGCATTTCTTGAAGCGTTATACCTAGTACTTCTTTCGCTTCTACAATTTTTTTAATTCTCTCCACATCTTCATCTGTATATAGACGAATATTTCCTTCACTGCGTTCTGGTGGATGAATTAAACCAATTTCCTCATAATAACGAAGGGTTCGCTTTGTTAAGCCTGTTTGCTTTGTAACTTCATCGATTTTATACAATTATATTCCTCCTTCCTAACAATATCACATTTTACGTTAACGTTAACTTTTGTGCAATCATTACACTTTTGTAAATTTTTTCTACCAGCATTGTATTTTGGATTGCTCAGTTTCATAATTGAAGCAAAGTGAAACTTCCATCAGTCGGGATTTTTTCATCTTCCATCTATCTTCTTCGCCTCTCTCTGAATCATGAGGCGGGGGTCCTACTGCCCGATAAAATGAACCATAAGGAGAATTTGTTATGAAACAACCACTTATTTTTGCGCATCGCGGTGTAAGAAGTACACACCCAGAAAATACAATGATTGCTTTTCAAGAGGCAGAGCGTGTCGGTGCACATGGCATCGAGCTTGATGTACATATATCAAAAGATGGCGAAATTGTTGTCATTCACGATGAAACTGTGGACCGAACTACAAATGGAACAGGTCTTGTATATGAACAAACTGTCCAGCAATTGCAAGCACTCGATGCCGGCAGTTACAAAGATCCTTCTTTTCATGAAGCAAAAATCCCAACGCTCCGCGAAGTGCTTATTTGGCTTTCTACAACAACAATGCAATTAAATATTGAATTAAAAACAGATGTTATTCGTTATCCTCTTATAGAAGAAAAAGTCGTCAACCTTGTTCGCGAATTTCATCTATCTAATCAAATTGTATTTTCTTCGTTTAATCATGAATCCGTTGCCCTGCTTGCAGCTTTAGCACCAGAGATTCCCCGCGCGATTTTATACGATGAACCGCTCGCCGATCCAATTGCTGAAGCAAAGAAAAGACAGGCAAATGGTCTTCATCCAAAATTTGAATTACTTACAAAAGAGTTTGTACAAACGGCTCAGCAGCAAGGATATATATTCCGCCCTTATACAATTAATGAATACAAAGACTTACAAAAGATGATAGATTACGGCGTCAATGTAATCATTACCGATTGGCCAACACGCGCTTTTGAGCTTCTTTCTTAATAAGAAGCTCTTTTTTAGTTTAAAAACAGCCAAAACCCTCAATACTAGTAAAAGTATGCTATGAGGGGTGACAAAAAATGGAACCTACAACAAATGAAAAACAAGCAAAATATATACGCTTTTTCCTCACTGCACTGTTATCATGTGTTATTTTCTTTGTTTCTACTATTTTCACTATCTTACTTGTTGCAAAAATTGCAGGACCGCCACCTGTTGCAGTTCCGCAAACCACTATCTTTTATGCAAATGATGACTCTGTTATGGGGCAAAGTCATGGCGCGCAGGAACGCTATAATGTGTCACTCGACCATATTTCACCTTACGTGAGAGAAGCGACACTTTCTATTGAAGATCAGCGCTTTTATAAACATCATGGTTTTGATGTAAAGCGCATCGGCGGAGCAGTAATTGCTGACATCAAAGCGATGGCAAAAGTACAAGGTGCAAGTACAATTACGCAGCAATACGCTCGAAATTTATATTTGGATCACGATAAAACATGGAAACGAAAATTGTTAGAAGCAATGTACACCGTTCGTCTAGAAGTGAATTACAATAAAAACAATATTTTACAAGGTTATTTAAATACAATTTACTACGGGCATGGTGCGTATGGCATTGAAGCAGCAGCTCGTCTCTACTTTAATAAAAGTGCCAAAGATTTAAATTTAGCCGAGGCAAGTATGCTTGCTGGCATTCCAAAAGGCCCAAGTTTGTATTCTCCCTACTTACATGAAAATCGGGCCAAAGAAAGACAAGTTCTCATTTTAGGTGAAATGGTAGAACAGGGGTATATCACGAAGAAAGAAGCAGCAGCAGCCAAAAAAGAACAACTCACCTTGGCTCCTCTTGAAAAAGAAGAAGTAGCAGAAATGGCACCTTATTTTCAAGATGCTGTACGAGCTTCTCTTATCAATGATGCTGGTCTCGATGAACAAACAGTAGGACGCGGCGGCCTGCGTGTATATACAACGCTAGATCCAAAGCTCCAAACAATTGCGGAAAGTACAGTAAAAGAAACCATCCCAAGTACAACAGAAATAGAAACGGCTATTGTATCCATGAATCCCAAAACAGGCGAAGTAATGTCCCTTGTTGGCGGACGTGATTATAAGAAGAGTCAATTCAACCGAGCAACGCAAGCGTACCGGCAGCCAGGTTCAACATTTAAACCGTTTTTATATTACGCCGCTCTTGAGCAAGGCTTTACACCAGCAACTCGCTTAAAAAGTGAGCATACCGTATTCACATTAGGTGATGGTGTTTCCAAATATAACCCAGCGAATTATAAAAACTACTATGCAGATGACTTTATAACGATGATGCAAGCACTTGCTGTTTCTGATAATGTGTACGCTGTGAAAACACATCTTTTCTTAGGTGAAAAATCACTTGTAAAAACGGCGAAGCAATTTGGGATTACAAGCGCATTAAAAGATGTTCCATCACTTGCGCTTGGAACATCTCCTGTAAAACCGCTCGAAATGGTAAATGCTTACAGCATGTTTGCTAACGGCGGAAAACAAGTCAAACCAACATTTATTCGGCGTGTTGTCGATCATGATGGAAACATCTTATATGATGCTCATTTAGAAAATAAACAAATTCTTGATGAGAATAATGCCTTTGTGATGGAAGAAATGATGACAGGCATGTTTAATAAAAAATTAAGCAGCTACGCCTCTGTCACTGGACAAAACCTTATTCCAAAGTTATCCCGCACATACGCTGGAAAATCAGGTTCAACTGAGACAGATAGTTGGATGATTGGCTTTACACCGCAGCTCATAACAGGTATTTGGGTCGGCTACGATAAACAAAAGACGATTTCTAACCCCGCTGAGCAATCTTATGCGAAAAATATGTGGGCAACCATTATGGAGCAAGATTTAGAGGAAAGCCCGAAAAAAGATTTTAAAAAGCCGGCCAATGTTGTCGCATTAAACATTAACCCTGAAAATGGGAAAATCGCAACGAAAGGTTGTCCTACTTCTGTCAAAATGTATTTTGTAAAAGGTACTGAGCCAACAGAATATTGTATGGATCATATTGATGAAAAGGACGAATTTGAGGCGGTGCTAAAAGACAAAGAGAAGAATAAACCAAGTTGGTGGAAAAAATATTTCCCATGGTAACAAAAACTTATAAAATGAAACTTTGATCAGTTGGACCAATTACACTTTTACGTAATGAATGTAATGAAATCACTCAAAGATTGCATCTCCAAAAGGGCGCAGTAATTCTTCTGCTCCCTTTTCTTTCTTAAACAGCGCAAAATAAGTACTATCTCCTATTCAGCATTATCATTTACGATGGCTAACACTTGATGGTCTTCCCATCTTCCATTTATCTTTACATTTTTCTTTGCAATGCCCTCTTTATGAAAACCGGATTTCTCTAAAACTTTTATCGATCCGATATTATGCGGCATAACCCCCGCTTCAATTCGGTGAAGCTTTAACTCATCGAATGCGTAAGACACTACTAACTTAACAGCCTCTGTCATATATCCTTTCCCATTATGATTTTTATCTAAGGCATATCCAATAAAGCAGCTTTGTAAAGGTCCGCGTAGTACTTCTGTCAAGGTAATATTCCCAATTAGTTCTTCTGTTTCGATTACGTAAATACCAAATGAGTATAGCTGATCAAGATCTTTCTTTTCCTTGTTCTCCCTAATTCGATTCAGTTGACCTTCCAACGTATAAAAATCATCCTCTCGTAACGCTGTATACAGTTGAAAAAAATCTCGGTTTTTCAATTCCAAATCTAGCAATTTTTCTGCATCACTCTCTTCAAGAATCTTCACAAAAATACTATTTCCCTTCAATTTCAAAATGTATCCTCCCTCTCATACTCTTTATAAAATATGTCTTCTGACAAGATTCTTTATTTCCTGCATATAAAATACAGTTACTGATATTTCACCACAAACCTATTTCAGAGCAAATAAAAAAACCCCTTTCACCAAGAAAGGGATTTCCTATTACTCTCCTAACAATTCACTACGTAATTTCTCACTAGAAAGATTCCATAGCTCCTCATTATGTTCTTTTAAGAACGTACCAAGCACTTTTTTAGAAGGTTCATCCATATGATCAACCATGATGTAACGTTTTAATGATTTGTCCATTTTATTTACATGCTCAGGTAATGATTTATAGCCGCGGCGAATTTCACGGTCTACTGTCATTTCGCATGCAGTTACACCGGCATAATATGCGCCGTTTGCAGTGCGCTCAATTGTTACCCAAACGAGCCAATATGGTTTTGCATTTGGTACTTCTTCTTTATTAGTTAAAAATTTAATTCCTTTTTCAACAGCACTGCGTGCATGCAGCGCACCAATATCAACAACTGCCGTTCCTTCTGTTACATCAATAATAACAGGAGAAATATTTTCTAGACTTAATGCGCCAACTCCAAAACCGCCATGTCCATCTGTGGAGTCATTTTTAATAATATTAAAACCGATTTGTTTCTTTTTCTCTGCCATAAGAAAGCCTCCCCTTCTCTTCTAATACAATCCAAATAATGGTCCAATTATACTATGCAGCATACCTAAAACATGCGGAATGACGACTTGGAAAATTGGCTGAATCGTATATCGATCTAACGGTGTAATCACAAGAATTAATAAAAAGATTGAACCGTATTTTTCATATTGCGTCATTTTCGCACGTAAATTTGTCGGTGCTAAATCTTCCACAACACGGTAACCATCTAATGGCGGGATTGGTAACAAATTAAAAATAAATAAAACTATATTAATCCCGATAAAAATTTGAAAGAACTGAAATAGTGTTTCTCCTACTGCTATTGGAACTGCATCAATAATTCCAAATTTCAACAAACTATACCAAGCAATAAGCCCAAGGGCTCCTAATAGTAAGTTACTAATTGGCCCAGCAATTGAAACAAGAATACCAGCAAGACGTGGTCTTTTAAAATTATAAGGATTGACCGGTACTGGACGTGCCCAACCAAATCCGATTAATAATACAGCAATAAGCCCGATTATATCTAAATGTGCCAGCGGAGATAACGTTAAACGACCTTGCCTTTTGGCTGTATCATCTCCAAATTTATACGCAACATAAGCATGTGCGAATTCGTGTACCGACAGCGCCATTACAACAGCCATTGCCAATAACGGTAATTGTTGCAGCGGATATGCAAAAAAGTGTTCCATACTTCCTCTCCCTCTTCATTATGTTAAAAAAAATTTCTTTTTCTGATTGTTCTCTTCAAGAATCCGTTATAATAGTACTGTAATCTACATAAAAGGAGCGATACATATGCCATACGTAACAGTAAAAATGCTAGAAGGTCGCACAGAAGAGCAAAAGAAAGCCCTTGCTGAAAAAGTAACAGCTGCAGTAAGCGAAACTACTGGTGCTCCAGAAGACAAAATCGTTGTATTCATCGAAGAAATGTCTAAAAACCATTACGCAGTCGGCGGAAAACGCTTAAGCGACCAAGAATAATATTTGATACAGGAGAAGCAGCCCGGCTGCTTCTCCTACTCTTTCCCTTCTAATAAACGAATAATCTTTTCTTTTACTTTTCCTTTTCGTCCGTCTTCATACAGTAAATCATGCGGATAGAACAATTTTTGATCAGTTCTCTTTTTACCTGTAATTGCCTCAACAATATCCGACTCACGAGATAATTCACGGAGCTCTCCATTCGGCATAAGCAGTAAAATTGGCAAACGTTCTTCCTCTTCACCTGCACGGTAAAAGTCATACGGCAGATCTGATGTGGAATCTACTACTAAATAATATTCTGGATCAAGCCCAATTTTCTTAAATAAACTATTTAATTCTACCCAATTGTTTAGCCCGTGCTTTTCTGTGAAATCTACACATTTGAACAAGTTACGGTTCATAAAACGGCGGCATAAATCACTTAAAATAGCATCCTCTTCGTCTTGCCATACTTGGAAGTAATAATACATCACATTCTCGTCTAACTTTAAATAATCCTCTACCGTTACTTCTCCTTCGAATAAAGAATAGAAATGCACTGGATGATATTTAAACGTATAGTATTGTTCATGCAATGCTTTCGCCCTGTGCAAAATTTTCGTTAAAATTACTTCCGCACTGCGCGTTACTGGGTGAAAATACACTTGCCAGTACATTTGATAGCGGCTCATAATATAATGCTCTACAGCATGCATTCCGCTATATTTAATCACAACTTGATTATTAAATGGACGCATTACTCGTAAAATCCGCTCCATATCAAAGTTTCCATATTTCACACCTGTAAAGTACGCATCTCGTAATAAATAGTCCATACGATCCGCATCAATTTGGCTAGAAATCATACTAATTGCTAATTTATTATGAGATGTTTTTGCAATGACGTCTGCTACCTTTTGTGGAAACTCACGATCAACACGGCTTAATACATCGTGAATTTCTGTATCGCCTACAATAATTTCTTGTGTAAACTTTTCATGGTTTAGTTCAAATACTTTTTCAAATGAATGCGAAAAAGGACCATGTCCTACATCATGCAGGAGTGCTGCACATAAGCACAGCAAACGATCTTCAGCATTCCAATCTGGTCTTCCATCAAACACATCATCAATCATACGGCGGATAATTTCATAGACACCTAATGAATGAGTAAAGCGACTATGCTCCGCACCGTGAAATGTAAAAAATGTCGTCCCTAGCTGCTTAATGCGGCGCAGACGTTGAAACTCTTTCGTCCCGATTAAATCCCAAATCACGCGATCGCGCACATGCACATACTTATGCACTGGGTCTTTAAACACTTTCGTTTCATCTAATTTGTCACTTACATATGCCATTAAAATTCACCGCCCTCCATTATACATTCTTATCTCTATTATAAACGAAAGGCGAAACAGAAAGAAATGAAAGACTGTATATTACTGTATAAAAAGCAAATCACCTTAAAAAAACGAAAAAAGATACGACATCGTATCTTTTTACTTGTTTAACTTTGCTTCAATTTTTTGAATTAACTCATCTTCATTTGGTGCTGCAACTGGACGGTTATTTACAAATGCAAATGATTTCTTACGACCAGGACCGCAATACGATTGGCATCCGATTTGAATATCCGCACATTCATCTATTTTTTTTAAACGCGGTACTAACGTCTTAATATTCGTTGCCTGACAATCATCACACACACGAAATTCGTTTCCCATTTTATATAACACTTCCTCTATTTTGAAACTTTTCTCAAGTACATATAACAATAAACACTAAATGGTATTTTACCTTTCTTTTCAATGTGATGCAAGTTTTCTTCCTGCTAGGTTTCATGCCAAATCAATCACATACTCTCGCTTTTTCGCACGGCAAATATAACTTGCAAACACACTTCCGCTCAAAATCTACCATAATTTTAAAAGCTTTGTATAAAAGGGGTTTATTTTGTCCATTCTAAAAATAAGATATTGATAAAAAGAAAGGGAGATGAATCTATGAAAGTAAGACAAGATGCTTGGACTGAAGAAGATGATTTACTTCTTGCTGAAACCGTTTTGCGCCACGTTCGCGAAGGAAGTACACAATTAAACGCCTTTGAAGAAGTTGGCGATAAATTAAATCGTACCTCAGCAGCTTGTGGATTTCGTTGGAATGCTGTGGTGCGCTATAGTTACGATCAAGCATTACAACTTGCGAAAAAGCATCGTAAAGATAAAATGCGTGCAAATGGCGGCGAACAGGCGAAAAAACGCCTTCTATATACACCGCCGATTTCATCTACTGTAACAACTGATGAAAATATAGCTATCGAAATTGAACAACCTATTCAAACTGCTCAACCTGTTCAAACTGTTCAAACTGTTCAAACTGTTCAACCTGTTCAAACTGCACAAGTAACGTCAACAACTTCTTCCATTGCTATGCACGACGTTATCCATTTTCTACAGTCACTCGGAACTTCTAATGTAAAAGTATCCGCGCTTGAAAGAGAGAATGAGAGATTGAAACAAGAAATTGCCGAGTATATGCGAAGAAATGCTGAATTAGAAACGAAAGTGGAAAAACTAGAACAGCAATCAACTACAGTTCAGGAAGATTACGAGACGCTGATGAAAATTATGAACCGTGCGCGTAAACTTGCATTAATGGACGACGAAGAGCGTACACAAACCTCGTTTCGCATGGATCGAAACGGAAATCTAGAAAAGATTGCGGAATGAAAAGGATGCTATGATAGCATCCTTTTTATTATGGTTTCATTCACCGTTTAAAATTCTTCCATCTTAGATTCTCTACGTACATCGGGATAACTCTCTTTTTTCAGATTTTCTTTTAACTCTAGTTTTTTCTAGATTTTTTCATCCTTTCAGGTTCTTCTTCACAACCTTCCTCTCTACTCTCTCTTTTTTGCTATAATAAAGTGAAACTTCCATCAGTGGGGTTTTTTTTCATCCCCCACTGATGGAAAGCCCGCCCAATCGGGCTTTTACGGGCAGTTATCCCCCACCTATCTTCTTCGCTTTTCTCTGAATCTTGAGGTGGGGGTCTTACTGCCCGCGAATAGCGGGATAAATATTGTCATTTTATAGATAAGGGGTTATTTACATGAGCGATTCTCGTTCGATTTTATCTCAACCAGAGTGGCGCATTGTTGACCAATCAAGCTTAGGTCCGCAATTCCATGCGCTGCAGTCTTTCGCAATGGATGATACGTTATGTACAACAGTCGGAAACGGTACATCTGCTGCAACAATGCGCTCTTGGGTTCATCACAATACAATTGTTCTTGGCATTCAAGATACACGATTACCTTATTTAAAGCAGGGAATTGAATTTTTAAAAAGTAAAGGTTTCAATGTCATTGTCCGCAATTCAGGCGGACTCGCTGTTGTGCTAGATGAGGGTGTTCTGAACGTCTCTCTTCTATTCCAAGAAACAGAAAAAGGCATTGATATCGATCTTGGCTATGATACAATGTGGCATTTAATTAAAGAAATGCTAAAAGATTATGATGTCAATATTGAAGCAAAAGAAATCGTCGGCTCTTACTGTCCTGGCAGCTATGATTTAAGCATTGACGATAAAAAGTTTGCTGGTATTTCACAGCGCCGCATTCGTGGAGGCGTTGCTGTACAAATTTATTTATGTGCCACAAATAGCGGTTCACAGCGAGCTGCACTTGTTCGTGATTTTTACAACTTGGCCATTCAAGGAGAGAAAACAAAGTTTACCTATCCTGAAATTATTCCAAGTACAATGGCTTCCTTATCAGAACTACTTGGTAAAGAAATTACCGTACAAGATTTGATGATGCGCCTTTTACAAACATTACAGCACTTTACACCACAATTAACACCGTCACAGCTTACAATAGACGAGGTACCATTATACGAACATCACTTACAGCGCATAATCGATCGTAATAATAAATCACTTGGATTAGAAAACTAAAAGCCCCGCAGAATGAATTGCACCCCAATTGTTAGACACAGTCTAACAATTGGAGGTGCAGTTTTTTTATGACGAAATACTCTTTAGAAACCAAGTTATCTGCCGTTACCGATTATCTTAACAACGTAGAATCCTTTAAAGATATAGCTCAAAAGCATTGTGTAGATATGACGATGTTAAAAAAATGGGTAGCTAAGTTTCAAAGACATGGATTGGCAGGTCTTCAAAAGACATATACAAATTACTCTGTTGAGTTTAAAATGGACGTACTTAAATTTATAAACGAGATGGGAGCGTCCATCGCAGAAGCTACTACAGTTTTTAACATTTCTAGTTCTAGCACGGTATGGAAGTGGAAACATTTATTTGAAACACAAGGGATTGACGCTCTTCAACCAAAGGAAAAGGGGCGTCCACCTATGAAAAAGAAGCCAGGGGAAAATCAACAAGTAGAAGGGTCAGAAGAAGCATTAAAAGCGGAAATTGAGAGATTACGTATGGAGAATGCGTATTTAAAAAAGTTACATGCCTTAATTCAAGAAAAGGAAAAGTCACAGAACAAGACAAAGCGCAAATAATTTATGAGTTGAGGCACGAATTTAAAGTCATTGACTTAGTAAAAGTCGCTGATATTCCGCGTAGTACATATTATTACTGGGTGAAACGAATGAATCGCCCAGATAAATATCACGAAGTGAAAGAAATGATCCAACAGATTTTTCATAAGCACCAAGGTCGATATGGCTATCGTCGTATTACATGGACATTACGCAATCAAGGTATCATATTAAATCACAAAACAGTTCGTCGCTTAATGAGCGAAATGAATTTAAAATCTCTTGTCCGTATGAAGAAGTATCGCTCATATCGTGGAAAAGTTGGTAATATTGCACCAAACATTCTAAAACGTGATTTCAGAGCAACGAAACCAAATGAGAAATGGGTTACAGATGTGACAGAATTCCACATACATGGTGAGAAGTTGTATTTATCCCCAATACTTGATTTATATAATGGTGAAATTATTGCGTATAACGTAGAGAAGCGTCCTGTTTATCCATTAGTCTCAAAGATGCTGGATAAGGCTTTTCAACAATTAAAAGATGGTGAAATTCCTATCCTCCACTCGGATCAGGGATGGCACTATCAAATGAAGCAATACCAAAATGTCTTGAAAGAAAAAGGAATTACACAAAGTATGTCTCGTAAAGGGAATTGTTTAGATAACGCAGTCATCGAAAATTTCTTTGGCTTATTAAAGTCTGAATTACTCTACTTACAAGAGTTCGAAAGTATGGAACACTTTAAATTAGAATTAGAAAAATATATTCACTACTATAATCATGATCGAATCAAAACAAAACTAAAAGGAATGAGCCCTGTACAATACAGAACTCATTCCTCATTAGCTGCTTAAAATATGCGTCTAACTTTTTGGGTTCACTTCATTGTCTACTATAGGCGATGAGTGCTTTTTATTTTAAGATTACAACATAAGGTACGGGTAAAGAGAGTAAGATTGATGTTGGTAAAACTGAAATCGAAGTTACATCGGAGATTGATGAAAGCATTAAAGTAACAGGGAGGCTTAATCTAAAGATAGTAAATGGAAAGTATATTGATTAGTTGGAGGTTAATATGGCTAATACAAACTTTGACTTTTATACAGACGACAGTAAAGTGATATTTTTTCTTGGACTTTCAGAAGTAGTTTTATCGGTATTTTCTCGTAAGGAAGACCAAAAAGTTGCTCTGGATGTCATTGGTAAATGTTGGGTGTGGTTGAGGGATAAAGATAATATAGGGGATATTCTGTATGATTTATTGGATAATGAGGAAAATGGTATAACTATAATTCAAGAGATGTCAGACAATGAAGTAGATATGATAGCATGGAACTGTATTATTGATGCAGTTGCTTATACAAGTCGAAAAGCATTTGAAAGAGAAGGTGTAAATTATTATCCAGAACCAATTGCTTTAGTAGATGACACATTGGTAGATCATTTTATTGATTGTTTTGAAAAATGTATAGAGGATTCAGACAGTTATATTCTGCGAATAAATTCTTTATTAACTAAGTACAAGAATGAGGATATTACGAGTGATTTGAGGACTGAAGTTTTGAGGGATTTACAAATATTGATTTAACTACTATCAACTTTATGAACTTACGGTGGATTAGAGTTGTATGGTGATAATTTTGTCTATAACGAAAGCTTTATATCAATATTTCAATTTAGGAAAGAAATCGTTGATGAGGGAGTGGACTTTTTATTTAACACCATATAAACGTTCGAAGTATTGTTACAGTAAACGAATTAATACCTTACAAATTCAAACAAGATTGTTTGGTAAAATTTAGACTTATCAGGAATTACTATAAAACAAACAAAAAGCATTTGATTGTCTTTTAGACGATAAGTGCTTTTTTGCTTTTTAGCATAAGATTAGTTAAAAAGCAGTATATTTGAACGATTGGAGCATGAAACTAAAACGCATAAAGTTAACCATTTAGGTGGAAATACGTTATGGGGGGATGGAATCAGATGAGTAAGGTACAATGGAGATCACCGGATGAACCAATTATACGAGAAGATGTAAAGAATGTTGAACAGGAATTAGGCATTAATTTTCCTTTAGATTATATAGAATGTGTGATGAAGAATAATGGAGCGCATGTTAGTCCAGAGGTGTTTGAAGTTGAAGGGAAAAGAAAGGTTTTTGGAACGTTACTAACTTACGATATGGATGATGATGAAAATATTATAGAATTATTTAATGATTACAAGGATACACTCCCGGCAGAATTAGTTCCTTTTGCTTTTGACCCAGCAGGAAATTTAATATGTTTTGACTATAAAAATGACAAAAATAACCCTGTTGTGGTATTTTGGGAACATGAAAATGCTGGTGAAAAAGAAATGTTGATGCGAGAAGAAGGATTAACAGAAGAACAAGTGGAAGAACGTGCAAGAGAAAATGTATTTTATGTGGCAAGTGACTTCACTGAGTTTTTAAACAAATTACATGATTAATAGATATTTAAAATAAAAGGGCTGTTCCATAAGTTGGTTTCGTTTGCTTATGGGACACCCCACTATGCAACAGTCAATGAAACAGGAAGCCCCTTCTTCAATCAGACCGGAAGGTGGATAAGAAGGAGTTATTCACAAGGAGGATAGTAAGTGATTGAGAAAATTGACCATATCGGAATTGCGGTACAATCTATAGAATCAGTTTTGCCATTTTATACAGAGATATTAAAATTGAAACTTTTAGGAATAGAAGAAGTACAATCACAACAAGTAAAAGTAGCTTTTTTAGTAGTAGGAGAAAGTAAACTAGAATTGTTAGAACCACTAAGTAACAAAAGTGCAATTGCACAATTTATTCAAAAACGTGGTGAGGGTATTCATCATATAGCATTTGGAGTCCAATCGATTAAACAAAGAATTCAGTATATAAAGCAAAATGGAATACAGATGATTGATGAATTACCTCGAACTGGTGCACAAGGCGCGCAAATTGCTTTTATTCATCCAAAATCAACATATGGTACATTGTACGAATTATGTGATGAAAACTCCCGCCACTTATCTCCTTCGGATCTTGAAGTGGGGGTTTCTCGTGTATCACCTTCAAAAGATGCTTAACACGAGTGGAGTTGACACAGCTGCCTGATGGCACAACCCCTCTATTCCATCGACAAACGCCTTTGGAACTGCCTTTTTTAAGATGTTATAGGAACCATTCACATCTGCGTTTAGTAGAAGATTCTCTTTCGTACGATACAATCCACGTGTAATCCGTTTTCCACTGAATAGAGGAATGTTTTTCCCACCGTAATTGGGGATTGCATCATTGTCTAGAAAGGATGCTTTACTTGTATACGATTCCTCCACTACTTGTACAGTAATACCTTGTCGATTCGCCTTATAGGTGATCATTTCAATGAATAGATTGTGTGGGATATGGCAGAAGGACTGATTCTGTTGTTTCCCCATATCACTATTTTGTTTCCATGATGTATTTTTTCCAATCATAATCATAGAAATCTCTTGTTGAATCGCCAGCTGGACAATGTGATAACTCATTTTATGAAAGAGATCTTTTATTTTGAGAAACCGTTTCTCATGAAGCCTCTCTAAACGCTTTGATGTGTGTGGTCCTTCTTTTGGTTCTTTTCCATGACGAAGAATCCCCAGTAAATGAGCCTTTTGCTTGTTGTAGTATTGATTAATGCTTTTGATGACATTGCCCTTTACTAATACAGGAGCAGCCCCTGTATTAGTTGTGATAGTTGCAATGTTATTAATTCCTAAATCAATACTCATGTAGCGGTGATTGTCTACATACTCAGGTGATAGCTCAGATTGTTCTGTCACAATTTCCACCTTAAACTTCCCATAAGCAGGAGAAACACGTACCTCTTTGAGATTGCCAATCCGCCCAAACAATTTACCGATATTTAATTTTATGCTTGTTTTTGGAAAACGAATGTACTTCTCTTGGAGTTTACATACTTGATTCGTGAATACAATTTCTTTCATAGGTGATTTAATATATTTGGGAATGCGAGGTCTGCCCGTAAAAGTGGAAGGATGTTTTTGGTATGCCTTGATGGAAGCGAAGAATGATTTCCAGTTTTGATATAGCTTCTTCATAACTGCTTGATTCGTTTGCGCTGGCAAGTTCATATAATCTTGTTGTTTCATTGTTTTAAATAAGCAATCTAAGAAATGATACGATAGGAACGATTTCTCTTTTGTCGGTAATATAAACAAGTTACATTTTATGTCTTTCTGTTCTTTAACAGGTTTTTCTTTCTGTTTTTGCACACGTTTTTGGTACGCACGAAGTTGATTTTCATTCATGGTTTCGATGTACATTTGTAATGTATGGAGGACCTCTTGTTGAAGTGGCTGTAATGGTTGATCAGTACGTAAGGCCGTATACACTTGGCGAATATAGAAGTTTGTTGTATTGTAGAGATTTTTTGCATTTTGGCACATGTCTAGGAAGTAAGAGTATAACTTATGACCTTTCTTGATCCAAATTTGATAGGTTGCATATTCCTTTTCTTTCGTCATCATTTTCACCCCCTTCTTTCCTTCATGATACTACAAAACACCAAAAAAAGAACGTATATTCGTATTGGTGTGAAAATATTTTTACAAATACGACGGCAATTCATCCCCACCTTAAACTGGACTATGCCCTACACGTTTTGAAGGTGGGGTTTTCTTGCCAATTTTTCGATAAAGGGGATAAAATATGATTGATATTTACGAGAAAAAAAGATGTCATACGGTCACTCTAACGCGATAAAATTTATAAACTTGAAGCACTTGATTGTCTCCTATAGGGCAACAAGTGCTTTTTATCTTAAGATTAAACAAAGGGTACGGGAAAGGATGCGTTAGAGGTAAATTTAACAAAGGAACAGCTTGCTACTAAACCACCACACTCACCTATTCCAGAGAAATGGATAAAAAAGATGAGGATGGAACTTAGGTGTATACAAATAAGAAAGGACAAACTGTGAGCTATCCTGATTGCACACAATATGCATACCCTACTGTTAAGCTAGTAGAAACTGAAATGGCAAGTCTAACGAATCTAACGCACTTTGTTTATTCTTTTTTAGCTTCCAACTCATTTTGCATGCGTTGCTTAAACTCTTTTGGAGAGCATTGATTATACCTTTTAAAAAGCTTATAGAACTGAGCCATGTTAGAGATGCCAACCTCATAACCAACATTTGTAATACTAAGATCACTTGTCATTAATAAACATTCAGCTTTTTTTATTCGCTTATAATTAACGTAATCAATAAATGAAGTACCGATAATTTTTTTGAAGTATTTTATGAAATAATGGTAGCTAAGCCCTAGTAATGAGCAAGCTTCTTCTACAGTAATTTTATCTTCCAAATGTTTGTCTACGTATTCAAGAACTGGCCGTAATCGGTTCAGACCAATTCCCTCTGTATAGTTTAATATGTTGCGTGTATCATTTCTTAAGAGTAATAGCATCATTCGCTTAATAGCAGAACTAATAGCAATTTCATATCCTCTCATTTGTGTTTGTGATTCTTGAAAGATTTCCATGATTAGAGTATATATTTCATTTCTTACAGCTTGTTTTTCTTCAAAAATATAGTTTATTTCATTTAAAGGTTTCGTTTGTTCAGAGAAACAGTATATGTACGGCATGATACTTTCATCGAAGTGTTTCCCTAAATCGATTTGAAACACTACATATCGTAAATCATCCATCAGTGGTTTATGAGAACGATGTGGTTGGGACGCCCCTAAAACGATGACATCGCCCGGGCCCATTACAACATACTCGTTTTTACTTTGAATCCCCAAGTTACCTTCAACGACGGCAATAAATTCTACTTCTTTATGATAATGCCAAGGGTGTTTCTCTATCGTACTGAAATGATGTTTTTTCATATTAATTTCCCATATTTTTAGAAACAGCAACGGATTTTGATAAATGACTTTTTCATTAATAACTTCTAAATCGTTTTCTATTAAAGTCATACGCAATTTCTCCCCTTTAGAACATGCCACTTTTGTAAATAAAACATATCATAATTCTTCTTATTTTCTCTTTCGATTTTTAACAACCCAAAAAATGATGACACTTTTGAATAAAAAGACAGCTAAATTAAGCATATCCTTCATTCCTTATCTTTTCTATACTAATCACAAATACAGTGAAACTTCCATCAGTGGGGGGGCTTACTGCCCGTTAATGCGGGATAAACGAAAAAGGGGTGTTGTCACAATGTTAAAAGTAACTGTATGGAATGAAAATCGACATGAACAAATAAATCCTGTTGTAAGTGAAATATATCCGGATGGGATTCATGGCACAATTGCAGAATTTTTAACGAAAGCAGGGTTCGAAGTAAAAACGGCTACTTTAGATGAACCAGAACATGGATTAACAGATGAAGTATTACATCAAACGGATGTATTAGTATGGTGGGGACACATGGCACATGAAGAAGTAGCGGATGAAATCGTTGAAAAGGTCAAACAACGTGTATTAGGCGGAATGGGATTAATTGTTTTACATTCAGGTCATTTCTCGAAGATTTTCAAAACGTTAATGGGTACAAGTTGCGATTTAAAGTGGCGTGAAGCGGATGAAAAAGAACGTTTATGGGTTGTAGAGCCAAGCCATCCAATTGCAGAAGGAATTTCAGAATTCATTGAACTTGAACGTGAAGAAATGTATGGTGAACACTTTGATATTCCGGCGCCGGATGAATTGATATTTACAAGCTGGTTTGAAGGCGGGGAAATTTTTAGAAGCGGCTGCACATATAAAAGAGGGAATGGAAAAGTGTTCTATTTTAGACCAGGGCATGAAACATACCCAACGTACCATAATAAAGAGATTCAACGCGTGATCATAAATGCAATTCAATGGGCAAAACCAGTAGAAAGAAAACGTCCTGTCTACGGTAATGCCAAGCCGATTGAACAAATTGTTGTAAAAGCGAATAAGTAAACTGAAACGAAGGGGATAAAGGTCATGGGGAAAATAAAAGTAGCGGTTATTGGTTGTGGAAGCATCGCAAAGTATCGTCATTTACCAGAGTATCAATTCAATAAAAATGTAGAACTGGTCGCAGTTTGTGATGTAAATGAAGAACGTGTAAATAGCGCAGCAAAGCAATATGGCGCAAAAGCGTATACAAATTACGAAGAGCTGTTAGCCAGCGGCACTGTGGATGCGGTGAGTGTGTGTACACCAAACTATCTACATGCGCCTATTTCGATTGCGGCTTTAAACAGCGGCATTCATGTATTATGTGAAAAGCCGATGGCCACATCGGAAGAAGAAGCAAAAGCAATGATTGAAGCAGCAAAATCAAACGGTAAAAAACTAATGATCGGACACAACCAGCGCTTTGTCGCATCTCATCAAAAAGCGCGCGAGCTGATTCAAAGCGGAGAAATCGGTAAAATCTATAGCTTCCGCACAGCTTTTGGCCATGGCGGACCAGAAGGATGGAGTGCGGACGGCAAAGACAGCTGGTTCTTTAAAAAAGAAGAAGCGTTTATTGGTGCGATGGGAGACTTAGGCGTTCACAAAACAGATTTACTTCGTTACTTACTCGGAGAAGAATTTGTAGAAGTTGGCGCGTTTGTTGAAAATAATGCGAAAGATTTCGCTACTGTTGATGATAACGCAGTATGTGTATTAAAAACGGAAAGTGGTGTCATTGGAACACTTGCAGCAAGCTGGGCTTATAAGGGTAAAGAAGATAACTCAACGATTATTTACGGTGAGAAAGCAATTCTTCGTCTAGAAGAACATCCAGTCTATTCATTAATCGTTCAATATGCGACAGGAGAAGTTGTTAATTATGAACTAGGGAAAATTCAGTCGAATGATGAAGGCGGACAAAATAATTCTCACGTGATTGAACAATTTGTACAAGCAATTTTGCATGATGAAGAACCAGCTGTCCCAGGTGAAGAAGGACTTAAATCTCTTTCTGTCATTTTAGCAGCTTTACAATCAAGCCAAACAAAACAAATTACCCGCGTATAAGAGGTGAATACCGTGAGAATTGGCATAATTGGAGCAGGAGGAATTGCCACTGGGCGGCATATTCCAGCTTTTAAACAACTAGGTAATGAATGCGTCATTTGGGGTATGAGCGATATTAATAGTGAAAGAGCGAAAGAGGTTGCGAACGAGCATCATATCCCGCAAGTATTTACCAACTATAAAGATATGCTGAAAGAAGTAGATGCCGTATGTATTTGTACGCCGAATAAATTCCATGCTGAATTTGTAGTTGAGGCTTTGAAAGCAGGCGTTCATGTATTATGTGAAAAACCAATGGCACTATGTAAGCAGCAGTGCGAAGATATGCTGGAAGCTTCAAAAAAAGCTGATAGAAAACTAGCGATTGCCTATCATTATCGTTTTATGAAAGAAGCACAAGCAGCAAAAAGAATGATGACAGAAGTAGGCCGTCCTCTCGTAGCGCGCGTAAAAGCGATGCGGCGCCGCAAAGTTCCTGGGTGGGGAGTATTTACGAATAAAGAACTGCAAGGCGGAGGAAGTTTAATAGATTATGGTTGTCATTTACTTGATTTATCTCTTTGGCTAATGGGAAACCCAAAACATACAGCGGTTCTAGGAAGTGCGTACAACGAATTAAGTAAAACACCTGGTCAGTTAAATCAATGGGGAACATTTGATCATGAGACATTTCATGTGGATGATCATGTAACCGCTTATATGAAATTCGAAAACGGTGCTTCATTGCTGCTGGAAACGTCTTGGTCTGCCAATATTGAAGATGACGAAGAACATGTTAGCATTTCCGGTGTAGACGGAGGGATTAACGTTTTTCCACTTGAACTTTACACAACGAAAAACGGCATGCTGATGAACAGTAAGGCAGCTTGGATAGAGGGAGAAGAGGATTATAGTTTCATGCAGGCTAAAAATTTCATTGATGCCTGCAAAGGGAAGGCTGAGTTAGTGGTAAAACCGGAAGAAGCGCTTCAAGTATCAGCTATTATCGATGAAATATATGACACGAGTCAAATAGGGGGGAAATAAAATGAAACTAGGTGTATTTACCGTTTTATTTGCAGATCGTTCATTTGAAGAGATGTTAGATAAAGTACAAGCAGCAGGTCTTCACGCCGTTGAAATTGGAACGGGCTGTTATCCTGGAAATCATCACTGCCCATTAGATGAACTGCTTGAAGATAAGGACAAAAGAGAAGCGTATCTAAAAAAAGTAACGGATCGAGGCCTAATCATTAGTGCATTTAGCTGTCACGGCAATCCAATCTCACCAGAAGAAGGCTTTGCAAAAGAGTCTGACGATACACTTCGTAAAACGATTCAATTAGCATCGCTGCTAAACGTGCCGGTCGTAAACTGTTTTTCCGGAACAGCAGGGGATCACGAAGGAGCGAAATATCCAAATTGGCCTGTTACCCCGTGGCCAAATGAATATGCGGATGTACGAACTTGGCAGTGGGAACATAAGCTGATTCCTTATTGGAAAGAGCTCGGGGAATACGCAGAAACACATAACGTGAAAATTGGTTTAGAATTGCACGGGGGATTTTTAGTACACACACCGTATACGTTATTAAAACTGCGTGAAAAAACAAGCAAAGCAATTGGCGCCAACTTAGATCCAAGTCATCTATGGTGGCAAGGGATTGACCCTGTCGGAGCCATTAAAATTTTAGCAAAAGAAAATGCGATTCATCATTTTCATGCAAAGGACACGTACTTAGATCAAGACAATATTAATATGTATGGCCTAACAGATATGCAGCCGTACGGAGAAGTGCAAACGCGCGCTTGGACATTTCGATCAGTGGGATGCGGCCATGATATGAAAGAGTGGTCAAATATGATGAGTGCACTTCGTACGTACGGATATGACTACGTAATAAGCATCGAACATGAAGATCCAATCATGTCGATTGAAGAAGGATTTAAACGCGCGGTTACGAATTTGAAAAGCGTATTAATAGAAGAAACGCCTTCGCAAATGTGGTGGGTGTAATACAATCAATCCGAGTTCAAAGAAGAAAGCAGGTTCGGCCTGCTTCTTCTTTTTAAGATTTCCGATAGCCTAAAAAACATAGAAGATTAAATAATAGTAATCCTCCTGCGATGTACCACGAATATCGGAAAGCTTGAATAAGTTTGTATGTTTCCATGTCGTCTTGTGAACTCATAAATGTTGCAGCAACTGCAGCACCAAATGCAATTGCGACATTTTGTAACATACATTGTACAGCTCCAATCGCACCTTGTTTTTCTTTGGATACAGACGCCATAACTGATGCAATATTAGCTGGTTGAAATATCCCTCCCCCAATTCCATATAGAAATAATAGGCTAGCCATTATATACGATGACCAATGGGCTTGAATAAAACTTAATCCAACAAATGCTATAAGCATTACACATAAACCTATTTTCATCTTTAGAAAACAGAAAAAATCTAGTCGAACGAAATTTTACTTAATCTAAGCTTGATGGCAATTGGGCTTTCCTCACAAAATCTTTATTTAAGGTTAATCCCATATTAGGGGTCTTTCCAACTCTACCATTCGTAAGTATTGTAAAAACTGACCCGTATGAACGGCATCATGATAGGCAATTCTTAAAAGCATGTCACCCAAATATCGTTGGTAGCCTACATCACTTCTATCAATAAGTCTTGATTCTAGTTCCTCCGTTGATATGGATTCAACATATTCTATAAAATCGGAAAAATATGATTGCGATAACTCTATCTCTTTTTCAACAGAAGTGATTGGTTCTTCATCGTATGGGGTATGTATTTCTGTCTTTATCAATCCATTGTTCCTTAAGAGCATATGATAATGGAAACTTGCACTCCACACATGACGAATCATCTCCCCAAAAGACATTGCTTCGTTGTCAGGTTTCCAAGAAAGCAAGCTATCAGGAAGAGACCTCCACAATTTGATAGAGCGCCTTCTTGTTTCCTTTAAATTCAATATACAAAGCTCAATTGCATTCATTATAAACTCCTCCTTGCTTGTAGATTCAAGATAATTGTATCAAATAGATAATTAGGGTATCATCGAAATATGAATGTATATCCGAATATCTCATATATAGCAAAACTAATTGCTGAACCTACAAGAGCAATAATTTTAGAGTGTTTAATGAATGGTCAGGCTTTACCAGCTAGTGAATTAGCATATATGGCAAAAGTGTCACATCCAACAATCAGTTCCCATCTTTCTAAATTGGTCGAGGGTAATCTCCTTAATGTTGAACAACATGGTAGACATCGGTACTATAGACTTGCTAATCAAGAGGTAGCAGAAGTTCTTGAAAAATTAGGTACGATTGCACCAACTGTTCCGGTTCGCTCTTTGAGGCAGTCCGATCAATTAAAAAAAGTTCGCAATGCTCGAACATGTTATGATCATCTTGCAGGGGAGCTTGGTGTAAAGATAGCTGAGGGACTAATTGATAGACAACTTCTAACTCTAGAAGATGGAGAATACGCTGTGACTGAGCAAGGGAAAAAGTGGTTTTTAAAGTTTGGGATTAATATCGAAAAGGCTAATACAAAAAGGAGGATATTTGCAAAACCTTGTCTTGATTGGAGTGAAAGACGTTACCATATTGCGGGTTGGTTAGGATCTGAAATAGCTAATCTTTTTTTTGAACAGGGATGGATTATAAAAGAAGAAAAAAGTCGAGCAGTCCATCTTACAAACAACGGTAAAAAAGCCTTGCAAGATCAATTAGGTATTGACATAAAGAAAAACGAAAATAAGTCTGTTTAATTCTATTAGTCCGTCAAGTGACGGGCTCTTTCATTGTAGGAGGAAATTTTACTGTATTACTGTGGCTGGAAAGCAGGAACTAGAGAAGAAACTGGATTATTGGGAACAAATCACTGCACTTATTCAAGCTTGCAGGAAAGGAGACTCCGCATGAAAGAGTTATAAATATGAAATTTTTATCAACTGAGAAGTATGATGATCGCAACCTTTAGCCATAATTACAACTAAAGGTTTTTTAGTATAAAAAATGAAACAAAATAAAAAATTACAAGGAGACAATTTTATGGAAAATAATAAAAATGCAATACTCGCTTTGGTTGTTTTTGCTTTAGGTTTAGTGCTTTTTGTTGGGGGCATGGTTTATTCGATATGGTGGTCATCTTGAATACTTACATGCACAAAATCCTTGTTTTAGGGTAATTTCAAGTCTTTAACTTGAGGGGCATGCGTCAAGGCCCCAATAAGATAATTAGATGCTAATTACAAAAAACTTAACTTATATGAAAGTCTACTCCATATCTATGAAGACCCAATTTTTTAGCTATTGCTTGTGAAGAGAAATTATCCCACGCTGTACTATAAAGAGGATATAACCCTTCTTTCTTGACTTCGTTTGCCCAAGCAATAACACTTTTTGTTCCATATCCGTTTCCTTTATAGGCTTCCAAAGTTTCCACACTAGCCTCTGCTGCTTTTGCACTCTTTCTCGCACTACAACATACAGAAACTGCAATACCGTCTTGAATAATAGCGAAACAAGGCTGTCTCCATTCAAACTCCTCAAATAGATTTGGGAAATCCATTTTTAGTAATTCCTTATTTTCATTTGTTACTCTAACTGCGTCTGAAGTCATATTAAAATTTTCGGGAAAAACGTAAGCTGGACCTATCCATATGCTACTTATCGGTCTTATCTCATTTAAAATAACAATTAAGTTTTTAAGGTCAACGATATGCTCATTGTTATTAATAACTTGCAACACTTTATCCATCTTTGGATTTGGGAAAATTTTATTGAAACGAATGACATTTCCTTCTTTGGTACGACCAAGGAAAAATAAAGGGGCAACAAGACCTCCAGGCTCATTTATTTCTGTCATTCTGCCCGAATTATCATATGTAAATAATACATCTGCCTGTATTTCCATTAGCTTGTATTCTTGAGCCAAATTACATCTCCACCTTTCACATCCTGAAAACGGAATGTAATTGTAGTTAAATATTATTTATGATTTTATGAACAACACATTATCGCCTTGTCAAAGGCATCTTCAGGAATATATACTTTATTATTTTTAACTTTATATGGAATGTTATTTCTTTCAAGTTGATCTGTATTAACAGTTTCTACAGTGTCACCCCATTGTATATATTTTCCACTGTACCCTTTTTGAGAAATATAAAATATTAAAAGAATAGAAAAAAATAAACATAGAAATACTATTCGTTTCTTTTGCAAATTTATCATCTCCTCTTTAATAACAAAGCAATATACGATTCCTAGAATTGTTAAAATTATACTATTCTTTATTTTCCAGTGTCATCATTTGTTCTAACTGGAGTATCGCCACATGCCCATCAAGGTAAGAAAAAATCATATTCCAAAAACGAAAAAAACGCCATTCTTTCGCTATAAATTCAAAACGAGAAGATGAAATAGTGTAAAAGAAAGTATACATGTGTATAAAAATTTGTTATGGAAAAGGTAAAATTTTTTAGAAAAAGTGCAAATACAATTGATTGGTTATTGATAATATTCAGTTCCTAAATTCCGGCACAATATTTGCTAATAAAAAATATAGGAAACTTTTAAAATAACAAGCATCTCATATGAGAATACAATTAACGGAGGGACAAGAAATGAATATTAGCAAAATGTACACAACAATCGACGCACATGTAGCAGGAGAACCGTTACGTATTATTACAGGCGGATTACCGGTGATAAAAGGAAAAACACAATTAGAACGACGAGCTTATTGTATGGAGCACTTGGATCATCTTCGCGAAGTTTTGATGTATGAACCGAGAGGACATCATGGTATGTACGGTTGTATTATTACGCCGCCGGCAAGCCCGCATGCTGATTTTGGGGTATTGTTTATGCATAATGAAGGCTGGAGTACAATGTGCGGCCATGGAATTGTAGCTGTAATCACAGTAGGAATTGAAACTGGTATGTTCGAAGTGACAGGAGAAGAACAAAAATTCATTATTGATAGCCCGGCAGGAGAGGTTATCGCGTATGCAAAATATAGTGGAAACCAAGTGGAATCTGTGACATTTGAAAATGTTCCTTCTTTCGTTTACAAGAAGGATGTTCCTGTAAAAATTGATGGTTATGAATTTCAAGTGGACATTGCTTTTGGCGGAGCTTTCTATGCTGTTGTAGACAGTAAAGAATTTGGCTTAAAAGTAAACTTTAAAGATTTATCTGCTATTCAAACATGGGGCGGGAAAATTAAACATTACATTGAAAGTCAAATGGAAGTAAAACATCCTCTCGAAGAAGATTTGAAGGGAATATACGGCGTTATCTTTTCAGATGAACCAAATGGAAAAGATGCGACGCTACGAAATGTAACTATCTTTTCTGATGGGCAAGTAGATCGTTCTCCTTGCGGCACGGGTACTTCAGCTAGACTGGCAACGCTTGTTGAACATGGAGTTCTACAAGAAGGCGGAAGTTTCGTTCATGAATGCATTACTGACGGACAATTTGTTGGAGAAGTGTTGTCATCGACAAAAGTAGGCGAATACGAGGCAATCATTCCAAAAGTTACTGGTCAGGCATTTATTACAGGATTTCACCAATTTGTAATGGATCCAAGAAATCCGTTAAAACAAGGTTTTTTATTGGCGTAATGTTTGTATAAAGAGTTGTTTTCTGTTTAGAAAACAACTCTTTTTGTAAGAGGGAATGAAGATAAAGTGGTGGAATAACTACTATATTGGCGACAAGCATTGGAAAAAGATTCAGGAAAGGACGAGATAAATATGTTAGTTATAAATGCAGCTGAACAAAGAAGTTTAGTAGATATGAATGAAGTAATTGAACACGCGGCGATTGCTTTACAAGAGTTTTCTGCAGAAAGAACGATCACTCCGATTCGCTACTCTTTGCCATTTGCGAATTCGCAAAATACCGCATTAACGATGCCTTCTGTAGCTGAAGACCTTGGTGCACTTGGATTAAAAGTAGTAACAGTAGCTCCCAATAACCCTAAAATAGGAAAGAAAACAATCAACGGGGTTGTCATGCTATCAGATTTTCAAACAGGAGAACCGCTCGCCCTTTTAGAAGGATCATATTTAACGATGATTCGAACAGGTGCCTTATCAGGTGTAGCAACAAAATACCTAGCTCGTCAAAATGCGAAAAACTTATGCATCATCGGTACAGGAGAACAAGCGAAAGGGCTTGTTCAGGCCATGCTCGCTGTGCGAGATATTGAAAACATTATGCTTTATAACCGAACAGAACAAAAAGCTACCGAGTTCGCCGAGTATATAAAGGAGAAATTTAATAAACCTGTCCGCATATACGCAGATGCGAATGAAGCAGTACGCGAGGCAGATATCGTTGTCACGACAACAAACTCCTTAACACCAGTTTTCTCAGACACATTAAAACCTGGTGTTCACGTAAATGCTGTCGGTTCATTTAGACCGACGATGCAAGAGCTGCCATCTCATGTCATTTCCTCAGCTAATAAGGTAGTAGTAGAATCAAAAGAAGCAGCACTAGAAGAAACCGGTGACTTGCAAATCCCAATACAAGAAGGACTTTTCAAAGAAAGCGATATTCACGCAGAACTCGGACAAATTATAAGCGGCGAACGAAATGGAAGGGAAAGTGATCAAGAAATTACCGTATTTAAATCTGTCGGATTAGCCGTTGTGGATATTGTGGTGGCGAAGTATTTTTATGAAAAGGCTATCAAGAATAAGGTGGGGACTAGGGTTGAGTTGTGAATGATAGACAACCTAAACAGCGAAGAAAGTGTGGTAGTTTTACTTTAATTAAAAGATTACAAAAAGAGGACTGTCTATTGATAGTCCTCTTTTCATGCTTTATTCAAAATGGACTCCACTTCTATCAAGAAGTTTACATCCAGTGCCATACTTAGGTTTTAGTGCCCCTTTAAAGGAATGCTTGTCTAATTCAGGAAACGCTTTTTGCCATAATGTAAAAACGTTATGGAGTTTACGATTGCCCTCTTTATCTGTTAAATGAACAACATGAAAACCGTATTCATCTTTACATCTAACCATGGGTCTTTGTTCTCTTAATGTTATGATTTTCCCTGTTTCTGTAATTTCGTATAGACCTTCGTATCCTATGATGCTTTTTCTTCTTTCTTGCATAATAAAACGCTCCTTTAAAAACATTTATCTTCATATAAAAACATATCATAGGGTACAACGCTACGATAGAAAAAACGGCGAAGTTTTATATAACCTTAGCGTAGTGCATATTTTCGAAGGTTTAAATACTCATGACAGAAATGATAGTTGTTAGGGTTTAAATTTGGTTCTTTAGACAAATAAGATGTTTTCTTTGAAGGAGTTTAGATAAAATGGGGATAGATTCCCTTATTTGTTAACAATACATATTGGTGGTGCCAAACATGGACTATAATTTTGAAGTTTTATCACTTTTAGATCATTCATTTGAGTTTGAGAAGCTGCATAGTAAGTTGAATCGTTTTAATCCTTTTAAAATATTAAGGGTAGATAAATTTGAAATTCGGCATTCGAATATAATTTCTTGGCTGCTTGATCCAAATGGTAATCATAATTTAGGGGCTTTTTTTATAAACAAGCTACTCTCTAAAGTATTTGTAAAAGCAGAAAATGAAAATTTAATCGGTAAATATGACTTCATTAAGTTACATAAACAAGCTCTGCATGATTTGGAAGTTCTTCGTGAAGTGCAAACAACGGATAATAAACGCATTGATATTTTAGCTGTATCAGAGTCACAGAAGATTGTAATCTTGATTGAAAATAAATATAAGTCATCAGAATCAGATGGGCAATTACAGAACTATTTAAAATTTGTTCATCATACATACGAAGGTTATACGATAGTTCCAATATTTTTAAGTTTGGATGGTATTGCTCCAAGTCATTCAGATTATTTTATTTTAGATTACGGAGATATATTGAACATATTAAAAGCATATTTGGAAATTAACAGTACCTATATTTCTAATTCGATTCAAGACTTTCTTTATTACTACTTAGATGTATTAGAAGGTGAACTTGTTCGAGATGAAGAAGACGTTGAACTGGCAATGAATGTGTACAAAAAGCATAAAGATACAATTGATTTTCTATTTGTGGGTAATTCAGGAAAGACGTTAGGAAAATCTGCTCATAGTGCAATGTTAAACATCATTGATCAGTTGAATCCAGGGGAGCGCGAGTCTTTCCGGAAAATATATGCCGCTCATGCAGAAACAATTAATTTCGTATATGAAATAGGGAATAGTGTAATGAGAGAAGCATTCTTACAATTTGTTCATCAAAATAAGATTCCCAACACTTGTTATCGTGAACATATTCGCATCCCTTCTTTTATTTTCCCGGAATGGAGACAGCTTGATGATGTTCTAGGAACGCCAAAAGGAGACTGGTGGTTAAATAATGCTCTTGTTATATGGTTTGAGAAAAAAGCAGAAGACCGGATGAAATTAATTATTGAAGTAGGTCCCTTAGAACATGAAAAAAGATTACAGTTATTAAACAAATTAGAAGAGAACGGGATACCTATTAAAGGAAGATCGAAAGAAGCTGAATCTATGTATACTAGAATTTATGCTGCAAATGAAGAAATTTACAATTGGACAGATAAAGATGAAATTCTTCGTAAAATGAACAAAATGTATAATAGCAATGGTTTTAATGAAGTAATTTCATCAATAGCTCAGGCAATAACAAGTATCGTATATGAGGAAGATACTGAGGAAAACGAAATTTCTAATTCTGATTACATACAAAGTAATCAAGTCGATAAGGGTACTTTAGCTGCTGCATTTCAATTGTTTGTTACACAACATAATCTGCAAGAAGAATGTTATAACATACATCACAGACTGCCATCGTTCATTATGCCAGAATTCCGGCTACTTGAAGAAAAATTCGGAGTACCGCAATGGAATTGGTGGTTAAACAATTGCTTTATCATGTGGTTTGAACGCCTAAAAGACAACCGATTAAAATTTATTATAGAAGTAGGTCCACTGGAATCTTATAAAAGAATCGCGTTACTCACAAAACTTGAAAACAAAGGCATGAAAATCAGTGCACGAGCTAAAAATCCAGATGCCTCTTATACAAGAATTTATACAAGTACAAGTAATATTAATTATTGGTCGGATACGAGGGAAATATTAGATAGTATGAATGCGTTATTTGATGAAGAGGAATGCCAAGGTGTTATAGGTTTGTTGATGGATATGGCAGACGAGTGAGGTGCTTGGTGTTCACATAAGTTCTGTCGGTTCATTCAGACTGGTGATGCAAGAACTACCATCTCATGTCATTTCCTTAGCTAATAAAGTAGTAGTCGAATCAAAAGAAGCAGCACTAGAAGAAACCGGTGATCTCCAAATCCCAATACAAGAAGGACTTTTTAAAGAAAGCGACATTCACGCAGAGCTCGGACAAATTATAAGCGGTGAACGAACTGGTAGAGAAAGCAATCAAGAAGTTACCGTATTTAAATCTGTTGGGCTAGCCGTTGTGGATATTGTAGTGGCGAAGTATTTTTATGAGAAAGCTGTTGAGAATGGGGTAGGGACTAGGGTTGAGTTGTGAATCGTGGAGGGCAGATTTCATCGTCTGAATGATGAAGCTTGAAAAAATAGGTTGATAGAGGGATAGGTGAAACTCCAACTTGGTGGAAGCAAGTTGGAATTTTTTTATTAAATTTTTTTGTTTTATAGGGTAAAGCTCCATACCAATCAAGTTAAGATTTGATGATACTTCCCAAAACGAAAATCTTGTTACTGAATTCTTTAGTAATTACCAAACTGGTCTTAGGTATGCAGAATTACTTGGACTTACATGCGATAATATTAATTTTAATAATCAAGAAATTAGCGTAGAGAAAACTTATGAATATCACACTCATTCTAGATTTGGTGATTTGAAAACAATTAGTTCAAAGCGAAATGTTTATATTGATGAAACCACTTTAGATATACTAAAAATGCATCAAAAACAGCGATCAGAACTATTTGAACAACATAGAATAGTTAATCCTCTAAATTAAATTTTCTATCATTATATCCATGGTATCATTTCGAATAACTCTGTAAACAAAACATTGCGTACAGCGCTAAAAACTCTAAATATTTCTCCCTTAATAACTATGCAGAGGGCTCGTCACACATACGGCAGTATATAAATTTATCAAGGTATAGATATATTGGTAGTAACTGAAATATCAGGTCATAAAGATACTTCCACAACAATGAAAGTATGTCTACATGTAATTAAAGAACTTAGAGATAAAAATAAAAAAAGCTATAAACCTTATTACAAAACATTTATATTATTAAAAAAGGAACGGACTTAACTCTATAAAAGGTTAAGTCTGTTCCTTTTAATTAACCTGAATATTAAACCATATTTATTTTTTTATACTAATTAATCTATTTTTTAGTAACGTTTTTTTACATTCTTCTAAGGTGTCTATCGCTTTAAGTGAATTTCTAGCTTTAGAACTCAAAACTACTTTAATAAAATAATTGATTAGTGACTCAGTATTCTTATATTGCTTACTATCCCATTCACCAGAAAACTTTTCTATAAATTCATATAATAAATCAAATTGTCTATATACATAATCCGATCTTTCTTTACGCATTCTAATGGCTGCTAACCATAATGCTTGGACTCTTTGTAATACATCAAAGGACTCAGTTCTACTATTAGAGAATATACATTTACTCAATAAATATCTTCCATATTGAGTATCAATTTGATAGGTATTAAAGTTATTGGCTTTTTTTGCTAATTGATACGAATTACCGAAATATTCCTCAGCTCTTCCATAATAGTCAGTATCTATACAAGCCATTGCATACTGTAACCAGAAAAAAATATTTCCTTTATACTCTTTAAAACCTCTTAAACTTTCATATAAGGATAATATCTTCAGATTAATATCCTTTTCGCTTTGTCTTTGTGTTTGAACAATTATTTCTCTAATATTGGATAAAGAGATTAACTTGCTTCTGACATTTTTACATTTCTCATCATTTAATATTTCTGCATTTTGAGCAATTTTATTAACAACTTTAATTACATCTGAGTTGAGGTCGTTAGAGTTCAAAATATATTTTGATAATATTGAAGATTTCATTCTTATTGTATTATCTGTAATACTAATAATCTCTTGTAGCTGTTTATCCCTTATTAATGTAGCAATGTTTAATCTAGAATCCAATAATAAAAAAATCTCATCAACTTTTAAGTTTAGTTGGCATGCATTGTTAATTATAATAGTGATAAGTATATCTTTAAATGATTGATTATTTAAAATCGGTAAGATAACTTCGTTTAACTTATCTTGAATATTTTTTGATTTAATAATTGCTATGAGTACATTAACAAGATTAGATCTACAATCTTGCTTCAAAAATCTAATTATTTCTTCATCTTTTTTTCCGAAAATATCTGTATAATTTCTTTCTTTTAAATATGTACATAATTTTAGAATTTCATTATGCGTTAATAAGTTAACATCAAATTCTTCAATAATATTATCTGCTGGTAATTTATCTTCTAATCTATGATATACGCTTATATTAATTGATGTTCTAGATGTCAGCAATAGTTTTAAATTATTCCTACTAATGTTAATAGCTTTAAAAATCATATCTAAAGAATTTTGGTAATCATCAATTACAATTAATGTTGGTACATCTTCTTTTGAAATTTTTTCTAATTCTAATTCCCAATTTACTTCGTAACCATTAAATTCATATACATTGAATTTCCCTGTTAATTCATATGATAGTTGTTTAGACAATACTGTTTTTCCGTTACCTAAAAAAGAATGAATAATGGCTATTTTAACGTTCTTATTATCTAATGACTCAATTATATTCTTGGAAACATCTCTTCTTATTAGATATTTGTCAGTGTCTTTATAGAGATAAAGTAGCAATTCATCAACGTCACCGTTAACAAGAAGTTGCCACATTTTATTTTCATCTATACTTTCATATTCTAAATTAAAATTGGTAGAAACCTTAGAAAAACTTAAAAATTTCATATCCTCTCTTAAGGGTTTAAAATTGTTATTAATTTCTCTTACTTTCTCAGAAAAACCCTCAAGCCCAATCGAATAAATTTCACCAAAAGTCTGTTTCTTACTTCTTTCTACAACAGATAGTTCTTTATTTTTCCGCTCAATAAAAATCGTCTTCTCTTTGATATTTGGAATATTAAATAATAATCTTTGGATATCAATATCATATTTTAAAGATGTACCGATAATAACAATTACTTTAGCAGTTTTAATATCATGATCAAACGCTTCTTTAGCTTTACTTGCTATAAAATCTGTCATTAAATAACTTCTTGAAGTTAGTTTAAATTCACTATCTAATCTCTCAGGTGACACAGTTCTTACATAACCATTTAAATGTACAATACACTTTTCTTTAAGAATTTCTTTCACAGGTGAATACATAGTAAAGGATTTAATTTTATAATTATTGCTAAATTCAACAACATCATCGTAATTAGTAGTATAAATTCTCTTCCATGGTAAGATAGAAATTTCTTTCTGTTCATCTGTTACAATTTTCGTACTAAATGCATTTTGAACTAAACGTATTAAGTGTATTTTTCTTTGCAATAAATCTTCAGAAGATGTTGATTGTTGTAAATAGATATCTGAAATTACATCAAGTGAATCAGTTTCGCCTAATTCCATTTCTTTAGCTAAATCGTCACTAAACATTTGAGCATCTGACATATTTCCATCCATAACATTAGTTGCTTCCCTTGAAAATCCAGCACCTAAAAATAATACTCCATCCCCGTTCAATATATACTTAATAGCTTCATTTAAATCCAATTTCAACCACCTCCACCTAAAATTATAATATACTTAAATTTTTCTATAAATAACCTTTTAAAAACTCACATAACTAAATCATTATGGAAGTCGCCTTTTATCATTTTATATCTTTTTCAGAGAGCTGAAATACGCTTGCATTTATAGTAAGACAAACTAATTTATAGGTATTTTTCTAATTTTCTATTGAAACTGGTTTGGATTAAAATTAAAGTTTATTTTTTGATTTTTAATTCCTAACAGTTTAATAGGTGATTCCTATGTTATCTCATCTAGATAAAAAGTGATTAGTTTGTACTATTAATAACACTAGCTATGTAAGTATTATTTAACCAGTAGCATTGCTTCGTAATTTGCTTTCCGTCAGGTAATGTTACTTTATCCGACCCGTCTTTACCTTTTGGCCGTATGTGTGCGACGCCGTTAAAGTTACTCTTTGGTAAATTATTTGTTTCGACCTTTTTATCGCCGCGTTTCTTATACTGAATTTGAATTCCTTCTTTTATCACTCTGTTAACTTCTTCCCATAGTTGTTTCATTTCAGTTTCTATTGTATGGGCAGGCATATTCCAAAGTTTGATTCCTTTTAAATAAAGTTCACGTTTTGGGTTTTCATTTTTTGTTTGTCTAAATTCAAAAACAACAAATAAAAATTTTGTTTCATAAAATCTTTCACGTAAATAACTTTCTTCCCATGATTCATTTGTCCACTGATTAAAATCAATATTTTCAAATGACATGCTTTGTTCAGGTTTACCACTTGGCTCTAAGCGTAGTGTTTTAAATTGTATATTTGCTTTAGCAAACTCTTCAATGTCATCAAGACGTGTACCTTTAATACCTAATAAGGAGCTTACTAAGGACGGAACGAAGCTCTTAGATTTAGGTTTGTAATCCACAGATAATTTTTGGGCAATTTCTTTATCAGTCAATCCTATATATGATTCAAATTTAGAGTAAAGAATTTCTTCTAGAGATTTGCTTTTTAACTCGTTTGCATTTGTGAAGCTTATTAGTTCTTCATTTTGAATATATCTGCGTACCAGTGCCGTCATATAAGACGGTTTTAATGAAAATGCTCGTTGCATTGCTGGTATTTCGGAATAAGGTTGGGGACGAAGAGAATTCTTATTTGATCCTTTTGTACAAGCTCCTAAATAGTTTGTATCCCCTTCGGATAATTCATGTGCTTTTCCAGAGCGAATTTTGGTTACGATTGTTTCCCAATCTTGTTTAATTATTTCTAAATCAGCTTCTGGGTATGTGAAAAGCACACTTTTTGTAATATGAAAATCTTTACGGTCTACATCTGCTAACCATTCATAAAACATAAGCAATAGTTTTTCGTTTTTCTTCCAAAAGCTTGATGCCTCAAAGTGTGTATCAACTTCTTCCATGTAGTTGATAATATTTAAAACTAAACGCTCTTTAGCTGATAAGGAACCATTCTTATTTTGTTTAAATGGAGTTACTTTTAGTTCAACGCCAAGGTGTTTGAAATCAGCTTCTGCTTTTGAGTTTATTTCATATCCGAAAAAACTTTCTTCTACTACTTGGCCAAGACCACCTTTTGATTTTGTATTTGCCAATCTGTTAGTAAGGTCAATTTCCCCGAATGTTTTTCCTTCTGCTTCTTTAGCTTTGTGCATTAGTTCTTCTACTGTAGTAAATTCCATTGTGAACTCCTTTCCAATATGAAATGTTTTATTTAAATTAATAGATATTTTATACGAAACAATATGTATAAAATTATGCTATAATGAAAAGCTGTTTTTTATTTTTTATAACTGTTATATCAATAATATAAAAAGGAAATATGTGTATATAATAATTTTTATTTTCGATCTATGCAAGAAGCTTTGTTTCGTTTATAATGTTCCTAAACAAAGCACTAGTGTTCTTATGTATACAATATTAAGAGAAGATTGTCTTTCCTTGTTTCGGACAACATTATAGTTGATCTTTTCCTCACTTTTTATTATAATGAAGCATAGGTAAATAAAATACCGAAAGGATGTTCGTGTATTTATGATGAAAGTAGTAGAACTTTTTGCGGGAGTAGGAGGTTTTAGATTAGGTCTTGAAGCAAATGAAGACTTTGAGGTTCTTTGGGGAAATCAGTGGGAACCGTCTACTAAAGCACAACATGCATATAATTGTTATGCAACTCACTTTGAAAATAAAGGAATACATGTAAATGAAGATATAGCTAAAGTTTGGCAAGATATACCTGAACATGATTTGTTAGTAGGAGGTTTTCCTTGTCAAGACTATTCTGTAGCACGTACTTTATCGAACGAACAAGGAATACAAGGAAAAAAAGGTGTTCTTTTTTGGGAGATTATGAACATTGTTAATAACCGTAAGCCTAGGTTTGTTTTATTAGAGAATGTGGATCGATTATTGAAGTCACCTGCGAAACAAAGAGGCCGTGACTTTTCTATTATGTTAGCGAGCTTCCATGATGCAGGTTATACGGTAGAGTGGCGAGTGATTAATGCTGCAGATTATGGATTCTCGCAAAGAAGAAGAAGAGTATTTATTTTCGCTTATTTAAACGAATCGCATTTTGCTTCTGTTCAAAATGGGAATGAATTGTTAGAAATCTTATATAAAAATGGATTCTTTGCACCGATATTTAATGTACATGAAGCGCCTCTGGAGAACAAAAAAAGAGGACAATATACTTTGCCAAGTGACATTGTAGAAGTGTCGGATACGTTTAAAGCAGAATATTATAACGCTGGTGTAATGAGAAATGGACAAGTATATACTGAAGAAGTTCTTCCAGTAACTGAAGAACCTGAAACATTAGGTGAAGTTGTTCAAAAAGCATATGAAAACTTTGGACCAGCTGATGAATCTTATTATTTAAAAATGGATAAGGTGAATAAAAAAGGTCGAACAGAGTTTGAAGAGCTTCAGTATTTGAAAGGTCCGAAAAAAGAAGAAAGAGTATCAAAAGCAACTGGACACAAATATTTCTATTCTGAGGGAGGTATGGCCTTCCCGGATGATTTAGAAAAACCAGGCCGTACAATGTTAACAAGTGAAGGAACATGTAATAGAAGTTCCCATGTTATTGAAGATCCATATACAAGAAGACTAAGATATTTAACTCCTGTGGAATGCGAATTACTGAACGGTTTTCCTATGGATTGGACAAACACAGGTATGCCACAGAGAAACAGATATTTCTGTATGGGTAATGCACTTGTTGTTGGATTGGTGGAACGAATGAGTAAACGGATTTTAGAAATCAATAAAGAAGAGGAAGAAATGGGTGGTTGGGTACAACTAAGTTTACTTTAAGAATTTATAATGGGTTCTTATAAAGAGAGTTGTACCTCCTGCAAAATAGAAAATTTTTTAAAATAGGCTGATTTTGTATCAATACAGAGTCAGCTTATTTGTATTTCTTAAAATAATATAGGATGCTTTGAAAAATAATAATCCCCAGTATGACTACTATTTACCATAAAAGTCGATAGATTAAAGGTAGATAAAAAAGCTTACCATATCGGTAAGCTTTTTTATTAGATTAAGGCATTATTCTACAACAAATCTTTAATTTGTTCATAAATATATTCTTTACTTAACCACCAAGCTTGTTTTGTCATATAATCATCTGTAAAATTTTCTTTTTCACTCTCTGGTCGATTTATCCATTTTGCTGGGTGAGGTAATTTCCTAGAATTATTCGTTAATTGCTTTTTAGGAATCCCTTTAACTATTACTTCTTTATAGTATTTCAATCTGTATTGAGCAACTTGGGCATCGGGGCGAAGATGTAAAACATCTTCAAGAGATGGTTTAATGAAATTATTATTTATTCTGATTTCATTATTTTCATTTTTGGTAAAGGTTAGTTCAACACCGTTTTTTAGTTTTTCTACCTCCGTTTTCCAAACTCTTTTTACTGGCCCATCTATATCAAGGATTGGCATATTCCAAAATTTAGCGCCTACAAAAATAATATTCTCAGGGTTTGTTTCGTACGAATCTCTACCTTTTTTCTTTTTATTAAAATCATTAAAGACTAGTAGTAGAAATTTTTTTCTTTCTAAGAAATCATAAACTCTTGATTCCTCCCAAGATTCGTTAACTAGTTCAAGAAATGAAGGAATTCCCATAAATTTAAAATGTTCTTTTGGTTGCCACTTCCTTAAAGTAACCGTTTTTAAACTAATTTCTGCTTTTTCGATTTCTTCTGATGTGACTTCATCTGTAGTGGTTGGCAAATTAAGAATTCCACGGATTATCATGTTATTAATATTTTTTTGTGACTGACTTTTACCTACTTTGATACCAAGTTTTTGAATCAATTCACTTTGTTTCATACCGTAATAGGGAGTAAAGCGGGAGACAATAATTTCCTCAAGAGTTTTCTTTTCTAGCTCGCTAACATCTTTCACAATACTATTAATTGCTTCGGTATGGTCTTGTCCAATAATATGATTATTTATGAGTTCATTAATGAATTTTGATTTAAATGAATAGGCTCTAGGTTTTGCAGGAACATCTGTATGCTTCTGTTTTGTAAAATCATCACCAGTTGTTGACTTTGTACATGCTCCTAGATAATTTGTAAGCCCTTCTGATAATTGTTCAGCTTTACCAGAGTTAATATATTCGGATATTTTTTTCCAGTCTTGCTTGATGATTTCTAAATCTTTCTCAGGTATTTCTATTACAGTGTCTTTAGGCAAGTCAAAATCTTTTAACTCTGTCATTGAAAGTAGATTCGCATATAATACTCGAAATTTTGTCTTATCTTCAATCATTTCTCCGCTAGAAATTTTTTTCTTATGCGAGACATCACGTCTATAATATTGAATTAATTCAATTAGCTTATTCTTATGCCAAAATGAGCTTTGTTCAAATGATTTACCATATTCATTTTGGTAATTAATTTTATTTAAAACAAGTCTCTCCCCAGCAATAAATTTTGTGACTTTTCTCTTTTTAACATTTTTTGTTTGTTTATCTATGGGGGTAACTTTTAATTCTACACCAGCTTCTGGAAAATCTGGTTCGGCGTAATTATCTGCAGGGTGGTCAAACCAGACTTGCTCTATTACATTGCCTGGATAAGATTTATTTTTCACATTCATAGTGTTCTTTACATCAATTTCTCCAAGCGTCTTTCCAACCGCTTCTAATGCTCTTTTATGTACTTTTTCCTTAGTATTATAGACACTACTCAAATCAATCCACTCCTCCAATATAACGAACAACAATTGTTAATTATAGTATATCAATGACTTTGATAATGTTGTAGCCGAAGCAACATTTAAAATCATTAAGACGGATTTTGTAAAAGGAAGATACTTTGAAAGCTTAGAACAATTAAAATTGGAATTAGATGATTATGTTCATTAACCATTTTAGAATTCATTGAACACTTGGATACCTAAGTCCACTTGAATATAAAATGGGACACTTTAAAAAGTTGTCTAGTTCAGAGATGATAAACCACTTTTTTACAATTTTGGGATATATGTCTTTAGTATAAAGGAATTAAAAAAAGTTGCCTAGATTAAACTCTAGACAATTCTACCCTATCTTCACATATATTATTAGTTTCTACTTCCATTATTCTTTGTCCCATTTTTTCAATTAATCCTACAACCAATGCATTCCCCATACAGAAGTACCTCATTTTGAGCATGAGTTCAGTACTGTACCGAGCTCATGCCTTTTTTGTGATATAGTAGAACGAATTCTAGGTAATGTCTTGAGCGATGCGTATATACACCTAAAAAAGCCGGTAATAGATCCTAATCAACACCTACAATATCATTAAATTTTAACCGCAATGTAAACCCAAACAAGTCTTGAAAAAATACCATTCTTGTTTGACGTGCAATTACTTTTGTAATGACTGTTTCATGTAGAATCTGTCCGTTTTGGTAATAAGAAATCATAATTGTTTTTTGTAATTTCATTGATTCAAGTAGTGCTCTTTCGATTTCTTCTTTTGTATCTTGTGTAATAATAGGGCATGGTATTTTCGTCTGTTCTTCAACGATTTGTTTTATACCAGCGAATTGCTCCGGCATTGACGCAAACGGCTGCCATTTCACCATTCCACGCCCTTTAATTTTCGGTACTCCTGTATTGTTCATGCTTTATGTCCTCCAATAAGCGTATTTCTGTATCTTCCTGTTGCTTCAGAAGTATAAGACACACCTCGTAAAATGCTATTCTTACCGAACCGTGTTCGTATTTCATCCATCGTTCTGGCTAGTATAATTTCTCTTTCTCTCATTCGTATGTCGTCAAAAAGACTAATTTGTTCTTCACCTTCGTTCACTAAATTAGTTAGTGCAATGCTTATTGTACGAATTGGTTCCCCTGTATGGAGTTGCTTTAAAAACATTAAACAAACACGGTATATTTCTAAAGTTAAATTTGTAGGTCGTTCTAATGTACAAGACTTTTTGAATCCGCCTAGATAGTCTTTGCTATAGCCAATGGAAAACTGTATAGTCCTTGCTAATTTTCCTTTTCTCCTCAATCTATAACAAACTTCTTCGGTATGTTCTAAGAGAACTGGCTGAACTTCATCTATTTTATAATCTCGCATGAGTATTTGACTTTTACCGATTGAAGTCTCATTCGGTATATATTTTTCAGAAATTAGACTAAAATCAATGCCATTACTATGTAAATGAAGTTCTTCTCCAATGATACCGAATGATTCCTTTAGGTACTTGATAGGATAATGGGCCAGATCACCGATTGTATGTATACCTTTTCGATTTAACTTCGCTTCTGTTTTACTCGATATTCCCCAAAATTTGCTGAGTGGACGGATTGGCCATAGCTTTTCCGGCACATCGTCATAACTCCAATATGCGATCCCGTCAGTGTTCTTTTTCGCTTCCACATCAAGAGCAACTTTACTCATTAATACATTAGGACCGATTCCAATTGTGCTATCAATACGTGTCTTATGATATATTTCTCTTTTGAACTTCATAGCAAATTCGTATGGAGTTCGTGCGAACAGATGTAAACTTGCTGTAACATCCATAAAGAATTCATCAATAGAATATTGGTGAAAATCTTCAAAAGTAACGTATTGTAGAGCTAATTTGGTTATGTAATTCGAACACCTTATATAAGTATCCATTTGTGGATTGACAATAAGCACGTCGTACCGCCGTGGAATCTCATATAAACGACTCATCTTTTTAACCCCTATTTTTTTGAGAGGAGGGGTTGCAGCTAACACAATCGACCCTTGCCTATTCACATCGCCAACAACAGCTAGTTTTGTACGCAGCGGATCGAAACCCATTTTGATGCAGGAAACGCTAGCGTAAAAACTTCGGAGGTCTACACATAAGATGTTCCGTTTTGGTAAAAGAGAATAGTCATACAAAGCAATCACTCCTAAGAAAAAGAACGTTTGTTCTTATTATATACGAACTTATGTTCTTTTAGAAGGAGTAATTTTGTTTATTTTCCATTTGACAATACATAAAAAGTAAATTTAATTATTGTTAATGGGAAATTTATACTATATTTACATTTCGTTAAATTTAAAGTGCTAAAATTTTACATGTAATAGAGGGGCTACAGTAAAGGAGAGAAGAAAATGAAGCAGTTGGCGAAGTGTAAAATATCTGTATCAGAAGGACAGGAGTTAATACAGCATATTGCAGAAGTGAAGCGTGGTCATAATACATATTATTTCGAAATTAATAAAGCGATTGATTACATTTCGGTATATTTTATCGATAGGGCAAAGCGTAGATTCTCAATCGCTAGTGTCGAGAAAATGCTCACAACAATACCTAACGAGATAGAACGGAAGCGGTATCGGAATATCATAGCTGATGCGAGTTGGTTATTGCTAGATGGAATACATGATTTTCGTGGTATGACGAAAGAAGAGCAAGCAGCGTTTCTTTTTTTTTAAGAAAACGTATTAAATGACATGGCAATGGAGTTAGAGAAAGTAAACGTATAAGTAAAGTAAAACCGTCTGCAATGGCGGTTTCTTTTTTGAGATTTCCACTTATTATTTTATATTTTTTATAAAACAGAGATATAAAATGACGCAGAATACTATTCTACTGTCGATTTGAAACAAAGTCGTACCGTTTTGAAAAAAGTTTAACCGTTTATAAAAAAGATGAATCGGCATTATCTACACTTTGTTTTTTCTTATTGCACTAACGGGCAAGTCTAACTAGCTATCAAAGATATATGTTAACATTTAGCTGAAGAATCTTTAAATTTAAGGAGATTTAAATATGGAAATGATAAATAAAATTTTAAGCGATTTTGCTAAAGTTAATGCGGGACAACAAGTGAGTAATTATTATGAGCTTATTCTTTTATCAGAAAATAAGCAGGAAGGTATATATGAACTTGCAGAAAAGGCTACACACGCTACTAATAATGACACAATAGAACTCATACAGTTGAAAGAATGGGAAAAAGATTTCCTTATTTGCCAATACCCTGATGGGGAAGCAGTTTGGTTTGGAACAATACCACATGGATATGATTTAAATGGATTGACATCGAAGGAATATATAATAGAACAGTTATTGAATGAATTCGAACAAGAAATAGAAGAAGTTTATTGGGTTAAATTAGATACAGAAAATTATTATGCATGCTGTTATGAAGAATATATGTTTAAAACGAATAGGGGCATTTATTTTTTTAGTATGCAAGTACACGATTAAAAACATAAAATATTTTACATACATAAAAACAAGACTTCTACATAATTTTTAAGCAAACTTTTATATAAAAAATATATCTTAATCTGTTGTAGAAGAATCCATTTTGATTAATCTTTTTTCAAAATGGATTCTTTTTATGTGTTATAAAATAAGGATTTATAAACTATTTTCAGTCAGATTTTAATTCAAAGCTACATCTATGTCATAATAATTCAAGCCTTAGAATGCTCTGTTCTTAAAAACGCTATCTCTTTTTGTATAAGCACACCAAAGGGATAGCGCGGCCATCATATTTAAAGTATGATACAAGCCAATGAAATGATATCATCGTAAATCTTTATTATTAAACAATAAGAACTCCACAGAAAGAGATCTATTAAAGTTGAAAATATATCCAGCCTCTAAAACTATGCAATGAGTTATTTATCCATTGCCGAGGCGTTTGGCGGAGATGGTGACAGGCTACAACAGAGAGACTGTGTAGAGGACGGGGAAACTATCATATGTAACACAGTTAAGTGCTTTGAGGAGGTACAAAAAAGAAAAAATAATATACAATAATTGGAGTTTTTTTGTGAAACCCTCATTTTTTCATATGGTATAATTTTCATAGTTTAGTAAGTAATGAAGAAGTCCACAAACTTTTGAACAAACTCTGAGAGACTGGACAGAAAAGTATAGAGAGGATCCAAGCGATGGGACAATTTCAAAGTAATTTTCAAACGGCAGAACAAATCGCGACGCAAATGGGGACAGCTGCTGATACGATTCAAAGTGCGACAAATAGATCCATAACCAAGTCGGAACGTACAACGTTATCTGTCAACTCCAAAGCACAAGAAGCCAATCAACAAACTTTAGATTTAACCAAACAATTTTATGCCGCCTTTCAACAAGGGGTTAACAACATTCATTCTGTAGCCCAAGAGTTTGAGCGTATGGATAACGAACTTCAAAAGAATTTTAATGGTTCTCCTTTTATGAAAGACCCTTTAGCCGATATGACAACCTACGCGAACGCGAAAAAGTAGGAGGGTAAAGATGAGTCAAGATATCGAAAAACAAATCAATCAACTGAATTACAAATTAAGAAGTCTATCTGAAGAACAATCTCAAAATCAACACGCTATTCAAAAACAAGAACAAACGGAAGCAGATTTTTATGAATGGAAAGGTCAGAGCTATCGTCTATTTGACCGTATATTAGAAACTTGGCATAACGATAGAGAACTAGGACAATTCTTTCATAATCTGCGTCAAGATGCACAACAAGTTGAACGAAAGCTTACTCACGAATTGGAGGACCAAAAAGAGACGTTGCTAAATGAGAAACGAAGCCTGAGTAATTTAGAAAATGACCTTTACCACCAACGCCAAAAATTAGCACAGGAGGTGAAGTCATGAGTTTAAATATGTATCTAGGGGAAGTGCGAACCCAATCGCAAAGTATGAATGCTTTTTGCGTTGCCACTATTCAAGGAATGGAACAAGCCATCAATTCGATTGACGCTTTTGTTGGCGATGCAGTTCTTCAAGGGCAAACTTATGACAGTGCAAAAACATTCTTTGCACAAACCTTCCGTCCCTTAGCGCAAGGGATTATTTACTTGTGTGAAGAATTAATTCGTCAAAATAATGCCTTTCCAAATGATTTTCAATCACAAGTAGCTTCAACAGATGTTATTGAACAAGAAATACTAGAACAAATTCGAGAGATTGAGCGAACGAAAGCAGGTATTGAAGTAATTAGTAGCACCCTTCCAGGCATGCAAGTTATGGTGAATATTTTTGATGCGATGAAACGAAAGCTTCAAGAAAAGTTAGAACATCTGCATGAATTCAATTATACTTCTAGTAGTAATTATGATACAGCACTCCAACTAGCTGCCAGCATCGCTACAGGTCTTGCGGAAGTTCAAAGTGGGAAAGGTTTTAATGCCGCAAGCGGTACATTTAGCGTACAAGAATTGAATATGGATTGGACGGCGCCTATTCAAGAAATTATAGAAAATAAAGCTCGTGAAGCTGAGAAACTTAAAACTGAAATGAGTGATAGTAATTCTGAAAAATCCCTATTAGAGAAAATCGGTGATGGTATTTGGGATGGTGCAGGACAAGCTGTTGGGGATATTGTAGAAGGATTCAAATCACTAGACGATACAGTAACAAAAGAGAACATTAAGTATGCTATAGGTCACCCCATAGAGACGGTTTCTACTATGTGGAATGCCTTATCAGATTCATTTATTAATGATGTAATCAATGGTGATGCTGAGAGTTGTACAAGATGGATAACGTATAATTTTATGGGACTTGGATTAGGATGGATGGGGGATAAAGGCGCTAGTAAGGTCTCTACGCTAGTAAAAGGTACAAATTTCACAAAGGTAACTGAAATCACTGCACCACGCTTACACCAAACTTTTACAAGTTTAACTAATGATTTAAACATAGAAAATCGACTTGCTTTTGCTGATACCAACGGACTTAACTTAAGGTCTTTTGATTATTCTACTTTTAACGAAGTAAAGGATACTTTTTTATTCTTCGATAAATATAAGTCCCATCCTAATTCTATTTATAAAAATAATGGTACCGTTGAACATATCTTTCATGGGAATATAAATAGCAAAGGGAGCGCTGGTGGTTATCATCATGTGAGTATGATGGGTGAAGGAGAAATTTTAAATATCACAAAACAACCTAATAAATATGGTGTATATGAAGCGAAGGTTACGGTGAATGGAGTAGTAAAAGTACCAACTTCCACGTTTTTTCCAGACGAGTGGAGTAGAGTAGAAGTCTTACAAGCAATTAAAGAAGCTTATAACAATAAAGTATATACAGGAAGAAAAAATAGTTATATTGGTACAACATCAAACGGTATGAAAATTACAATGTTTATTGACTCAAATGGTCGTATTATTTCTGCTTTTCCAAAATATTAATAAATGAAAGGATAGTTTTTTTTATGAAATATACATATGAATTTTTTAAAGGACCTTTTAATGTCCTAATGATTAAACTCCCAAAAGAAATCGAAATAGTTTCAGAGTTATTAGAGAATGATGTTCATGGTAAAGAGTGGATAGAAGAACTTAATAAAGTTTTGAGTGGTGAAGTGAATTCTCTAGAATTTGGAGGAAACTCTTGTGATTTGGAAGTTAAACCAGATTTCACAAAAATTACCCACCGGTATGTGGAAGATGAAGAGAATACTTGCGAAATTGAAACGATTGAATTAAAGAACTTGATGTTAGTATGGTTAGCAGAGTATGAAAATTACTTACAAAACCGTAATTCCAACTAGTGTAAGGTATTTATTAAAGCCGACTCCTCGTCAGGAATCGGCTTTTCTTCATTATTTCACAATGAAGTATCTATTTTGTCAAAAAGTCCAACAGAAATAGTAAATAGAGACTTACAAAACGTTTTAGACTTAAAGAAAAAAGACAATGTAGATAGAGCCTTATCAACAGATTTTAATAAAAGGAGAAAATAAATATATGCTATTAAAAAATAATCCAGAAGATCCAGTTTTTCAGTTCTTAGCAGGAACCTTCCATCAAGACACATTTTATGAAGAAGCACTTCAAGAATTACTAGAAGAGGCACCAAAAGAGTATTTGCAAGATGCTATTATTTTTTTAACTGAATTTATTCAAAGCGATTATAGTAATAAAGAAAAAAATGAGTACATACGATATTCTGCAGATGGGATATATTTTGAAGGATTAGAAATAACACCATTAGAATGGCTTGAACAAACAGTTAAAACGTTAAAAAAAGCATTAAAAAATACTTAGTAAAAATCGACCGCCCATAATAGGCGGTCTTTTCGTATTAATGCACAGTTACATACGCATCACTAGCCGTAATATAAAACGTTTTCTCTTTCGAATTATGTACTTGATAATAAGAAAATGAGTAATTTTGTACATCCTTAAACAAGCGAAAGAGTGCATGTTCAAATTGACATATAAATTTGTAAAATATAAGGAGAATAAAAAGATGTTAACTAATACAAATGCAGACAAGATATTCGACAAACTAATGATAGAAGGTGAGACTTATGTTCATTACTTTTACGTTATGAAAATGGCATCTCCCTCTGAATACTTAGCTTACGGTTTTGGTGCAATTGGCTCAAATTCACATTGCCTTGCAGGGTTCACAAATAAGAGAATCTTGCTAATAGAGTTAAGTCCTGCAACTGGTAATGCTACTGGAAATATTGCTCACTTAGACTTAGATGAAGTAGAGAAAGTAAGTGTAAAGAGAGGTATCCTTAAATCCAATGTCACTGTAAAGTTAAAAGAGGACAAAGGGATAATCGAAATGAAACCGAATAGTTTCACAGTTGGTTTATCAAACCATAAAAAGAGCTTAGTTAAGTTAGAAGAATTGTATGGTAAATAAAAAGTAATTGAGGATACGATTAATATATATAGAAAAAGCTTATATCGGAATTAGAAAAAATTAAAGACAGAACTAACAAACTACTAGAATGCTAGTAGTTTCATGTTGTTGAAAAATGTTTGTCGCGTAATAGAAAACAGTAAGAACAAGTAGTGTTAGGGACTGGGTTGTAATTAACCTAGTCCTTTATTTTGGCCTTTTAGTTTGTAAAGATGAATAGAGAAAGAGGTATTTATTCGGCATGAATAGCAAAACTTTGGGAACAGCTCTGTTTTTTTATTTGGATATTAATAAAAATAAATATATATAATGTTAGTCTTGTTAAAAAATGCTATTATTCTCTATGTAATATTGTTATTCATATAAATAATAACAAATAAATTGAAGGGTGTGATTAAAATGATCAGTGACTTTAAAAAAGCGGCCTTATCTTCATTAAAAGGTAGATGGGGATTGGGAGCAGGGGCATCGTTTCTGTATTATGCTATGTCTGGTATTGCTATGTTTATTATAGGATTTCCACTTTTTCTACTGGGCATCTTATTAAGTGAAACAATGAATGCTAGTGCTTCGATTACAGGAGAAGAGACGTTAAATGCAGTAGGCGCTGTTTCTTATTTATTTACTTTCGCTATTATATGTATTGTTTTAATAGGTGTACAAAGCATTATGACTTATGGGTATTTTAATGTTACATTACGTTTAGCGAAAAAAGAATCTACTACAATTGATCATTTATTTGAAGGGTTTCGAAAAAAGAATGTATTTAAATCTATAAAGCTAGCTGTCTTAATGGGTGTATACGTATTTTTATGGAGTTTATTGCTAATTGTTCCCGGTATTATAAAATGTTTCTCTTATTCTATGGCTTACTATATCATGTTAGATCATCCAGAATATACGGCGAGTGAAGCGCTTAAAAAGAGCCAAAAAATGATGAAAGGACATAAATTAGATTTATTCATACTATCTTTAAGTTTTATCGGATGGTTTATTTTAGGGGCTATTATAGGAATTTTCACATTTAGTATCCCGTTTCTTTGGATCTATCCATATTACATGACGACAGTATCGCATTTCTACTTGAATTTAGTAAATAGAGATACAGGTATGGAAGAAAAGACCGTTATCTAGAAAGAGAATATTGTTTGTTTTATATCTCTATACGATGACAGTATAATTTATGAAGAAATTTCAAAACTAAAAAGTAACCTATTCATGCAAAAGAAGCTTTCTCCAAAAGGTCGTTATGCAACGACCCTTTGAGAAAGCTTCTTCTATTTAATCTCACGAAGCATCCGCACCTTCAAACTGACTATTATAAAGCGAAGCATAGAAACCATCACCTTTTTAGGGATAGCGTCACATCGCTATCAAGCTACGACTGTATTAGGAAAGTTATAGAAGAATTTTTTTATTTTTTATAAGGGAAATATTCTAAGCTTCAATTCATCAGATTGAATGTGAAAAAGAGCCAAATCTGTCATAAATGTTTCCGTAACGCATTTATTTAATATGATAAGTGCTTTTTGGAGGTGATGTATGTCAGAAGAAAATGAAATTCTACGTGCTGCTGCATTAGATCCAAGTTCGATTGGTCCTACTTTACCTCCAGTTCCACCATTCACGGTCCCTACAGGCCCAACAGGAATAACTGGTCCAACGGGCCCGACAGGTGAAACTGGCCCGATGGGGGCGACAGGCCTAACAGGAATAACTGGTCCAACGGGACTGACAGGTGAAACGGGAGCAACAGGTGGAACTGGACCGACAGGTGAAACTGGTCCGATTGGGTCAACAGGCCCAACAGGAATAACAGGTGAAACGGGCCCGACAGGAGAAACGGGAGCAACAGGTGAAACGGGCCCGACGGGAGCAACGGGAGCAACAGGTCCGACAGGAGAAACGGGAGCAACAGGTGAAACCGGTGCAACGGGCCTGACAGGTGAAACAGGAGCAACTGGTCCAACGGGACTGACAGGAGAAACGGGAGCAACTGGTCCAACGGGAGCGACAGGAGAAACGGGAGCAACAGGTCCAACGGGACTGACAGGAGAAACGGGCTCGACAGGTCCAACGGGACTGACAGGAGAAACGGGAGCGACTGGTTCAACGGGACTGACAGGAGAAACGGGAGCGACTGGTTCAACGGGACTGACAGGAGAAACGGGAGCGACAGGTCCAACGGGCCCGACAGGAGAAACAGGAGCAACAGGTGAAACGGGAGTAACCGGTCCAACAGGAACAACAGGAACAACAGGAGCAACTGGTCCAACAGGAATAAGCTGTATTATAACTGACCCGAATAATGGATGTTCTGTAGCTGAAGGAAGTAATACTATTGCAAATGGATTTGCCTCACATGCTGAAGGATGTAATTCCAGCGCAAATGGAGAATGTTCCCATGCGGAAGGAAGGCAAACTGTTGCTAATGGAATCGCTTCTCATGCTGAGGGAGGAACTCCAGATATTACTTTATTTCCAGCTCCACAGGCGTTAGGAGATTTTTCGCATGCCGAAGGAGTTGCTACAAATACAACAGTCGGTGGAGCTGCATCCCATGCGGAAGGTTTTAATACAACAGCTAGCGGACCTGCTTCACATGCTGAGGGATCAGAAGCAACAGCTAGCGGAGCTGCATCCCATGCAGAGGGTTTTAATACAATGGCGAATAATGGGGCTGCCCATGCCGAGGGATCAAGAACAATAGCCAGTGGAGGATCTTCCCATGCTGAAGGTGGCGGTACAACGGCGAGTGAATCTTTTTCACATGCCGAAGGTCAAAATACAACAGCAGGTGGGAATTCTTCGCATGCCGAAGGAGACACTACAATAGCGAATGGAGCTGCATCCCATGCGGAAGGATTTCATACAAATGCCAGTGGATCTAATTCACATGCCGAAGGTCAAAATACAACAGCAGGTGGGAATGCTTCACATGCCGAAGGAGACAGTACAACAGCGAGTGGATCTGCATCCCATACGGAAGGCCAAAATACGTCTACAGGAGCATTGGCAACTGCTGCTCATGCGGAAGGAGTTAATACAGTCGCCAATGGATTTGCTGCACATACAGAAGGAAATGGTACACAAGCAAGTGCAGATCATTCCCACGCTGAAGGGCAACAAACAATTGCAAGTGGAACTAACTCTCATGCCGAAGGAGAAGGGAATACAGCAAGTGGAAGAGCTTCTCATGCTGAAGGCGGTGGTGTTGATCAAAATGGTAATGCAGCATTTTCATTAGCGAGTGGATCTAGTTCTCATGCTGAAGGAGTGAATACGACAGCTAGTGGGTTTGCTTCTCATGCTGAGGGTGGGACTTCTGATATTACAGTCAATCCAGGCTCACAAGCAACAGGTGATTTTTCTCATGCAGAAGGTGTTAGTACAATAGCTGGTGGTTTTGCATCACATGCCGAAGGTCAACTTACGAGAGCGAATGCGCTTAATTCCCATACTGAAGGTTTTAGTACAACCGCCAACGGGCAAGCTTCCCATGCGGAGGGCATATCAACAAGTACAGATATAAATGCAAATGGTGCCCATGCCGAAGGGGTTTCTACTAACGCTTTAGCTCAGGGGAGTCATGCCGAAGGATCAGGTACAACGGCAAGTAGCGATTCTTCCCATGCCGAAGGAAATAATACAACGGCAAGTGGATTTGCAGCCCATTCCGAAGGTAACGGTACAACCGCAAGTGGAACTTCTTCCCACGCAGAAGGAACCGGTACAACGGCGAGTGGAACTTCTTCTCACGCAGAAGGAACCGGTACAACGGCAAGTGGATTTGTGGCCCATACCGAAGGAACCGGTACAATTGCCAGTGGGGATTCTTCCCACGCAGAAGGTAGCGGTACAAAGGCAAGTGGATTTGCGGCCCATGCCGAAGGATCAGGTACAATTGCTAGTGGGGATTTATCTCATACTGAAGGATTGGATACAACAGCAAATGGTTTCGAAGGAGCCCATATTATGGGTAGAAATGGAGCTGTTAATGCTACAGATGGGGACCCAACTTATTCGTGGAATGTAGCTTTCGGAGCAGTACCTTATGATGTTACAGGTCTAGTTGGAAAACTTCTAAATAACGGAAATATGTTCATCGATGGAGCATATTTAACTCCAGCTGGTGATTACGCAGAAATGTTTGAAACAGCCGATGGAAACTCGATTGATGTTGGCTATTTCGTTACTGTATCGACAGAAGATAAAATTCGAAAGGCCACTTCAAATGATCTGTTTATTTTGGGAATAACAAGTGCAACACCAGGTCTGTTAGGAAATAGTGGATGCTTACGTTGGCAGGGAAAATATCTGACTGATGAATGGGGACGAAGAAAATACCATGAAGTTACCCTTCCAGCTCAAAGAGATGGAGAAGGAAATATAATCATCCCAGAAAGAAAAATAATGCAGCCTATACCCAATCCGGAATGGAATCCTTATGAAGAGTATATCTCTCGTGTAAATCGTCCAGAATGGGTACCTGTCGGATTAATTGGTCAAGTACTGGTTCGAGACGATGGGACTTGTGAAACCCATGGATATTGTTTGTCAAATGATGATGGAATTGCAACAAAATCGGAGAAAGGGTATTTTGTGTTAAAACGTACAGGTCCTAATCAAATTCTGATTTTGGTTCGTTAGGGAGCGAGCATAGTGTATTTATTTTAAATGATCTTTTAACTTGATGGATGTGTGGTGCTACCCATAATCATCAAGCTAATACTTTGAATTATCCCCAAAACAAAAAATTTATATCTCTATAATTATTTATGAAAATTCAGCTCATTTTTTTCGTTTTGGGGATTACTAATTGAATACATTATACTTTTTCATAAATTTGAGCGTAAGCAATTTTGACATGTTGACGTAATTGTTTATTTTCTTCTTCCAATTTCGATATTTTACGTCTTAATGTTTCAATGATAGCATCTTTGTTACTTTCATTCATTTCACGTTTGATTTGTTTTGGAGAGAATATTTGAGATTGTTGTTGTCTTAATGCTTCAATACGCTTGCGAATCTCTATAACGTTGCTTTTGTTACGCTAGATTCAGTAGAGACACTATTAAAATTAATTTTCTCATTCATTTGTGTTAATTTTTCTATGGCATTATCTACTTTTAAGAAGTAGAAAAAAACACTCCTCTCATAAACTAGAGGAGTGTTCTTTTTAATCTCACGAAGCATCCGCGCTTTCAAACTGACTATTATAAAGCGAAGCATAGAAACCATTAGCTTTCAATAGCTCTTCATGATTACCTTGTTCTACAATATCCCCATCTTTCATGACAAGGATTAAATCTGCATCACGTATTGTTGATAATCTGTGAGCAATGATAAAACTTGTTCTGCCTTCCATGAGGTTTTCCATGGCTTTTTGAATCAGTACTTCTGTACGAGTATCGATAGAGCTTGTTGCTTCATCGAGTATTAGTATTTTTGGATCCGCTAGAAGGGCGCGGGCAATTGTTAATAATTGCTTTTGTCCTTGGGATACGTTGCTTGCTTCTTCGTTTAATTCCATATTGTATCTATTTGGTAAAGCCTTTACGAAGCTGTGAACGTGAGCTGCTTTAGCTGCTTCAATCACTTCTTCGTCAGTAGCGTCGAGTCTACCGTAACGTATATTTTCCATAATGGAACCGTTGAATAGCCAAGTGTCTTGAAGTACCATACCGAACATATTGCGTAAATCTTCTCGCGTGAAGTCTTTTATATCGTGACCGTCTATGCATATAGCACCGCTATTTAAATCATAGAAACGCATTAACAGCTTCACGATAGTTGTTTTACCTGCCCCAGTTGGTCCTACGATGGCTACCTTTTGTCCAGGCTGAATATTAGCTGAGAAGTTATTGATGATGATCTTATCTGGATTATATCCAAATTGAACATCTTTGAAGGTAACTTCTCCTTTAATCTCTTGAAGTTTAACTGGATTTTCTGCTTCTGGAATTTCCTCTTCTTCTTCTAAAAATTCGAAAACTCTTTCTGCAGCTGCAGCTGTGGATTGAAGTACGTTCGCGATTTGAGCTACTTGAGCGATTGGCTGCGTAAAACTTCTCACATATTGAACGAAGGCTAAAATATCTCCAACTGCGATCGTTTTCTTGACCGCAAGCCATCCGCCTAAAATAGATACAGCTACGTAACCGATATTACCGATAAACGTCATAATCGGCATCATCATTCCAGATAAAAATTGAGACTTCCATGCAGAGTGGTAAAGGGTATCGTTAACCTCTTCGAATTTTTTAACTTCTTCTTCTTCAGTGTTAAAGGCTTTTACGATATTGTGACCACTATAAATTTCTTCTACTTGACCGTTCACGTGTCCTAAATACTCTTGCTGGGATTTAAAGTACTTTTGTGATCTTTTTACGACTCCCATTATGAGCATCATGGATACTGGCAATATTAAAAGCGCTACTAATGTCATTTGCCAGCTTATTGATAACATCATGATGAGTACACCAATGATTGTAATAACGGATGTGATGATTTGCGACATACTTTGATTTAAAGTCTGGCTCACAGTATCTACGTCATTTGTAACTCTAGATAATACTTCTCCGTGTGTCGTTTTATCAAAGTACTTAAGCGGCATACGGTTAATCTTTTCATCAATTTCTTTTCTGAAGTTATAAGATACCTTTTGTGCTACTCCAGAAATGATATAGCCTTGGATAATGCCAAACACAGCGCTCACTATATATAATCCAAGGAGTATAACGACAATGTTTCCGATATAGGTAAAGTCAATTGCAGCACCTGGCGCGCCTGATACCTTGCTTACTAGTCCTTCGAAAAGTTTTGTTGTAGCTTTACCTAAAATCTTTGGACCTGCGATTGCAAAGGCGGCACTACCTATTGCAAAAATAATGACGATCAAAATTGATAACTTATATGGCTTTAAGTATTGAAGTAACTTATTCATCGTTCCCTTAAAGTTTTTTGCCTTCTCAATCTTTCTCATGCCGCCGCCCATATGACCGCCGCCACCAGGGCCAGGGCCGCCTTGTTTTCTATTTTCTATTTTTCTATCACTCATGACGAAAGTTCCTCCCTTGAAAGTTGTGATAAAGCAATTTGCTTATAAACCTCACAGTTTTCCATAAGCTCCTCATGAGTACCAGTTCCTACTATTTTTCCTTCATCAAGTACAATGATCTTATCTGCATTCATGATTGTACTGATTCTTTGTGCAACAAGTAGAACAGTACTTCCTGAAATCTCAGTGTTCAAAGCTTTACGCAATGCTGCGTCTGTCTTGAAGTCAAGAGCTGAGAAACTATCATCAAATATGAATATTTCAGATTTCTTAGTAAGAGCACGCGCAATAGAAAGTCTTTGTTTTTGGCCACCTGAAACGTTCGTACCGCCTTGTGATATATCTGTACGGAAGCTTTCAGGTTTCGCGTTAATAAACTCCATAGCTTGAGCGATTTCTGATGCTTTTACTAGTTCTTCTTCAGTTGCTTCTTTCTTACCGTATTTCAGATTACTTTCTATCGTACCTGAGAATAGAACTCCTTTTTGTGGTACATAACCAATTTTTTCTCTCAATTCCTTCTGTGATACTTCTCTAATGTCAGTGCCATCTATTAATATTTGACCGCTCGTTACATCATAAAAACGTGGAATTAAGTTTATTAATGTTGATTTACCGCTACCTGTACTTCCAATGAAAGCTGTCGTTTCTCCAGGCTTTGCGGTAAAGCTGATATTGGAAAGCACATCTTCTTCTGCACCTGGATATCTAAAGCTAACATTTTTAAATTCAACGTAACCATTCTTGTCTGAAGAGAATATTTTTGGTTCTTCTGCATCACGAATGCTAATGTCAGTATCTAGAACTTCTGCGATACGTTGTGCGGATACAGAAGCACGCGGAACCATAATGGATACCATAGAAATCATTAAGAAGGCCATGATGATTTGCATTGTATATTGCATAAATGCCATCATATCACCAACTTGCATATGTCCCATATCTACTTGGTGTGCTCCAACCCAAATAATAAGTACAGTAACGGCATTCATGATAAACATCATCATTGGCATCATAAATGACATTAAACGGCTTACAAATAAATTTGTTCTTGTTAAATCTTGATTTCCTTTTTCAAATTTCTTTTCTTCATACTTTTGGTTATTAAAAGCACGAATAACAAGCATACCTGTTAAAGATTCACGAGTGATTAAGTTAATTTTATCAACTAACTTTTGGATGCTCTTAAACTTAGGAATTGCGACGCTAAATAAACCAATGACTAAGCTTAAAATCGCGATAACTGCAACTGCGATAATCCATCCCATGGAAACGTCTGTAGTAAGTACCTTGATTACGCCGCCTATGCCTAAAATAGGTGCATAGAATACGATCCGAAGCATCATAACCATAAGTGTTTGCACTTGTTGAATATCATTTGTACTTCTTGTGATTAAAGATGCAGTAGAAAACTTATCAAATTCTGCATTCGAGAAGCTCGTAACCTTCCGGAATACTTTCTTTCTAAGGTCTCTGCCTAATCCAGCTGCTACTTTTGCAGCAAGTAAACTCACGATAACGGTAGCGGCCATACTAACTAAAGATAAAAGCAGCATTTTCCCGCCAGAAGTAAGAATATAATTTGTTTGAAGCTTATTCGTATTTATACCGATCGTTTTATACTCATTCTCAATAAATGGAACGGCTGACTGTGTAACCATGCTGCCTGGCATATTTTTAAACTTTTCATCTGCCTTTTCTTTCATTGCATCGATTTGACTTTGAGGCAATTTAGCAATTACTGCGAAAGGATCTGTATTTGGCGGAAGATTCGTCGGTGTTTGGCTGCCATCTGGCGCAGCGGATGTACCACCTTTTTCAATTCCCTCTGTAATTAAAATTGGTTTTCCGAATATATCGTTAAGTTCACTAATTGTATCTTTATCCTTTGTCTGTAGCTTATAAAGAGGTTCTTTATCAAGCTGTGGATAATCTTTTAAGTAATTTTGTAACTCACTTTGAGAAAGATCTTTCTTATCTAAAAGCACATAGTTGTCATCTATTTTTTTCTTCTCATCTTCATTCATAAAGAGCTTAAGTTTATCAAATTCACTTTTACGAATGACTTGAGGTACTGCGTTTTCTACACCTTTTTGCTGAATACCTACATTGACAATGTTAGACATGTAGTCTGGCAGTGATAAGTCACATACAGCTTGTACGGTTAAAAGACATATAACTGCAATGATTGAGGCAGTAAAAGGTTTTAAATGTTTTATGATCTTTAACATTTAATTCATCTCTCCATTTTCCTTTTCTAATTTTTTTAGCTTTTACTTCGTTTCTTTGCTTCATCCCGCATTAACGGGCAGTAAGACCCCCACCTCAAGATTCAGAGAAAAGCGAAAAAGAAAGGTGGGGGATAACTGCCCGTAAAAGCCCGATTGGTTCAACTAACCATTCGGAGGAAAAGCATCTCCGAATGGAAGTTTCACTTTATCCTTCATATTCTCAGTAATTCATTCTAACAGCTCTTTACGTCCTTTCGGCCAGAGGATAATTATAATTCTATGACTATATTAAGCTGTAATGCAACATTTAGAGTATAGAATTCATGATAAATAAATTTGTTAAATAATTTTAAAATTTAGTAAAAGTTGTAAAGTGGTGTTGCTGTTAGGGATGCTACACGAAGTAAAGAGAAGCATCCCATTTCGCCGCAAGCAAGAAGCAGCGTATGCGGGAATATGATGAAGAAATGGGAATGCAGTTTAAAAGGGGGATTATCATTTGATGTAACTTCTTTTCCTTATGGATGACGAATGTAAAACAGCCCCTTACAAGCCCCTACCAAGTAATAAATCACTACAAAAACAAAACAAAAAAACTACTACTACAAGAATTATCCAAAAAGAAATAGCATCGTAGTAATTTTTTAAAAAAATTTAAAATTAAATTACCACATTTCCTCTTCCATTCTTATATCTATTAAAGAAACAGCAATTTCATATTTGTCATTAAAGATGGGAGGAATACATATGGCAGTATACCGGAATGTACAGGTGAATTTTTGGCAGGATGATTTTGTATTGGACTTAACACCGGAGGAGCGATACTTTTACATATATTTGCTGACGTGCTCTAAAACTACGCAGTGCGGCATTTATCCGCTGCCGAAGCGTTTGGCGGAAATGGAAACAGGCTACAACAGAGAGACTGTTGAGAAGCTGCTGCAGCGGTTCATTGAATATGGAAAGATATTATATGATGCAGAAACGAAGGAGTTATATATCCAGAATTGGTTGCGTTATAACCCAGTTACGAACACGAACGTTGAGAAATGTGTATTGCGTGAGTTAAAGACTGTGAAAAGCAAAAAGTTTGTCCATATGTTCCTTCAAAAGTGCTTGGAGGAAGAGCTAAGCATTCCGCTATTACTGGAGCATTTCGACATGCCGGTTGAAGAGTCTCAGGCCGCTTCTCAAGACGAATCTGAAAGCTGTGAAGCAGATGAAAAAATAGATTCCGATCACAATGTATTCACGTTTTATGAACAAAACTTTGGCAGCTTGTCGCCATATACCGCAGAGGAACTGAGCGGATGGATTGATGACCTGTCGGAGGAGCTCGTATTGAAAGCACTCCAAATTGCTCATGAAAACAACAAGCGGACGCTTGCTTACGTAAAAGGTATTTTACGAGATTGGCATGGAAAGGGATATACGAAACTTAGTGAAGTAGATGCAGCGGCAGTGAAGTTCCGGAAGAAGGAACCGTCTGCTATTCATGAGACTGAGCAGTTTCTAGAGGAGTGTGAAGAGTGGGAGAAAAATGTACCGTCTGAAGAAGAACTGCAGAAGTTCTTGCAGGAAAAGGGGTGGCGTCCATGAGTATTCAAAACGTTGAGGCCGAACAGACGGTATTAGGGTCTTTGCTGCTTGATGGTGAATTGATTAAGGAGTGCCGCTTGACCGAGCAGCACTTCTCTATGCCTGTGCATCAAGCTATATTCAAGTTAATACGGAAAATAGAGGAAGACGGACAGCCGCTTGACCTTGTTACGCTTGTTTCGAGAATAGATCCTTCTTTTTTGGAACAAATTGGCGGGATTGAGTACTTTGTCAATATCATCGAGAGTGTTCCGAATACAGCTAACTTCTCCTATTACGAGGGGCTTGTTCGGAGCGCATGGAAAATGCAGCATGCGGGAATCATGGCACAAAGTATGAGTGAACGTCTTCTTGCGGAGAAGGATGAGAAAGTAATCGGTGAGACGATTACGGCACTCTGTGAACTAGAAGAGGTGGACTGTACACTAGATTTTGATTTGAAGGATGCGTTAGTCGGCTTGTATGAAGAGTTTCATCAGGACGCAGAAGAACTCATAGGCATTGAGACCGGCTTTTCCGCTTTAAATAAGATGACATGCGGCCTGCAGGAAGGTGACTTTGTTGTGATTGGCGCCCGGCCTTCCATGGGAAAAACAGCGTTCGCCTTAAATATTGCGCTTCATGCCGCAAAATCGGGTGCGGCAGTTGGATTGTTTTCTTTGGAGATGAGTGACAAACAATTACTAAAACGGATGGTTTCCTGCACTGGAGAGGTATCGGGAAAAAGGCTGAAAAATCCGAAGCACCGTTTTACGATAGAAGATTGGGAGAAAACAAGCCGGGCATTTGCGGAAATTGGGGATCTGCCGCTAGAGATTTATGATAAAGCAGGCGTCACAACACAGGAAATTTGGATGCAAGTACGAAAGCTGAAACGAAAGCATGCAGATCAAAAACTGCTCGTTATTATTGATTATTTACAGCTCATTACAGGCGATTCGAAATACAGGGGAAACAGGTTTCAGGAAATGAGTGAAATCTCCCGCAAGTTGAAGCTGTTGGCTCGTGATTTGAATGTGTGTGTCGTAGCGCTGTCTCAGCTATCACGTGCGGTGGAGTCACGCCAAGATAAGCGTCCGCTTTTGTCTGATCTGAGGGAGACAGGGCAGATTGAGCAGGATGCAGATGTGATTATGCTCATGTATCGGGAGGATTATTATGATCAGGAGACGGAGAATAAGGATGTTACAGAGGTTCATGTGGCGAAGCATCGGAACGGGCCTGTTGGGGTTGTGAAGTTAAGGTTTTTGAAGGAGTATGGGAGGTTTGTGGAGGGGATTTAGTAGGGAAGGATGTGTTGCAAAGAAGTGCGAGGAGTTGTGATAATCATTCCAAATTAATCTGAATCAGTGTCCCAAAAGCATTCCTCCTAAAAAAGTGAATTGACTATGTGAAACTTACATAGCCAATTTACTTTTAAATGATTTTCTATATTTAAAAGCGCTTAAGATCATTTCGGAATTGTAATTCATGAGCATCTGAATTGAAGAAAGTTGTATCTTACCAGATATGTATACTTAGCTATTCTTTTTCGTTGCGGATATTGTATTTTTTTAACCGACGGATCAGTGAGGTTTGGGTAATTCCAAGAACTTTTGCAGTTCTACGTGTAGTCTTATTTTCCTTAATTGCCTGTTCAATAATTTTTTTTTCCATACTTTCGATAATCTCGCTTAAATTGTTGCCTTTTTTCAGAGACTCTAAAGCTTCTTTTTCCATGTTTACTGAGAGAAAGCGCTCTGGTAAATCGTGAATCGAAATTTCTTCCCTTTTAGCCATAATAACGAGCTGCTCAACAGTATTTTCTAACTCGCGTATATTTCCCGGCCACTGATAACGTTGTAAAACATCTAGCGTTTGCTTCGAGAAGGTACGTGTCTGGTTGAATATCTGGTTATATTTTTGCAAATAGAAATGGAGAAACGGAAAAATATCTTCTTTCCGCTCGCGTAGTGGCGGAATGTTTACTGGTAAAACATGAAGGCGATAATATAGGTCAGCTCGGAATTTTCCTTCTTTTACCATTTTCTCAATCTTGCGGTTTGTTGCTGCAATAATGCGAATATCAGCCTTTACTAACTGTGAACCGCCAATAGGCATATAGGTCTTGTCCTGCAGCAATTGAAGGAGCTTAGGTTGCAGATGTAGCGGAAGTTCACTAATTTCATCCAAAAAAAGCGTTCCTTTTGCGGCTATTTTGACCAGCCCTGGCTTACCTTTTGGATTAGCACCTGTAAAGGCTCCCTTGTGGTAGCCGAACAATTCAGATTCGAGAAGTGAATCGGGAATTGCTGCACAATTTAAGTGGACAAAGGGTTGACTGTTTCGTTCGCTTAACTCGTGAATACGCTTCGCAACTACGTTTTTTCCAACTCCCGTTTCTCCGTTAATGAGCGCAGTTGAATCAACACTTGCCACTCTTTCCATGATTTCAGCAAGCGAATTATGTACTTTGCTATGTCCGATAAAGGACTGTTCCTCCTTGCTTAGAATATACTGGGTATTCATTTTTCTTATTTCTAGTAAATACCGCTTCAATACGGGGGCTAATTCTTCCCATTCTAGTTGGGAAATATTCTCCATCCAATTGCTTATATCATGACCATGTGCTACAAAATAAATGGGGTTTTCCTGCTCATCCAAAATAATTTCCCCTGTTACTGTCATCTTATTTCCACCAGTAATTTCTTGTACAGTGGTTACAGTACTTCCATTTTGTAAAGCCATTTCGATTACGGATGGAGTGAAAGCACCCTCTTTTTTCAGAACGAAAATATTCTTACCAATCAAATCCTCCTTGCTTTTGTTAAAAATCTTACAACATGCTTGGTTTACCCACATAATCGTTCCATTTTTGTCAACAATATTCATCCCACTTTCAAGACTGTCGAGAATTTTTAAGAGATATTTGTTTTCAATTTGGACAGGAATGTCGTACATGGCTTGAAGCCTCCTATGCATGCATCTATTTTGAACCACAAGCGGTTCAAAATAGATGGAAATTAGTGAAAAGAACGAACCATTTATGAATCTGTTGAAACGAATTTAATTCATTATATCTCACAATAGCTAGATTTAAAGTTATTTTTTATAATTTTCTGTCTATTTACGCTGCTTTCGTTCCAAATTTATGGCATGATTATTGCTTTATAAAAGTGTACCGGGCGAAATTATTAATTTATACGAGGAGGTATTTAATAGAATTTTTCTGTTTATTAGGATTTCTTCCTTTTATTAGAATGTTGGGGGAACCGCAATTTTTGCTAACAGAGAAAAATATTTTATCCTAGGAATGTCGTTTCATTTATTTTGGATTGTTTTTTGAACTGTTTTGGCTTCACTGATCATGTTTATTATTCTGAAAAAATCTTTACGATTTGTACTCTTGAAATAAATCTTACCAATTGTTTAATGAAAGCGCTTTAACTCTACATTATTATAAATAGACTGATTACAAAATTGCCTAAAAATGAAAAAGGATGGTGTGTTTATGAATGCAAATCTAGTATTTATCAATGGTGAAGTTATTACATCAGACAGACAAAACTCAATAGTAGAATCTGTAGCAATAAAGGATAATCGAATAATAGGGGTCGGTTCAAATTTAGAAATGAAGGAATTCATTGGGGAGAAGACTGAAGTCATTGACTTAGCAGGCAAATCCCTCCTTCCTGGATTTATTGATTCTCACACACACCTGGTTTTATATGGGGTTTTTCAATTGAATATCAGTTGTAAAGAAAGTCACATCGACTCTGTTGCAGCTTTGCTGAATGAGCTTAAGAAAAAATCGTTGGAAACACCAAAAGGCGAGTGGATAAGAGCTTGGGGGTTTAATGAAACCACAGTAAAGGAAAAGCGGTATCCAACGATTGCTGAGCTAGATGCCATTTCAACTGATCATCCAATCATCATTTCTCGTACATGTGGACATATCTGTATCGTAAACACAGTAGCATTGGAGAAGGCTGGATTTGACGAAAAGACACCGAATCCTCAAGGTGGAGTAATTGAAAAAAATGAGAAGGGGGAAATTACAGGTAAATTATTTGAAGCTGCAAATATGAAGATGAATGATGTAGCAAGCTATACAGATGACGAACTTATGAAAGCTGTTAAAATAGCGTCGGATCATTTCATTTCAGGAGGTATCACGAGTATTCATGAAGCAGCTACTTTTGATTCCAATTGTTATCGTTTGTTACAAACAGCTATAAAAACCAAAGACATCCGTGTTCGGGTATATGCAATAATCGGTACCATAAATGAATCCGATAAATTTGTAAATAAAATGATGAATGCAGGGATAGTAACCGGTACAGGAGATGAGAAATTCAGAGTCGGGCCGGCTAAAATATTTTTAGATGGAAGTAGCTCTGGTCCCACGATTGCAACTCGAAAACCATACTCCAGTGATCCTAACAATTTCGGGATTCTTTATTATAGTGAGGAAGAAATATACAAGGTTCTAGGTGAAGCACATAAGAAAGGCTATCAAATTACCGTACACGCTCAAGGTGATAAAGCCATTGAAATGTATTTAAATTGTGTAGAAAGAGCGTTAAAAGAAACTCCAAGGAAAAATCACCGTCATCGAATCGAGCATGCAGGAGTTTCAACCCCGGATTTACAAGAAAGAATGAAACAACTTGAAGTTATTCCTATTCCAAACCCACCATTTCCATATGAATATGGCGAGATATATGCTCACAATTATGGTGAACGTGTTAATTATATGTACGCTGCTCGTGATTATATAGATAAAGGTATTGTTGCAGCGGGTAGTTCAGATGCACCGGTTACTGATTATAACCCTTTATTAGGAATTCATACTGCAGTTAATAGAAAAAGCCAATTTGGAGCTGAAATTGGCACTAATCAATCCATTAGTGTACTAGAAGCTATTAAACTTTACACATGGAATGGCGCTTATGCAAGTTTTGAAGAGGATATAAAAGGCAGCCTAGAGGTAGGGAAATTAGCTGATTTAGTTATTTTAAATGAAAGTATTTTAAAAGCTGAACCAGACAGTATTAAGGATTTGAAAGTGGAGACAACGATTATTGATGGAGAAATTGTCTATCAAAAAGAGAATGATTTAATAATGAAAAATTAGATCTAGGCAAAAGGATTTGTTAATAAAAGGAGTTTCATTACAATTCTATTAATTTCACATTATTCTATTAACAAATCCTTTTGTGATATTGGCTCTTAATCCATAAAAATTCAAACTATGAAATAGGAGGTCGAGCATATTTTGAAATATATTAAACTCTTGCTCTTAATCCCTTTTATAGGGGTTGTAGGATTCTTGCCATTTGCAAATAGAATTGAGCCTTACGTGTTAGGAATGCCTTTTCTTTTATTTTGGATTGTATTTTGGATGGTACTTTCTTCGATTATTTTAACCATTGTTTATAAGCTTGATCCTGATAATCAAGGGGGGGAGACAGAATGAATATATCATTATTTATTATTTTTATTTTCTTAATCCTATCTCTTTATTTAGGGATAGCAGCAAGAAGAGGAAAAAAGATGAATTTGCAGCAATTTGCAGTTGGGGGCAGAGGTTTTGGAACCTTGTTCGTATTTCTATTAATAGCTGGAGAGGTTTATACGACTTTTACTTTTCTAGGCGGAAGTGGTTGGGCGTATTCCAAAGGTGCTGCTGCATATTATGTGCCCACGTATATATTTCTAGCATATATAATATCTTATTGGATTGCACCTAAAATTTGGAGATACGGTAAAGAACATGGTATTATTTCACAACCTGACTATTTTGCATCTAAATACGATAGTCGTGCAATGGGGGTTATAGTAGCTATTGTGGGAAGTTTAGCGATCATACCATATATTTGTATACAAATGAAAGGGTTAGGAATTATTGTTTCAGAAGCTTCTTACGGGGCTATTTCACCAGTAGTTGCAAGTATTATAGGTGCAATAGTTATTACAACATATGTAATATTCTCTGGTATTCATGGCTCAGCTTGGACAGCTGTGATTAAAGATATTATGATTTTGGGAGTAGTTATTTTTTTAGGCCTATACATCCCTATCCACTATTTTGGTGGGATTCAGCAAATGTTTAAGTCTGTTCAGGCTGTTAAACCTGAATTGTTAACGTTAGCCAATCAGGGACTAAGTGTACCGTGGTTTATCTCTACTATCCTTTTAAATGCAATCTCTTTTTATTTATTACCGACTTCTTTCTCTGTGGTTTTCTCAGCAAATGGTGAAAAAGCACTTCGCAAAAATGCAATTACCCTACCTTTATACACCATATTATTGCTCTTTGTTTTTTTTATTGGCTTTTCAGCTATCATAAAAATCCCGGGTTTACAAGGAGCTGATGGAGATCTTTCTCTTTTAAGATTATCTATTCAAACATTTGATCCTTGGGTCATTGGAATAGTTGGAGCAGCTGGTTTACTAACGGCTTTAGTACCAGCATCTGTTATGTTAATGTCTGCATCTGTTGGCTTAACAAAAGGGGTTTACAATGTTATTTTTCCAAAAGCCACCGAAAAGCAACAATTAGTAGCCTCAAAACTATTCATCATTATCCTTTCTTTGACTGCTTTAATCTTCACAGTATTTGGCGGGACAGCACTTGCACTGTTAAACATCATGTCATACAGTCTTATCGCACAATTGGCACCTGCATTGTTCCTTAGCTTTTCCTCAAAAAATTATATTAATAAATATGGCGCAATGACTGGAATTATTACAGGAGTGCTCATTGTATTGTATGCTACGATTTTCAATATAAAAATCGCAACCTTTTTTCCAACAGTCCCACACACTATTAACGACATTAGTACAGGAGCAATAGCATTATTTATGAATATTGTAATAACCACTATTGTAAGTTTAGCTTCAAAACATATACCGATTAAAAGGGGTTCCACCATATCACCATCAAGTTAAGAAATTAATTGTTCCCCAAAACGAAAAAAATGACCTGAATTCTCATAGACAACTGTGGTGAGATAAAATTTTTGTTTTGGGGGTACTTTAAAATATTAGCTTGATGGGCATGGGGTAGCACTAACAAAATGCGAATTTCGTACGCTAAGCAAAATTCTACAAAGAAAAAGCCGATTTCCTGTACGCTAAGGGGATGAACTTGTTGCTTTGAAATAAAGTTTGACCAAAAATATTAATTGAAAGTGTATTTTGCAACAAACAAAATGGATTCTACGGTTTTGAATTTAGATTGAGTTTTTATAAAAAATTCGATTATTGTAGGTTACTTTTTGTTGAATATTAATACTCGTTAATTATTGCTTTAATTACTATTTAATGAATCTGCTTCAAACTGTTTATAGGCTTCTTCTATTCCCATAATAACATTTTTAATCTTCATATGCCCTTCAGTATATACAGAGTGGTCTCTTATTTATTCCCACATATAATGGTACTTTTTGATATTATTTGTTTCACAAATGATAATATCTGTAAAATCCTTTCCAGGTAAGGCTTCCGCATCAAAGAAACGCACCTGCACTTCGGGATATTTTAAAGTAATTTCTTTAAGCTCATTAGCTCGTTTCCCTCTTTCTTCACGAGTCATAGCAAGCCAGGACGGATAAAATTCTACTAAAACAATAAAGATATGATTCATACTTCTTCCTTCCTATGATTGATTTTATTTGCTTTTAGATTATAACAAAATGCATACATTTTTTAGTTCAATAAGAAAAAACTTACATGACAATAGGATTTTTTTATCAAACTTTTTTACAAATTATCAAACTTTATTATAAACGATCACTTTAATAAACAAATTAAACTAAACGATTATTTAAATTGGCTCTGTTAAAGAATATTATTGAAATTTGATGTTTTCCTGAATTCTTGATACAATAAAAAACGAGAACAAATGTTCTGTTTGATTATCAAGGTGAGCAAAGCGTTTCATAACTATAGCAACAAATTACTACATACAAAAAAAGAACAAGTTTATCAAGGAGTCGTTCTAATTTAAGAAGGAAATTGAAATATAGGAACGAATATTTTGTACTGTATTTCGAGAAAAAATTTGATTGTGGAGGAATTATTTATGTATGTAACAATTTCAGACTTTATGAATGAATGGAATAGGGAAGCATTACTAACTCAAAAAGTTTTGGATGGTTTGACAGATGAATCATTACAACAACAAGTTTATCCAGAAGGTCGTACTTTGGGGAGAATTGCGTGGCATTTTACAACAAGTATTCCAGAGTATTTAGCTCATTTCGGGTTGAAGATAGATGGAGTAGAAAATGCAGAAAGTGTACCAATTTCAGCGAAGGAAATTGCTGAAACTTTTAAAAAGATAAGTATCGATGCAGCCAAAATTATTGAAGAACAATGGACAGATGAATCCCTCAAGCAAATACAAGAAGCCTTTGGAAGACAGGAGTCAAACGCTACAATCTTAATGGGGCTAATTAAGCACATTGTTCATCATCGTGGACAAGTTACAATTCTTATGCGTCAAGCAGGAATAAAACCATTTGGAGTGTATGGTCCTCCAAAAGAAGATTGGATTCATTTGGGAGTGGAAAATCCACCACTTTAGAAATAGTATAGAGTTACGGATTCATACTTCAACAAATAAAGGGAAACCTTTATTTTGAATGAAAGCATACAAGTTAGTAAAAGTGGTCATTAAATTGGCCACTTTTTTATTTATATAAATGAGTCGAAATCTCGGAATCTCCGTTGCCCGAACTATTTTTCTGATAGAACATACAATATACGGGTACCTTGTCGATTTGTGTTTCTTTGCTTAGAGCAAATCCGAATCCCCGGTACAAACTTACATTTTCTGCATTTACTCTAAAGCTTGAGCTACACTACAAGTGAGGTGGAGAATATGAACGGATTCGAACGACGGAAACAGAACAAAATTGAGCAAATATACAGCTCTTCATTTGAATTGTTCTCCAAACATGGTTTTCAAAAGGTAAGCGTGAATGAAATCGCTCAAAATGCGAAGGTTTCTCCCGCTACCATTTATAAATACTTTGGAACAAAAGAACAGCTCTATGCCGACATGCTTATGAATTGGATGGACAAACAGTTGGGGCAGTATGAGAAGATTCTGGATTCAGCGTGTTCCTTTCCTGAAAAGACGAAGGAAATCATGCTGCTGGAAGCTGAAAATTTACAAATTTTATCGGATAATTTTCAGAAATCCCCATTCTCTGAGGTGAGTGGGTTGATGCAAAGGCTGAAGAGTTATAATGAGCAGAAAGTCATGCGATTTTTTATGAAGTTTGTCGCGATTGGAAAGCAAGAGGGCTACATTCATAGAGATCAAACAGAAGAGATGATTATGCTGTGCTTCACGATGTACAAAAATGAGCTGGGTCGGTATTGGAAAGGGGCGAATCGAGAACGCATAGCGAGGAGTATGGATCAATTGATGGAGTTGTTTTTCTATGGGGTGGTCGGAGAGAAGCAGAAGTAGGACGAAATCGGAAAATTGACCGGCTGTCCCGTTAGGCAGAACCGTATCACAAATAAGTGATACGGTTTTTACTATTAGTTAAAAATCATAACAGTATAAAAATACATTAAGTTTTTCTTGCATTGAATTAAAATAAACTTCTTTTTCATTTATACGTTCAAAATTTTGGCTGTCATAAAATCCATAGTTACATCTATTATCTGTATATAGATATAAGGATTCCACATCCATACTTTTCATATAATTATGCAAATGATTCATTAGAGATTTTCCAACCCCAAGACCTCTAGATTCCCCTGATACAATAAATAACTGTATACAACCTTGAAAATCATCTTCTTTTTCTTTTATAAGTTCTTTATATGCATCTTGAACCTTTGAGAATTCTTTTATGAATTTTTTATTTTCCTTATTAGTCATGAGTACTTTAAGCATGGAATAGGCAATACTTAAAGTATTATGAGCTTTCTTTAAACGATTTTTGTCTTTTTTTGAATCGCCTAAAATAACACCAATAATCTTATTGTTTCTTTCTGCTACTTTGCTAAATGAACTTTCTAAAATACAACCTTGTAGATAGATGTTTAATACTGAATCTAAAAATTTCTTATCCTTAATAAATTCATTGAAGCCAAATGCTTCACCAATCAATGTTTTAACTGCTTCATAATCTTCTTTAACTAGGCTTCTGTATATTACTTGATCCATGTTTAAAAACTCCCTGTTATATAAGTAAACTTTCATTTCGTATTTTCTTGTAAATGCCTTATTATGATCATAAGGTCTCCCCTAAGAGGAGAGTCAACGATCATGTAAGAAAAAATATAAAGGAAGTGATTAGGGTGAAAAACTTATTTTCTATTGGGGAAGTTGCTAAAATAAAAGACATTACAATAAAAGCGTTAAGATATTATCACAAAATGGGGATTCTTATTCCAAAATATATTGATGAAACAACAGGTTATAGATATTATTCTATAGATCAATTTATTCATATAGATATTATAAAAAGCTGTAGAGAGTTAAGAACGAGTATAGTAGAACTTCAAGAGATTTTTAAGGACTGTGATACTGATGAATTACTAAAATTTTTACAATTAAAAAGATATGAAGCAGAAGAAAACATAAAGAAAATGCAAGAAGTAATCAAAACCATTGATAGCTTACATATGAAGGTAGAGAATTCTAAGGATATATTAAATAATGATGAAATATCTATTAAGTTCTTTGAACAGCGTTATGTAATTGTAGCACCATGTAAAGAAGTGGGAAGTTTACAGGAGTTACTTTACTATTCAGACTTAGAGAAAATCATTCAAGATAAAGAGGAGAAAATGTCACTGGAAAGAGGAATCATATATAGCTTTAATTCAGAGGGGAATGTAGAACCAAGGTATGTTTTTAGTAGATTTCAAGGGAATGCTAATATAGAAGTTGAACAAAATATAAAAATATTACCAAAGGGAAAGTATTTAACGTTAGCCTATAGTAAAGAGAATGAAGCGGAGCGTAGAAATAAAATAATTAAATATATAAAAGAACATAATTTAAAAGTTAAAAGTTTCATTGAAGTGGAGTTATTTAATGATTTTTTTAATACAGAATCCTATAGTTGTCAAATTCAAATGTTTATAGAAAATAATGAGTTAGTTGATGGTTAGGACATATACAAGTTAAAAAAACAAAATTACAAAGATTGGTTTATCAACCGGCCTAATTTTTTATAAATAAGGAAATAATAGAAACAAATAACTGTAAATATAGGAGGCCTTATTTATGAAACCCGATTTTTTACAAACCGTACACAAAGCCATTGGTAATATTGAACATATCCACATTGAAGAAAGTGGAGCAGACAGTTTACTCATTCATCATGATGATGTACAAAAATTAGAACAAGTTGCTGAGACATTAGAAAATCAAAAATTCCATTCTACAATTAGGAACAATGGGAATACAGCTTTTATTGAAGTGATAAACAGATGAAAAAGGTTCGGTTATATGCCGAACTTTTTCATATTTTTAAATCGAAACTTGGAATTCTTCTGCATATATAGCCGTTCCAGAGATTTCAAGTACGGCGAACCGAAACCTGGTCCGGTAAAAGAACGGAAGATTTTTATCGCCGATGTCAAGATTGGAAGCGAACAGGCGACTTATCAGGATATGGTGACCAGAGATGATTCCTCCAAAAAGTAAAATGGGTCATTTTCGGAATCATTTTTATAAAAATTAGAATTAAGAAATTAGCGCTCATCTGTGCATGATGGAGTGCTTTTTTATTTGCGTTTCATTACTATATCAATTCTGGTTACTTTAACTTTCATTCGTATGCAATAAAGTAATAGGATGATTAAAGGATTATACAAATATTTGGTAAAACAAAGTATACTTTATATGGATAAATATAATTAATAAATTTGATTAGGAGTGATTTACATATTTAGAGGAAATGCAAAAAGGATACTTATATTATTATTAACAAATCCAATTTTAATAATTGGATACTGGATTTTTTGTTATGAGTTAGCTTCATTCTGTAAGTATGGAAGAATGAATTATAATATTTATATTTTATTATTATGTATAGTATTTTTTATATCTGTAATTACATTTACTACAATGAGAATTATAAAAGATAGAGAATATGAATCTAAAAAATTAACTAATTTACCTGCATGGAAATACATTTCTATTATCATTATTGTTGTAATCACATCATTTTATGGGGTGAAGATTTATAAAAGTGCAACAAATTATGATGGCAAACTTGCATGGTTTATAGAAAGATTAAAAAATGAAAGATCAGTTAAATTTGAACATAATAATATATATGAATATGGAGTAGAAGGTATTTTTGAAGATATAAATAAAGAATATACTTTGCCAAAGAAATTATATATGGCAACTGATTTCGACCTTACATTTAATTCAGATGGAACAATTACAGCATTTGATACATTTGTTTATGGAAAAAATGCTCACGGGAAAGAGGAAACTTATTTAATAGCTTATGATAAGAAGAAGTCACAAGATATTACTATAATCCGAAATGGATATGCAAATCCTGATTATGATGATGATAAACTAGTAGAACCTTTAATTAAAACGGTTAAGGCTATTCCAGTTAAGCAAACAGTTAGTAAGTGGAATGGAAGTAAGTATGGATTGGTTTATTATGGAAAAAGAAATTGGGGATACAATACAGAGGGAATTATTAATATTAATGAGAATGGTAAGGAGCATAAACTTGAAGAAGCAACTTCTGAAATCATTGGATATACTGTATCTATATTTGTCCCTGGAAAAGAGAAGGAGATAATACCTGCTAGATATAACTTAATAGGTGATCCGAATTGGAGTAAACCAAATACGAATCCCAAGCAAAAGAGTTCTAAAGAGAAGCAACAAGATGTAACGAATAACAAGGAACAGTTTTACCTATCAAAAGAAGTTGGTTATAAACTAAATATGACAGAAAAAGCATTAGGTAGTGCTTTTTATTCACTAAGCAAGACTATTGATGGAGGTAAAACATGGGAGGTTATAAATACAGACCCATTCATTGGAGGAATTGGTAGTGTATCAGGAATAACTTTTATAAATGATAAACTTGGATTTTTAGGAGCAGTCAGACCTTCTGGTACTGAGGGAGAGTTATATCGTACAGATGATGGGGGCATATCTTTTAAAAAGGTAAATTATCCACCGCATGAAGTGAAATTAGATAATACACAGTCTATAATAAGTCCTTTTGATTCTCCAGGTATGCCTTATGAGAAAGATGGAGTTTTTAATATGTTAGTTGGACAAGGATCAGATGGAGATTACAATGGTAATAGTAGTGCACTTTATCAATCAAAAGATAAAGGGGAAACATGGGAATATGTAAAAGAAGTAAAAAAATAAATAAATAAATAAAATGATCTCTGTTGCAGGTGTAACGGTGAATCGTATCACAAATAAGGGAAAAGTATAAATAACCCATGAAGAAAATCTTCATGGGTTATTTATCTATTTATGTAGCAAGAGAGAAGAAGCAGCTATGCGAGGAAGTACAAAGTAGATTGCTACAAACATTTTGGCAATTGTTTTACTTTGATATACGTTTCGTGTACTCTCCATGAATCATTTGTACGTTTTAGATGACGACGAAGTCGCTTGTCTAATTCAGAACTATACTGATGAACCCACCGCATAATGGCCGTGTGAGCCATTGATAATCCTCGTTCCTTCATCATTTCTGCAAAATTACGAAAATTTTACATTCAATTCACGCTCTATTAAATTTTGTGGCTTACGATTAAGCAGAAAAGCAAATTTGATTCTGAAGGGGGATTTAAAATAAAGCTCGACCGTTTGTAATAAAGTTGCACCGTTTATAAAAAAGATTGATTAAAATACAGTACATATTTTATAAGAACGTTGATAAAACAAGATTTATGAACATTTTTAATCGAACTTTATTCTAAATTATATGGTCTGAAACATCGGAGGGGTTTTGATCAACCTTTTTTCCAAAAATAAAGTGAAACTTCCATCAGTGGGGGTCTTACTTCCCGTTAATGCGGGATAAAACGAAGTCGTATTGATAAATCAACGTTCATAGCGTATTTTTAATCAAAATATTTTATAAGGCAACAAAGGGGGAGCGAATAAAAAATGAAAAGAGCGGAACGGAAAAGGTAGCAGACGATATTCTACATGCTAAAGAAGGAGATAAAAAACGATGGAACGATTGATAGAAGCAGTAACGAAACGTTCTGTGCTGGTTATAATGTCGATCCTTCTGATTATGCTGTGGGGCGGAATTTCAGCTTATCAAATGCAGCGTGATTACATGCCTGCCATTAACAATTCGACCTTGATGATTACGGTAAGGGCGGAGAACTTTGATGCCAATCAGGTGAAAAGCGATGTTGCAAGTACAGTGGAAAAAGCTGTGAGAGGAATAGATGGGCTTCAATATTTAGAAACCAACTCCTATGATGGAGGGTTGTTTGCCAGTCTTTATTTTCCGCTCAATTTTGACGTGCAAAAGGCGGAACAGGAGATTATTCAAGCCTTGAACAGTTATCAGTTTCCAGCAGGAGTCGAAAAGCCGGTGGTCACGAGAGTCAGTACTCACTCTTTTCCTATGATGAGAATCGGATTAGTAAGTGAAGGGACAACGACCGACGAGAAACAGCTTCGCACAGAAATCCAAACAAAGGTAGCAAAGGAGCTGGAGTATGTTCCGGGGGTAAAAGAAGTACGCCTTACGGGGACAGGACAGAAAGGTTATGTTGTAACGGTCCGCATGAATGAATTGAAGAAAAACGGACTGACGTTGAAAGACGTCGAGAAGGCGTTGTCTTCCGCCAATATGGTATGGCCGAAAGGAAAGATTCAGAGTCAGCAGGCTCTAATTCCGATTCAAGTAACAGGCGAGACTATCAATCCTGAGCTGCTGAAGCAGATAAAGATAAGCAATGCTGAGGGCAAATCGGTAGATCTCTCCTCTGTGGCCGATGTATCCGAAGGCATGGTAGATCTAAAGACGATTTCGCGAACGGACGGTAAACCGAGCGTCCTCATCGATGTGCTGAAGACGCCATCTTCCGATGTGACGGACGTATCGGATCGAATCAAACAACGGGTGAATGAAGTTCAGGCGAAACTGCCCGAAGACGTGCAGATGAACATCCTTTATGATTACGGGGCTCAAGTTCAAAAGTCTCTTTTTGGTCTGCTAAAGGAAGGGGTATTAGGCAGTTTGTTTGCCATGATTTGTGTTTTTGTTTTTCTCCGCCATGTTCGGGCTACATTGCTGATCGCCTTGACGCTGCCAATTTGTTTCCTGGTGACAACGGGCTTTCTGAAGGCAATGGACATTACTCTGAATATGCTCACTGTATCCGGTCTGGTGGTGGCGATGGGCCGGGTCGTCGATGATTCGATTGTCATTTTGGACAATATCTATCGTCGGGTTAAGGAGACTGGGAGAAAGGCTACGATTCCTGTCATTGCAGGAGCTGTAAAGGAAATGATTCCAGCGATTGTTTCTTCAACGGCAACAACGGTGGCTGTGTTTATCCCTATCGCTTTAGTTGGAGGGATGATTAGTGCCGCATTCTCAACATTCGCCTGGTCGGTGGTGATCGCGCTAGTAACCTCCTTGGTAGTGTCGCTAGTAGTGATACCGGGTCTGTCGCTATTTTGGTTGAATAAAGGTTCCCTCAAGGGGGACAGCAAACGGATGGAAAACATTCTTCACCGTATGCTTAGTTGGGCACTGCCACGCAAGAAGACAGTGACAGCGGTTTGTGCAGGGATTTTTTCTGTTACAGTGGCTGCAGCACTGCTCCTGCCCGCCAATGTTTTGCCAATGGGACGCTCGGGGGAAATCAACATTGAGGTAGAGCTCCCGGAAAATAGTTCCCTATCCCAGGTTAATGCTGAGGTGAAAAAAATTGAAGATGTGTTAGGCAAGGAGCCTGCTATTGATACCTTTTCGGCTACGATCGGCTCCAATTTTCTGCCTCAATTTGATGATGTGTTTGATGAAGGAGGAGGCTGGATTCCACGTAATAATGTAGCCAACATCACTGTCACGGTGAAAAAAGGCACAGATGTGGAAGCCTACTCGGCGGCACTGACCAAAAAAGTCAAAGCGATCCCGAGCAAGGCGTTGTTTACGGTCACGAATATGAATATCGCCGGGGACGACTCGAGGTTGAAGGTGGTCCTTACAGGAGCGGATACCGCTACGCTGGAACAACAGGCACGAGTTATCCAAAGCAAGCTGAAGTTAGTACAGGGCTTAAGTGTTGAAGGAGCAGCGGATAACGATGACAGCAATTCTATTTATCTTTTAAACATCAATCGAGACGAGCTTCAGCGTACTGGAATTAAAATGGAGGATGTCCTAGAGCGGATCAAGCCTTATCTTTCTCAAGGGGAAAAGCTCTCGGTCCAAATCAATTCTGGGGAAGTTCCGATTGTCCTGGAAAATGATGCGGTCGCCTCAGCGGAAGCCGTACCTGTGGCAGCGGATGGCATTGTCCTGCCGGGACAAAACGTCATTGATGCATTAGCTAATGAAACTTTTACCGCAGCGGATGGAAGCGTTGTCGCTCTCAACAAGTTGGCAACCCTTCAGCACAATTTTCGCAATCCGGTTATCCGTGAACGGGACGGGCGTCCTTTTGCAGTCGTATCGGCTGATGTTATCTCAAGAAATGTGAAAGAGGTCACTGACCAAGTGGATCACATTTTGAAGGATGTGCAAATGCCGCCGGGAGTTACGTATACCTTTGGCGGGATTTCGGAACAGGTGAAGCAAATGGTGGTCGAAGCGGCTATCGCGTTGGGAGTATCGACGCTGTTGGTTCTCCTTATCATTAGTACTTTTTTCCGAGGATGGAAGGTTCCAATGTCTGTTCTCGTCTGCATCCCATTAGCCTTAATCGGTTCCGTATGGGGGCTGATCCTATTCGGTAAAGAGTGGAATTTGAGCGCATTTGTCGGGCTATTGATGCTCACTGGAATTGTTGTGACTAACGGAATCGTACTTGTGGACAAAATCGAACGGAACCTCAGGGAAGGAATGATTCCGCGAGATGCTGTACTGCAAGGCACACTGACACGGATTCGTCCCGTTTTAATGACAGCGGGTACAACCATCTTAACGGTTTTGCCCCTATGTTTTACGTCCGGGGGGGATACGATTGTGACACAGACTCTCGGAATTGTGGTTGTAGGGGGCATGTTCACATCAACATGCATCAGCCTGTTTATCATCCCTATCATTTATGAATGGATGAATCGGAAGTCAGCACTTGATTCAGGAAAAATCGTGGAAGTTGAACAAGTTATGTAGTTTTGCACATACAAAATCTTGGTAAGGAGTGAGAATATGCAAAAGAATCGGAAGAATTGGAAGAAGTGGATTGGGGTAACTATGGCTGTAAGTTTGACATTCGGTGGGGGAACAGCGGCTTTGGCTGCTTATAACCAATTCCCTTGGGGAGCACAAATTGAAAAACCAGCAAACGGTTGGACCATCACCCCTGCTGGAAAACAAGTGAAGTTGGGTGATAAACCGTTCGCTTCAGTCATGAGCCCGGATGGAAAAACCATTTTGTACGCTAACAGTGGACAATCTATCCATTCCATAATGGTCGTTGATGTGAAGAGCGGGGAAGTCATTCAAACTCTAGAGTACAAATATCCAGAATCCTTGACTTGGGGTGTCACTTATAGTCCTGATGGTAAACATGTGTATGCTACTACCGGAGGCAACCAAAAGATTCGCGTCTATGATGTCGAGGGACAGCGTCTAACGGAAAAGCAGCCGATCGTACTACCGAAAAATGTGGATTTCTTCCCGGGGGGACTGGACATTTCAAAGGACGGTAAATTCCTGTACGTGGCCAATAACCTGAATGATTCCATGTCGATCATTGATGTCCAAACCGGACAGGTTACCAAAACGATTCCGGTTGGGCATAATCCTTACACTGTTAAGCTTTCCCATGACGGTGGATTTGCGTATGTAAGCAACTGGGGCGGGAATACGATTTCGGTCATCGATACGGTAACAGGAGAAGCGGTGGATCAGATCAAAGTCGGTTCCCATCCGAGCGCCATGAAGTTAAGTGCAAATGAAAAACTTTTGTATGTTACCAACAGTGATAGCGATAGCATTTCTGTTATTGACACCGAGACCCGCAAGGTGCAGCAAACGATTGATCTCTCTCCTTACAAAGGTGCACAAGAGGGAAGCAGTCCCAACGCAATGGCCGTTTCTGAGGATGGAGAGAAACTCTATGTGGCCAACGCTGGTAATAACGATGTAGTCGTCATCGATACGAAACATGGAAAGATCGAGGGGATGATTCCAACCGCTTGGTATCCGTCTGCAGTGGAGATTTCCAAGGATGGAGAGCAGCTGTTTGTGGCCAACGCTAAAGGATTCGGAGCCGGTCCAAACCCGAATGGCCCAGATCCTACTATTAAAAAGAGTGTTCCGGATGATCAAAAAACCTCATCGATGACCAAAGGAACACTTTCCATCGTCGATGTGCCGGACAAAGGGCAGCTTAACAAGTATACAAAGCAGGTGGTTGAGAACAATGGGTTTAATGAACGGGATAAGGTTCGCATCAGCTCAAATGAGGCGAAGCAAGTTATTCCTCGCCATGTCGGGGATCCCTCCGAGATTAAGCATGTGATTTACATTTTGAAGGAAAACCGGACTTATGACCAAGTATTTGGTTCTTTTGAAAAAGGAAATGGGGATCCAAGCTTGAATCTGTTCGGGGATGAGTCGGCGCCGAATCACCGGGAGTTGGCCCGCAAATTCGTCACGATCGACAATTTTTATGCGGATGCCGATGTTTCTGCAGATGGCTGGAATTGGTCCACGGCAGCTATGGCCAATTCGTATACGCAAAAGACTTGGCCTCATTGGTACGGTGGACGGGCACGTGATTATGATTGGGAAGGTGAAAACAAGTTTTCTACGGCACCAAGCGATAATGTTGAGAATGCCTATTTATGGGACAGTCTGGACCAAGCTGGCATCGACTATCGCAATTACGGATTTTATGCTCGAAACGGCATAGCGCCTTCCACGATGCCGAAGCTGGCAGCAAAAACAGATGCCGCTTACCCAGGTGATGGTTTGCACATCAAAGACCAGGCGAGAGCGGATGAGTGGTTAAGAGAGTTTAAGACTTTTGAAGAGGCAGACAAGATGCCAACTGTCCAGTTTATCCGATTGCCTAATGACCATACCGTAGGGACATCAGTAGGTAGACCGACTGCGAGAGCGATGATGGCGGATAACGATCTGGCGTTAGGTCGCATCGTAGAAGCTGTTTCGAACTCCGAATTTTGGAAGGATACAGCGATTTTCGTTACCGAGGACGATGCGCAAAATGGCTCCGATCACGTTGACGCTCACCGTACGCCAGCTCTTGTAATCAGTCCGTATACGCAAACGGGCAAGGTGGATTCCACGTTCTATACGACCACTTCCATGCTGCGCACGATGGAATTGATTGTTGGAGTACCGCCGATGACACAATTTGACGCAGCAGCAACTCCGATGGTAAATAGCTTTACGGGTAAGCCGAATGTTAAACCTTATAAGGCGATCGTTCCAAAGCAGTCACTTGACGAGCTAAATCCAAGGAACGCTCCAATGGCCGCCGAATCAGCCCAAATGAATCTTGAGGTCTCAGACAGTGCGTCTGAACCGCTGCTTAACGAAGCTATCTGGAAAAGCGTCAAAGGCGCCGACAGCAAAATGCCTGAACCAAAATCAAACTTCCGTAAGCCAATACAGACCAATGGTGCGGAAGAAGCAGAAGATAAGGGCACAGTTAATTTCAAATGGTAGATTAGTATAGCCAAGCGACAGCCACTTTAGTAATACCGAACTATCGCCTGATTTTGGGGCTAATCATCCAGTAAATAGAAAAATGACTTGAGGCTACACATATAGCAACTCAAGTCATTTTTCATTTATACCCCTAATAGCTTGTGTCAGCCTTAGGGTTTGTACCATATTTGTTATCGTCTTTTTGACTATCCTGGCAAAAGAATATAATGAGAACGATACCACCAACGAAAGGAATAAGGCTCAGCAGTTGCCACCATCCGCTTTTTCCGGTATCGTGCAATCTGCGGGCACCAACGGCTAAGGATGGTAATATGATTGCGACAGCATAAAGTAAGAAAAATATTAAAAATACACCTGACATTGCCGCAAGGACCTCCATTACAATAGTGATAATGAAGTTAAAAAGGAAAAACATCCAGTATTCTTTACGACGAGCTCTCCCTTGAAATCCTGCATAGTTTTTAAATGCTTGTAAATACCATTGCATGCAAGGTTCCTCCTTTTTTAGCTTAATAATAATTATAAAATGGTAATATAGCATTTCTTGGTAATACTGTCTAGACAATAAAAGGAAAACCTCAATTCTATAGAAAAAAACCTTAATTTCTTAAGGTTTCTCTTGGCTCTATATGAGTGCCCTCTAATCTCTACGCCGCCAACGTAGAGGTCTTATTTATCTTCTTTTTCTCTTTCCTCCTGTTCTTTCAACAACAAATTCCGCAAAACATGCGCCCGGTAATTCTCCAACTTCCGCCCCTCATAATAATTAATCCCAAGTTTTTTCAACTCAGACACGTACCAGCCTTTTGTTCCGTAATACATGTGAACATGCTCCCTTTGAATTTTTAACATTATATGCTTGAGTATGAAAAGGAAATCTTGTCTTACGTGCGGAAAGTGTGGATTTTTCTGCGGATATCATATGTGTATCTTAAGGGTTATGGTAAATTTTGTGTGATAAAATAATAGAATCAAAGTATTGGAGGAATTGCGATGCCAGTTTACAACAAGAACTTTAAATGAAAAAGAATACATAGAAGAAATACGTAAAAAAACACCGTCCTTTTTGTTCGTTTACTGTAAAAATTCTACTCTCACAAATAAAATTAACACAGTTCAAATAAATCGAACTGTGTTATTAAAGGTGTTTAGGATTATAAAATTTCATTTTGACCAATCAAATTACAGCATTTTATATATTTCAATTAAGTTGTCATCAGGGTCGCGAAAATGTGCAATACGTGATCGCCATTCCTTACGATCGTGCGGTTCATTAACAAATTCAATTCCTTTTTCTCTGAAACGGTTATAAGTCTTATCAACATCTTCAACTTCAAATTGAAGCAAGAATCTTGATTGAGACTCAGCTTCTAAAGGCTTATTTCCCTCTCCGACCAATTCGGCCATCATTTTTCGAGATACAAGCTCAATCTTCGTATCCCCATTATTGAAAAGCGCATATTCCATGTCTTCCTCGTACCAACTAACTGGAAACTCCAATAAATCTCTGTAAAACATGGCACTTTTCTTAAAATCTTTGACCAAAAGTCTTATTTGCAACAACTTCAAATCAATCATCTCCTAAAAAATTTATCCCGCATTAACGGGCAGTAAGACCCCCACCTCAAGAAGCAGAGAGGAACAAGGAAGATAGGTAGGAGATAACTGCCCGTAAAAGCCCGATTGGTTCAACTAACCGTCAGTGGGGGATGAAGAAAACCTCCACTGACGGAAGTTTCACTTTATCGAAGAGCCGACACTACCACTACTCATTCGAACAATTCGTTACTGATTCCAATATTCCTTCATCTTTAATGGAACGATCCCGCTCTGTTATTCGAACTGTATCGTCAGTCAACACTTTCTTGAGGACCGTTCATGCAGTATGTACCAGCAACAGTATACGTGTTGAATGTGAAGTTGTCATAAACCATAAAGTGAGAATATAGAGTATTTTCTATAATAGGGGATAAAACTATATTATCCATTTTAGGTTGTTACATAGTTATATTGATATGTGGTTTTATAATTGATTCTGGAATGGCTTATAGTGACAATGGCATTTGGAGGATGTGCAATTATTTTAAATTTCTTCTAAAATATGTCGTACAAAATAAGAGTAGTCTTTTTTGACTACTCATGCTTCTTTTCTTTTTCTTCTTTTTCAATTTCTGATACTGACTTATCAGGTTTTTGGATAAGTTTATCTAATTCTCCGGAACAGTTAAAATTTTCTTCGAAATTTTTTGAATCAATGATATTAGCATTAAAATTCAATTCTGTATCCTTATTTATGTATCCATTTAGGTAAGGAACTCCCATGGGACTTACACCGTGTTCTTCAAAGGTAATAGATCTTACGTCTTTAATATTATAATGAATATACTTTTCTACCCGTGCTTCTTGTTCTTTCCAAAACTTTTCTTCTTTTTCTTTTTGTTTTAAGTATTCCATCGTAAAATATCCTCCTGCTATGATAAGCATGACAGATATAAACAAAATGATATTTTTCTTCATAGAAATTCCTCGCTACTTATAAGCTAATTAACTATTTTTCATTTTTAAAGCATGGTGTAGAAAAGAAGAGCGTCTTTTTTTGACTACTCTTGTTTTTGTTTTTTCTCTTCTTTTTCAATTTCAGATACGGATTTTTCAGGTTTCTTTGTGTATTTATCATATAATTCTCCAGAAGATGAAAAATTATCTTCGAAATTTTTTGTAGTACTAATATTAGCTATAAACCATAATTCTTTATCATTATTTATATAACCTTTTAATTTAGGAACGCCCATAGGACTTATGCTTTGTTCTGTAAAAGTAATAGATTGAACATCTTTGACATTATAATGAATATACTTTTCTACCCGTACTTCTTGTTCCTTCCAAAACTGCTCTTTTTTTTCTTTTTGTTTGAAGTATTCCATAGTAAAGTACCCTCCTGTTATAATGAAAATAATGGATAATATGATTATAATTACCTTTTTCATAATCCAACCCCTTAGCTCAAATATAGTTAAAATATACCATGAAATGAGTTGAGATATATGAATGAATTGGAAAAAAATCCAATTGCGACAGATGAAGATTATTTTAATTTATCAGATCAAGTTTATGATAATGAGGTGTTACATCAAGGTGCAAAAATAAAAGGTAGCAACGGTAAGGTTTGGAGAGTCATAGAATCTATCGATACAGATCGCCAAAAAGTAAAAAATGGTTTACAAGCCATTGCTGTAGTCCCAGCAGAAGATTATGAAGAGAATAAAGTACACTATGAAAATATCGTATTTGCATTTCGTGGAACAGAGTTTGGTAAATTTGATGGTGATTTAACTGCAGACACTAATCAAGTTTTTCTCGGAAATCAAAAGAATCTTCAAGTGAAAAGAAATGGTGTATATCCAACTCAATTAGAAAAATCAAATAAGGAAACACAATTCGATACTGCAATAAATTGGGTAGATAAAGTAAATGAAAAATACCATCCAACTTTTGTTCATGCTACAGGCCATAGTTTAGGTGCTGGATTAGCTCAATATGTAGCGACAGAACGAAATTTTTATGCAACTACATATGCCGCGCCTAATATATATCGATTACTAAGTCCAGAGGCGAAGAAACGTGTAGATTCTGGAGAGATGGATCATAAGGTTGTTGATTATACACATAGGAAAGATGCAGTAGGAAACTTTGCACAATTTGGAGCACCTATAATCGGAAAGCAATATACAGTAAAAGGTAACGGGAAATTAGATAAAATTCTTGCTGTAGTATTCATGGGAGAACATCCGATGAATACATTTGAGGGTATGTTCCACTCAAATGGAGGTGTTCAATTAAAATTTGAACCCGAAGAAATTATTAGACAAGCAAGAGAAATCCAAGCAGTAAGCGATAAATTATTAGATATTGCACGAAATATAGAAGAATTTCAAAGAAGAGAAGAAGAAGCAATTATGGAGTTAAAGAGAAAATTGAAGTATGAGACAGGACCAGGCGGAAAATACCATTTGTTAAGTGAGTATGATGTAGACAAAGCGATTGCTGAGATCGCCAAAGCAAGAAGAAACGGAATAGATTATTTTTATGATGTGGATTTGGCAGAAGAGTTAATTTATCTTTTGCGAAAAGAACAAAGAGATTTAGGCTATTTGGGAGAAGATATTGCTTATGCAGCGAAATCATTACGAGATAAAGATAATGAATTAGCGACCAACTTTACAGGATTAGTGAGGAGATAACGTGGTTGATTTTATAGGGGAAATTAAAAAGATTGAAAAGGAAATTGAAAATACAGCAAAAGATGTTGCAACGCATGTTATAGATGAATTACAAGCTGCTAAAAAACACTTGGAAACAGAAATGCAGCGAACGTTTTTAAAAACAGAAGTATCGTTTAAAATAAATCAAATTATAGATGAAGAGCAATATATCCTTCGGAAAAATCATGATTTATTTCATGATGTATGTAAAGAATTAACAGGAAAGGCTGTAGAGTTAAATCAAAGTTTTGAAAGCCGCACAGGTAATGAAATAAAAAAATCAATAAGTGGACAATTAGATAAAATTCGCAATCAACTAATCTCAAAGCAGTATGATTTAGACGATAGCTGCGGTAAAAAATAAGAGTTCAATTTAGCATACTTTATTTAAAATTCACAAGGTGATTTTTGTGTGATGGAAAAAGTGAAAAGAGAGGAGCTGCGATGTCAGTTTATAACAAACTAGTATGCAGTCGTATTCTAGAAATGATTGAAGATATAAGAATTTCAATGAAAAAGCTCCTTCCACTTAAGAAGGAGCTTCTTTACATTAAGCCGACTGTTTCTTAACCTTCTCAAGCAACCCAGCCAAAATATGCGTACGATATGACTCTAGTTTTCTACCTTCATAAGTACGGATACCTAATTTTTTTAACTCATTTACGTACCAACCTTTGCTACCGAAATGCATATAATCGCTTCCTTTCTTGTTTTGAGTTGTTCTGATTGTATTTTTTGGCGGAATGATGAATTTCCATATGAAAGTAGTTAACTTCTCCGTCAAAGACATATATACTAGAAGTAGTATATGTTGAGGTGGATTGAACAGCGTGATTATTGAAAAGCACGAAATTCAAATTGATCAAATTACGAGTGGGAAGGTCAATATTTTTACGTTTTATCGCAATAAAAAGCAAATTGACCACCAGTTTTTACAATTGCAGGAGCCTTCTCTTACTGCGAATTATTTTTTTCATTTTCATCTGGATGCGGAAAGTTTGCGTCTCTTGCATGAAGAGTTTCCAAGTATTTATCCGTATGATAAGAAAGAGAGTATTCTTGATTGGACGGATAAAATGAAGGATGAGTTAAAGCGCCTTATTCAAGCAGGAATGTGGAATAAGCGCGTTCGATTAGGTAATCGAATCGTAGAAGTTGTGTTTCTGTGGTGTGAAGAAGATATAGTGTAAAAAAGAAGCGTTCTGACGCTTCTTTTTTAGCGCTGGAATAATACAAGCTTTCCGCTTGAAGATGTGCAGCGATGGGTATGGTCATACAATTGTTTTTCTTGTAAAAGGGTTTCGCCTTTTGATTTTGCTTCTGTTTCAGTGGCAGCCTCAAATGATTCGTCTAGTACTTTGGAACCGTCTTTTTCGAAAACTGTTAGTGTGTATACGCCCATGAAAATTCCCTCCAAAATAAATAATCAGAATGTTATAACTATTGTGTCATAAAACGAGCGATTATGCAAAAGAAATATGTGACATATCATGCTAAAATAAAGTGAAACTTTGCCTACTCGTATTTTAGGTGCTTCTACTCGTATGTCGAATATGGTCGATAGGTCTTTATCCCGCATTAACGGGCAGTAAAGGCTGGAGAAGCACGGGGAAGAAAACTGCCCGTAAAAGCCCGATTGGTTCAACTAACCATCAGTGAGAAAAGCGTCACTGATGGAAGTTTCACTTTATATTGTGTCGAAACGCCGATAAATGGTGCTATTGCGCCGATATATTAGAAAAAGCGCCGATAAATGATGCATTTGCGTCGATATATTGTGAGTCGGCTCTTATTCATGTTAGATTGAGCAGAGTATGACGGAGAAAGGACGTTACGTTGTGAAAGAAGTAAAGTTTATTCATGCGGCAGATTTGCATTTGGATAGTCCGTTTAAAGGGATGGAATTGAATGTGCCAGCTTTTATATGGGAAAGAATGAAGGAAAGTACGTTTCGTTCGTTTGCGCGCATTGTTGATAAAGCGATTCAAGAGCAGGTCGATTTTGTTTTACTTGCGGGTGATTTGTATGATGCAGAAACGAGAAGTTTGCGGGCGCAAGTGTTTGTTCGTGAGCAAATGAAGCGTTTGGCGCAGTATGATATTCCGGCATATGTGATTCACGGCAATCATGATCATTTAGGAGGAAGCTGGGCGGCAATTGAGTTTCCGAGTAATGTACATATTTTTACAGAGCCTTATATAGAAGAAAAATCATTTTATAAAAACGGGGAGCTGCTTGCCTCCATCTACGGATTTAGTTATCAGCAGCAAGCCGTGACCGATAATATGACAGAGCAATATAAAAAGATGACGGGTGCACCGTTTCATATCGGTATGCTTCATGGAAGCGTGGAAGGAGACGCCGAGCATAATCGATACGCGCCGTTTCAAATTCGTGAATTGAAGGAAAAGCAGTTTGATTACTGGGCGCTTGGTCATATACATAAACGTGAAGTGTTAGCAGAAGAACCGTGCATCGTGTATCCTGGCAATATTCAAGGGCGGCACCGAAAGGAAACAGGAGAGAAAGGTGCGTATGTTGTTTCCTTGTCTAAGCGAGGGACGGAACTGGCATTTTTTAGTACGGCAGATGTTGTTTGGGATGAGATTTCTATCAACATTGATGAGCTAGAGACAGTTGATGATCTTATTCATGCATGTACAGAGAGTATGAACGGTGTTCGAAGAGAAGAGGAAGGTTTGCTTGTGACGATGACGTTTACAGGACAAGGTCCGCTTGCTTCTTATTTACGTGATGAGAAGCGCGTAGAGGAAATCCTTCATATTGTCTCGTCAGGCGAAGAGCGCAGTAGTTTTGTACACGTCGTGAAATGGAAGAATGAAACAATTTCGTTTGCGGAAATTGAGAAGTTGAAGAAAGAGAATCATTTTATTGGGAATGTGCTGCAGGAGCTTGAGTCATTTTCTAGTATGGATGAGGTGCTGCGGATGATTTGGACTTCGCCGGTTGCGAGGAAGGTGCTTCATTCATTTTCTGAGGAAGAAAAGAAAGAGATTCAAAAGGGCGCCGAGAATATTATTTTAGAGCAATTACTAGAGCAAGAAAGGAGAAAAGCATGAGAATTGAAAAGCTTCATATTTACGGATATGGAAAATTGGAAAATGTCGAGCTGAACCTTTCCATGCTTACAGTATTGTACGGAGAAAATGAAGCGGGTAAGTCAACGATCCGTTCGTTTATGAAGAGCATACTATTTGGTTTTCCGACAAGAGGGCAGCGCCGTTATGAGCCGAAAGAAGGCGGGAAATACGGCGGTGCAATTACGGTTTTCACCGAAGAATATGGACGATTAAAAATTGAACGTCTTCCGAAAACAGCGGCCGGGGAAGTGACGGTTTATTTTGCGGACGGAAAAACAGGCGGTGAAGATGTTTTAAAGCAGCTGTTAAATGGAATGAATGAGCAATTGTTTGATTCTGTTTTTTCATTTGATATGCACGGTTTGCAAAATATTCACCACATCGGAGAAAACGATATTGGCAATTATTTATTTTCAGCAAGTGCAGTTGGCAGCGACGGGTTATTACGACTCGAAAAAATGCTTGAAAAAGAAATGGAGCAGCGTTTTAAGCCAAATGGCCGTAAGCCCGAAATTAATGTCGCATTGCAGGAGCTAAAAAAGCTGCAAGATCAGCTGGCGGATTGGCAAGGAAAGATTGCGGCGTATGAAGAGCTTGTGAAAAAGAAAAAGAGTATCGAAGAACGTCTTACAGTCATTCGTACAGAGCAGCAAGAAGCAGGAAAACGAAAGCAAGATTATGAAGTGCTGGAAGCGTTGCAGCCGCTCTTTTTGGAAAAACGTGCGTGTGAACGCTTTTTAGAACAACACGAGGGACATACGTTTCCAGTTGATGGTCTAAAGCGTTATGAAGCAGTAAAAGCACGACTTGAACCACTTCAGTTGCAGGAAGATGCGCTGCAAAAGAAATTGAATGCAGCTCAAACTGAAATAGAAGCATTGCAAGTAAATGAAGAATTGCTTCAGCAAGATATGTATGTAGAAGAGCTTCGTTTGCAGCATATGTCTTATGAAACGGCGCTGCAAGAAGTGCGGGATTTGACAGGACGCATTTCACATATAGAGGAAGAAATACAAGATTTGCAGCAGCAAATCGGGATAGTGTTTGAGCGTGAGGACGTTCTTTCTTTCAGTACGAGCTTGGCTATGAAGGAAACAATTACGCAAATAATGCAGCAAGCAAAAGAGTTAGAGAAGCGAAAACAACAGTTAGATGAAAGATTTAAAACAGGACAGGAACAGTTAGAGGAACAAGAGGAAGCGGTTAACAGGCTCAAGGCGCAAACGATGTCTGAGGAAGAACGGGAGAGACATTTGCCAAAAGCGCAAAGTGCAGCGTCCCAGCAAAGAGGGCAAAGACAGAAACGAAGTAACACCGCACCGCAGATGAATAAAGCTGCGATGGTACTGTTCGTTATGAATGCTTTGCTGCTGCTTGCGGGCGTTTTAATGGATAATCGCAAGTTATTGTTTGTTGGAGTCTTTCTTTTAATTGGCCTTGTCGTTTTGTATGTGATGTATATGGGCTCTGCTTCTAAAGGGTCTGAGTTAGGTGGACATGAAAGTAATGAAGCGCTTGAACTAAGGTATCGCCTGGAGAAAGATGATGAAGTACGCAAGTTACTTGAACGCGAAGAATTTAAGTTAAAGCAAATTGAGCGCGGATATGAACGCGTTCTTTCTGAGTATGACGAGTGGGAGAATGATTTGTTTCAGGTGAATGAGCAGGTAAAATCGTATAAAGAGATGTACGCACTGCCAGATCATTTTACATACGCTCACATATTGCCGGCGTTTGAACGGATTGAAAAGATGCAGCAATTGTATCGTGAGTTAGCAAAGCTGCAAGAACGAAAAGAACTGCAGGAAGACATGATTTCGCAGTTTGAACATAAACTAATGAAGCTAACTGTTTCTACAGAAAGAAACGTGGATACACCGTCGTTATTTTTGTATGGTATGAGTAAAGATGTGCAGAAAGAAAAGGAAAAGCAATTGCAGAAAAAGCAGCTGGAAGAAAAGGATGCTGCGTGGAAAGAAGAGCAAGCTGCAGTGCAACAGCAACTTCATCATTTCTTAGAAGAACGTCAGCAACTTTGGGATGTTACCGGAGCTGCTGATGAAGAGGCCTTTTTGACTGCGGCAAAGCAAGCGGCGCAGATTGAAGAAAAGCAGCAGCAGCTTGATCGATTAATTCCGCAAATGGATTTGTTGGAAGGACGATTAATGACTGCGGCGCTGGAGACTGGTTACCGTTTAGAAGGCTACGAAGAAGAGCGCCAAAAAGAGCAAGAGCAGCTAGAACAATTCATGCGCGAGGAAAAAGAATTGACGAATACACTGGCAGCTCTGCGTCTTGATATCTCCCAGTTAGAAGATGGTCGTACGTACGGTGATGTGCTTCATGAATGGGAATTGAAAAAATCACAAGTACGCGAGCAAGTGAAAAAGTGGGCTGCTTATGCTGCGGCCAAGGCTGTATTAACAAAAACGAAGAAGTATTATCATGAAGTGCAGTTGCCGCGCATTTTGCAAAAGGCAGAAGAATACTTTGTGTATTTAACAGGTGGAAAATATGTAAAAGTCTTTTCGCCAGATGCAGAAGAGCCGTTTATTGTAGAGAGAGAAGATGGACTTCGTTTTTACAGTCATGAATTAAGCCAAGCGACAGCAGAGCAGCTGTATTTATCGCTGCGGTTTGCGTTAGCGCATACGTTTGAAGGGCAGTATCCGTTTATTATTGATGATAGTTTTGTACATTTTGATGTACTGCGGACAGAGCGAACTGTGCATCTTATGAAGGAATTAGCGAAAGAACGGCAAGTCATTTTCTTTACTTGTCATAAACACCTTTTATCTTTCTTTGAAGAAGATGAAGTTCAGCGATTAAAGCAGTGAGGTAGAAGTGCTGTAATATGCTATACTAATAATATCGATGACGGTGGAGGAAAATATATGAAAAAGAAAATTGCACAGTATGAAGTTGGTGAGCAAGTCGATTTATATTTAATGATTAAATCGGCAACGAAAGGTATCGCAAGTAACGGGAAACCATTTTTAACAGTCATTTTACAAGATCAAAGCGGTGACATTGAAGCGAAGCTGTGGGATGTATCACCTGAAGTAGAGCAGCAATATGTAGCGGAAACAATCGTAAAAGTAGCGGGCGATATTCAAAATTATAAAGGACGCATTCAACTTCGTGTAAAACAAATTCGAGTGGCAAATTCGAATGAAGTAACGGATATCTCGGATTTTGTGGAAAAGGCGCCACTCAAAAAAGAAGATATGGTTGAGAAAATTACACAGTACATATTTGAAATGAGTAACTCTAATATTCAGCGCATTACGAGACATTTGCTGAATAAGTATCAAAGTCAATTTTTAGATTATCCAGCAGCAACGAAAAATCATCATGAGTTTGTCTCAGGACTGGCGTATCATGTTGTATCGATGCTTGACTTAGCGAAAGCAATTGCAGCGTTATATCCGTCTCTTGATAAAGATTTATTGTATGCGGGTGTTATTTTACATGACCTTGGTAAAGTCATTGAATTATCAGGTCCAATTTCAACAACGTATACGTTAGAAGGTAACTTGCTTGGTCATATTTCGATTATGGTAAATGAGATTGGCAAAGCAGCAGACGAGCTGCAAATTGAAGCAGAAGAAATATTGATTCTTCAGCACATTGTCTTATCGCATCACGGAAAAGCAGAATGGGGCAGTCCGAAGCCGCCGCTTGTAAAAGAAGCAGAAATTCTTCATTATATTGATAACTTAGATGCGAAGATGAATATGATGGACCGTGCGTTAAGCCGTACAAAACCAGGTGAATATACAGAGCGTGTATTTGCGCTTGATAATCGTTCGTTTTATAAACCTACTTTCCATAACTAAAAAAGAGTGTAAAAAAGATTCTACTATCGTGGTAGAATCTTTTTTTTATGATGATTGAAGTGAAGTAGAACAAAAAAATGATCAGCTCTACTGCAGAAAAATTATTATAATAAAATAAATTACATTAAATAGTCTGTATATTACAAAAATATTGAAAATTACATCAATCGATAATAATATGTACATATCGACAAAAAAAGTCGACAACTTATACACAATAGGGGGGATTGCATTGAAAAAGAACAGAAAATTAAAAACTTTTTCAGTGTTGGCAACAGGGGCTATGCTAAGTTCTATGTTTGCCTTCGGTGGTCATGCTGCTTATGCTGAATCATCATCAGAGCCATCTAGTTTCATAGATGAGCATTTAATACCAGAGGAACGTTTGGCAAATGCACTGAAACAACGCGGGGTCATTGATCCATCTGCATCACAAGCAGAAACGTCGAAGGCTGTAGAAAAATATGTAGAGAAGAAAAAAGGCGAAAATCCTGGAAAGGAAACAACGCCAGAAGACAGTCTTACTCAGGAAGCTACTGATTTTATGAAAAAAGTAAAAGATGCGAAAATGGAAGAGAAAGAGAACCAACATCAGTCAAAGAATGGTCCATTAGCTGGGCAAGTACCTGGATTAAATGGAAAGATACATGGAAATGGTAAAGTGCCGACGTCTTCAGCGCAGCAAGCGCAATATAACGGGCCTGTTCGTACAGATAAAGTTCTTGTGTTACTTGTAGAATTTAGTGATTTTAAACATAACAATATTGATCAAGAACCAGGATATATGTATGCGAATGATTTTAATCGTGAGCATTATGAAAATATGCTGTTTGGAGATGAGCAGTTTACGCTGTTCAATGGTTCGAAAATTAAAACATTTAAGCAATATTATGAAGAGCAATCAGGCGGCAGTTATACAGTTGATGGAACTGTAACGGAATGGTTGACTGTTCCAGGTAAAGCTTCTGATTACGGTGATGATGCAGGAAGTGGTCATGATAATAAAGCACCTTTAGGACCACGTGATTTAGTAAAAGACGCGTTAAAAGCGGCGGTAGCAAAAGGAATTAATTTAGCTGATTTTGATCAATACGATCAGTATGATTACAACGGTGATGGTAATAAAAATGAACCAGATGGAATTATTGATCATTTAATGGTTGTTCACGCTGGTGTTGGCCAAGAAGCTGGCGGCGGAAAATTAAAGGATGATGCGATTTGGTCTCACCGTTCAAAACTTGGTGGAAAACCTTATGCAATTGATGGCACAACAGCATCTGTTCCAAACTGGGGTGGAAAGATGGCTGCATATGATTACACAATTGAGCCTGAAGACGGTGCAGTTGGTGTATTTGCTCATGAATTCGGTCACGATTTAGGTTTACCTGATGAGTATGATACAAAATATTCAGGACAAGGTGAGCCAATTGAAGCTTGGTCTATTATGAGCGGCGGCAGCTGGGCTGGAAGAATTGCAGGAACAGAACCGACAAGTTTCTCTCCGCAAAATAAAGAGTTCTTCCAAAAGAATATGCAAGGGAACTGGGCGAATATTGTAGAGGTAAACTATGATAAACTTGGCACAGGTATCGGATTTTCGACGTATTTAGATCAAAGTGTTACAAAATCAAAACGTCCAGGAATTATTCGTGTAAATTTACCGGATAAAAAGTTGAAAAATATTGAATCTGGTTTTGGAAAGAAATTTTATTATAGTACAAAAGGAAATGATATACATACAACATTAGAGACCCCAGTGTTTGATTTAACAAATGTAACGAATGCGAAATTTGATTATAAAGCATTCTATGAACTTGAAGCAAATTATGATTTCCTTGACGTATATGCTATTACGGAAGATGGAACGAAAACAAAGATTGATAGAATGGGTGACAAAGACGTAAAGAATGGCATGGATACAACGAATGATACGTGGATTGACAAGTCTTATGATTTAAGTCAATTCAAAGGGAAGAAAGTAAAACTACAATTTGAATATTTAACAGATGTTGCTGTAGCTTACAGAGGCTTTGCGCTTGATAATGCTACTTTAACGGTAGATAATAAAGTTGTTTTCTCTGATGATGCAGAAGGACAACCGAGCTTTACTTTAAAAGGATTTACTGTTTCTGATGGATTTGAGCAGAAGAAAAATAATTATTATTTAGAGTGGAGAAACTATGCAGGTTCTGACGAAGCACTGCAATATGGACGCGGTCCAGTTTACAATACAGGACTTGTTGTATGGTATGCAGATCAAAGCTTTACAGATAACTGGGTTGGCGTGCATCCAGGCGAAGGATTCCTTGGAGTAGTAGATTCTCATCCAGAAGCGATTATTGGAACATTAAATGGACAGCCAAGTGTGAAAAATAGTACTCGTTATCAAATTGCAGATGCTGCGTTCTCGTTTGATCAAACGCCAGCATGGAAAGTAAATTCACCAACGCGCGGAATCTTTGATTATAAAGGATTACCAGGTGTGTCTAAATTTGATGATTCTAAATCATATATGAACAGCGTAATTCCAGATGCAGGACGAAAACTTCCGAATCTTGGAATTAAAATTGAAGTGGTAGGTCAAGCTGATGATAAGTCAGCAGGGGCAGTTTGGGTTCATCGATAAGTTGAAGGCCCTTTCAAAATAAAAGAGTCATAAAACCTTCCTTCCTCTCATACAGTGAAATTAACAAAGCTTGTCTTATGAAAGGAAGGAACTTGAATGGAAACTTTACCATGGTGGATTTATCTCATTATTATTGGGATTGTTGTGAGCGGTTATATGGTCTTATACACGTCGAAAAAAGAGCAAGATATTGATAATGAGTTTATTGAAAAAGAAGGCGAAATATATATGAGACGTTTGGCAGAAGAACGGGAACGACGTCATCAAGAGAAGGATGAGGATTCTGTTTTGCTTTAATAGTTGTATGTTAGAGGATGAGTAGCCGAGAGGTTGCCATCCTTTTTCGTTGTGATGCTTTACATTTTTTTAATAGTCTTTTAAACGGAAATTCATATCTTGGTGTTATTGTAGAGTGGTAATTTTGTATGAAGGAAATGGGGATGTGCGTTCATTTAGTAAATCTAATAAATAGGGACTTGCTGTTAAAGCTCTGCGTTTCATCATACTGAATTATAGAAATGCCTTTTTTGTTGTATAAAAATAAACATAGAAAAGGGAGAGTATTATGAAAAAACTTAAGTTACCTAAGTATTTTAACGTTTTAAGTGTTGCTGCATTAAGTGCTTGTCTAGCTTTATCACCTATTACTATTCATGCTGCTGAGCAAAATGTATCACAGGAAAATTATGACCATTCTAGCGAGAAAAAGGATGGTGTAAACAACTTAAACGAAAAACGTTCCGTTAAGAGTCTAAGGTTTATTGGAGAGAAAAAAATCCCGTTCAATGAGAATTTTGAAGGAACTACTGTGGGCGGCCTTTCAGGACTTAGGTACGATTCTAAAAGTGACACATGGGTTATGATAAGCGACGACAGATCAAGTTATAATCCTGCGCGTTTTTATAATGCTAGGCTCAACTATAATCCCCAAGGTTTTCATTCTATTCAATTGACCGGAGTGAATTTTTTAAAGCAAGCTGACGGAAGCGTTTATCCCAATCAAACACAATACACCACTCAGGGTGGAGAAGTTCCAGATTTTGAATCCATAAACATTGATCCTCTAGATGGGAGTATTTGGTATACGAGTGAGGGCGATCGTTCTCTTGGCTTAAATCCGTTCGTGAAACATGCCACTCGTGATGGACAATACTTGTCTACATTGTCTCTGCCGGAAATATTTAAAGTATCACCAACACAAGAGACTGGGGCACGTAATAACCTGAGTTTTGAAGGTTCTACGTTTGCACCCGACGGTAAGTCGCTATGGGTTGCAATGGAAGGTCCATTATATCAGGACGGGCCTATACCTACTGCAAACTCCGGGGCACTTTCACGGATCACTCAATATGATCGTAAAGGGAATGTACTCGGACAGTACGCATACCCTATTGATCCAATTCCAGCAACGCCAGCGCCTGGTAAATACGCAGATAATGGCGTGTCAGAGATCCTTGCGGTAAACAACCATGAGTTATTAACAGTTGAACGTTCTGGTGTACAAGGTGAAGATGGAACCTTTAAAAACTATATTCGTATTTATGAGATTGATCTTAACGGAGCTAGTGATATTAGTCATATAGATTCGTTACAAGAAAGCAAATTTAAGCCTGTTAAAAAGCGTCTGATTCTTGATTTGAACACATTAGGTTTATCTAAACTAGACAATATCGAAGGCATCTCTTGGGGTCCTAAACTTGCAAACGGGAACGACAGCCTTGTACTAGTTTCAGATAATAATTTCAACTCTAGTCAGGTAACACAGTTCTTAGCATTTGAAGTATTGTCAAAAAAGTCACCTCTCAAAAACTGACGGCTTACATAAAAAGATGTCGATTTTTTTCATTGCACGAACGAAGTAAAATAGATCCATAAACAAGTAACACATGATAAAATAAAACAAAACATATGTTCTGTTTTCGCGGTTGCATATGTTTATGACTACTAAACATGTTAGAAAGAGGTGTTTTTCATGATTTTAGGTATTAACCCTTATTTAGTGACGAATGGCAATGGACAAGAAGCAGTTAAATTTTATGAAAACGCATTGGATGCAAAGGTTGAAATGCTTCAAACGTTTGGAGACATGCCTGAAGATCCAGAATTTCCGATTCCTGCTGAGGTAAAAGATCGTGTGTTACATGCACATTTAAAAGTCGGTGATACGGATCTTATGATTTCTGATACATTCCCAGGTAAACCATATGAAATTGGATCACAAGTGACTATATTCATCGGGATAAATGATATAGAAAAATCAAAAGAAGTATTTGAAAAATTACAAGACGGCGGTCAAGTAGTAATGCCGCTTCAAGAAACATTCTGGAGTCCATTATACGGCCAAGTGAAAGATAAATTCGGTGTAGAATGGCAAATTTCAACGGTTGTTTGCCGATAATAATTCATATAAGAAGGAGCTGACTACAAAAAGTCAGCTCCTTTTATTTTTCAATTTGCATTTATATAAAGCATCGATAGTTCATTAACGTTTAGCATCTTTAGTAACATTAAGTTTTGAGATTCTTTTACCGTCTTTATAGTCAAGGCAAGAAACCTCAATCAACAATCCATTAAATACTGTAAAGTAGAAGCCATAACTACTACCTCTCATCTTATAAGGTTCTTTATCTATTTCAATACCTCCATCTATTAAGCGATCATATAATTGATCAACTTCATTTGGTTCTTCTACTAAGAAACCAATATGAAAAGCTTCCGGGTATATCGCATCTTTTCCCCCTTTAAACGCTTTTGGATCACTTAATACAAGAATAAATCCATCATTATCACTCATCACTACAAGAGCTTTTCCTTTCTCTTCTAAACATTGAAAATCAAAAAATGTTTCAAAAAAAACTTTTGCTGCCGATAAATCATTCACACATAAATTCAAATGATTCAGCTTCATCTACTCATCTCCTTTTAAACGGGAAAGTGTTAGGAAATTCTTAATGATCTTAACGAATCTACTGAGACCTATTTCGAATTACAGATTATTTCATATAGATTACGACAAGCATCCATAAAGCCAAAGCACCAACGATAGCAAGTGCTATACGCGTAGATCGTATCCGCACTTCGAAGTCGGTTTTCTTGGATGGTTCAGGATATGCAATTACGTAAATTCCCTTTAATAGCGCGAGCCATGCAATGATTGTGATGAATCCCTGCCAGTTGAGTGCCCATACATTATGCAGGATAACAGTGCCTAACCCTAAAAAAATCGATAGAAAGCCATACATAATCCCAAATCCTCTGTCCTCGACTACTAATTTTTTCAGCTCACGTAGTACGGATGGACGTACGAAAAGTATTCCTGATACGATAACTATCATCCATCCCCAAAACAGTCCTAAAAAGGTGCTTGCTTCCATTATTATCTCACTCCTTTTGATTATATTTATATTTCAGGCATTTCCTCCTTTAGAACACTTTCATGTGTAAGCTAAAGGAGAAGGGAGTAGCACCATTATTTCGCGAATTATGTCAGCATTTGCTTAGCACGAAATTCGAGCAGGGTTATAAAAAAATCAACCAAACTATCTTATTTTCACATAAAAAGATGTCGATTTTTTTCATTGCACGAACGAAGTAAAATAGTTCCATAAGCAAGTAATATATGATAAAATAATAGAAACGTATGTTCTGTTTCGCGGTTACATATGTTAAACATTTTAGAAAGAGGTGCTTGTGATGATTTTAGGTATTAACCCGTATTTAGTGACGAATGGTAATGGACAAGAAGCAGTTAAGTTTTACGAAAACGCATTGGATGCAAAGGTTGAAATGCTTCAAACGTTTGGAGAAATGCCAGAAAATCCAGAATACCCGATTCCTGCTGAGGCGAAAGATCGTATTTTACATGCACATTTAAAAGTTGGTAATACGGATCTTATGATTTCTGATACGTTCCCAGGTCAGTCACACGAAATTGGATCGCAATTGACTATAGCAATTCACATACAAGATGGAGAAAAATCAAAAGAAGTATTTGAAAAATTACAAGACGGTGGTCAAGTAGTAATGCCGCTTCAAGAAACTTTCTGGAGCCCGTTATACGGCCAAGTGAAAGATAAATTCGGTGTGGAATGGCAAGTTTCAACGCTAGGTGCTGATAATAAGTAATTGCTAGGAAAAAACGGGACTGACCTACCTTTAGGGTCAGTCCCGTTTTTACGTGTTCGCCGATATATCGGCGCTTTTCGCAATATATCGGCGGAAAACATATATTTATCGGCGCTTTTTACAATATATCGACGACTCGACACAATATAAAGACCCTTCGACTATGTTCGACATGCGAGTCATCAAGCTACGCTGGAACTGGACCTCTAAAAAAAGGTATCATCTTTTCTTTTTCCTTAATTTGTGTACTATAAGAGATAGAAAGACATACAGAAGGGGATTTTCGAATGGAATTTCATGAACAAAAAATATTACCAGCTGTTCGGCAAATCAAGGATTTAGAAAAGTTGTTACATAGTTCGTATGAATATATTGTAATTTTAGATATTCATGTCGGTCAGTTGAAAAGTGTCGTGGCGTTAGCGAAGCAGCATGGTAAGAAAGTCTTTTTACATGTCGATTTAATTCATGGCTTGCAAAGTGATGCGTATGCAACGGAATATGTATGCCAGGAGTTTCGCCCATATGGTTTGTTATCTACGAAATCAAGTGTGATTATGAAAGCGAAGCAAAAAGGTGTCGTTGCGATTCAACGCGTTTTCTTAATTGACTCTAGTGCAATGGAAAAAAGTTGTGCTCTTTTAGAAAAGACAAAGCCAGATTACATTGAAGTGTTGCCGGGAGCTTTAACGGACGTGATTGCAGAAGTGAAAGAACGGACCGGATTATCTATTTTAGCAGGTGGATTTATTCGCACGGTTGATGATGTGGAAAGGGCTTTAGAAGCTGGTGCAACAGCGATTACAACATCGAAAAAAGAGTTATGGAAACATTTTCATGAAAAATGACAAAAATGTGGAAAAATTTAATTGACACCGCTTTCAATTGCAGTTAACATTATAAACAAGTTAATAAACGTGACGGAGAAAAGAAGAGATCCACATTTCATTGTTTCTATGTTTCTATAGAAACTTGTATTTGTGGATTTTTTCTTTTGAAAAAAAGAATGGCCATTCAGTTTTCCTCTTTCACTGAAAGCGTTTTAATTTGATTATGGAGGGGTTATATGTCACCATTTTTAGGGGAGTTAATAGGGACAGCAATACTAATCATTCTTGGCGGCGGTGTTTGTGCTGGTGTAAGTTTAAAGAAATCGTTTGCGCAAAATTCAGGATGGATCGTTATTACGATGGGATGGGGCTTAGCGGTTTCAGTAGCTGCTTATGCAGTTGGATCAATTAGCGGAGCACATTTAAATCCAGCGGTAACAATTGGACTTGCGTTTAAAGGAGCATTTCCTTGGAGTGACGTACCAGGTTATATCGCAGCACAAATGCTGGGGGCAATGATTGGGGCAGTTATTGTATATTTACATTACTTACCACATTGGAAAGAAACAGAAGATGCAGGCACAAAGTTAGGCGTATTTGCAACAGGACCGGCAATTCCAAATACATTTGCAAACCTTTTAAGTGAAATTATTGGAACTTTTATTTTAGTACTTGGTATTTTAGCAATTGGTGCAAATAAATTTGCGGATGGTTTAAATCCATTTGTCGTAGGTTTCTTAATTGTAAGTATTGGTTTATCATTAGGAGGAACAACTGGTTACGCAATCAATCCAGCACGTGACTTAGGACCTCGTATTGCACACTTCCTTCTACCGATTCCGGGAAAAGGCGGATCGAACTGGAAATACGCATGGATTCCAGTTGTAGGACCGATTTTAGGCGGATCATTAGCAGGATTATTCCATCAAGTTGTATTTGAAGGAAAGCAAAACTCAGCACTTATCTATGTAGTAATTGTAACAGTGATTGTTCTAGCAATCTCTTATATGACAAGCAAACAGAGCGGAAAAAATACAAATACTAGAAAAGTAGCGTAAGGGGGAAATACATATGGAAAAATTCATTCTTTCATTAGACCAAGGAACAACAAGTTCGCGTGCGATTCTTTTTAATAAAGAAGGTAAAATTGTACATGTTGCGCAAAAAGAATTTACACAACATTTTCCAAAGCCAGGTTGGGTTGAGCATAATCCACAAGAAATTTGGGGATCGATTTTAGCGGTTATTGCAAGCTGTTTAAGTGAAGCAAACGTAAAACCGGAGCAAATCGCGAGTATCGGGATTACAAACCAACGTGAAACAACAGTTGTATGGGAAAAAGAAACAGGAAAACCTGTATACAATGCAATCGTATGGCAATCTCGTCAAACAGCCGAAATTTGTGACGAGCTAAAAGGAAAAGGTTATAACGATATGGTTCGTGAAAAAACAGGCCTTTTAATTGACGCATACTTCTCTGGTACAAAAGTAAAATGGATTTTAGATAACGTAGAAGGTGCAAGAGAGAAAGCGGAGCGCGGTGAATTATTATTTGGAACAATTGATACGTGGCTTGTATGGAAATTATCTGGTGGTAACGTTCACGTAACAGATTATTCCAATGCATCTCGTACATTAATGTATAACATTCATGAATTAAAATGGGACGAAGAGCTTCTTGCTATGTTAACAGTGCCAGCGAGCATGCTTCCAGAAGTACGTCCATCTTCTGAAGTATACGGTCATACAGTTGATTATCATTTCTTCGGTCAAAATGTACCGATTGCAGGCATTGCAGGTGACCAACAAGCGGCATTATTTGGCCAAGCTTGCTTCGGTGAAGGTATGGCGAAAAATACGTACGGAACAGGCTGCTTTATGTTAATGAACACGGGTGAAAAAGCAGTAGCATCTGAGAATGGCCTATTAACAACAATTGCATGGGGCTTAAACGGGAAAGTAGAATACGCATTAGAAGGTAGTATTTTCGTAGCAGGTTCTGCCATTCAGTGGCTGCGCGATGGACTGCGTATGTTCAAGGATGCAAGTGAAAGTGAAGCGTATGCGACTCGCGTTGCGTCAACTGACGGCGTATATGTTGTACCTGCATTTGTTGGACTTGGAACACCATATTGGGATAGTGAAGTACGCGGCGCAGTATTCGGTTTAACACGCGGTACAACGAAAGAGCACTTTGTACGTGCAACGCTTGAATCGTTAGCATATCAAACGAAAGATGTATTATGCGCAATGGAAGCTGATTCTGGTATTGAGTTAAAAACATTACGTGTAGATGGCGGCGCAGTGAAAAATAACTTCCTAATGCAGTTCCAAGGTGATATTTTAGGCGTGCCGGTAGAGCGTCCAGAAGTAAACGAAACAACAGCTTTAGGAGCAGCATATTTAGCGGGTCTTGCAGTTGGGTATTGGAAAGATCAAGAGGAAATCGCAGCACAGTGGAATATGGATAAGAGCTTTGCACCAGCAATGGAAGCGGGTACAAGTGAAGAACTATATGCTGGCTGGAAAAAAGCAATTGAAGCAACAAAAGCTTTTAAATAATTATAAACAGTGTTATTATGATGATAAGTTAATAATTCGGTAGGAGATTTGGAGAGACCACAACGCGCTATAGAAGCAATTCTATGGTGATGTTTGTGGTCTCTTTTTTTCGTAATTAAAAGGAGGAATTACCATGAAATTCTCAAGTAAACAACGTCAAAATGTTTTAAATGAAGTAAATAAACAAGAGTTAGACATTATTGTTATCGGCGGTGGAATCACAGGGTCTGGTATTGCATTAGATGCAGCAAAACGCGGGTTATCAACAGTTGTGTTTGAAATGCAAGACTTTGCAGCAGGTACATCAAGTCGTTCCACAAAGCTTGTTCATGGCGGTTTACGTTATTTAAAACAGTTTGAAGTGAAAATGGTAGCTGAAGTTGGAAAGGAACGTGCGATTGTATATGAGAACGGCCCACATGTAACAACACCAGAGTGGATGTTGCTTCCGTTTCATAAAGGCGGTACGTTCGGTGCATTTAGTACATCAATTGGTCTTCGCGTATACGACTTTTTAGCGGGTGTTAAGAAAAGTGAGCGCAGAAAGATGTTTAGTCGCGAAGAAACAATGAAGAGAGAACCGCTTGTGAAACAAGATGGATTAAGAGGCGGCGGTTACTACGTAGAATATCGTACAGATGATGCGCGTTTAACAATTGAAGTTATGAAAGAAGCGATTAAACATGGTGCAAAAGCAGTGAACTATGCAAAAGTAGACGGCTTCTTATACAAAGATGGAAAAGTATGCGGCGTACGTGTAGTTGATGTGTTAGACGGAAAAGTATATGAAGTGTACGGTAAAAAGATTGTCAATGCAGCAGGACCTTGGGTAGATACGCTTCGTGAAAAAGATAATTCGAGAAAAGGGAAAGTATTGCAGTTATCAAAAGGTGTTCACCTTGTTATTGATCAAAAACGTTTCCCATTAGGGCAAGCAATTTACTTTGATACACCAGATGGACGTATGGTATTTGCGATTCCACGTGGGGGTAAAACGTACGTAGGTACAACAGATACATTTTACGATAAAGACGCAGCGGTACCAAAAATGACAACAGAAGATCGCACGTATATTATTAATGCGATTAACTACATGTTCCCAACTGTAAAAATTACAGAAAAGGATATTGAATCAAGCTGGGCAGGCGTTCGTCCATTAATTTATGAAGAAGGAAAGAGTGCATCTGAAATTTCTCGTAAAGATGAAATTTGGACTTCTGAATCTGGTTTAATTACAATTGCCGGCGGAAAGTTAACAGGATACCGCAAAATGGCAGAGATGGTTGTCGATTATGTCACATCTTTACTACAAAAAGAAGGTCACGGTTCATACCCTGCAAGCTCAACGAAGCATATGCCAATCTCTGGTGGTCATGTTGGCGGTTCTAAAAATTTCTCAACATTCATTGCCAAAAAAGCACAAGAAGGTACAAAATACGGTTTAACAGTAGAGCAAGCTGAGCAATTTGCGAAGTTCTACGGTTCAAACGTTGATGTTCTCTTTGAGTTAGCGAAAGAATATAAAGAAGATGCAGAACGCTATAATATGCCGCTGGATGTACTTCTTCCACTTGTATACGCGATGGAGTTCGAAATGACAACAAAACCAGTTGATTTCTTCGTACGCCGTATGGGAGCTGTGTTCTTCAACATTCACTGGGTATATAAATGGAAAGAGGCTGTAATCAATTACATGGCAGGAGCATTAAACTGGAGCGGGGAAGAAAAGCTGAAATATACAGCTGAATTAGATGCAGCATTAACAGATGCGGTTGTTCCGGTTGATCAACAAGAGCATGCGTCTGCGTTGGCATAAAAAGCATCTCTAATTAATGAAATAAATATATACGTTTTTTGAACTGAAACCCGAATTGTGGACATTACAAAAGTACACAATTCGGGTTTTTTTCTTGGTAAAATGGTGCCGGAATCGACATACACACGAATTACGTATGTTATTTTTTTGCAAAGTACACGTGTACAAACAGCTTGTCCCTTTTGCGCATAGTATGATAGTACATTATGCATGAAAGGATGTGATATTTTTTTGATAATTGAAATGATTAATGAATCGACAGGATTTTTAACAGGACTTTTACTTAGCTTCTTTTATTTTACAATCCTTGTTGTTGTAGCCGGAATCACAGTGAAAAATTGGAGATCATTCCTTAAGTGGATGAACTTGTTAATCTTATATCATGCTTTTATCTATGTGGGTGTTCGACCGTTTATTTATAAAACGAAGTTTCCACCTGTTGAGCAAACTATTTGGAGATTTGCAACTGTATATCTTCTCATCAATGCTGTCATTCTATTTATTAAGTCACTGGAACACGGTAAAAAAGATTGATATAAAGTGAAACTTCCATCAGTGGGGGTTTTCTTCATCTCCCCACTGATGGTTAGTTGAACCAATCGGGCTCTTACGGGCAGTTATCCCCCACCTGGCTTCTTCGCTTTCGCTGCATCTTGAGGTGGGGGTCTCACTGCCCGTTAGTGCGGGATAAATTCATTTAAATAGCGAAACAAATGGAACAGAACGGAAATCCTTTTCTTCAAATGTACAAAAGAGCAACTTTATTTTAGATACGGAGTGATGAATGATAAGGCGTTTTAATGCATGGCTTGGTGACAAACTGGCCCTATGGTTTTCTACAATGGCTTGCTTTTATATCGTTTTTGGGCTTGTAATTGTGCCGCTTTTCTTTCAGCATCCAAATACTCTTGTGGAATGGGTAGAGTACGTAGTACAGACGATCTTTCAAGGCATTGCCTTACCTGTCATCGGATATGTAGCAAGAATCGCCGGGGAAAAAGATGAAAAAATTATAGGTGAGACTCATGATACGGTGATGGAGGAATTGGCTTTAGTAAAGGAAGAATTAGCGCTGGCACGAGAACAGTACGATACTTTACAAAAAGTTGAAAAAATTATAGGTGAGACTCATGATACAGTGATGGAGGAATTGACTTTAGTAAAGGAAGAATTGGTACTAGCACGAGAACAGCACGATGTTTTACAAAAAGTCATAGACGAATTACAACAACATCTGAAAGAGAAATAGACTTTAACGATCCCGCAATGCGGGTCGTTTTTTGTGTGATAGATATATATTGAAATAGAAATAAAACTTTCTACTCTATAAACAAATGCAAAATGGCGGACTGCAAAGAGTGACTACTAAATCAGCGTTGTTTAGGATTTTTGGATCGATTACATCCAATGTTTAATCTGAAATATTAATGTTCCCCTCTTTCATAGCCTTAGTCGCATTAGGAGTTACTCCATGCGCTTCAATACCTGCAGAATACAGTCACCTAAGTATTGTTTCCCCCAGCCTTCTGGCTGCGACATGAGTTTCCTGAAAATTGTCTTCTTATTTTCCATATTGTGTTCCACTTTTGTTGTGAAGTTTATATAGCTGGATCTTTAAAGTATTTACGTTTGAACCAGAGAGCGACATTTACAAGTACAATCATTACGGGCACTTCTACTAACGGTCTAATCACAACTGTAAATGCTGCGCCGGAATGAATACCGAATACACCAACGGCCACTGCGATTACCAATTCAAAGTTGTTGCTTACTGCCGTAAATACTAATGTAGTTGTCACAGAATAATTGGTCCCAATTTTCTTTCCCATGAAGAAGAGAACGAAAACATCACAATAAAGTAAATCCGAAGAGGGACAGCAGTTCGTACTACATCTAGTGGCAAACTAACAATTATTTCTCCTTTTAAAGAGAACATAATAATAATTGTAAAATGATTGGGTACTTGAAAAATAGTAGCATCTAAAATACGTATACGTTGAAAATAAGAAGTGTATTGGTTTGAAATTTGAGATGAATCGTTTAGTTTGCTTTTGACTAAAAGGGAAAATACGCGCTGTAGAAATAAAACAGCGTATCGGTTAAAACGTTGATTAAGTCCTTCTGGACTTATGAGTGTAGCTGTATTTGCATAAAGTCGACTACATAATCGAGTGAGAGAATCGCTTGCTACGTGTTGACTAATCCAAATACATAAAGCAGTCAATTCTCGTGCGCCATACTTACTTTTACGTTTTACGAAACCCGTCTCCTGCGCGAGCTGTTGAAGGATGTTTGGAGATAGATATCGCTGTAGTTCTTCAGCGAATAAATGAAACTCATCTTGAATCGATAGAGTCATACAAAACGCCATCCCTTCTGTATATTTCTACAAAAAGAATAGCGTTTTTTTGATTATATGGATACAAATTTATCTTAGCTATAGCGATGTGGTGCTACCCCATAATGGAAATGATAATCATGCAAAAAAACGATTCTCTTCACAATAAAAAGAATCGGTTTCTAGTTTTATCCTCTAGATAACATTGGATTAATGAATGAGGAAACTGGGATATTATTACTTGAGAGCATTAATTGTAATCGTGGCAGCCTGCGCGACCAGTTCATTATCATAGGTAGCATCCTTTGTATCACGACTGGACAGAATTGCAATGATAATGGGTTCTCTATTCGGTGGCCAAACGATTGCAATATCATTTCGTGTTCCGTAGCTTCCGGCTCCTGATTTATCAGCGACTTCCCAGTCTTTTGGTACGCCAGCGCGGATGAGTTTGTCTCCTGTAGCGTTTCCGCGCATCCAATCCGTAAGAATTTTACGTTTGTCAGCTGGGAGTGCATTTCCAACTGTGAAAGCCTTAAGATCGGTAGCAAGTGCTTTAGCTGTACTTGTATCACGGATGTCACCAGGAATTGCTTCGTTTAAATCTGTCTCAAAGCGATCTGCCTGGGTAACTCCATCATCAATCTGTTTGAGCGCTTTTTCAAATCCTTTAGGCCCGTCTAGTTCCTTAAATAAAAGGTTCCCTGCGGTATTATCACTGTAACGAACGGCAGCTTCTGCAATCTCTCCAAGTGTCATACCGGTATCTACATATTTCTCTGTAATGGGTGAATATTCAACTAGATCATCTTTTGTATAAGTGATAACTTCGTTTAATTTGTCAATTGGATTTTGCATTAGCACTGCTCCTGCAGCTAAAGCCTTATATGTTGATGCGAAAGCAAACCGTTCATTTTGTTTATAAGAAACTGTTCGATTTGTACCAGTATCAATAGCATAGACACCTAGTCGAGCGTCGAACTTTTTCTCAAGTTGAGCGAACTCTTGATGAGTCGCATGGTTTGTATGCTTGGTTTGCTTTGTTTTTTCTTTTGCTTCCACTTGCAATGGTTCACCTGTAAAGAGTTTTACACTTGCAAGACTTAAACTTAGTATGCCAACACACATCACTATTTTTAGCATCCTTGTACTTTTCAAAATGATCATTCCTTTCAGACTTTTAATACTTAAAACAAATGTTAAATTAGATACAATGTATACAATTTGAACACCAGTTTTTACTATTACATGTAAAACCTCCTAATTATTTGATTAGACTCTTATGTACGAATTGAAAAAACAACCTTATTCAAGGAGTTTCAAAAGATTACATTTGTAGTCTGATTACATCTGTAGTACAATACTACAAATGTAATCAAATAAAGTCAACTCTTTATTTTTTACCACCAAGCTACTATAAATATGCTATATACCTGTTTTTAAAAATTTAAAAATCCAAGAGAGTTGGTGTTGAGAGACATGTTTTTAACTCATTTTATAATTGGCCTATTGGTGTCTTCATTTTCCGTTACTGTTATTCTACTTATACGAAAATGGTTTGGAAGACAGCTAACAGCAAAATGGCACTATCATTTGTGGATGTTTCTTTTTATCGCTTTAGCACTTCCATTCATACCTACTCATTTATATAATTTTAGTTCTCTCTTTAACGGTGGGGATACATATCAGACTAATGCGCTCAGCCCTAATACAGAAATAAATGGAACTAATATGATGCAGGGCCTACACCTGATACAAGACTTTTCTGTATCTGTCAATCGGCCGGATCTGTCCTTACTTAATATGGGAGTGATGGGATTATGGATGTCAGGGGTGCTATTATACACTTTTACTATGGTTCGTGGATGGATTACACTTAGAAGGATAAAGAATTATTCTTCTACGTTTTCCAATCAAGAAGTTCTCGTGCTTTTCGAAGAATGCAAGAAAAGACTACAGATTAAAAAATCAATAAAGATTGTTATTTCAAAAAAAGTCCAATCGCCAATGATATTCGGACTTTTTCAAACATATATCGTCTTACCTTCTCAGCATGAAAGCTGGCTCAGCTTGAAACATTACGAGTATATCTTTCTTCATGAACTGAATCACTATAAAAATAAGGATCTGCTGACAAATTACGTGATATTGTTCTATCAAATCATTTATTGGTTTAATCCCCTTGTCTGGCTTGCTTTTAGAGAAATGAGATTAGATCGGGAAATCGCATGTGATACATCTGTTTTACATTTACTAGATGATAATTCATTTAGTGAATATGGAAATACAATCATTAATTTTTTGGATCTTTCGAAACGGTCAAGTAAGCTACAATTAGTAACAAAAATAAACGGTTCGAAGAGTCAAATCAAAAAACGAATTGAACAAATTGCTGCCTATAAGCCTGGCGCAAAGAAATCAATAAGAAAAAGCGTCTTTATTTATGTGTTGGCCAGTATCATTTTGACAGTTCAATTACCTGTCATTTCTGTATTTGCGACGGAGAACGACCGATACTATTTTAATAATGACGGAACAGTTTATGAGGATTTACATCAATTCTTTAAAGGGTATGAAGGAAGTTTTGTTTTATATGATCATAGTGCAAAACAATATCGCATTTATAATGAAGAGAAAAGTACGTTGCGGGTATCACCTGATTCCACATACAAAATCTATAGTGCCTTATTTGCACTAGAATCAAATGTGATATCACCCGAAGAATCCACCCTTTCATGGGATGGGACGGAGCAACCCTATGACGCTTGGAATATGGATCAGGATGTCTCATCTGCTTTACAAAAATCTGTAAACTGGTATTTCCAAGAACTAGATCGTAGAACAGGACTTGAAACAATACAATCTAATCTACAAGATATAAACTATGGAAACTCCAATGTATCTGGGGGATTAGGTGAATTCTGGCACGAATCCTCATTAAAAATTTCTCCAGTCGAGCAAGTGCAACTGCTGCAGGCCTTTTATTATAATCAATTAGGATATAAGGAAATGAATATCCAAGCTGTGAAAGAAGCACTACTCTTAGAAAAGAATGAAGAAGCTCGCCTATCAGGAAAAACGGGTACAGGAACAGTGAATGGAAAAAACATCAATGGTTGGTTTATCGGGTATGTAGAGACGAAGAACAATACTTATTTCTTTGCTACCAATATACAAAATGAAGATGATGCATCTGGAAGCAAGGCTATAGAAATTACTTTATCAATTTTAAAAGATTTAGGAATCTATTAAAGAAAATGGAGGGGATAAATATGGAGAAAAACATTCCTAGTATATCAGAAGCAGAATGGGAAATCATGAACGTGCTTTGGGATAAATCTCCTCAAACAGCGAATAACATCATACTTTCCTTACAGGAGAGTACTGATTGGAAGCCGAAAACCATACGCACTCTTCTCGATCGATTGGTTCAAAAAGATGTAGTAGGTGTCAATAAAAATCTAAGAGTTTACACCTTTTACCCGCTCTATACACAGGAAGAGTGCCAGCGTGCCGAGACCAAATCATTTATCAAGCGTATCTATGGAGGTACCCTGAAATCCATGCTTGCCCAATTCATTCAGGAAGATACCCTATCTGATGATGAAATCAATGAACTACGCTTTATTTTAGATAAGAAACCTAAAAAGCAATAATATTAAAAAAGGCGATTTGGAATTTTTACAAATCGCCTTTTTTCGGTCGAAATCGAAATAGCGGGGGACATATTACTCATGTAATTATCATTTCTACTCAGATTAAAAAGAATCATTTTCTTCCCGTCCGTTAGTCATAATGAACGAAACGACCCCAGTTTGCTAAACGTAGGTTACACTTGGTCATAATGTTAGCGTCAAAAACTAACAACCAAGTGTAGAGCTACATGGGGTCGCACCACATGCCCATCAACTTAAGTAAACAAATCCACCCCCATACGATAAAATGAGCTTTTTGGTTACAAGTTAGCACAAAATTTCGTTCTGGGGGTACTAAAAAATTTTAGCTTGATGGCTATGGGGTATCGCCACATGCCCATCAAGCTAAGCTTATATAAGTTTAATTTCACATAAGATTTTTTCTTTTTTCTAAAGGTCCAGTGTAAGTTCTTTAAAGATTTGCATACTAA